>NZ_RXHW01000010.1:0-228494 GCF_005930585.1 Pseudomonas sp. FSL W7-0098
ACGGGCCATCCATGGCCCATCGCGGCTGGCGCGGCGTCCTGCCGCGCCACCCCCATAACAGCACCTGCGTTCGGCCTTCTGTGAGGGGCATTCGCGTCGCTTGATTAATCGCGTGGCAACAGCAACAGCAACAGCAACAGCAAAGGTTAAGGCTTGAAACTGCACCAAGCCCTTGTGGACGCTGGCTTACCTGCGATGCAGACGGCATGGTCTGGCAGGCTAAGCGCGCCGATGCCATCGCGAGCAAGCCCGCTCCCACAGAGGGGATGTGCGGGGCTCGCAGACCTCGCCGCCAAACAGGCCGGCCGGTCGGCCGCCTCGCGGTGCAGTGCTTTTGATCTGCCAGCCCTCCCGGGAGGCCGAGAGGAGGTTCTGTGGAGTGGGTCTCCCGGCATGGATGCCGGGAGAGCCGCGATGGGCCATGGATGGCCCGTGGCGGCGTGCCCACGGAGCAGAGCCGGAGCGAGGGAACCTGAGCGAAGCGAAGGCCGTACGATGGGGCGAGGACTTTTTGGTTCCTTTTTGGTCCTTCAAAAAGGGACTCGCCGTAAGGGCGAAACCACTATTTAAGTTAGACACAAATGCCGGATATGTACTCAACGTATCAGTTAAACAAACACGATCAAGCGGGCCGCAAGCGCCAGCCCAGCACATCGAGCAGGTCACAACCATCGCGCAGCAATTGCGCTGAAACCGTAGCCAGATGTTTGAGATCAACCGAATCGGCCTGCTGCACTTCGCGGCTGGAGAACGATTCCATCAGTTGAGTTACAGCCAGAACGCGGGCGACTGCGTTGGCATGGAGCACATCGAGGGGGACGTTGCGATCGATCAGCAAGGCGGGGATGGTGCAGTCAATGGCTGTTAACGGGATATACGGTGAATTCGTCATAAGAAAGTCTCTTAAAGTTGGATTTAGCCATCCATTTTTGTCGCCAAACAAAAAAGGTGGCCGCTGTACGTGGGTTGGCGAACCGGTAACTTTAAGAAAACCCGGCAGACCCGAAGATCTCCCACGTACAACTGCCATAAAACATTTCGAGCAAATTACACGCTCAACCGTAAATAGCAATTATGTACTTATTTAAAGTTACTGCGGATCGCCAAACCCGGTCGCCTTATCGGCGAGCACCCACTATAGGCCCCGCATCAGACCTCCAGCAATTGCCAAACCTGTGCGATAAATCCCGAAAAAGCGTGAGCTTGCAGCTTCGCGAGCAGGCTCGCTCCCACAACTGGATTGCAACCGTGACAGTTGCGAGTGATTCCGGGCTTGTATAGGCTGGCGCGCCGCCCGCCCATCGATCTGGAAGCTCCATTAATGCGATCCGTGTTCTCCTCGCTTTTACCTTTGGCACTCCTCAGTGCCACCCCCGCCTACGGCAGTGCCCTGGAACTGGGTGAGGTGCAGGTACGCAGCGAAGAAAGCAGCGAACTGGAAGCCGCCCAGAACGCACTCAATGAAGTGCCCGGCGCCAGCAACCTGATCGATATGGCCCGCGTCGAAAACGGTCGCACCGCCAGCAATGCCGATGTACTGGCCTACCAGCCAGGGGTCTACGCGCAATCGGCGGGCAATGACGGGACCAAGGTCTCGGTGCGTGGCTCGGGTATCAACCGCGCCCCCAGCGCCCACGGCTCGGGGCTGTATGTCATGTTCGACGGCCTGCCCCTGACCGGCCCCGGCGGTACGCCCTACGAACTGTTCGAGCCGCTATGGTTGAGCCGCGCCGAAGTGCTGCGCGGCGCCAATGGCTTCGACACCGGCTCGCTGGCCCTGGGCGGCTCGATCAACTACGTCACCCACACCGGCTACGACGCCGCGCCATTGCAGGTGCGTTACGAAACGGGCAGCTATGGCTATCAGAAACGCCAGATCAGCTCCGGGCAGGTGCTGGGAGATCTGGACTACTATGTCGCCCTGACCGACTCAGACACCGACGGCTATCAACACCATACCGCTGGCAGCAGCAAAGGCATCGCAGCCAATGTCGGTTATCGCTTCAGTCCACAACTGGAAACCCGCTTCTACCTGCGCTATCGCGAAACCGATAACGAACTGGCCGGGCGCGTGACCAAAGACAATATCAAGCATCACCCCCGCGCAGCCAACCCGGCCTATGTGGCAGGGGACTACAGCCGCCCGCAACCCGGCAGTACCTGGCTGGGCAACAAGACCACGATGTACCTGGATGACGATTCGCAGCTGGAAGTGGGCCTGGTCTATCACGACTACCCGATGGATCTGCGAGAAGGCCCTAACCGTTTGAAAGTTGCCTACACCGATGTCAGCGGCACGCTCAACTACAAGCGCCGCGACACTCTGTTCGGCCTTGAAAGCAACACCACCGTGGGCCTGCGCAACACCAAGCATTTGCCTAACAGCGGTGCATCGGAATATGTGCGTATCCCTGTGGGCAACACTGCAGGCTATGCCCCGGGCACCAAGATTCGCGACTTCAGTTACCAGGGTTCCGACACCGTGCTGCACGCCAGCAATGATCTGGAACTGATCCCCGACCTGTGGCTGACCACCGGCATGGCGCTGATCTACACCCGCCGCGAGAGCGACGTGAGCTACCCCGACAGCGGTGGCAAGGTCAGCCAGCATGACTGGGACTACGCGCCCCGTGTTGGCCTGCGTTACGAGTTCAATCCGCACTTGCAGGTATACGGCAACCTGAGCCGTTCGGTTGAGCCGCCGCACCCGTGGTCGATGATCTGGGGCTCGCCGTTTACCTTCCCGGTCAACAGTGGCCCGGCTACCGGTCGCCAGAGCACCCCCGTGTCGCTGGACAATCAAACTGCTACTACTCTGGAACTGGGCACCCGTGGCGATTCGTGGCTCGGGCAGTGGGATCTGGCCTGGTATTACTCGGCCGTGCGCCATGAACTGCTGAGCGTCGAAACCCAGGCCGCCACTCTCACCCAAAGCCCGATTGTCGGCGAGTCCAACGCCAGCCCCACCGTGCACCAAGGCATCGAAGCAGGACTCAACAGCCTGCTGTGGGAAAGACAAGCAGTGGGCAAGGTATCCCTGCGCCAGGCCTACACCTTCAGCGACTTCCATTACCGTGACGACGAGCGCTTTGGCGACAACAAGTTGCCGGGGATCCCGCAACACTACTACCAGGCCGAAGTACGCTATGACCATCCGCAGGGCTTCTATGCCGGGGTGAACACCCAGGTTGCCTCACGCATGGCGGTGGATTACGCCAACTCGTATTACACCTCGTCCTATATGCTTTGGGGCGCAACCCTGGGCTACAACGCCCCCAAGCAGGACTGGCAAGCCTGGCTCGACCTGCGCAACCTGAGTGGCGAGCGCTATGCCGCTACGGTTACGCCAGGGTATGACGACAAGGGACTGGACGCCGCGCGCTCCACCCCCGGTGAAGGCAGGGGCGCCTACGTGGGGGTTTCCTACAGCTTCCGTTAATCGCCGGACGGGATATCGGCTGGCAACCGCACCTTGCGCCGGGTGCCACTGAACAGGCCCCAGCTGGACAGGAACAGGGCGGCAATCAATGGCCCGATCACAAAGCCATTGAGGCCGAAGATCGCCATGCCGCCCAGGGTCGAGATCAAAATCAGGAAGTCCGGCATTTTCGTGTCCTTGCCCACCAGGATGGGGCGCAGCACGTTGTCCACCATGCCGATCACAAAGACCCCATACAGCGCCAGCACCACACCCTGCCAGACCGAGCCGGTCACTACGAAGTAAACCGCGACCGGTGCCCAGACGATGCCGGCACCCACGGCGGGCAACAGCGACAGGAACATCATCAGCACCGCCCAGAACAGCGCGCTGTGGATGCCCAACACCCAGAAAATCACCCCGCCCAATGCCCCCTGGGTAATGGCCACCGCCAGGTTGCCCTTGACCGAGGCCCGGACCACACGGCGCAATTTGAGCTGCAACAGGCGTTTTTGCTGTTCTGCAAGCGGTACCGCGTTGCGGATGGTGCGCACCATTTGCTGGCCATCACGAATAAAGAAGTACAGCAGGTACAGCATGATGAAAAAGCTCACCACCAGATCAAAGGTGCTCTGACCAAAGCTGAACACCTGGGTGGCAAAAAACTGGCTGCCTTCGAGTGCACCCTTGGATACTTTCTCGCTCAGCCCGTCGATATTGCCCATGCCGAAACGGTCAAGCCAGTCCTGGGCGGTGGCCGGCAGGATATCCTTGAACTGCATGACATAGCTGGCGACGTTGATTCTGCCGCTTTCAACATCCTTGTAGAGCGTTGCCACTTCCTGCACCAGCAAGGTCGTGGTGATGATGACCGGAATGATCGCGATCACCGTACAGGCCCCCAGCGTGGTAAAAGTTGCCAGGTTGCGTCGGCCTTTTAGCTTGAGTAGCAGCTTGCGTTGCAGGGGTGCAAACAGAATCCCCAGGGCAACAGCCCAAAAAATCGCGCCATAAAACGGCAATAAAATCCAGATGAATGCAATTGTGACCAAGGCCAGCAACAGGAGCAGGGTTTTACGTTGCAGACTTGTTTCGTTCATGAGCCATCCATGTCAGTGATGCGAGTAGGAATCTGGTGCACGCAGTGTAGCCGCTGACATTGACAACTCCCTAGACACTCTGTAAATAATCTGCCTGGTTGTACGACGACAGATAACAAAAATAATAATACTCAGGAGCTCTACGGATGATCACACCTACCTGTGCCCCCTCCCTGTTCACTTGCTCAAGAACCTCCCGTGGTACCCGCTCGCTGGTGTTGCTGGGCCTTGGCAGCATGGGTCTGGCGCTGCCCGTCAGCGGTATGGCCGAAGGCTTTATCGATGACACCAAGGCTACATTGAACCTGCGCAACGCCTACATCAACCGCAACTATACCAACCCTGACTACCCGCAAAGCAAGGCCGAAGAGTGGACGCAAAACTTCATTCTCGACGTCAAGTCCGGCTTTACCCAGGGCACTGTCGGTTTCGGAGTGGATGTACTGGGGCTTTACTCGCAAAAACTCGACGGCGGCAAGGGCACGGTCGGTACTCAACTGTTACCGACCCACAGCGATGGTGAGCCCGCCGATAACTTTGGTCGTTTGGGTGTTGCGGCCAAGGCCAAAATCTCCAATACGGAACTGAAAATCGGCGAGTGGATGCCGGTACTGCCGATCCTGCGCTCGGACGATGGCCGCTCCTTGCCGCAAACCTTCCGTGGCGGCCAGATCACTTCAAAAGAAATCGCCGGGCTGAACCTCTACGGTGGCCAGTTCCGCGCCAACAGCCCGCGTAACGACGCAAGCATGGAAGACATGTCGCTCAACGGCAAAGGTGCCTTTACCTCCGATCGCTTCAACTTTGCCGGCGGTGATTACAGCTTCAATGAAAAGCGTACCCAGGTCGGCCTGTGGTATGCCCAGCTGGAAGACATCTACCAGCAGCAATTTTTAAACGTGTTGCACAGCCAACCTGTTGGCGATGTGACGCTGGGCGCAAACCTCGGTTATTTCTGGGGCAAGGAAGACGGTAACAAACTGGCGGGGGACCTGGACAATAGAACCGCCTACGCCCTGCTGTCGGCCAAATACAAGGGCAACACTCTGTATGTGGGCCTGCAGAAAATCAGTGGCGACGATGGCTGGTTCAGGGTCAATGGCACCAGCGGCGGAACCCTGGCCAACGACAGCTACAACTCCAGCTATGACCTGGCCAAGGAGCGCTCCTGGCAAGTGCGTCATGACCTGGATTTCGCGGTGCTCGGCGTCCCCGGCCTGACCATGATGAACCGCTATATCAGTGGCGATAACATCCACACCGGCAGCATCACCGATGGCAAGGAATGGGGCCGCGAATCGGAACTGGCTTACACCGTACAGGCCGGTACGTTCAAGGACCTTAACCTGCGCTGGCGCAATGCGAGTATCCGACGCGACTACAGCACCCACGAATTCGACGAAAACCGCATCTTTATCAGCTATCCGTTGTCGTTGCTGTAAGTCATGTCTGTGCCATCGGGGGGCGCTTGCGACCCTCACCCCTGCCCTCTCCCAAAGGGAGAGGGGGCTGATGTGTGGTGTTACGCAGAACTGCTTTTGCCTTCAGTCCCCTCTCCCTTTGGGAGAGGGTGCTTTTGGTGAATAATCCAGATCACTTGTGCATTGACAACCACCGCAATGACTGTGAATAATCCAACCCAAGTCATACGACAACTGACAATAACAAGTACGACAGGGCCCTTTGATGACAACCACACACACTGTCCAAACCCCCTTCAATCGCCTTCTCCTCACCGGTGCTGCTGGCGGTCTGGGGAAGGTGCTACGCGAAACCCTCAAGCCCTACGCCAGGGTGCTGCGACTTTCAGATATCGCCGCAATGGCTCCTGCTGCCGACAGCCGCGAGGAAGTGTTCATCTGCGACCTTGCCGACAAACAGGCCGTCCACCAGCTGGTTGAAGGGGTAGACGCCATCCTGCACTTTGGCGGTGTCTCGGTGGAGCGCCCGTTCGAAGAGATCCTCGGCCCCAATATCAGCGGCATTTTCCATATCTACGAAGCGGCACGCCGACATGGCGTCAAACGGGTGATTTTCGCCAGTTCCAATCATGTCATCGGGTTCTACAAACAGGACCAGACCCTGGATGCCCACTCCCCGCGCCGGCCTGACAGTTACTACGGGCTGTCCAAGTCTTATGGCGAAGACATGGCCACCTTCTACTTCGATCGCTATGGCATCGAAACCGTCAGCATCCGCATCGGTTCCTCGTTCCCCGAGCCGCAAAACCGCCGGATGATGAGCACCTGGCTGAGCTTTGCTGACCTTACACAGCTGCTCGAGCGCTCGCTGTACACGCCGGATGTCGGCCACACCGTGGTCTATGGCGCCTCCAACAACCTCAATGTGTGGTGGGACAACCGCTATGCCGCCCACCTGGGTTTTGAGCCCAGAGACACCTCTGAAGTGTTTCGCGACAAGATCGAAGCTCAGCCGATGCCTGCGGCCAATGACCCGAGCATGGTTTACCAGGGCGGTGCCTTCGTGGCTGCCGGCCCGTTTGGCGACGAATAAATACGCCCCTGCCACCAAAACAAGATCACAGAGGTCGAGGCATCATGACAGCTGAACTGATTCTCGATGCACGTAATGCCACCGGCGAAAGCCCGGTCTGGAGCATCGCGGAGCAGGCACTTTACTGGGTGGATATCCCGGCAAAACGCTTGCATCGCTGGAGCCCCGCCGATGGTAAAGAGCACAGTTGGCAAGCCTCGCAAATGCTCGCCTGCATTGCTCAGACAGGTCATGGCAGTTGGATCGCCGCGATGGAAAACGGTCTGTTCGCTATCACCCCTCACGCCGATGGCAGCCTCGACAGTCGTTTGCTGGCCAGCGTGACCCATGCCCTGCCAGGCATGCGCTTCAATGATGGCCGCTGCGACCGCCAGGGCCGCTTCTGGGCGGGCACCATGGTGATGGACATGGCCGCCGGCGCCCCGGTGGGCGCCATGTACTGCTACAACGCAGGCCAGACCGAGCCGCTCACGGCGCAACTGCAGGGCTTGATCGTGCCCAACGGCCTGGCGTTCAGCCCCGATGGCAAAACCCTGTACCTGTCGGACTCACACCCGGACGTGCAAAAAATCTGGGCTTTTGACTACGACACCGACACGGGTACCCCTCACAACCGTCGCCTGTTTGTGGACATGGGCGAGCACCCGGGTCGCCCCGATGGCGCCGCCGTGGATGCCGAGGGCTGCTACTGGATTTGCGGCAACGATGCCGGGCTGATCCATCGCTTTACCCCGCAAGGCAAGCTCGACCGCTCCCTGACCGTACCCGTGAAAAAACCGGCGATGTGCGCTTTTGGCGGCGCTGATCTGGACACCCTGTTTGTGACCTCGATCCGCCCTGCAGGCGATCTCGCCGACCAGCCGTTGGCAGGAGGCGTGTTTGCCCTCCGCCCCGGGGTCAAGGGCTTGCCGGAGCCACTACTGAATAACTGACAACCGATCCAACACCTTGAAATAACAAAAACAATATTTGGAGTGACCCATGGATTTCAAACGCACCCTGCTGATTGCTGCTCTCCCCCTGGCCTTCTGCCTCTCAGGCGTGGCCCAGGCCGAAATCAAGATCAAGTTCGCCGAGGTTCATCCCACTGGCTATCCGCCAGTGCTGGCCGAACAGGAAATGGGCAAAAAGCTTCAGGAACAGAGCAACGGCGATATTTCCTTCAAGATGTTTGCCGGTGGCGTACTGGGTTCAGAGAAAGAAGTGGTCGAACAATTGCAGTCCGGCGCGGTGCAGATGACCCGGGTCAGCCTCGGCATCCTTGGTCCGGTAGTACCGGAAACCAATGCCTTCAACCTGCCGTTCGTGTTCCGCGACCAAGCCCATATGCGCAAGATCATCGACGGCGAAATCGGCCAGGAGATGCTGGATAAAATCACCAACTCCGACTTCAATATGGTCGCGCTGGCCTGGATGGACGGCGGCACACGCAACCTGTACACAAAAAAACCGGTACGTGAGATTGCCGACCTCAAAGGCATGAAAATCCGCGTACAAGGCAACCCGGTGTTTATCGACACCATCAACGACATGGGCGGTAATGGCATCGCCATGGCCACCGGCGAGATTTTCAGCGCCCTGCAGACCGGCGTGATCGATGGCGCAGAGAACAACCCGCCGACCTTCCTTGAGCACAACCACTACCAGAACGCCAAGTACTTCACCTGGACCGACCACCTGATCCTCCCCGAGCCGATCGTGATCGCCAAGACCACCTGGGCCAAACTCAGCCCCGAGCAACAAGCCCTGGTGCAAAAACTGGCCCGTGAAGCGCAAATGGAAGAACGAGTGATCTGGGACAAAAAATCCGCAGAGAGCGAAACCAAACTCAAAACTGCCGGCGTGGAATTCATCACCCTCACCCCGGAGCAGAAAAAAGCCTTCTACGACGCCACCCAGCCCGTTCGCGACAAGTACGGTGCCAACTACAAAGATCTGATCTCGCGCATCGAAGCCGTCCAATAAGCCAGTCCGATAACGCCGCCGCAACGGGCGCAAGCCCGTTTGCCGCGTAGTGGTGAGCCCCATGAAAAATACCGTACTGCGCTTTAATGACTTGCTGTACAGGGCCTGCATCGGGATCGCCGGTTTGTCGGTGCTGACCATGACCTTGATCATCCCCTGGGGCATTTTTGCCCGCTACGTGCTGGGCAGCGGCTCCAGCTGGCCCGAGCCCACCGCCATTCTGCTGATGGTGGTGTTTACCTTCTTTGGCGCTGCCGCCAGCTACCGTGCCGGTGCCCATATGGCAGTGGCGATGGCGGTCGAGCGCATGCCGGCCCATGTCCGCAAACTGGCCGCGGTGCTGGTGCAAATCCTGATGGTCATCGTCTGCCTGTTCATGACGGTCAAGGGCTTCAAACTGTGCGCGACCACCTGGAACCAGTTTCTTGGCGAAATGCCGGGTTTGCGCGTAGGCATCTCCTATCTGCCTATCCCGCTGGGCGGCATCGTGACCCTGATCTTCGTCCTGGAAAAACTCTTCCTGGGTGACCAAAGCCACCGCCGTGCCGTGCGGTTCGACATTGTAGAAGCCAGCGAAGAGGCCGTATAAATGGACGCTTTCGTACTGTTGGGCAGTTTTATCGCCCTGATCCTTATCGGCATGCCGGTCGCCTACGCGCTGGGTCTGTCGGCACTGGTCGGCGCCTGGTGGATCGATATCCCGTTCGATGCCCTGATGATTCAAGTCGCTGGCGGGGTTAACAAGTTCTCGCTGCTGGCCATCCCGTTTTTTGTCCTGGCCGGGGCGATCATGGCCGAAGGCGGCATGTCACGTCGGCTGGTGGCCTTTGCCGGGGTACTGGTAGGGTTTGTGCGCGGCGGTCTGTCGCTGGTCAATATCGTCGCCTCGACCTTCTTTGGCGCGATTTCCGGCTCTTCCGTCGCCGACACCGCTTCCGTGGGCTCGGTACTGATTCCGGAAATGGAGCGCGCCGGTTACCCCCGTGAGTTCTCCACGGCGGTAACGGTCAGCGGCTCGGTACAGGCTTTGCTCACCCCGCCCAGCCACAACTCGGTGCTGTACTCGCTGGCAGCGGGCGGCACGGTATCGATCGCTTCGCTGTTTATGGCCGGGATCATGCCGGGGTTGTTGCTCAGCGCAGTGATGATGGGCCTGTGCATGATCTTTGCGCGCAGACGCAACTACCCCAAGGGTGAAGTGATCCCGCTGCGCACCGCGCTGAAAATCGCCGGTGAAGCGATGTGGGGCCTGATGGCCATGGTCATCATCCTTGGCGGCATCCTCACTGGCGTCTTCACTGCCACCGAGTCGGCGGCGGTCGCGGTGGTGTGGTCGTTCTTCGTCACCATGTTCATTTACCGCGACTACAAGTGGCGTGATCTGCCCAAGCTGATGCATCGGGCGGTGCGTACCATTTCCATCGTGATGATCCTGATCGGCTTTGCTGCCAGCTTCGGTTACATCCTGACGCTGATGGAAATCCCGATGAAGATCACCACCGCGTTCCTGACCCTGTCGGATAACCGCTACGTGATCCTGATGTGCATCAACGTCATGTTGTTGTTGCTGGGCACGGTGATGGACATGGCGCCGCTGATCCTGATCCTCACCCCGATCCTGCTGCCGGTGATTATCGGTATCGGTGTCGACCCGGTACATTTTGGCATGATCATGCTGGTCAACCTGGGCATCGGCCTGATCACACCGCCGGTGGGCGCGGTGCTGTTCGTGGGTGCAGCCGTGGGCAAGGTCACCATCGAAAACACCGTTAAAGCGCTGCTGCCATTCTACCTGGCACTGTTTATGGTGCTGATGCTGGTGACCTACGTTCCGGCCATCTCGCTGTGGTTGCCAAACCTGGTGCTGTAACCCCGCCTTACCCCTGTGGGAGCTCGCTCCCACAGGGATATTGAAGCGGCTCTATTTCCAGCCAAGGAGGCTGGTTGCTTATGTCTGCTCCTGCGTTGTTCCCGCGCCATATCGCAGTATTGATTCTGGTACTGCTGGCCTGCGCTTTTGCGGGCAATCATATCGCCGCCCGGATTGCCTTCGACCACGACACCGGTTTGCTGCTGGCGATTCTATGTCGTGCTGGCGTGACCTTGCTGGTATTGACCGGCCTGGTGCTATGGCAACGCGAGCGCCCTCGGCTAACCCCCGCCAACTGGCGTTGGCAATTGCTGTTGGGATTGCTGATCGCAGCACAAAGCTTCTGCATTTATTCAGCCGTGGCCCGTATCCCCGTGGCCCTGGCATTGTTGATCGGCAATATGGCGCCGATCCTGCTGGTACTGCTGACCTGGGCCCTGGGCGGTGCGGCACCCACCCTGCGGGCGGCACTGCTGATGGGGCTGATCATGTGCGGCCTGGTGTTTGCCCTCGACGTGCCCGAACGTTTGTCCAGCCAGCACAGTACCGAGGCACAGTGGCTCGAAGGCATCCTCTTCGGCTTTGCTGCCGCTTGCGTGTTTGCCTGTGCGCTATGGATCACCGATCACAAACTCTCGAGCCTGCGCGGTACGGTGCGTAGCATGCTGACCATGCTTATCGTATTTTGTGCGGCAGCCCTGGCCGGAGTCAGCGGGGTGCTGCCGGGCGGGGTGTCGCTGCCCTCCTCGTCTACCGGCTGGACAGCCCTGGCCTTTCTGGTTGCGCTTTACGGGCTGGGCTTCTGCCTGTTGTTTATCTGCATGACGCGGCTGAACATGGCCCGCAACGCACCGGTAATGAACGTCGAACCGGTGGCGAGCCTGCTGTTTGGCTGGCTGATTCTTGACCAGTTGCTCAGCAGCGGCCAGATCATCGGCGGCCTGATTGTGGTCGCGGGCATTGTGATGCTGACCTGGCCGCGCAAAGCATAGATCCAGATCAATAGCCGGGAGCAAGGGCTCGACTACCATCGCGCCTTTTTTGCGAACGAACTGACTATGCGCCTTGCTCCGCCCGAACTCCTCGCCCCTGCCGGCACCCTGAAAAATATGCGCTATGCCTTCGCGTATGGCGCCGACGCGGTGTATGCGGGCCAACCACGCTACAGCTTGCGCGTGCGCAACAACGAATTCGACCACACTAACCTGGCCATTGGCATCGCCGAAGCCCAGGCCCAGGGCAAACGTTTTTACGTGGTGGTCAATATCGCCCCGCACAACGCCAAGCTGCGTACCTTTCTCAAGGATCTGGAACCGGTGATTGCCATGGCACCGGATGCGCTGATCATGTCCGACCCGGGCCTGATCATGCTGGTGCGCAAAAACTTCCCCCATGTGCCGATTCACTTGTCGGTTCAGGCCAATACCGTGAACTGGGCCAGTGTTGAATTCTGGCGCCAGCAAGGCCTGAGCCGCATCATCCTGTCCCGGGAGTTGTCGCTGGAAGAGATCGAAGAAATCCGCCAGCAAGTACCCGATATGGAGCTGGAGATTTTCGTACATGGCGCGCTATGCATGGCCTACTCCGGGCGCTGCCTGTTATCTGGCTACATGAACAAGCGTGATGCCAACCAGGGCAGCTGCACCAATGCCTGCCGCTGGAAATACGACGCCAAACCGGCCACGGAAAACGAACTGGGCAATATCGTCAATGTGGTCGAGCCAACCCTGGGCGTGGGTGCGCCGACTGACGAAGTGTTTGTGCTGAACGAAGCCAACCGTGCCGATGAACCGATGACCGCGTTCGAGGACGAACACGGTACTTACATCATGAACTCCAAGGATCTGCGTGCTGTACAGCATGTGGCGCGGCTGGCGGAAATGGGCGTGCATTCGCTGAAGATCGAGGGCCGCACCAAGTCGCACTTTTACTGCGCGCGCGCCACTCAGGTATATCGCAAGGCGATTGATGATGCAGTGGCGGGTCGTGAATTTGATCGCAGCCTGATGACCGATCTGGAGTCACTGGCCCAGCGTGGTTATACCGAAGGGTTCTTGCGCCGCCATGTACACGATGAATACCAGAACTACCTGCATGGCAGCTCACTGTCCCATCGTCAGCAGTTTGTCGGGGAATTGACCGGCGAACGACGCAATGGCCTGGCCGAAGTCAAAGTGAAAAACCGATTTGCTTTGGGCGATCATCTGGAGCTGATGACACCCCATGGCAACTATCACTTTGATCTGGAGCGGCTGCTTAACAGTGCAGGCTTGCCGACCCAGGTGGCGCCGGGTGATGGCCACACCGTGTACCTGCCGATCCCCGAGCAGGTGGACTTGAACTACGGGTTGTTGATGCGGGATTTGACGGTGAGCGAGGTGATGGAACGTTCGGCGTGACCACTGTGGGAGCGGGCTTGCTCGCGATAGCATCGCCCGGTGTTGTCTGACAGACCGAGCCGTCAGCATCGCGAGCAAGCCCGCTCCCACAGACTGTCTGTGATTGCGATTAATCGCGAAACACTTCATCCAGCAAGTTATGCATGGCGGTGAACGCCCGACCCGCAGTTTTGGCGTCGTACATCATCTTGCCCGGCACATTGGCGTGGGGGTCAGTGAACGAATGCACTGCGCCGCCATAGCTGGTCAGTTGCCAGTCCACACCCGCCGCGTTCATCTCCGCCTCAAACGCTGGTAGCTGCTCGCTTGGCACCAATGGGTCCAGCGCGCCGTGCAACACCAGCACCGAGCCCTTGATGCTCTGGGCATCGATCGGGTTAGGTGTGTCCAGCGTGCCGTGGAATGACACCGCAGCTTGCAACGGTGCACCACTGCGTGCCAGTTCCAGTGAACAGCACCCGCCAAAACAGAAACCAAAGGTTGCCAGCTTGTTGCTGTCGACCTGGGCCAGGCCCTGATTTTTCAGCATGTCATACGCTGCCCACATACGCTTGCGCAGCAAGGCACGGTCATTCTTGAGCGGCATCATCGCCGCACCGGCCTCGTCGGCGTTGCCGGGCCGGGTGCCCTGGCCATACAAATCGGCGATCAGTACCACATAACCCTGTTCTGCCACCGACTTGGCAATCTCTTCGGCGCCTGCGCTGATGCCCATCCAGTTGGGCGCCATCAGCAAACCCGGCAACGGGTCTTCACGGCTCGGATCAAAGGCCAAACGGCCTTCGTAAGGTTGGCCGTCGATTTGATAAGCCACAGAGCTGACCGAAATGGATTTCATCAAAAACTCCTGAATTTGAAACAAAAAAAACCCGCCGAAGCGGGTTTTTATAGCGCGGTTAGACCGACAACTCTACTAACAATTTGTTTAGCCGACGGACATAGGCCGCAGGGTCTTTCAAACTGTCACCGGCTGCCAGGGCTGCCTGATCGAAGAGGATGTGCGACAGGTCGCCAAAACGCTCTTCACTCTGCTCTGCATCGAGTTTCTCGATCAGCGGGTGAGCCGGGTTGAACTCGAAGATAGGCTTGGACTCAGGCACTTTTTGACCGCTGGCTTCGAGGATCTGACGCATTTGCATGCCCAGATCCTGCTCACCAATGGCAAGAATCGCCGGGGAATCAGTCAGACGATGCGACACGCGCACTTCGCTGACGCTCTCGCCCAAGGCAGCCTTGATGCGCTCAACCAGACCTTCTTTGGCCTTGGCCACTTCTTCTGCCGCTTTCTTGTCCTCTTCCGAGTCCAGATTGCCCAGGTCGAGGTCACCACGGGCCACGTCGACAAAGCTCTTGCCGTCGAAGTCGCTGAGGTAGCTCATCAGCCACTCGTCGATGCGGTCGGTCAGCAGCAGGACTTCGATGCCTTTTTTGCGGAAGACTTCGAGGTGCGGGCTGTTTTTAACCTGCGCGTAGGTTTCGCCGGTCAGGTAGTAAATCTTGTCCTGACCTTCCTTGGCGCGGGCCAGGTAGTCGGTCAAGGAAACATTCTGTTCGCCGTCGTCGCCGTGGGTCGAAGCAAAACGCAGCAGACCGGCGATTTTTTCCTTGTTGGCGAAATCTTCGGCCGGACCTTCTTTCATCACCTGCCCGAAGTTTTTCCAGAAGCCCTGATATTTCTCAGGCTCGTTCTTCGCCAGTTTTTCCAGCATGTCGAGTACACGCTTGGTCAGCGCCGTCTTCATCGAGTCGATGATCGGGTCTTTTTGCAGGATTTCCCGCGACACGTTCAGCGACAGGTCGTTGGAGTCGATCACGCCCTTGATAAAGCGCAGGTACAGCGGCAGGAACGACTCGGCCTGATCCATCACGAAGACACGCTGCACATACAGCTTCAGGCCTTTAGGCGCTTCACGCTGGTACAGATCAAACGGTGCACGGGCCGGAACGTAGAGCAGCGAGCTGTATTCAAGCTTGCCCTCAACCTTGTTGTGGCTCCAGGCCAGCGGGTTCTCGTAGTCATGGGCAATGTGCTTGTAGAACTCCTGATATTCCTCGTCCTTTACTTCAGTACGAGGACGGGTCCACAGAGCACTTGCCCGGTTGACGGTTTCCCATTCCAGTGCAGGCGCTTCTTCGCCTTCGGCAACGGTCTGCTCTTTAGGCAGTTCGATAGGCAGGGCGATATGGTCGGAGTACTTCTTGATGATGTTGCGCAGGCGCCAGCCGTCAGCGAATTCGGATTCGCCAGGCTTGAGGTGCAGCACGATTTTGGTGCCGCGGTCGGCCTTCTCGACGGTGGCCACTTCAAACTCGCCTTCGCCCTTCGAAGACCAGTGCACGCCCTCGCTTGCCGGGGTACCGGCACGGCGGCTGTACACGTCAACCTTGTCGGCAACGATAAAGGCCGAGTAGAAACCCACGCCGAACTGACCGATCAGGTGCGAATCTTTTTTCTGGTCGCCGGTGAGGTTTTTCATGAAGTCGGCAGTGCCGGACTTGGCGATCGTACCCAGGTGGGTGATCACGTCATCGCGGTTCATGCCGATACCGTTGTCTTCGAGGGTGACGGTGTTGGCGTCTTTGTCGAAGCTCACACGGATTTTAAGCTCGGCACCGCCCTCCAGCAGATCTGGCTTGGACAGTGCTTCAAAACGTAATTTGTCGACAGCATCAGAGGCGTTCGAGATCAGTTCGCGAAGGAAGATTTCCTTGTTGGAGTACAGCGAATGGATCATGAGGTGCAGCAGTTGCTTGACCTCGGTCTGGAAGCCCAGGGTTTCTTTTTGAGTTTCCACGCTCATTGTTATCAAACTCCGATTGGATGGCAGTGGCCACGCCCGTAAGGGTTAGCGGCGGGATGTGATGAAAGTTGGGGCCAATGATGCAAATTTCAAGGGCCGAACCAGTGGCTCAAGTTTTTTACCAATAGTTTCCGCCCGCGCTGCTTTACTTATATATGTGTTCGAGCATGGAACTTAAGCCATCAGCCCATGCTCAAACGCCCCGTAGATCTACTCATAAGGAGAAACACCCCATGCGTAATACTTTTGCTGTTGCCTTGATGCTGGCTGCTTCGCTTGGCCTGGCTGCCTGCGACAAAAAATCCGAAGACAAAGCCCAGGACGCTGCCCAGCACTCTGAGCAAGCGCAAGAAAAAATGTCTGAAGCACAAGACAAAGTAAACGACGCGGCCAAAGAAAACGCCGAAGCTGCAAAAGCACAAGCCGAGTCCAATAAAGCCGCTGCTGAAGAAGCCGGCCAGACTGCTCCGGTTGCACCTGCGGCAACTCCAGAAAGCAAGTAACACGACTTTCTGCGATATAAAACCAAGCCCGCCAAGTGCGGGCTTTGTTGTATCTGAACGTTAATGGCTAGTGTTTGCATGCTTGAACACACGCCCATTAAAAAAGCCCTGCATCCATTAAGATGCAGGGCTTTTTTATTGACTCGGCAACGCTTTTGGCGAACCGGGTAATTACGCCATTGCTTCAACTCGTTTGCCCAGCAGACGGTCGCAGATTACTGCGCCCAGCAGGGTCACAAGACTAGGCACCAGCCACGCCAGGCCCTGCTCGCTAAATGGCATATTGGCCAATTGGGCCGGAATCCACTCACCGAGGCCAGCACCTTTAAGCGCGTCGATCGAGCCAAAGAAGAACGACACCAGCATGACCGGACCAACGATCCGGCTCTGGGCATTCCACAGGCCTTTGCAGAAACTCAGCGCCACCAGCACGATGCAAGGCGGGTAGATCGCCGTCAGCAACGGGATGGAAAACGCAATCAACTGGGTCAAGCCAAGGTTCGACACGGCCAGCGAAAACAGTGCAAGGATGATCACCAGCGTCTTGTAAGACAGTGGCAGCACAGTACTGAAGTATTCAGCGCAGGCACAGGTCAGGCCAACGGCCGTTACCAGGCAAGCCAGTGCAATCAGTACGGCAAGGAAACCGCTGCCCAGCGAACCGAAGGTGTGTTGTACATAGGCGTGCAGTACCGCCGCCCCATTGGTTGCACCCGCCGCCACTTCATGGCTGCCCGCACCCAGGCGGAACAGGCTGATGTAGACCAGCGCCAGGCCGACACCGGCGATCAGGCCGGCAATGATGGCGTAGCGGGTAATCAGCTTGGGTGATTCAACACCACGGGAACGGATGGCATTCACGATCACGATACCGAACACCAGCGCACCCAGGGTATCCATGGTCAAGTAGCCATTGATAAAACCCTGGGAGAACGGTGCGGCCACGTACTCGGGGGTCGCGACGCCAACATCACCTGCAGGCAAGGCAACGGCAGCAATGCCGAGAATGGCCAGGGCGATGATCTTCAACGGAGCAAGGAAGCGCCCTACCGTGTCCAGCAGGCGACCCGGGTACAACGACACGAAAAACACGATCAGGAAGTACACCGAGCTGTACAGAAACAGCGCCAGTGGGCTTTCACCGGTCAAAGGTGCCAGGCCGACTTCAAAGGATACGGTGGCGGTACGCGGGGTCGCGAACAACGGGCCAACAGCCAGATAGGCCACGGCTGCCAACAAGCCCCCGGCGATCTTGCCGATCGGGCTGCTCAGTGCGTCCATGCCGCCACCGACCTTGGCCAGGGCAATAACGGTGACTACCGGCAGACCGACTGCGGTGATCAGGAAGCCCAATGCAGCCATCCAGACGTTAGGTCCGGCCTGCAGGCCAACGATTGGCGGGAAAATGATGTTGCCTGCCCCAACGAACAGGGCAAAAGTCATAAACCCAAGTGCCAGGATGTCCTGGCCTTTCAATACTTTCATTACGGAAATACCACACTACTGAATCGGAATTTAGAGGGGAATTTCCCGTGCGGATGTGGGAAATGCTGTCGATCCGTATAAGACCAACCCTTCTAGCGCGTGGCTTCCTTTTGGGATGCACACGCAGAACTGCGGAATGCTGGCAAGATTACCGAGTTTTTTCCTACAGCGCACTGTTAGAGGGCGGACTGTCCGATGAACGAACGCAGTTGTCGCCTGGACGACATCGAAAAATGCTTTGGTGTGGTTTTGCCTGCCCTGGATAGCTCAAAACCGCACGTTGTGGGAGCGGGCTTGCCCGCGATGGTAACGACGCGATTTATCTGAATGACCGCGGCGCCTGCATCGCGAGCAAGCCCGCTCCCACAAGGGTTTTGCTTGACCCCAAACGCACAAAGGCCACCCGAAGGTGGCCTTTGCCTGGTAGAGCAGTCAGTTAAGCGCGAGGCTTACTTCATTGCCCAGCCAGTCAGCTCGGACAGAGCCTTGCCGATGTCTGCCAGCGAACGCACGGTTTTTACGCCTGCGTCTTCCAGGGCAGCAAACTTCTCGTCTGCAGTACCCTTGCCGCCAGAGATGATTGCGCCTGCGTGGCCCATGCGCTTGCCTGGAGGGGCAGTCACACCAGCGATGTAGGAAACAACCGGCTTGGTCACGTTTGCCTTGATGTAGGCAGCCGCTTCTTCTTCAGCCGAACCGCCGATCTCACCGATCATAACGATCGCTTCGGTCTTCGGGTCTTCCTGGAACAGCTTCAGGATGTCGATGAAGTTGGAACCAGGGATCGGGTCACCACCGATGCCTACGCAAGTCGACTGGCCGAAACCGGCGTCAGTGGTTTGCTTTACAGCTTCGTAAGTCAGGGTGCCGGAACGCGACACGATGCCTACTTTGCCTGGCAAGTGAATGTGACCTGGCATGATGCCGATCTTGCATTCGCCTGGCGTGATAACGCCCGGGCAGTTAGGGCCGATCAGGGTAACACCCAGTTCGTCGCACTTAACTTTGCAGTCCAGCATGTCCAGGGTAGGAATGCCTTCAGTGATGCACACGATCAGCTTGATGCCGCCGAACGCTGCTTCAAGGATGGAGTCCTTGCAGAAAGGAGCCGGTACGTAGATAACGCTGGCGGTTGCGCCAGTTGCTTCTACGGCTTCTTTCACGGTGTTGAAAACAGGCAGGTCCAGGTGAGTGGTGCCGCCTTTGCCCGGAGTAACGCCACCAACCATCTTGGTGCCGTATTCGATGGCTTGCTGGGTGTGGAAGCTGCCCTGCGAACCGGTGATGCCCTGGCAGATAACTTTGGTGTCTTTATTGATCAGGACGCTCATTACTTGCCCTCCGCAGCTTTAACAACTTGTTGAGCAGCGTCGGTCAAGCTGGTAGCAGCGATGATGTTCAAACCGCTTTCTGCCAGTACTTTAGCGCCCAGATCAGCGTTGTTGCCTTCAAGGCGCACAACTACCGGGATTTTCACGCCGACTTCTTTCACTGCACCGATGATGCCTTCGGCAATCATGTCGCAACGAACGATGCCGCCGAAGATGTTAACCAGCACTGCTGCGACATTGCTGTCGGACAGGATGATTTTGAACGCTTCGGTAACGCGTTCTTTGGTAGCACCACCGCCAACGTCGAGGAAGTTGGCTGGCTTGCCGCCATGCAGGTTAACGATGTCCATGGTGCCCATGGCCAGACCAGCGCCGTTAACCATGCAGCCGATGTTGCCTTCCAGCGCTACGTAGTTCAGTTCGAACTTGGCAGCGTGCGCTTCGCGCGGATCGTCTTGCGACGGATCGTGGAAAGTTTTCAGCTTAGGCTGACGGTACATGGCGTTTGCGTCGATGTTGATTTTGGCATCGAGGCAGTGCAGATCGCCGTCAGTCTTGATAACCAGCGGGTTCACTTCCAGCAGGGCCAGATCGTGATCCTTGAACAGTTTGGCCAGACCTACGAAGATCTTGGCGAACTGAGCAACTTGCTTGCCTTCCAGACCCAGCTGGAAAGCCAACTCGCGACCCTGGAATGGCTGTGCGCCAACCAGTGGATCGATAGTTGCTTTCAGAATTTTTTCTGGAGTGTCGTGAGCGATTTTCTCGATGTCCACGCCACCTTCGGTGGAAGCCATGAACACGATACGACGGCTCGAACGGTCAACGACAGCGCCCAGGTACAGCTCTTTAGCGATATCAGTGCACGACTCAACCAGGATCTTGGTGACCGGCTGACCATTGGCGTCAGTCTGGTAAGTCACCAGACGCTTGCCCAACCACTGTTGTGCGAATGCTTTAGCGTCTTCTTTGCTGCGAACCAGCTTAACGCCGCCCGCTTTACCGCGACCACCTGCGTGAACCTGGGCTTTTACAACCCATTCGGTCCCACCGATTTTGTCGCAAGCTTCTGCGGCTGCTTCCGGGGTGTCTACTGCATAACCCTTGGATACTGGCAGGCCGTATTCAGCGAACAGCTGCTTACCCTGATACTCGTGAAGATTCATGCTTTTTACCGTCTTCGTTAGGTACTGCGCATTCGGCGCTGCACTACTATTAGTGCCGCACCACCTGTGACTGCTGCTTGTGCTGTTTCAACAAACCCGACATCCGCTTGAGCGGAGCCGGGCCCGGTTAAAACAAGACAAGACTGCGTCCGGCGGAAGTTCCGCGGTGAGGCTTGCTAGCAAGGCTCACGACGGGCAAACCGCCGTGGTTTCTTATTGTCTGGTCTTAACGTTTCTTACGGTTGGCAATGTGGATGGCGCCGCCATTCACAGCCAGTGCTGCTTCGTGCAAGGCTTCGGACAGGGTCGGATGGGAGAAAACCATCATGCCCAGATCTTCAGCGCTGGTGCCGAATTCCATACCGATCGCGCCCTGCTGTACCAGCTCTGCAGCGCTCGGGCCAATCACGTGGACGCCCAGTACGCGGTCAGTTTTGGCATCAGCAATGACTTTGACAAAGCCACCGGTGTCGTTTGCTGCCATGGCACGGCCACTGGCGGCGAACGGGAAGGTGCCGACGTTAACCTCAACGCCTTCAGCTTTCAAGGCCTGCTCGGTTTTACCAACCCACGCGATCTCCGGGTGAGTGTAAATAACCGATGGAATCAGGTCGTAGTTCATCTCGGTCTTGTGACCTTTGATGCGCTCGACAACCATGATGCCTTCTTCGGAAGCCTTGTGTGCCAGCATCATGCCGCGAACCACGTCACCAATGGCGAATACGCCCGGTACGCTGGTTGCGCAATGATCGTCAACAAACACGAAACCGCGCTCGTCGATGGTCACGCCGCTGTCAGCTGCCAGCAACTCGGTAGTCACCGGACGGCGACCCACGGCTACGATCAGCTTGTCGAAGGTGATGGTCTGTTCGCCGTTGGCGTCGGTGTAGGTCACAACGACTTCTTCGCCGTTGACCTTGGAACCGGTGACGCGAGCGCCCAGCTTGATGTCCAGACCTTGTTTGGTCAGGGTTTTGTAGGCTTCTTTCGAAACGGCAGCGTCAGCAGCCATCAAGAAGGTGTCCAGGGCTTCCAGAACAGTCACTTCAGCGCCCAGACGGGACCATACCGAACCCAGTTCCAGACCGATCACGCCAGCGCCGATAACGCCCAGACGTTTTGGCACGGACTGGAATTCCAGGGCGCCGGTCGAATCAACGATCACGTTGTTGTCGACTGGAGCAGGTGGAATGTCGATCGGACGCGAGCCCGAAGCCAGAATCACGTTCTCGGCTTCGATGATTTCAACGCTGCCGTCTGGCTTGGTCAGCTCAACACGCTTGCCGGCCAGCAGTTTGCCGTGGCCTTGCAGGGAAGTAACGCCGTTGGCCTTGAACAGGGTCGCAACGCCGGAAGTCAGACCTTTAACGATGTTGGCTTTACGGCCAACCATCGCAGCAACGTCCATCTTCACTTCACCGGTGGTGATGCCGTGGATGGCGAATGCATCCTTGGCTTCGTGGTACTTCCAGGAGCTGTCCAGCAGCGCCTTGGATGGAATGCAGCCAACGTTCAGGCAAGTACCGCCCAGCGCCAGTTTGCCTTCCTTGTCGGTGTATTTTTCGATGCAAGCAGTCGAAAGGCCCAGTTGCGCGGCCTTGATGGCTGCAACATAGCCGCCAGGGCCCGCACCAATCACTACAACGTCAAATTTCTGAGACATGAAAATAGATCCTCTATTAGCTACAAGCTGTCAGCAGCAAGCTGCAAGCCAAAGCCAGACTGCTTTTTCCCGCAGCCTGGCACCTGAAACTTGCAGCAGCTTCTATTAGATATCCAGCAGCAGACGAGCCGGGTCTTCCAGCAGGTTTTTGATTGCTACCAGGAAACTTACAGCTTCTTTGCCATCGATCAAGCGGTGATCGTAAGACAGAGCCAAATACATCATCGGACGGATAACTACCTGACCGTTGACTGCCATTGGACGCTGAAGGATGTTGTGCATGCCCAGGATCGCGGCTTGCGGCGGGTTAACGATCGGGGTCGACATCATCGAACCGAAAGTACCACCGTTGGTGATAGTGAAAGTACCACCGGTCATTTCGTCGATCGACAGTTTGCCGTCACGGGCTTTTTTACCGTAAGCAGCGATGCCGCCTTCGATTTCAGCCAGGCTCATCAGTTCGGCGTTACGCAGAACCGGAACCACCAGACCACGGTCGCTGGAAACAGCTACACCGATGTCGGCGAAGCCGTGGTAAACGATGTCGGAACCGTCGATCGAGGCGTTAACGGCCGGGAAGCGTTTCAGTGCTTCGGTAGCTGCTTTCACGAAGAACGACATGAAGCCCAGGCGTACGCCGTTGTGGGACTTCTCGAACAGATCCTTGTACTTCGAACGCAGTGCCATGATTTCAGTCATGTCCACTTCGTTGAAAGTGGTCAGCATCGCCATGTTCGACTGAGCTTCAACCAGACGCTTGGCCACGGTGGCACGAACGCGGGTCATCGGAACGCGTTTTTCTACGCGGTCGCCAGCAGCGAATACCGGAGCGGCAGCGGCAGGTGCAGCGGCCTTGGCCGGCGCAGCAGCAGGAGCGGCTTTTTTGGCAGCTACCGCAGCAACTACGTCTTCCTTGGTCACACGACCGCCTTTGCCAGTACCGGCAACGGAAGCGATGTTGATACCGTTTTCTTCAGCGATCTTGCGTGCAGCCGGAGCAGCAACAGGATCGTCTTCGCCATCGGCAGCCGGAGCAGCAGCCTGGGCGGCCGGTGCAGCGGCAGCAGCAGGAGCGGCAGCAGCAGCGCCGCCTTCAACGATGGAGCCCAGCACTTCGTCGGACAGAACGGTGTCGCCTTCGTTCTTGACGATAGCGCCCAGCACGCCGTCAGCAGTGGCCAGTACTTCCAGCACTACCTTGTCGGTTTCGATGTCGACAATCAGGTCGTCGCGCTTTACAGCGTCGCCCGGTTGCTTGTGCCAGGTGGCAACGGTGCCATCGGCAACCGATTCCGGAAATGTTGGGGCTTTGATCTCGATAGCCATGTTCTTTGGTTCCTTAAATTCGGTTTCAGTGCGCGAAGGCGTTAAACAGTGAACGCGTCTTGCAACAGTTTTGCCTGTTGCTCAGCGTGCATCGATGCGTAACCACAAGCAGGTGCAGCAGAAGCGTCACGGCCCGCGTACTCGAGTACGAGCGACTTGTCGTGACCGCTGATGATGCGGCGCATGTGATGCTGGCTGCAGTACCAGGCACCCTGGTTCATCGGCTCTTCCTGACACCAGACAATATGCTTGGCGTTTTTGTACGGAGCCAGGACTTCAATCAAGTCGTCCTCAGGGAACGGGTACAGCTGCTCAAGACGCACGATAGCGATGTCATCACGACCTTCGGCACGGCGTTTTTCCAACAGGTCGTAGTAGACCTTGCCGCTACACAGCACGATACGACCGACGTTCGCCGGATCCTGCGCATCGATTTCCGGAATAACGGTCTGGAACGAACCTTCGGCCAGATCTTCCAGGGTCGAGATTGCCAGTTTGTGACGCAGCAACGACTTCGGTGTCAGGACGATCAGCGGCTTGCGCAGCGGACGGATAACCTGACGGCGCAACAGATGGTAGATCTGTGCCGGAGTGGTCGGTACGCACACCTGAATGTTGTGCTCGGCACACAATTGCAGGTAACGCTCAAGACGTGCAGAGGAGTGCTCCGGGCCCTGACCTTCATAACCGTGTGGCAGCAGCATGGTCAGACCGCACAGACGGCCCCACTTGTGCTCACCGCTGGTGATGAACTGGTCGATTACAACCTGGGCGCCGTTGGCGAAGTCGCCGAACTGGGCTTCCCAGATCACCAGCGCGTTAGGCGTGGTGGTGGAATAGCCGTATTCGAACGCCAGGACCGCTTCCTCGGACAGCAGCGAGTCGTACAGGTCAAAGCGAGGCTGACCTTCGAACAGGTGCTTCAGGGGAATATAGGTGCCAGCATCTTTCTGGTTGTGCAACACGGCGTGACGGTGCGAGAACGTACCGCGACCAATGTCCTGACCGGTCATGCGAATCGGGTGACCTTCGAACTGCAGGGTTGCATATGCCATGGTTTCGGCATAACCCCAGTTGATCGGCAGGCCGCCGGCTTGCATTTTTTGACGATCTTCGTAGATCTTCGCAACCTGGCGCTGAACCACAAAGCCTTCTGGAATTTCCAGCAGCTTGGCAGACAGTTCTTGCAGGGTTTTCAGATCGAAACGGGTGTCGTGACGCGCAGTCCAGGCGTGGCCCAGATACGGACGCCAGTCCACGAACAGCTCTTTGTTCGGTTCCTTGACCAGACTTTTCACAACATGCAGGCCGTTGTCCAGCGCGTTGCGGTATTCGTCGATCTTGGCCTGAACGCGTTCTGCGTCCACCACTTTCTCTTGTGTCAGGCGCTCGGCATACAGCTCACGGGTGGTGCGCTGCTTGGCGATCTGCTGATACATCAGCGGCTGGGTACCGTTTGGTTCATCGGCCTCGTTGTGACCGCGACGGCGGTAGCAGAACAGGTCGATCACGACGTCACGCTTGAACTGCATGCGGTAGTCGATAGCCAGCTGAGTCACGAACAATACGGCTTCCGGATCATCACCATTGACATGGAGGATCGGCGCCTGAATCATTTTCGCGACGTCAGTGCAGTACTCGGTAGAACGGGAGTCTTCCGGATTGCTGATGGTGAAACCGACCTGGTTGTTGATCACCAGGTGAACCGTACCGCCAGTCTTGAAGCCGCGAGTCTGCGACATCTGGAAGGTTTCCATGACCACGCCCTGACCTGCGAAGGCAGCATCACCGTGGATGGAAATTGGCAGTACCTTTTCGCCGGTGCTGTCGTTACGACGGTCCTGGCGAGCGCGTACAGACCCTTCAACCACTGGAGAAACGATTTCCAGGTGGGAGGGGTTAAACGCCATTGCCAGGTGAACTTCACCACCGGCAGTCATGACGTTGGAGGAGAAGCCCTGGTGGTATTTAACGTCACCGGAACCCAACTCGATCTTTTTCTTGCCTTCGAACTCGTCGAACAGCTCGCGCGGGTTCTTGCCGAAGGTGTTCACCAATACGTTCAGGCGACCACGGTGGGCCATGCCGATAACGATTTCCTTGGTGCCGTAGTTGCCCGAACGCTGGATCAGCTCGTCCAGCAAAGGAATCAGGCTTTCGCCGCCTTCCAGGCCGAAACGCTTGGTGCCCGGGTATTTGGTCCCCAGGTACTTTTCCAGACCTTCAGCAGCAGTCACGCGCTCAAGCAGATGGCTTTTGACTTCAGCCGAGTAAGTCGGGCGGCCGCGTACGCTTTCGAGGCGCTGTTCAAACCAGTGGCGCTGCTCGGAATCGACGATGTGCGTGAACTCTGCGCCAATGGTGCGGCAATATGTCTGCTGCAACGCTTCGAGAATTTCGCGTAGGCTCGCTTCCTCTTTGCCGATATACAGGTCGCCGGCACGGAAGGTCGTATCAAGATCGGCATTGGTCAAGCCGTAATGATTGATCGACAGGTCTGCAGGTGCAGGACGCTGCCACAGCCCCAGCGGATCAAGCTGGGCTGCCTGGTGGCCGCGCATCCGATAGGCCTGGATCAATCGCAGCACTTCAACCTGCTTCTTCTCGTGCTCACTGCTCACGCTCCCGGCAGAAACCGGTTGAGCGCGGCGCTGGTTCTTTGCCAGCAGCACGAAATGGTCGCGGATTGTGGAGTGCGAAACATCGTTGGCAGAGTTGCCTTCAACAGGCAACGTCTGAAATTTGGTGCGCCATTCTTCTGGCACAGCGTTAGGGTCGTGCAGGTAGAGCTCATAGAGCTCTTCCACATAGGCAGCGTTACCACCTGAAAGATAGCCGCTGTTCCACATGCGCTGCATCACGCTTTCTTGCATGCTTGGTCACCCTCGGTTAGGGGACACCATCGACGAGAACACCAGAGCATGCTTGAGAAAGTCCGAATACAGCGACTAAAACAAGCCACTTAGGATCACGCTGATAGTCCGGGTACCAGCCCGGATGCCCCTGCTGGTCTCATTTCTTCAAAATAAGAGCCGCAGCTTTATGAGCTGTTGCTCAGGTTAAAACTACGGCGCCGGTTGAAGCCTGCGCCGTAGCATCTACGGTTACAGCGGTGCTGCGGTACTGCTTTGGATCACACGCCGCTTTGCAGCAGCATGCTACGCACGTGACCGATGGCCTTAGTCGGGTTCAGGCCCTTCGGACACACGTTTACGCAGTTCATGATCCCGCGGCAGCGGAATACGCTGAACGGGTCATCCAGCGAAGCCAGGCGCTCACTGGTCTTGGTGTCACGGCTGTCAGCCAGGAAACGATAGGCTTGCAGCAGTGCAGCAGGGCCCAGGAACTTGTCCGGGTTCCACCAGAAGGACGGGCACGAGGTCGAGCAGCAAGCGCACAGGATGCACTCGTACAGACCGTCGAGCTTTTCACGCTCTTCTGGTGATTGCAGACGTTCGATGGCCGGAGCCGGCGTGTCGTTCTGCAGGAACGGCTTAACTTTCTCGTATTGCTTGTAGAAGATGCTCATATCGACGACCAGGTCACGGATAACCGGCAAACCTGGCAGTGGACGAACGATCAGCTTGTTGCCTTTAACTACAGCGGACAGCGGCGTTACACACGCCAGGCCGTTCTTGCCGTTGATGTTCATGCCGTCGGAGCCGCAAACGCCCTCACGGCAAGAGCGACGATAGGAGAAACCCTCGTCCTGCTCTTTGATCAGGGCCAGTACGTCCAGCACCATCAGGTCTTTACCGTTGGTATTGACCTCGAATTCCTGCATGAACGGAGCGGCGTCCTGATCAGGGTTGTAACGATAAACACTGACTTTCAACATATCGGCCACCCTTAGTAAGTACGAACCATTGGCTCGAAGGTCGGAACGGTTTTCGGCGAGAAGTTCACCGCACGCTTGGCTACGCGCTTGTCACCCGGGAAGTACAGGGTGTGGCACAGCCAGTTAACGTCGTCACGATCTTCGAAGTCTTCACGGGCGTGAGCACCGCGCGATTCCTTACGAACTTCAGCAGCGATTGCAGTCGCTTCAGCCACTTCGAGCAGGTTTTGCAGCTCAAGGGCTTCGATACGGGCCGTGTTGAACGCCTGGCTCTTATCGTTGATTTTCACGTTGGCGATGCGCTTGCGCAGATCAGCCAGCTGGGCAATACCCTTCTGCATGTATTCGCCGGTACGGAATACACCGAAGTAGTTCTGCATGCAGCTTTGCAGCTCTTTACGCAGGGTTGCCACGTCTTCGCCGTCGGTACGCGAGTTCAGGCCGTCCAGACGTGCCAGGGCAGCGTCGATGTCGGACTGGCGTGGACGAGCGTAATCAACGCCTTCTTTAAGGGTCTGCTCAAGGAACAGGCCGGCAGCACGACCGAATACCACCAGGTCGAGCAGCGAGTTGCCGCCCAGACGGTTGGCACCGTGTACGGATACGCAAGCCACTTCACCTACTGCAAACAGGCCAGGGATGATCTGGTCGTTGCCGTCGGCGTCCTGAGTGATCGCCTGACCATGAATGTTGGTGGCAACGCCGCCCATCATATAGTGGCAAGTCGGAACCACTGGAACCGGAGCCAATACCGGGTCAACGTGTGCGAACGTTTTCGACAGTTCGCAGATACCTGGCAGACGGCTGTGCAGCACTTCTTCACCGAGGTGATCGAGCTTCAGCATTACGTGGTCGCCATCAGGACCGCAACCGTTGCCCGCGATGATTTCCTTAACCATCGAGCGAGCAACAACGTCACGACCAGCAAGGTCTTTGGCGTTCGGAGCATAACGCTCCATGAAACGCTCGCCATGCTTGTTGATCAGGTAGCCACCTTCACCACGGCAACCTTCGGTAACCAGTACACCGGCGCCGGCAATACCGGTCGGGTGGAACTGCCACATTTCGATGTCCTGTACCGGCACGCCAGCACGCAGCGCCATGCCAATACCGTCGCCGGTGTTGATCAGGGCGTTGGTGGTGGACGAGTAGATACGGCCTGCACCGCCAGTCGCCAGTACGGTCGCGTTAGCGCGAACGTAAGAGGTTTCACCGGTTTCGATGCAGATAACGATCATGCCGACGAAATCGCCAGCCTCGTTCTTAACCAGATCGACACCGTAGTATTCGTTCAGGAATACAGTGCCGGCCTTGAGGTTGGCCTGGTACAGGGTGTGCAACAGCGCGTGACCGGTACGGTCGGCTGCAGCGCAAGTACGGGCAGCCTGGCCGCCTTTGCCGAAGTCCTTGGACTGACCGCCGAAAGGACGCTGGTAGATACGACCCTGTTCGGTACGGGAGAACGGCAGACCCATGTGCTCGAGCTCGAACACGGCTTCCGGACCTACGGAACACATGTATTCGATAGCGTCCTGGTCACCGATATAGTCGGAACCCTTGACGGTATCGTACATGTGCCAGCGCCAGTCATCGTTTGGATCTGCAGACGCGATCGCGCAGGTGATGCCACCCTGGGCCGATACGGTGTGCGAACGAGTCGGGAAAACCTTGGTGATTACAGCAGTCTTGTGACCGCCTTGAGCCAGCTGCAGAGCAGCGCGCATGCCGGCACCGCCGCCGCCAATGATGATGGCGTCGAACGAAAGTGTATTAACTGTGTTAGCCATGAATCAGATACCCCAAAGAATCTGCACACCCCAGACGAAGTAAGCGAACATTGCAACGCCGCAGACTGCCTGGAAGAGGAAACGTACTGCTGTTGCGGACTTGCCCAGCGCCATTGGCGTCAGGTAGTCGGTCGCGATGGTCCACATGCCGACCCAGGCGTGTGCGCCCAGAGCAACAAGGGCCAGCAGGCTGAAAATACGCATCCAGTTGCTTGCGAACAGCTCATGCCATTGGGCGTAGCCAATGCCAGGGTTCGCAACGAGGTACCCGATCAGGAAGATGAAATAAGCCGCTAGAACAACCGCAGACACACGTTGTGCCATCCAGTCATAGAGGCCCGAACGCGACAGGTTCGTAACGCTGGTTACCATATCCAAACTCCCGCCAGAACAATCATCACCACGGAAATGACGATTACGATTTTCGAGCCCAGTCGGCCGCCTTCAAGCGTCTCACCGATGCCCATGTCCATGATCAAGTGGCGCACACCGGCAACCAGGTGATACAGCAAGGCAGAGAGCAGGCCCCACGCAACGAATTTGGCCAGCGGACTGGTCAAGCATGCCTTCACCTCGGCATAACCTTCTTCGGAACCCAGGGATTTGCTCAATGCATAAAGCATGATGCCCAGGCCGAGAAAAAGAATGATGCCCGATACACGGTGCAGAAATGACGTAACGCCGGTGATGGGGAGTTTGATGGTCCTTAGGTCTAGGTTTACAGGTCGTTGGCTATTCACGGCTTTTTTCACACTGAAGAGCCCCTAACAATCAGGGCAAGTTTGTTGGGATGCGCACTGGTCAGGTACCCACCACCCGGGAGTGACGACCCCCATCTAAACAGGCCCAAAAGCCTCTGGCGGTCGGCTGCCGAGTATAGACAGTTAGGTTACTAATGACAACGCAAACACCCACCCCCTAATAGCGCATTGCGCTCTTGGCATAAAAGGCGTAAACGGCTGGGATATTCGCGAAAAAACGCTTCTCAAAGCCTTGTACAGCAAGACTTTAGGCAAATTGACATTCGAATTTATCTCACTATAGTGGTGCGGGCCCTGCGTGGGGGGTCTGTCTGATGATTTCAAGCATAAATAGGAGGCCACATGGCTGACAAAAAAGCGCAGTTGATCATCGAGGGCGCAGCCCCCGTCGAGCTGCCCATTTTAACTGGCACCGTGGGTCCCGATGTAATCGATGTGCGAGGCCTGACGGCCACGGGCCGATTCACATTTGACCCTGGCTTCATGTCGACCGCATCTTGCGAGTCGAAGATCACCTATATTGATGGTGACAACGGTATCCTGCTGCACCGTGGCTACCCGATCGAACAGCTGGCTGAACACTCTGACTACCTTGAGACCGCTTACCTGCTGCTGAACGGCGAACTGCCGACCGCAGAGCAGAAGGCTCAATTTGTCAGCACCGTGAAGAACCACACCATGGTTCACGAGCAGTTGAAGACTTTCTTCAACGGCTTCCGTCGTGACGCCCACCCGATGGCGGTCATGTGCGGTGTAGTCGGCGCCCTCTCGGCCTTCTACCACGACTCCCTGGACATCAATAACCCGCAGCATCGCGAAATTTCCGCGATCCGCCTGGTTGCCAAGATGCCGACGCTTGCAGCGATGGTTTACAAGTACTCCATGGGTCAACCCATGATGTACCCGCGTAACGACCTGACCTACGCCGAAAACTTCCTGCACATGATGTTCAACACGCCGTGCGAGATCAAACCGATCAGCCCGGTACTGGCCAAGGCAATGGACAAGATCTTTATCCTGCATGCCGACCACGAACAGAATGCGTCGACCTCTACCGTGCGCCTGGCGGGTTCTTCGGGTGCCAACCCGTTCGCCTGTATTGCTGCCGGTATCGCTGCACTGTGGGGCCCTGCCCACGGCGGCGCCAACGAAGCCGTGCTGACCATGCTCGACGAAATTGGCGATGTGTCCAACATCGACAAGTTCATCGCCAAGGCCAAGGACAAAAACGATCCGTTCAAGCTGATGGGCTTCGGTCACCGGGTTTACAAAAACCGTGACCCACGCGCCACTGTCATGAAAAAGACCTGCGACGAAGTTCTCAAGGAACTGGGCATCACCAACGATCCGCAACTCGAACTGGCCATGCGCCTGGAAGAGATCGCCCTGACCGACCCGTACTTCATCGAACGTTCGCTGTACCCGAACGTCGACTTCTACTCGGGGATCATCCTCAAGGCGATCGGCATTCCGACCAGCATGTTCACCGTGATCTTCGCCCTGTCCCGTACAGTGGGCTGGATCTCGCACTGGAAAGAAATGCTCTCCAGCCCGTACAAGATTGGCCGTCCGCGCCAGCTGTACACCGGCTACGAGCAGCGTGACATCACCAAGCTGGAAGACCGCAAGTAAGGCATATCCCACGATAGTGCCCTGACTGCAGACAATACGGCCTCTATTTATAGAGGCCGTATTTTTTTGTGTGTGCGTCTTGTAGCAGCTGCTACGGAACTTCGCACTTGCACAGCGAGAATAGGCACAAAAAAATCCCCCCTGCCTTGCGACAGGGGGATTCGATTAAACATACTGTCTATTACGGATTAATGATCCACCGCACCGCTCGCCCCCAACCCCGTCTGCGAACGCACAAACTGCGGGAAGAACAACGCACGCTCCTTCTCTGCCGATTTGGACTTGTCCGTAATGGAGAAGAACCAGATACCCGCAAACGCGATGATCATGGAGAACAGCGCCGGGTACTCGTAAGGGAAGATGGCCTTTTCATGATGCAGGATCTGCACCCAGATGGTCGGGCCCAGGATCATCAGGCCAACCGCGCTTACCAGCCCCATCCAGCCGCCTATCATGGCGCCACGGGTGGTCAGGTTTTTCCAGTACATGGATAGCAGCAAGACCGGGAAGTTGCAGCTCGCAGCAATGGAGAACGCCAGGCCCACCATAAACGCGATGTTCTGGCTTTCAAACAAGATACCCAAGCCAATTGCCAGTACCGCCAATGCAATAGTGGTGATCTTCGAGACCCGAATCTCTTCCTTGTCGTTGGCCTTGCCCTTTTTGATCACGCTGGCATACAGGTCATGGGACACCGCAGAAGCGCCCGCCAGGGTCAGCCCCGCAACAACCGCCAGAATGGTGGCGAAAGCCACTGCCGAAATAAAGCCCAGGAACATGCTGCCGCCAACCGCGTCCGCAAGGTGCACAGCCGCCATGTTGTTACCACCCAGCAAGGCGCCAGCCGCGTCCTTGAAGTCCGGGTTGGTACTGACCAGGATGATTGCGCCAAAACCGATGATAAAGGTCAGGATATAGAAGTAGCCAATAAAGCCCGTTGCGTAGAACACGCTCTTGCGCGCTTCCTTGGCATCGCTCACGGTAAAGAAGCGCATCAGGATATGTGGCAGGCCAGCAGTACCGAACATCAGGGCCAAACCGAGGGAGAATGCAGAGATAGGATCTTTGACCAACCCGCCCGGGCTCATGATTGCTTCACCTTTAGGGTGAATCTTCACTGCTTCGGCGAACAGTGCGTTGAAGTCAAAGTTCACATGCTTCATGACCATCACGGCCATGAACGTGGCACCCGACAGCAACATGACCGCCTTGATGATCTGCACCCAGGTAGTTGCCAGCATGCCGCCGAACAACACATACATGCACATCAGGATACCTACCAGGATCACCGCAACGTGGTAATCCAGACCAAACAACAACTGGATCAGCTTGCCGGCACCGACCATTTGCGCAATCAGGTAGAACGCTACCACCACCAGCGAACCACAGGCTGACAACGAGCGAATCTGGGTTTGCCCCAAACGGTACGAGGCCACGTCGGCAAAGGTGTATTTGCCCAGGTTGCGCAGACGCTCTGCAATCAGGAACAGAATGATGGGCCAGCCCACCAGAAAGCCGATCGAATAGATCAGGCCGTCATAGCCGGACGTGTACACCAGCGCGGAAATACCCAGAAAGGAGGCTGCCGACATATAGTCGCCCGCAATCGCCAGACCGTTCTGGAAACCGGTAATCTTGCCGCCAGCTGCATAGTAGTCGGCTGCCGACTTGTTGCGTTTCGATGCCCAGTAAGTAATGCACAGGGTCGCACCCACAAAGACGACGAACATGATGATCGCCGAAATATTGAGCGGTTGTTTTTGCACTTCTCCAGTCAGGGCCTCCCCCGCCCAAACTGCCGGTGCAAGGGCTGTAGCGCCCAGCGTTGCCAATAAGCGCCCGATCATTGCCCAGCCTCCTTGAGAATTGCATTGTTCAGCTCATCAAACTCGCCATTGGCCCTGCGTACATAGATACCGGTCAGGATAAAGGCCGAAACAATCAGCCCCACACCAATCGGAATACCCCAGGTAATGGACGAATCGGGACTCAGTTTGGTCCCCATGATGTGTGACCCATAAGCAATTAACAGGATAAAAGCGGCATATAACCCGAGCATGATTGCCGAAAGAAGCCAGGCAAAACGCTCTCTCTTTTTTACCAGCTCCTTGAAGCGCGGGCTGTTTTGAATCGAGATATAAATGCTGTCGTTCATTATTTTTGTCCTCGCAGCACAGATGAGATGGAACGTTTTCACTATTAGGGCGGCGCAAATTCTATTCCAGACGACTTTAGTAGTAGAGCCTCTGATTTGCTGCAGCCCCCGGTTTACCTAGTCTGCAAGGACGATGACAACCATTGCCCCGCCCGAAAATGCAAAAACCGCCTGGCGAAAACACCAGGCGGTCTTGTGTACTGCGAGCTAGACGCTTCGCGATTATTTATCGGTCCACTGGGCAACACGCTCCGGGTGTTTGGCAACCCACTCTTTGGCCGCCACTTCAGGCTTGGCACCTTCTTGAATGGCCAGCATCACCTCACCAATTTCGTCTTTTGAATTCCAGGAAAACTTCTCCAGAAATGCCGCAACTTCCGGCGCTTTTTTATTCAGCTCCTTGCTGCCGATGCTGTTAACGGTTTCTGCGGCACCATAAACGCCTTTGGGATCTTCAAGAAAACGCAGTTTCCACTTGGCAAACATCCAGTGCGGCACCCAGCCGGTGACGGCAATCGGTTCGTTCTTGGCATAGGCACGCCCAAGCTCCGAGGTCATGGCCGCCCCGGAACTTGCCTGCAACTTGTAACCCTTGAGGTCGTAATCCTTGATGGCCTCATCGGTTTTAAGCATCACACCCGACCCGGCATCGATACCGACAATTTTGTTTTTAAACTCATCGCTGCCCTTCAAGTCAGCAATCGACTGTGCCTTTACATATTCAGGCACGATCAGGCCAATTTTTGCATCTTTGAAGTTGGGCCCGTAATCGACCACCTTGTCCTTGTTCTTGGTCCAATATTCGCCGTGGGTCACCGGCAACCAGGCGGACAACATGGCATCGAGTTTGCCCGTGGCCACCCCCTGCCACATGATGCCGGTGGCTACCGGCATCAATTTCACGTCATAACCCAACTTCTGTTTAATCACCTCTGCTGCGACATGGGTGGTGGCCACGCTGTCGGACCAGCCATCCACATAACCTATATTCAGGGTCGGTTTGTTCTGCGCGCTCGCCAAACCCGCACTCATCGCCAGCACCAAGACTGCTCCTGCGCTCAAAATTCGTCGCATCTTCATCTTTGATTCCCCACAGTGCCGGGCCCGACGAGTGCCGGGCCACTTCAAGATTCCTGCAAGGCTTTACAGCCTCGTATCACTTGCTCCGGATAATCAACCGCGCCTGTTTAGCGTCCTGCTCTGACGACGACCCCCATACAACCAGCAGCGACATGGCGATCACAGCCAAATTGATGCGTGCGGACGCTGGACGGCCTGACTGACAAACATTAGATGTCAAAATCATACACAGGCGCTGCGCCTGCTCAATTGCAGGTAAGATGCGCGGCTTTGCTCCCATACGGCCCGACCATGTCTGCGACTGTCCGCTTCCCCGTGCTGCCTTATCTCCTTGCCTGCCTGCTGGGCGCATTTGCCATTGCCGGCTTCTGGTACGGCCTGGGCCAACCGGTGATATTGCCCGATGCAGCAACACCGACCCATAAACTGCAATGTGCATCCTATACGCCGTTCGATAAGGACCAGTCGCCGTTCGACCAGCCTTTTGTGCCACGGGCAGAGCGTCTGGATGCCGATCTGGCGTTGCTGGCCACGCGCTTTCAATGCATCCGCACCTATTCCCAGGCGGGCCTTGAAACTCTGCCCGAGCTGGCACGCAAACACGGGCTCAAGCTGATGGCAGGCGCCTGGGTCAGCCGCGACCCCGTGGCCACGGAGCAGGAAGTGCAAGCCCTGATCGCTTCAGCCAATGCCAACCCGGATGTGGTCAGCGCAGTGATAGTCGGTAACGAAGCCTTGCTGCGCAAGGAGGTCACTGCCCCGCAGCTGGTCCGGCTGATCGACAAGGTGAAAAGCCAGGTCAAGCAACCGGTGACGTATGCAGACGTTTGGGAGTTCTGGCTGCAACACCCGGAAATTGCCCCGGCCGTGGACTTTCTGACCATCCACCTGCTGCCTTACTGGGAAGATGACCCTGCCGGCATTGACCAGGCGGTACAACATGTAGCGCAGGTTCGCCAGGTATTCGGCAACAAGTTCGCCCCCAAAGATATCCTGATCGGCGAGACCGGCTGGCCGAGCGAAGGTCGCCAGCGGGAAACTGCCCAGCCAAGCCGGGTGAACGAAGCAAAATTCATTCGTGGATTTGTCACTATGGCCGAACAAAACGGCTGGAAGTACAACCTGATCGAAGCCTTCGACCAACCCTGGAAGCGTGGCAGCGAGGGGGCGGTAGGCGGTTACTGGGGTTTGTTTGATGCCGATCGCCAGGACAAGGGTATCCTCGCCGGCCCGGTATCCAACCTGCCGCACTGGCCGGTCTGGCTGGGCTTTGGCGCCGTCCTGTTTGCGGGCACACTGCTGACTGGCGGCCGGGTCCGTACAAAACGCGCCGCTCTGACACTGCCAGCACTGGGTGCGATGGCGGGATGCAGCATCGTGGCATGGGCCGAGCTGGCGTCAGTCACCAGCCGCTTTGCTGGCGAGTGGCTATGGGCTGGCTTGCTGGTTGGCCTGAACCTGATCGTACTGACCCATGGTGCATTGGCCCTGGGCCAGAAAGACGGCTGGCGAGAACGCCTGTTCAACGCACTGGAGCGCCGTGCGGGCTGGTGGCTGGCAGCCGCCGGGTTTGCCGCAGCGGTGATGATGCTTGGGCTGGTGTTTGAACCGCGCTATCGAAGTTTCCCGAGTGCCGCCCTGCTCCTGCCTGCACTGGTTTATCTGCTACGCCCGGTGGGCGGCCCGCGCCGTGAGTTCGGCCTGCTGGCCTTGATCATCGGGGCAGGCATACCGGTGCAGCTGTACCGCGAAGGCCTGCACAATGAACAGGCCTGGATGTGGGCATTGGTCAGCGTACTGATGGTGATGGCGCTGTGGCGCAGTGTGCGCAAGCGCGCATGACACCTTTCTAGTGCAATCCCCCTGTGGGAGCGAGCCTGCTCGCGAAGGCCTCAAAGACCTTTCGCGAGCAGGCTCGCTCCCACAAATGTTTCAAACTCTTACTTCGCGGCCCGCACCAGGCGCAACCCGGCGATCACCACGGCAAACACTGCGAGGCTGGCGTTATACAACGCCAGTGCGGGCAGGCCGAACAGCAGGGCCAGCACCGCCAGTGCGCAGCCGACACGACCACGCACGCAAAAAGCAATAATCGACAGCACCAGCGCGACCCAGCCCAATACCCGGAAATGAATCAACAAGCCCAGGTTTGCCCGCAACTGGCATTCCCAGCGCGCAGCCTCTGCCACACAGGTCCCCACCCACTGCGAGTCCTCCATCAAGCCGTATCGCAGCCCATAACTGGCGAGCAACCATACAGGCAGAGCGATAAGCAGCAAGATCCACGGCAAACGAGGTCGCATAACAAACTCCGATAGGCAAAAACGGCGCCCAGCTTAATCCCCATCTACAGCTATACAAGCCTTGCAATCAGATATCTGTTAACTAAAGTCATTCAGCGTGTATCTTGAGTGACTTTTTGCCTGTTCGGGACTGTTTGGGGAATTATTTAGTGCCATTGAATGGCACTTCAGTACGAGCCCTGTGGTCATAGCCTGCGAAACTTTTGCGCATCTTATTTAGGGATAGCCTCCATGCTCCGTTCTCTGCCCTTCGCTGCCTTACTGGGCGGCCTTATCTTGAGTGCGTCCGCGCAGGCGGTCGATGTCGACCCCGCAACGTATGGCTACCCGATAACCAATCCGTTTGAAGCTACGATCGCCACCACTCCGCCGCAAATGCGCCCGCTGCTGCCCGACGAAGATGATATCAACCAGTCGGACTACACCCTCAACCTGCGCCCTGAACGTGAGCACATACTGCCGGCCAATTTCTGGGCGGTGAAAAAGCTCACTTACCGCATGGCCAAACAGGATCACCCGGCGCCCTTGATGTTCCTGATTGCCGGCACCGGTGCTGCGTACGACAGCAGCCTCAACGAATACCTTAAAAAGCTCTTCTATCAGGAAGGCTATCACGTCGTTCAGCTGTCCTCGCCCACCAGCTATGACTTCATGAGTTCGGCCTCGCGCCTGGCCACGCCCGGCATCAGCCAGTACGACGCCGAGGATTTGTATCATGTGATGCAGGCTGTACGCGCCCAACAGGCCAAATTGCCCGTTACCGACTACTACCTCGCGGGTTATAGTCTGGGTGCGCTGGATGCTGCCTTTGTCAGCCACCTGGATGAAACACGCAAAAGCTTCAACTTCAAAAAAGTGTTGATGCTCAACCCGCCGGTCAATCTCTTTACCTCCATCAGCAACCTCGACAAGCTGGTGCAGACCGAGGTCAAAGGCATCAACAACTCCACCACGTTCTACGAACTGGTGCTGGGCAAGCTGACCCGCTACTTCCAGGATAAAGGCCGGGTCGACCTCAATGCGGCACTGGTGTATGACCTGCAAAACTCCAAGGAGCGCCTGACCAACGAGCAAATGGCCATGCTGATCGGCACGGTGTTTCGTTTCTCGTCAGCCGATATCGTGTTCACCTCGGACCTGATCAACCGCCGTGGCCTGATCACCCCGCCGAACTACCCGATCACCGAAGGCACCAGCCTGACACCTTTCCTCAAGCGTTCGCTGCAGTGTGACTTTGACTGCTACCTGACCGAGCAAGTGATCCCCATGTGGCGCGCCAAGACCGATGGCGGCAGCCTGCTGCAGTTGATCGATCAGGTCAGCCTGTACGCCCTGCAGGATTACCTGAAAAACAGCCCGAAGATTGCCGTCATGCATAACGCCGACGACATCATCCTGGGCCCTGGCGACCTCGGATTCCTGCGTAAAACCTTCGGTAATCGCCTGACGGTTTACCCCTATGGCGGCCATTGCGGCAACATCAATTACCGAGTCAACGCTGACGATATGCTGGAGTTCTTCCGTGGCTAAACAATTATTGCTTCTCGCCGCCCTGCTCGGCGCCGGCTTCGCCCAAGCCGACAACAGCAAAGCTCACACGGAACTGACCCCCGATGTCGACGGGTTTACCCAGCCGTTGAAACTGTTGAAGTTCAATCCGGGCCTGGATCAGCGTGAGTTCGAGCGCGCCACCATGAACGCTCTGAGCATCTATGACCCGCTGGAGCCGATCAACCGCAGGATCTACCATTTCAACTACCGCTTCGACCAGTGGGTGTTCCTCCCGGTGGTCAATGGCTATCGCTATGTCACGCCCAGTTTTTTGCGCACGGGTGTGAGCAACTTCTTCAACAACCTGGGGGATGTACCCAACCTGTTCAACAGCCTGCTGCAGCTCAAGGGCCATCGCTCGATGGAAACCACAGGGCGCTTGTTGCTGAATACGACCATCGGCATCGGCGGGCTGTGGGATCCGGCCACAGCCATGGGCCTGCCCCGTCAAAGTGAAGACTTCGGCCAGACCCTGGGCTTTTATGGCGTACCCGGCGGTGCATACCTGATGCTGCCGATCCTTGGCCCGTCGAACCTGCGCGACACCACGGGCCTGGTGGTCGACTATGGCGTCAACCAGGAGATCAACTTCCTGAACGTGCCGCACGAGAGCACTCGCCATCCCGAGATCTGGGTGCTGGGCGCTGTCGACAAACGCTATACCACCAGCTTCCGTTATGGTCAGTTCGACTCGCCATTCGAATACGACAAGCTGCGTTACATCTACACTGAAGCGCGCAAATTGCAGATTGCCGAGTAAACCTGTAGCCGCTGCAACAGATTGCGATGGGTTGCGCAGCGACCCCGAGGAAGGGCCGGCGGCCCTTATCGCAGCCTGCGGCAGCGGCTACAAAAGCGAGTAGTTCAAACCCGCAAAAACTGGCACAGCGCATCGCGCTTGGCCATCGCATCGCGTCGCCCCAACTCGATCAACTCCCGACAATAACCCGCCTCGAACAGCAGGTAGCTGAGCACCCCTGCACCACTGGTTTTGGTCGCACCGGGGCCACGCAGGAACATGCGCAGCGCGGCCGGCAGCTCATGCCGATGGCGGGCCGCGATTTCGTCTATAGGCTGGCTCGGCGCAATCACCAGCACCTCCACGGGGGACAAACCGAGGTTGTCGGATTGCCTGGGCAGCAGGCGACTGAAGTGATTGAGCCGCTCAAGCAGCTCGATATCGCTTTCCAGGCTGTCGATAAACGTACTGTTGAGCATATGCCCGCCAATTTGCGCCAGCGTCGGTTGTTGAGCGTTGTAGTAGTGCGACTGGTCGGCCTGAAGGTCCGGCCCGCGCGGGTTGCCGCTCACCCCCACCACCAGCACCCGGTTGGCTCCCAGATGCAGCGCCGGACTGATTGGCGCCGACTGCCGCACTGCGCCATCGCCAAAATACTCTTCGCCGATTTTGACCGGGGCAAACAGAAGAGGGATGGCCGAACTGGCCAGCAGATGTTCAACCGTCAAAGCGGTGGGCATGCCGATGCGCCGATGGCGCAACCAGCCATTGATGGTGCCCTTGCCTTGATAAAAGGTCACCGCCTGACTGGAAGAATAGCCAAATGCAGTAACCGCGACAGCCCGTAGGTGATGCCCGGCAATCGCCTGTTCAACACCGGGGAAGTTGATCCGGTCCTGGAGCAGATCGCGCAAGGGCGAACTGTCGAGCAGCGCCACCGGCACATGCGAGCCTAGCCCGAGCAGACTGTGAGCAAAAAAACGCGTGGCCTGGTGCAAAACCCCCGACCAGTCGCTGCGTAGCACGCGCCTGCTTTCAAAGCCCTGCCAGAACAGGGTCAGGTGCTCGACCGCGCGGGTGAAATCCATCGCCCCGCTAGCCAGGCTGACCGCATTGATCGCGCCCGCTGACGTCCCGACAATCACCGGGAACGGGTTGATGGCACCGGCAGGCAGCAACTCGGCAATCGCCGCCAGCACGCCGACTTGATAGGCCGCCCGCGCACCACCACCAGACAGTATCAGGCCCGTCACCGGCGCAACCGCAGTCACGCCAGTGCGGCCGCCTCAGCCGCGTTTGTCGTACAGTTTCGGCTCGCCGGGCGGGCGGGTCTTGAAGCGGCGATGGGCCCACAGATACTGCTCGGGGCATTCACGCACCGCCCGCTCAACCCATTGATTGATTCGCAGGCAATCAGCCTCATCGCTTTCTCCGGGGAAATCCCTCAGTGGCGGATGAATGACCAGCTTGTAACCACTGCCGTCGGCCAGTCTTTGTTGAGTAAAGGGCACAACCTGCGCTTTGCCCAGTTTGGCGAACTTGCTGGTGGCGGTAACGGTGGCCGCCTGGATGCCGAACAAAGGCACAAAGATGCTCTGCTTGGCGCCGTAGTCCTGGTCGGGCGCATACCAGATCGCCCGCCCTGAGCGCAGCAGCTTGAGCATGCCGCGCACGTCATCACGTTCGACAGCCAGCGAATCTACATTGTGCCGCTCACGGCCACGACGCTGGATAAAGTCGAACAGCGGGTTTTTATGTTCGCGGTACATGCCGTCGATGGTGTGTTGCTGACCCAGCAAGGCAGCGCCGATTTCCAGGGTGGTAAAGTGAAATGCCATCAGGATTACCCCCTTGCCTTCAAGCTGAGCCTGCTTCAAGTGCTCCAGCCCCTCGACATGGGCCAGCTTGGCCAGACGCGGTTTTGACCACCACCAGCTCATGGCCATTTCAAAGAAGGCGATACCGGTCGAGGCGAAGTTGTCCTTGAGCAACTGCTTGCGCTCGGCGCGGGTCTTTTCAGGGAAACACAATTCAAGGTTGCGCGTGGCAATACGTCGGCGATCACCGGCCACCCGATACATCAGGGCGCCGAGACCACGGCCGATACACAGTTGTACTTTATAAGGCAGTTGCACGACCAGCCACAGCACGCCGAGACCCAGCCATAGCAGCCAGAAACGCGGATGAAAAAAAGCGGCACGAAAACGCGGGCGATCCATTAATGATTCCGGACAGACACAAGGGTCGGCCATTCTACATCGTTAGACCCGGCTTGCGGCCTGCCGGCGTTCTCGTTATAAGTCTCAGCACTTTAAGTGACAAGTCGCGTTAAGCAACCATGAGCCAAACCGAATCGCTAGACCAAGCCCCCGTGTTCCAGCTTAAGGGCAGTATGCTCGCCATCACGGTGCTGGAACTTGCGCACAACAACCTTGAAGCCCTGGACCGCCAACTGGCCGCCAAAGTGGCCCAGGCCCCGAATTTTTTCAGCAATACCCCGCTGGTACTGGCGCTGGACAAGCTGCCCGCCAGTGAAGGCGCCATCGATTTGCCGGGGCTGATGCGCGTCTGCCGCCAACATGGCCTGCGCACCCTGGCCATTCGCGCCAACCGCATCGAGGACATCGCTGCCGCCATTGCCATCGACCTGCCTGTACTGCCACCCTCCGGCGCCCGTGAGCGGCCGATTGATCCGGTTGAAGTGGTGGTCGAGGCAAAAAAACCGGAAAAACCGCCAGAGCCGGCGATCAAGCCGACCAGGATCATCACCAGCCCGGTACGCGGCGGCCAGACGGTGTATGCCGAAGGCTGTGACCTGGTGGTGATCGCTTCAGTCAGCCCCGGTGCGGAACTTATGGCCGATGGCAACATCCATGTGTACGGGCCTATGCGGGGCCGCGCACTGGCCGGGCACAAGGGCAACACCAAGGCACGGATTTTTTGCCAGCAGCTGAGCGCCGAGCTAGTGTCAATTGCGGGCAAGTACAAGGTATCCGAAGACCTGCGTCGGGATCCTCTGTGGGGAACAGGTGTTCAGATCAGTCTGTCAAGTGACATGTTGAACATCACCCGGCTTTAACGGATACTCTCGCCATTTTCCAAGCATCTCAAAATCGTAGTGAAAACAGACTTTTCCTTGTAGGGACAAGCAATCAGGCAGCGTTTACACAGCGTAAACGCGACTTGAACAATGACCCGCCAAGGCTGTTCACCTGCAGTCGTTCATAGAGATGTTATTCAGGGGCTAAAAAGTCCTTTTTCCTTAGGGGTGAAACACCTTGGCCAAGATTCTAGTGGTTACATCCGGCAAGGGTGGTGTGGGTAAGACCACCACCAGCGCCGCTATCGGTACCGGCCTCGCTCTGCGCGGCCACAAAACAGTGATCGTCGACTTTGACGTCGGTTTGCGTAACCTCGACCTGATCATGGGTTGCGAGCGCCGCGTGGTGTATGACTTCGTCAACGTGGTCAACGGTGAAGCCAACCTGCAGCAGGCGCTGATCAAAGACAAGCGCCTGGAAAACCTCTACGTGCTGGCCGCCAGCCAGACCCGTGACAAGGACGCGCTGACCAAGGAAGGCGTCGAAAAAGTTCTTATGGAGCTTAAGGAAACCTTCGAATACGTGGTCTGCGACTCCCCGGCCGGTATCGAAACCGGTGCCCACCTGGCCATGTACTTCGCTGACGAAGCGGTAGTCGTGACCAACCCGGAAGTGTCCTCGGTACGTGACTCGGACCGCATGCTGGGCCTGCTGGCCAGCAAGTCGCGCCGCGCCGAACTGGGCCAGGATCCGATCAAGGAACACCTGCTGCTGACCCGCTACAACCCTGATCGCGTTTCCAAAGGCGAAATGCTCGGCGTTGAAGACGTCAAAGAGATTCTGGCCGTGGCCCTGCTGGGCGTGATCCCGGAGTCCCAGGCTGTTCTCAAGGCATCCAACCAGGGCGTGCCAGTGATCCTTGACGATCAAAGCGACGCCGGTCAGGCCTACAGCGATGCCGTTGATCGCCTGCTGGGCAAAACCGTGGAGCACCGGTTCCTTGATGTACAGAAGAAGGGATTCTTCGAGCGCCTGTTTGGAGGCAACTAAACAATGAACATTTTTGACTTCTTTCGTACCCGCAAAACGCCAACAACCGCGTCGGTGGCGAAAGAGCGTCTACAGATCATCGTGGCGCACGAGCGTGGCCAACGCAGCACCCCGGACTACCTGCCTGCCCTGCAAAAAGAGCTGGTCGAGGTGATCCGCAAATACGTCAACATCGGCGACGATTCGGTACAGATCGCCCTTGAAAACGAAGGTAGCTGCTCGATTCTGGAACTCAACATCACACTGCCAGATCGTTAATCGATCCGGCGGGCACCACGGCGACCTCGGTGCCTTCCCTGCAGGGGAGGCTCCTTTGTCGCCGTTGGCGTTTTTCAAGAGGCTGTTTTAATGCCGTTGTCCAATATTCACATTATCCATGAGGACGCTGGCGTTCTGGTGGTCAACAAGCCGACCTTGCTGCTTTCGGTGCCGGGCCGGGCCGATGACAACAAGGACTGTTTGATTACCCGCCTGCAAGAAAACGGCTACCCCGAGGCGCGCATTGTCCACCGTCTGGATTGGGAAACGTCCGGTATTATTTTGCTGGCGCGGGACGCTGACACTCACCGTGAGCTTTCCCGCCAGTTTCACGACCGCGAAACCGAAAAGGCCTACACCGCACTAGCCTGGGGCCAGCCCGAGCTGGACAGCGGCAGCATCGATCTGCCCCTGCGCTACGACCCGCCGACCAAACCCCGGCACGTGGTTGACCATGAATTCGGTAAAAACGCACTGACCTTCTGGAAGATCCTGGAGCGGTGTGGCGATTACTGCCGCGTTGAGCTGACACCGATTACCGGCCGTTCGCACCAGTTGCGCGTGCACATGCTGTCAATCGGCCACCCGCTGCTCGGTGATGGCCTGTATGCGCACCCGCAAGCCCTGGCCGCATGGCCGCGTTTGTGCCTGCACGCGAGCATGCTGAGCTTCACCCACCCGCAAACCGGTGAACGCCTGCGCTTTGAGTGCCCGGCACCGTTCTAAATACCTACCACCCCTTGTGGGAGCGGGCTTGCTCGCGATACAGGCGACGCGGTTTTGCAGGAACATCGCACTGATGCCATCGCGAGCAAGCCCGCTCCCACAAGAGCTGCATTAGAGAGCCAAATCTTGCGATCAATGCGCTAAACTCGCGGCCTTGCTGTCTGGAGTAACTTATGCGCGAAGAGTTGAACCAAGGCCTGATCGACTTCCTCAAGGCCTCCCCTACCCCCTTTCATGCCACTGCCAGTCTTGTTCAGCGCCTTGAGGCCGCCGGCTACCAGCGCCTCGACGAGCGCGAAACCTGGTTCACCGAAGCCAATGGCCGCTATTACGTCACCCGTAATGACTCTTCCATCGTCGCCTTCAAGCTGGGTCGCCATTCGCCCCTGCACGGCGGTATCCGCATGGTTGGCGCCCACACAGACAGCCCCTGCCTGCGGGTTAAGCCACAACCCGAACTGCAACGCCAGGGCTTCTGGCAATTGGGCGTCGAGGTCTACGGCGGTGCATTGCTCGCGCCCTGGTTCGACCGTGACTTGTCCCTGGCCGGGCGCGTCACTTTCCGCCGCGATGGCCAGGTCGAAAGCCAGCTGATCGATTTCAAGGCGCCGATTGCGACGATCCCCAACCTGGCGATCCACCTCAACCGTACTGCCAACGAAGGTTGGGCGATCAACCCGCAGACCGAACTGCCGCCGATCCTGGCCCAGGTGGCCGGTGATGAGCGCGTTGACTTCCGCGCGTTGCTCACCGACCAGTTGGCCCGCGAGCACGGCCTCAATGCCGACGTGGTGCTGGACTACGAGCTGAGTTTCTACGACACCCAAAGCGCTGCGGTGATCGGCCTCAACGGCGACTTTATCGCCGGTGCGCGCCTGGATAACCTGCTGTCCTGCTACGCAGGCCTGCAAGCCCTGCTCACCACCGAGACCGAAGAAACCTGTCTGTTCGTGGCCAACGACCACGAAGAAGTCGGCTCGTGCTCGGCCTGCGGCGCCGATGGCCCGATGCTGGAGCAAATCCTGCAGCGCCTGTTGCCTGAGGGCGACGAGTACGTACGCACGATCCAGAAATCTCTGCTGGTCTCGGCAGACAACGCCCACGGCGTTCACCCCAACTATGCTGACAAGCACGATGCCAATCACGGGCCCAAGCTCAATGCCGGGCCGGTGATCAAGGTCAATAGCAACCAGCGCTACGCCACCAACAGCGAAACCGCCGGATTCTTCCGCCACCTGTGCATGGCCGTGGAAGTCCCGGTGCAAAGTTTTGTGGTGCGCAGCGACATGGGTTGCGGTTCGACCATTGGCCCGATCACTGCCAGCCACCTGGGCGTGCGCACCGTGGATATCGGCCTGCCGACCTTCGCCATGCACTCGATCCGCGAACTGGCCGGCAGCCATGACCTGGCTCACCTGGTCAAAGTGCTGAGCGCGTTCTACGCCAGCAACCAGTTGCCGTAAGGCATATTCCTTGAAGCCGCTGCCGCAGGCTGCGATAAGGGCCGCAGGACCTTCGATAAAGCAGGGTCGCTGCGCAACCCGTCGCAGACTGCGGCAGCGGCTTCAAGGTTCTGCGTCTGGCTGATTCATTTTTGATACACATCACCACACATCTGCGCAAACCGACCTAGACTTGGGGCACTCACTTGCACAGGTCCCTCTCACCATGTTTGAAACCACTGCCTTCCACTCCATGATGATTCCAATTATCTGCGGCATGCTGCTGCTGACCATTGGCTTCAACTTTCGCGAACGCAGTAGTGGCATCGGCGTGCTGATGATCTGGGCTGGCATGCTGCTGATATTCGGCACCATCATCTTCAAAATCCTCGCCAAACTGAATGAATAGCCCCGACATTTTCCCGCCCCGGGCCCGCGATCATTTATTTATGTGACAAGAAATGAATGATCACGGGGCCTAGCGTACACTCGGCCAATTCGCTCCCCCTCGAGGTTGATCGCCCAGTGTTTTCCCGTCTTGTCGCCCTGCCCTGTTTCCTGCTGGTTTGCCTGCTGACGCTCTTGCCCATGACCTCTGCGCAGGCCGTCGGTTTGCCGGGCATGCTGGGCAGTTCGGACAAAACCCAGGCACAACCTACCGAGCCACTGGGCCAATCGCTGGACGAGGTGATCAAGAACCTCGAAAACGATCAGCAGCGCAGCAAGCTGTTGGCCGACCTGAAAAAACTTCGCGATGCCACCAAAAAAGCCCAGCCCGAAGCCGAGATAGGCGTTCTGGGGTTGATCGGCAGCACCCTGGCTGATCTCGAAAAGCAGTTTTCCGGCGATGACAGTCCAACCTATCGCTGGACCAAGGAAATCTCCCAAGCCAAGGAAGAACTTTCTGCATTGATGCTGCCAGCCAATGAATGGCTGCCGATCATTTTTGGCTTTGCCCTGGTCATCATGATCTGGAGCCTGCTGGCCGCCCTGCTGATCTGGGTCAGCCACCGGGTGCGATTGCGATTTGGCCTGAGCGAGGAATTGCCGCAACACCCCAAGGCCGTCGACATGCTGCGCTTTGCCTTGCGCAAGCTGGGGCCGTGGATGGTCGCGCTGATGATCACGGTGTACATGAGTTACTCCCTGCCGTCTTCGCTGGGCAAGGACCTGGCAATGGTGCTGGCGTACGCGCTGGTTATCGGCACCTGTTTCTCTGCCATCTGCGTGATCCTTTTCTCGCTCCTCGATGGCCCCCACCGGCACCGCGCCTTGCATATCCTGCGGCACCAGGCATTTCGCCCGCTGTGGTGGATCGGCAGCTTCGCAGCCTTTGGCGAAGCCCTGAGCGATCCGCGACTGGTGGCCACCCTGGGCGTGCACTTGGCGCATACCGCGGCGACCTTTGCCAATGTGATGGCGGCGCTGTCCACCGGCCTGTTTATCATCCGTTTCCGCCGCCCTATCGCCCACTTGATCCGCAATCAACCCCTGTCGCGCCGCCTGACCCGTCGCGCCCTGAGCGACAGCATCGAGATCCTCGGCACTTACTGGTATGTCGCGGCGCTGATTCTGGTGGGCATCTCGCTGGCGGCCACGTTTATCTCGGCAGGCGACACCAGCACCGCGCTGCGCCAGTCGCTGATCTGTACCGTGCTGGTGGTGTTGTGCATGGTGATCAACGGGCTGGTGCGCCGACATGCGCAAAAGCCGCAACGTGGCCACAAGCGCCATGCGCTGTATTCCGAGCGCCTGAAAAGTTTCGTCTACACCCTGGCCCACCTGATTGTGTGGCTGGTGTTTATCGAGCTGGGGCTGCGGGTGTGGGGTATGTCGCTGATCGGCTTTACCGAGGGTGAGGGTCACGAGATCAGCGTCAAGCTGTTCGGCCTTGGCGGTACGCTGCTGTTTGCCTGGCTGATCTGGATTCTCGCCGACACCGCCATCCACCATGCCCTGACCCGCTCGCGCAAGGGGCTGGCCAATGCCCGCGCGCAAACCATGATGCCGCTGATTCGCAACATCCTGTTTGCCGCGATCTTCATCATTGCGCTGATCGTCGCCCTGGCCAATATGGGCATGAACGTCACCCCCCTGCTTGCGGGTGCCGGCGTAATCGGTCTGGCCATCGGTTTTGGTGCTCAGTCACTGGTTGCCGACCTGATCACGGGCCTGTTTATCATCATCGAAGATTCCCTGGCCATCGACGACTACGTCGATGTCGGCGGGCATCTGGGCACGGTTGAAGGGCTGACCATTCGTACCGTGCGCCTGCGCGATATCGACGGCATCGTGCATACCATCCCGTTCAGTGAAATCAAAAGCATCAAGAACTACTCCCGGGAATTTGGCTACGCCATCTTCCGCGTCGCCATCCCCTACAACATGGAAATCGACGACGCCATCAAGCTGATGCGTGAAGTCGGGCAAAAGATGCGTACCGACCCGCTGCAGCGGCGCAATATCTGGTCGCCGCTGGAGATTCAGGGGGTCGAGAGTTTCGAGTCCGGCAGCGCCATTTTGCGTGCCCGTTTCAAGACAGCACCGATCAAGCAATGGGAAGTGTCGCGGGCGTTCAATCTGTCGCTCAAACGTCATCTGGACGAAGCCGGGCTTGACCTCGCCACCCCGCGCTTGAGCGTGCAAGTGGTGACGGCGGGCAGCGGTATCCTGCAAAAGGATTGAGCCAATAACTTGTGGGAGCGAGCCTGCTCGCGATGATATCGGCCAGGTTCTCCTGACAGACCGCGCAGTATGCATCGCGAGCAGGCTCGCTCCCACAAAAGCAGGTTTGTTCAACGCTCCTGCACATCCACCCCGACATGAATCGCATCATGTCGCCAATACTCCAGATCACAGTCGATCAGCCGTTCGTGCTGGTCGTAATTGACCCGCGCAATGCGCAAACCCGGGCTGCCGGTTGATACCTTGAGCGTCGCTGCAGCCTCTACCGGCAGCGCCGTAGGCACAATCTCAAAACGCACCCGGCCGTAATGCAAATCGTAATGCCGGGCGTACAGTTCGGTAATCGACTGCGTCAGATCAAGGTCAAGGATCTGCGGGAAGTACTGCGGGTTCAGGTAGTGCTCCACATACAGCACCAGCCGCCCGTCAATCCGCCGGCCCCGGCAGATCTGGATCACGCTGGATAACGCCGGCAACTGCAAGCGCTCACACACCGCAGCCGTGGCCGGCAGCAGGCGCGCCGATATCACCTCGGTGGTTGGCACTCGCCCCTGGGCCGTGACCATGGCATGAAAGTGGCTGCGCTGCATCAGGTTGTACGCCAGACGCGGCGGCGAAATAAACCAGCCGCGCCGCTCCTCCCGATACACCAGCCCCAGGGATTCAAGCTGTAACAACGCTTCGCGCACGGTGACGCGGGTGGTGGCGAATAACTCGCTGAGTTTGCGCTCGGCCGGCAGCTGACTGCCTCCCGCCAGTAGACCGTGCTCAATCTGCTCTTGCAGCGTGCGACTTATCGCTGTTACCGCCTTGGGTGCACCTTCTCGCATCAACGTTACCTGGCTGGACTAGTCCAGCACCAAAAGTGGGCAAACATGGCCGTCAAACGGTCACTCCCTGAACCTGTCAGCCTAGGCAGAACATATGACTGTTCGATGACAAGAGGGCGTTCATATACCCGTCAAAATGCGCCAAACCCCTTGCCAGCCGGGGCCTTCCCGATGGTCTACGCTTAGCCGGAACACACACGCTGGCTGGCGATATGCCTTGCACAACCAATGCCGACATTAAAGTGTCATCTGCCGGGCTTAAATTGGCTCAGGTATTGCTGACCTAGACCAACCCACCGCAAAAGAGCAATAAAACCCAGCGTTGAAAACGCCCAAGGAGCTTCGGATGAAACAGTTTTTCCTCGCATCACTGTTAGGTTCAAGCATTGCCCTGTGCACATCGGCCATGGCCGCCGATGTCGATTTAAAAGCCCTGGAAGCCGCAGCAAAGGCTGAAGGCACGGTCAACAGCGTCGGCATGCCCGATGACTGGGCCAACTGGAAAGGCACTTGGGCCGATCTGAACAAGCTCTACGGCCTCAAGCACATCGACACTGATATGAGTTCGGCCCAGGAAGTGGCCAAGTTTGCCGCGGAAAAAGACAACGCCAGTGCCGACATCGGTGACGTGGGCGCCGCCTTTGGCCCCATTGCCGTGGCCAAAGGCGTAACCCAGCCGTACAAGCCAACCACCTGGGAACAGATCCCGGACTGGGCCAAGGATAAAGACGGCAACTGGGCCCTGGCCTACACCGGCACCATTGCGTTTATCGTCAACAAGAAACTGCTGCACGGCTCTGAAGTGCCGACCAAATGGGCTGACCTGAAGTCGGGTAAATACAAGGTCTCGATCGGTGATGTCAGCACCGCGGCCCAGGCCACCAATGGCGTGCTGGCTGCAGCCATTGCCAATGGCGGCGATGAAAAGAACGTGCAACCGGCCCTGTTGATGTTTGCCGACATCGCCAAGCAAGGTCGCCTGTCACTGGCCAACCCGACCATCGCCACGATGGAGAAAGGTGAAGTGGAAGTCGGCGTGGTCTGGGATTTCAACGGCTTGAGCTACAAAGCCAAAATGGCCAACCCGGATGACTATGTGGTGCTGATCCCGTCCGACGGTTCGGTGATCTCGGGCTACACCACCATCATCAACAAATACGCCAAACACCCGAACGCCGCCAAGCTGACTCGCGAATTCATCTTCAGCGATGCCGGGCAAACCAACCTGGCGCGGGGCAATGCACGGCCGATTCGTGCCGAGCACCTGAAGCTGCCGGCTGACGTGCAGGCCAAGCTGCTGTCCAACGACCAGTACAAAAATGTCACCCCGATCAAAGACGCCGACGCCTGGGAAAAGACCTCCAAGGCCTTGCCGCAGCTGTGGCAGGAAGAAGTCATCATCAATATGCAGTAACCCTGCGCCTTGATCTGCGTGGGAGCGGGCTTGCTCGCGATGCCATCGACTCGATCCATCTGATGTGCCGGGTTGTACCCATCGCGAGCAAGCCCGCTCCAACAACAGCTTTTGCGCTGCGCCAGCGGAGTCTTACATGAAACACAACGTCATTCTGGTAGTGCTCGACGGCTTGAACTTTGAGGTCGCCCGCCTTGCCATGGGCCATTTGCAGGCCTATGTCAGTGCAGAACGGGCCGCACTGTACAAACTCACCTGCGAGTTGCCAGCCCTGTCGCGCCCGCTCTACGAGTGCATCCTCACCGGCGTGCCGCCGATTGAAAGCGGCATTGTCCACAATAATGTCTCGCGCCTGTCCAACCAGCGCAGCGTGTTCCATTACGCTCGTGATGCCGGATTGATCACAGCGGCAGCGGCCTATCACTGGGTCAGTGAGCTCTATAACCGCTCGCCATTCGTGATTGCCCGGGATCGCCATACCCTGGCTGGGGACTTGCCAATCCAATACGGGCATTTCTACTGGAGTGATCATTACCCTGACTCCCACCTGTTCGCCGACGCAGAAAGCCTGCGGTTGGCGCACAAGCCGAATTTTTTACTGGTCCACCCCATGAATATCGACGATGCCGGACACAAACACGGCCTCGATACCGCGCAATACCGCAACAGTGCGCGTTCGGCCGACATTATCCTGGCCGACTATCTGCAAGGCTGGCTGCAGGCCGGCTACCAAGTACTGGTCACTGCTGACCACGGCATGAACAACGATCGCTCCCATAACGGCTTGCTGCCCGAAGAGCGTGAAGTGCCACTGTTTGTGCTGGGCGATGCGTTCAGCCTGAACCCGGATGTCATGCCAAAACAGCTCGAGTTGTGCGGCACGATCTGCGAGTTGCTTGGCGTAGCTCACGACAAACCGCTGTGCCGCGAGCTGCTGAGGCCCGCGCCATGACCCGGGGCAAATGGCTTGCAGTTCTGTGCCTGGTGCCCTTCGCGGTATTTTTTATCGTGTTTCAGATCGCCCCGCTGGTGTGGGTGCTGATCCACAGTGTGCAATCGGAAGAAAGTGGCTGGGGCCTGGCCAACTTCATCAAGATCTTCAACTCCAAATTCTATCTGCAGGCCATCCAACACAGCCTGGAGATCAGTTTCTGGTCCAGCCTGTTCGGCATCATCATTGCCATACTGGGCAGCTATTCGCTGCGCAAGGTGGATTCGCGGCTGCGCAATTTCGTCAACGCATTCGCCAACATGACCAGCAACTTCTCCGGTGTGCCGCTGGCCTTCGCATTCATCATTTTGCTGGGCTTTAACGGCAGTATCACGATCATGCTCAAACAGGCAGGGATCATCGAGGATTTCAACCTCTACTCGAAAACCGGCCTGATCATCCTGTACACCTACTTCCAGATCCCCCTCGGCGTGCTGCTGCTTTACCCTGCCTTCGATGCCCTGCGCGAGGACTGGCGCGAATCGGCCTCCCTGCTGGGCGCCAACAGCTGGCAGTTCTGGCGGTTTATCGGCCTGCCGGTACTGACCCCGGCACTGCTCGGCACCTTCGTTATCCTGCTGGCCAACGCCCTGGGGGCCTATGCCACGGTGTATGCCTTGACCACCGGCAACTTCAACGTGCTGCCCATTCGCATTGCCGCGATGGTGTCAGGAGATATCAGCCTGGATCCGAACATGGCCAGCGCCCTGGCGGTGATCCTGGTGGGGCTGATGACCCTGGTAACCCTGGTGCATCAGTGGCTGTTAAAGAGGAGCTACCATGTCGCGCGCTGAAACCACTTCCGCCAGCCTGTACCACCGCAGTGTGGTCTGGCTGCTGTTTCTGATTTTGTTGCTACCGCTGCTGGGCACGTTTATCTACTCCATCGCCAGCAGTTGGTCAGCCACGGTGTTGCCCAGCGGCTTTACCTTCAAGTGGTATGACCAGCTGTGGAGCGACCCGCGCTTCCTCAAGGCCTTCGGCCAGTCGCTGCTGGTCTGCGTCGCGGCGCTGGTGCTGTCCGTAGTGCTGATCCTGCCGCTGCTGTTTGTGGTGCATTACCACTTCCCCAAGCTGGATGCGCTGATGAACATCCTGATCCTGCTGCCCTTCGCCGTGCCGCCGGTGGTGTCATCGGTAGGCTTGCTGCAACTTTATGGTTCCGGCCCGCTGCAAATGGTCGGTACGCCGTGGATCCTGATCGGCTGTTATTTCACCGTCGCACTGCCGTTCATGTACCGCGCGATCACCAACAACTTGCAGGCGATCAACCTGCGCGACTTGATGGACGCGGCCCAACTGCTGGGTGCCAGCACCTGGCAGGCGGCATTTTTGGTGGTGCTGCCCAATTTGCGTAAAGGCCTGATGGTAGCCCTGCTGCTGTCATTCTCGTTCCTGTTTGGCGAGTTTGTGTTCGCCAATATCCTGGTCGGCACCCGCTACGAGACCTTGCAGGTATTCCTGAACAATATGCGCAACAGCAGCGGCCACTTCACCAGCGCGCTGGTCATATCCTATTTCCTCTTTGTACTGGTGCTGACCTGGGTTGCCACCTTCCTGAACAAGGACAAAAGCCAATGAGCTTCGTCAGCGTTGAACACCTGCAAAAATCCTATTCCGGCACCCCGGTATTCAGTGATATCAACTGCAGCATCGCCAAGGGTGAATTCGTCACCCTGCTCGGCCCGTCCGGTTGCGGCAAGTCCACGCTGCTGCGTTGTATCGCCGGGTTGACGCCGGTAGATGGCGGCAAGATCCTGCTCGATGGCCAGGACATCGTGCCAGTGAGCCCGCAAAAGCGTGGCATCGGTATGGTGTTTCAGAGTTATGCGCTGTTCCCCAACATGACTGTCGAACAGAACGTGGCCTTCGGCCTGCGCATGCAGAAGGTCAAGGCCGATGACAGCCACAAACGCGTGGCCGAAGCCTTGCAACTGGTGGAGTTGAATGACTTCGCCAAGCGCTATCCGCACCAGTTGTCCGGTGGTCAGTGCCAACGTGTGGCCCTGGCCCGCTCACTGGTGACGCGTCCGCGCCTGCTGCTGCTGGATGAGCCGCTGTCGGCGCTGGATGCGCGAATTCGCAAGCACTTGCGCGAGCAGATCCGCACCATCCAGCGCGAGCTGGGCCTGACCACTATCTTCGTGACCCACGATCAGGAAGAAGCACTGGTGATGAGCGACCGCATTTTCCTGATGAACAAGGGTCATATCGTGCAGAGCGGCAATGCTCAGACCCTCTATGCAGCCCCGGCAGATGCCTTCGCCGCAGGTTTTATCGGCAACTACAACCTGCTGGACGCGCAAACTGCCAGCCGCCTGTTGCAGCGCCCGGTCAGCAGCCGCATCGCCATTCGCCCGGAAACCCTGGGGTTGAGTGTGCAGGGTAAACCCGACGGGGTCATTCTGAGTCATAGCCTGCTGGGAAACGTGATCCGCTATCGCGTCGAGGTGCGTGGCGTGCAATTGATCGTCGACGTACTCAACCGTGCGCCGGGCGATTTGTACCCGGACGGCCAAGCCGTTGCGCTATCCATCGATTCGAGCACCCTTTGTGAGGTAGCCTGATGTTCCTGAATTCACTGAAGAGAGAGTTGCGCTGATGGCCCTGGCAATTTTTGATCTGGACGAAACCCTGATTCATGGCGACTGCGCCACCCTCTGGAGCGAGCAGATGGGCCGCCTGGGCTGGGTCGACCCGGTGTCGTTCATGCAGCGCAACAACGAACTGATGGCCGCCTACAGCCGGGGCGAGCTGGCCATGGAAGACTATATGGCTTTCAGCCTGGAGCCGCTGATCGGCCGCAGCCCCGAAGAAGTCGCGCACCTGGTCGAGCCCTGGGTTGAGGACTATATCGAACCGATCATCTTCAGTGACGCAACCAGAACCATTGCCGCGCACCGCAAGGCGGGCGACCGGATCCTGGTCATTTCGGCCTCGGGCACCCACCTGGTCAAACCCATTGCCGAGCGCCTGGGTATCGATGAAGTGCTGGGCATTGAGCTGGAAGTGGCTCACGGCTTTTATACCGGGCACACGGTGGGCACTTTGACTTACCGCGAAGGCAAGATTACGCGCCTGCTGGAGTGGCTGGATGAGCAGGAAGAAAACCTGGAAGGCGCGAGCTTTTACTCCGATTCGCGCAACGACTTGCCGCTGCTGCTCAAGGTCGATCACCCCCATGTGGTAAACCCGGACCCGGTGCTGCGCGAACAGGCTGAAAAGGCCGGGTGGCCGATTCATCACTGGAAATGACCCCCTGAAACTGTGGGAGCGGGCTTGCTCGCGATGGCATCACCGCGATTTGCCTGCCAGACCCTATCGCCTGTATCGCAGGCAAGCCAGCTCCCACAGAGGATCAGGTTAAGCTGCTGTCGATCACCAGCACCAGCTTGCCCGACACCTGGTTGCTGGCCAGTTCGGCAAACGCTGCCTGCGCGTCCTCAATCGGGAAGGTCTTGGCCAGTTGCGGACTCAGGCGGCCTTCGGTAAACAATGGCCATACCTGCTGCCCCAGATCACTGAGCAAATCCGCCTTGAACTGATCGCTGCGGCTGCGCAGGGTCGAGCCCAGCAACTGAATACGCTTGCCCAGGACCAGCGCCAGATCCAGCTCGGCCTTGCGCCCGCCCATCAGGCCAATCAACACCCAGCGCCCGTCCTGGGCCAGCAGTTTGAGGTTGGATTCGGCATAGTTGGCCCCCACAGGGTCCAGCACCACGTCGAAAGGCCCCAGCGCCTTGAGACTGTCCAGCCCCTCGGTACGCACCACGCCACCCTGGACACCCAGCGCCTGGCAGTAAGCCAGGCGCTCGGCCGAGCCCACGCTCACCCAGCACGGGCTACCAAAGGCTTTGCACAGCTGAATGGCCGCTGAACCAACACCACTTGCCCCCGCGTGCAGCAATACTTTTTCGCCCGGCTTGAGCGCGGCCAGTTGAAACAGGTTCAGCCATGCCGTGCTGTACACCTCGGGCAATGCCGCAGCCTCCAGCAGCGACAAACCTTCAGGCACCGGCAGTGCATGACGGGCATCAACCACCACTTCCTCGGCCATGCCACCCCCGGCCAGCAAGGCACAGACGCGATCACCCACTTGCCAGGACGACCCTGGCCCTACTTCGCTGACCACACCTGAACACTCCAGGCCCAATACCTCACTGGCCCCCGGCGGCGGCGGATACAAGCCGGCGCTTTGCAACAGGTCTGCCCGATTGAGCCCGGCGGCGGCTACACGAATACGGATTTGCCCTACATCACAGGTGGGGCTTGGCTCTTCAACCCACTTCACTTGACCTTCAACGCCTTGCAATGCTTTCACAGTGCCTCCATAGTGAGTCTGGACTGAGCCCGGAGCTGTTGCACCGGGCTTTTTGCATTATGCGACCGGTCCTTGATGGAACCGGCGACTTCAAAGACGGCCTAATATGCGTTATCAATTGCCCCCGCGTCGAATCAGCATGAAGCATTTATTCCCTAGCACCGCACTTGCCCTATTCATTGGCCTAGGCGTTTTGCCGTTTTCGGCCAATACGTTCGCCGCTAACAGTTGGGATAACCTTCAGCCCGATCGTGATGAGGTAATTGCCAGTCTTAACGTTGTTGAGCTGCTCAAGCGCCATCATTACAGCAAGCCGCCACTGGATGATGCCCGCTCGGCAATCATCTATGACAGCTATCTGAAGCTGCTCGACCCTTCGCGCAGTTACTTTCTGGCCAGCGATATTGCCGAATTCGACAAATGGAAATTCCAGTTTGACGACTTCCTCAAAAGCGGCGATCTGAACCCCGGTTTCATTATCTACAAACGCTATCTGGATCGCGTCAAATCGCGCCTGGACTTTGCGCTTGCCGAGTTGAACAAGGGCGTTGACTCGCTGGACTTCAATGCCAAGGAAACCCTGGAGATCGACCGCAAGGACGCTCCATGGCTCAAGACCGAAGCCGAACTCAACAACCTGTGGCGCAAACGCATCAAGGATGAAGTCCTGCGTCTGAAAATCGCCGGCAAAGAGCCTGCGAAAATCCAGGAACTGTTGACCAAGCGCTACAAGAATCAATTGTCGCGCCTTGACCAGACCCGCAGCGAAGACATCTTCCAGGCGTATATCAACACCTTCGCCATGTCTTACGATCCGCACACCAACTATCTGTCGCCAGATAACGCGGAAAACTTCGATATCAATATGAGCCTGTCGCTGGAAGGCATTGGCGCCGTGTTGCAGAGCGATAACGACCAGGTAAAAATTGTCCGTCTGGTGCCGGCAGGCCCGGCCGATAAAACCAAGCAGGTCGCACCGGCCGACAAGATCATCGGCGTTGCCCAGGGCGACAAAGAGATGGTCGACGTGATCGGCTGGCGTCTGGATGAAGTGGTCAAGCTGATTCGTGGCCCTAAAGGCTCCGTGGTGCGCCTGGAAGTGATTCCGGCGAGCAACGCGCCCAATGACCAGACCAGCAAGATCGTGTCCATCACCCGTGAAGCGGTGAAGCTTGAAGAGCAGGCGGCGAAAAAGTCGATCCTCAACCTCAAGCAGGATGGCAAGAACTACAAGCTGGGCGTGATTGAAATTCCGGCGTTCTACCTGGACTTCAAGGCGTTCCGTGCTGGCGACCCGAACTACAAGAGCACCACCCGTGACGTTAAAAAACTGCTGACCGAGTTGCAGAAAGAAAAAGTCGATGGCGTGATTATCGACCTGCGCAACAACGGTGGCGGCTCGTTGCAGGAAGCCACCGAACTGACCAGCCTGTTTATCGACAAGGGCCCGACCGTGCTGGTGCGTAATGCAGACGGCAAGGTCGACGTGCTTGAAGACGAAAACCCCGGGGCGTTCTACAAAGGCCCTATGGCATTGCTGGTCAACCGCCTGTCGGCTTCGGCTTCGGAGATCTTCGCCGGTGCCATGCAGGACTACCACCGCGCGCTGATTATCGGCGGCCAGACGTTCGGCAAGGGCACGGTGCAAACCATCCAGCCGCTGAATCACGGTGAGCTGAAACTGACCCTGGCCAAGTTCTACCGGGTTTCCGGCCAGAGCACCCAGCATCAGGGCGTTCTGCCCGACGTCGCCTTCCCGTCGATTATCGACACCAAGGAAATCGGCGAAAGCGCACTGCCTGAAGCCATGCCGTGGGACACTATCCGTCCTGCGATCAAGCCCGCCGTCGACCCGTTCAAGCCTTATATCGACAAGCTCAAGGCCGAGCACGAAGCCCGGGTGGCCAAGGATGCCGAGTTCATCTTTATCCGTGACAAACTGGCCCTGGCCGAGAAGCTGATGGCCGAAAAGACCGTCAGCCTCAACGAAGCCGAGCGTCGCGCCCAGCACGCCGATATCGATGCCAAGCAGTTGGTGATGGAAAACGCCCGCCGCCAGGCCAAGGGCGAAGCGCCGCTCAAGGAAATGAAGAAAGAAGACGAAGATGCACTGCCGGTCGAGCCTGAAAAGACCAAGCCGGAAGATGACGCCTATCTGAGTGAAACCGGGCGGATTCTGCTGGACTACCTCAAGCTCACCTCACAGGTGGCCAAGAAGTAAGTCAGATCGGTAAAAAAAGGGCGGCCCGCATGATGCGGGCCGCCCTTTTTATTGGCTAACGGTAAAGCCTGGCCATCTGCGGGTCAGCCATCAACCCCGGGCCACCCTGTTGATACAGCACCGCCAGCTTGTGCCCTGCCAGCGGGTGCCCGGCTTTTGCCGCCATCGTCCACCAGCGTGCAGCCTCGGCAGCGTCAGGCGTCTTGCTCAGCGTCCCTGCCAGGCTGAAAACGCCTACCTGGTAGGCTGCCTTGGCGTCACCACTGAGTGCCGCCAGACGCAACAAACGCACCCCCTCCTCCCTGGCGCCCATCCCTTGACCGCGAAAGGCCAGGATATGCCCGTAGAAACTTTGGGCACTGGTGCTGCCGAGGTTGGCCATGCGTGCGAACTGGCCCTCCATCCAGCGCCAGATACGCGGCTGACGGACACACCATGGCCAGTGAAACAACTTGCGCGCCAGCCAGTAACTCAGGCGCGCCTTGAGCCGCCAGAGCACTCAAGCCTCCTCGTGCTCGTAAACATACTCGAACACCCGCACCACCTCAGAGGCATGCCAGGACGCAGCGGCAATCCCGTCCGGCGGGCCGGGGAAACGCCCGAGGCGCTCCACGCATTCGAAAAAACCGGTACGTGGCAGACGGCTTGCACCCTGGCTGATCACCAGCGAACTGCGCAATGGCTGATCGGCCTTGGCATCCATCGCCGCCAGATGTTCAAGTGCGGCGGTGAGGGTCAACATGGCGGGGCTCGGCAATTGCAACCGTTCCAGTAATGCACGGTAAGTCAGCAAGTGGCGCTGTCGACGCGCCTGATCGAGTTCAGCCAACAACCCATCCCAGTGTTGACGACTGATGCGCACGTTCATGATGCTTCCCTCCAGCCTGCGATACCAAGCTCCCAGGCCAAGCTGCGACGGATAGCGAGGTCTGGCAGACGCTCGCCGGTTTCGATCATTCCCAGATATGACGGACTAATGCCTACCGTGCGTGCCAGCACCTCAAGGGCCAGGCCCTTGTTCTCGCGCAAGTGACGCAACTGATCGAGTCCGGGGTGCACCTGCTCGGGTGCCGGTGGCTGCAGATCCTTGTCAGGCTCGGCAACTGGCTCCTGGACTCCAGCAGCCTTGAGCAGTGCCTGATAACTCTCCCATGAAAGAACGGCGTATTCAGGCTCACCATTACGCTTGATGATTTGAAGATCCATTACTAAACCCCGTCAGACTTTTTTCGTAAATCGAGTCAGAACTTTCCCTTTGAGCTTAATCCTATCAGCCGCGAAGGTCTCTGGGGTTTTCACTCAAAAGTGAATAATTTGTGAAAACAACCGAAAAAGCCGTCATTTGCTGAAAATGTTATCCACACAAATTGTGGATAACCTTGTGAACAGAGCTGTTTTTCAACCCTGAAAGGCCCGTCCCATAAGGGCTGTACTCAGATCGGGCATTTTTTACACACATAAAAAAACCCATAAATTCATTGACTTGGCAGTCAGCAACTACTAGCCAAGAGAACTTATGGGTATTGAAAATACTGCAGGACAAAGCCTACAGAAACAAAAGGTGGACTACATAAACGACAACGCCCCGTCGAGACGGGGCGTTGCCTGTACCAGAAGCTGCTTACTGGGCAGCGTCTTGTGCCGGTTTTGCAGGGTCTTTGATGCCCAGCAGCTCCAGGTCGAATACCAGCACCGAATTGGCCGGGATAGCCGGGCTCGGGCTTTGCGCGCCGTAAGCCAGTTCGCTAGGGATATACAGCTTGTACTTCTCGCCAACGTGCATCAGTTGCAGGCCTTCAACCCAACCCGGGATCACGCCGCTAACCGGCAGATCAATCGGGCTGCCGCGCTCAACCGAGCTGTCGAACACCTTGCCGTCGATCAGTTTGCCTTCGTAGTGAACAGTGACTACGTCGGTAGCTTTTGGCTGAGGGCCATCGGCTTTCTTGATAACTTCGTACTGCAAGCCGGAAGCGGTAGTGACAACACCGGCCTTCTTGCCATTTTCTTCGAGGAATTTTTTGCCTGCCGCAGAGGCTTCTTCACTCATTTTGGTCAGACGTTCTTCGGCACGTTTTTGCAGGGCTGCGAACGCTTCGATCAGTTCGTCATCCTTGAGCTTTTGCTCTTTTTTGCCGACGGCATCTTCGATGCCCTGGGCTACGGCCTTGGAATCCAGATCATCCATGCCTTCTTGAGCCAGGCTCTTGCCCATGTTCAGGCCAATGCCGTACGAGGCTTTTTGCGCCGGAGTTTTCAGCTCTACGCTGGTCTGCGAATCACAACCCGCCAGTACCAGGCTTACCAGGGCCACAGCTGCCGCCAACCGATGCTGTTTCATGCTATTTCCTTGTTCATGCGCCAAATGGGCAATCGAATAAAGCCGCGAGCTTATCAGGCGGCCGCGACCAATGGCTACCGGCATAAGAGAGGCAATTGATGGATAAGTTCATGCATTAATAACAATTCATTTTAGCCGCAACTTTTGTTAACACATCGGTAAACCCGGCAATGCCCCCCCTGCTCTCTTGATGCCTGACCGCAGCTGAGGCATAAGGCTGTAATTATTTTTACAAGGAGCGTTACTGTGCGTCTGTTTTACCGTGTTCTGCTGGGGCTGCTGGTGGCTGTAGCCATGGGCCTTGGCCTGGTGATCTATTTTGTCGCCAATCCAAAACTGCCGGCCTACCAGCCTGTGCAGCAACTGCACTACCTGGATCAGTGGAGTCCTGCTGAGCGCCAGACCTACTATTACACCCCCCAGGGCACTCAGGTTAAAGGCCTGCATTACGACTGGTTCAGCGCCCTGGAGCTGCCGTTTTCCAAACAACCCTTCGCGGCCCCCGAGTACCTGGCGCGCTTCGGCTTTCTGGTGGACCCCAAGCAGCAGGCCAGTGCTGCCAACCCGGGTAACCTGCCAGTAGGCTTTACCCGCCACCAGAACCCCGGCAGCAACGTGGAGTATCTGGATATCACCTGCGCGGCCTGCCACACCGGCGAATTGCGTTTCAAAGGCCAGGCGGTGCGCATTGACGGGGCTCCGGCACAGCATGTGCTGCCATCGAGCGTGCCAACCCTGCGCGGCGGCAGCTTCGGCCAGGCGCTGGTCGCCAGCCTCGCAGCGACCTACTACAACCCGTGGAAATTCGAACGATTCGCCCGCACCGTACTGGGCGATCAATATGATGCGCAGCACCAGCAACTGCGCAAGGACTTCAAGGCATCGCTGGACACCTTCCTTGGCGTGGCCTGGAACGATACCCATCGCGGCCTTTATCCGACACTCGAAGGCCCGGGCCGTACCGATGCCTTCGGCCGGATCGCCAACGCCAGTTTCGGCGACGCTATTTCCCCCGACAACTATCGCGTGGCCAATGCCCCGGTAGACTATCCGCATCTGTGGGACATGTGGACCTTCGACTGGGTGCAGTGGAACGGGTCAGCCAAGCAGCCGATGGCACGCAACATCGGTGAGGCGCTTGGCGTGGGCGCGACCCTGAACTTTTTCGACAAACATGGCCAACCCCTGCAGGGCGATGCCCGTTATCCGTCCAGTGTTCGCGTTAACGATCTGCACCTGATCGAAGAAACCCTGCAAAAGCTCAAACCACCGGTCTGGCCTGAAGCGCTGTTCGGTAAAATTGACCGCCCACTGGCGGCCAAGGGTCGAACCCTGTTCAGCGAAAACTGCGCCGGTTGCCATGTACCGCCTGAAGTCGAAGAAAACGGGCGGATGGTCAAGCAACTCAAGTTGCTGCCTGTGGAAGTGATCGGTACCGACCCCAATACCGCCAATAATATCGCCGACAACCGCTACGACCTCAGTGCGCTGCAATGGGACGCAGAGGAGCTGGCCAGGATGAACGTCGACCTGTACCCCAGGACCGACGCACCTCTGGACATGAGCAAGCTGTCTGTGGCCAAGGGCCTGGCCTATGTCACCGCCTTTGTTGAAAAGCGTGCCTATCACGATGCCAATATCGGCCCCGAAGAACAGGATCGCCTCAACGGCTTTGGCTTGCCGATCGGCGTATTGGAGGTGCGTGCCTACAAGGCGCGGCCGCTGGACGGGATCTGGGCCACAGCACCCTTCCTGCACAATGGTTCGGTGCCTACGGTGTACCAATTGCTCTCGCCTCAGGCCGAGCGTGATCAGACCTTCTATCGCGGCAGTTTTGAATATGACCCGCGCCACCTGGGCTATCGCACCGAGGCCTTTGACGGCGGTTTTGTACTCGATACCCGCATCAGCGGCAACCACAACAGCGGTCACGAGTTCCGCGCCGGCCCTCGCGGCAACGGGGTCATCGGGCGGCTGCTGCAACCCGAAGAACGCTGGGCATTGCTGGAGTACCTGAAAGTGCTCGGCGGTCCTCTTGAGCAGGAATTGCCACAGCCATGAAAGATCTCCGTCATCTGAAAAAAATCGCTAAAAGGATGTTTGCATGCTGACCACTTTCTGGCTTCGACTCGGCAAATGGCTGGGCAAGCTGCTTTTACTGCTCGTTGCCCTAGGCTTGTTCGGTTGGGCGCTGGCCTCCGGCTGGTACGCCTGGCAACATCGCGGGCCGGTTTCGGCGCGCGAGCAGATCCCGGACGGTGAAGCCGCCATGACCCGGGACACCATCCAGACCGCAATCCGCATCGTCGACCAGCACCGCGAAAACACCCGCTACTTGCGCGATGCCCATGCCAAGGCCCACGGCTGCGTCAAGGCCGAAGTCGAGGTACTAGCCGACCTCGACCCGGCGCTGCGCCAGGGTGTGTTTGCCACGCCGGGCAAAACCTGGCAAGCGGTGATGCGCCTGTCCAATGGCAACGCCTACCCGCAGTTCGACAGCATTCGCGATGCCCGCGGCATGGCCATCAAGTTGCAGGACGTGCCCGGCACTCAACTGATGCCAGGCCAGCAAGGGCGCACCGAGCAGGACTTTGTGATGTTCAACCATCCCAATTTCTTTGTCAGCGATGTCGCTGAATACCGCCAGAACATCGGCGCGCAAGCCGATGGCAAAAAGGTCCTGGCGTTTTTCCCGTCCTGGGACCCGCGCAGCTGGCAAGTGCGCCATCTGTTTATCGCCCTGGCTACCCTGGCGCCTGCCCCGACCAGCCCGACACAAACGACATATTTTTCTGTGTCGCCCTACAAGTTCGGCACAGCCAATGCCAAGTACCGCGTAGCCCCTGACCCCGACAGTTGCCCGGCTTACAGCCTGCCCAAGCAGAATGAGGCGCTGCCCAATTTTTTGCGTAACGCCTTGAACCAGCAACTGTCAACGGATCGGGTGCCCGCCTGCTTTGTGCTGCAGATCCAGCGTCAGGACGCCAATCGTTTTATGCCGATCGAAGACACCAGCATCGAGTGGAAAGAATCGGACGCGCCCTTTGAAACCGTCGCACGGGTCAAGGTGCCAGCCCAGGACTTTGACACACCAGGCCAGAATCTGGCTTGTGACAACCTGTCGTTCAGCCCATGGCATGGCATTGAGGAACACCGGCCGATTGGCGGGATCAACCGCCTGCGCAAGGCGGTGTATGACGCGGTCAGCGACTATCGCCACGCACGCAACGCCGAGCAGCAATAACCCGCTCATTCGACAACGGGTGCGAACCAAATGTGGGAGCGGGCTTGCTCGCGATGCAGACGGCGCGATCCTTGAATCAGATCGCGTCGATGCCATCGCGGGCAAGCCCGCTCCCACAGGGGTAGTTCAGGGCCGGCGAATCAGTGAACCGGCAATTCCACGCCTTCAAACAGCTCTTCCAGCTCTTGCTTGTTGTGGCAGGCAATCGCTTTGGCCATCACTTCACGGGTGAGGTGCGGGGCAAATTTTTCGATAAAGTCGCACATGAATCCGCGCAGGAAAGTGCCACGACGGAAACCGATTTTGGTGATGCTGGACTCGAACAGCTCGCTGGCATCAAGGACCACCAGATCTTTATCCAGATTGGTGTCGACGGCCATTTTGGCCACGATGCCAACACCCAGGCCCAAACGCACATAGGTTTTGATCACGTCGGCGTCGGCAGCGGTAAATACCACTTTAGGGGTCAGGCCACGATGGCTGAACGCCTCGTCGAGCTTGGAGCGACCGGTAAAGCCGAACACATAGGTCACGATCGGGTATTCGGCCAGCGCTTCGAGGGTCAGCTTTGGCAGTTTGGTCAGCGGGTGACCCTGAGGCACCACGACGCAGCGATTCCATCGGTAGCACGGCATCATCACCAGGTCGCCGAACAGCTCAAGGGCTTCAGTGGCAATGGCAAAATCGACAGTGCCATCGGCGGCCATCTCGGCGATCTGCATGGGCGAACCCTGGTGCATATGCAGGGCTACGTCCGGATACTGCTTGATAAAGTTGCTGATCACCGGCGGCAATGCATAACGCGCCTGGGTGTGGGTGGTGGCAATCGACAGCGTACCCTTTTTCTCGTTGGAGAATTCCTGGGCGATCTGCTTGATGCTTTCGACCTTGCGCAGGATCTCGCCAGCGGTCGTGATGATGCGCTCGCCAGCCGGAGTGACGCGAGTCAGATGTTTGCCGCTGCGGGCAAACACCTCGACGCCCAGTTCGTCTTCAAGCAGGCGGATCTGTTTGCTGATACCCGGCTGTGAGGTGTAAAGACTCTGCGCGGTGGCCGAAACGTTGAGGTCGTGGTGCGCCACTTCCCAGATGTAGCGCAATTGTTGAAGCTTCATATGCATCCCTCAAAGCTGATAGGCGCCAAGGCATCGGCGGCGATATATAACTATATGGAAGGTTGGAATAAGAAATCTAGAACTTTTTTATCATTTTTATTGATTCATCAGCCTTACACATCAGCACTGCGCCGGCGCTGCATCAGGGGCACCAGATACACCGGTATCTTGGCCAGCTCGATAACTCGGGCGGCCGTACGCCCCAAATGCGATTCGCCCCCCGAGGGCTGGGCATGACTGCCCAGTATGAGCAGGTCTACTGAAAGCTTTTGCGACTGCTCCAGAATGACGTGTGAAGGCTCCCCTTGAATAACCTTGACCGATCGAATCAAGGCCAGTTCCTGTTCCCACCCCGCCAACTCTTCGCGAAGACTCTCCAATACCCGCAACTCGATATTGGAAAGCATTGTGCTCATGCCCTGCTGGTGCAGCTCGCTCAACGCCTGCTCATCGAGATAGCTCTGCAGTACCGACTCGGCAAACAGGCCCATGGGCTCAACCACATGCAACACAAACAGATCGGCGCTGAAACTGCGGGCCATACCAAGCGCATGCTGCATCACAACGGGCGCGTAAATGCCGAGGTCAGTGGCGTACAGGATTGAGCGAATCATGCGACCTTCCCGACAGCGTCAATATACGAAGTAAGTTGAGCTTAGCAGCGTCGGGACAAGTGCGATGCTCCGCTCGGCAACTCGCCGGCAATGCTTATTCGGGGGTGAAATCCCTGGATTCATTGCTGATGCCGTGAGGCACATGGCCGGTCGCCACCACCTGGCGCGCCCTCTCGCAATGACCGGCCTGGTCATCAAAAAATACATCCGCAGCAAAGGCTTCGAGAAAGGCCGATTTATCCAGCCCGCCCAGAAAAAGCGATTCATCCAGACGAATGTCCCAGTCACGCAACGTGCGGATCACCCGTTCATGGGCAGGCGCCGAACGGGCAGTGACCAGCGCAGTGCGAATCGGGCAGTTGTCATCGGGGAACTCGCGTTGCAACAGGTTTAAAGCCTCCAGAAAGCCCTTGAAGGGCCCGCCCCGCAGCGGATTGCGCGCAGACTCGCGCTCAAGGGACTGAAATGCCTCCAGGCCTCCGGACTGGAAAACCCGCTCCGACTCGTCGGAAAACAGCACCGCATCACCGTCAAAGGCAATCCGCAGTTCATTGCTTTCGGCACGCAGTGAGCCACCCGAGAGAATGGTTGCGGCTGCAAAACCCGCATCCAGGGCACTGCGCACATCCTCGGCATGGGTCGACAAAAACAGATCACAACCAAAAGCATTGAGATAGGGATGGGGGTTGCGCCCGCCCGAGAACGCTGCCCGGGAAATATTCAGGCCGTAATGCTGGATCGAATTGAACACCCGCAGCCCGGTATCGGCGCTGTTACGCGAGACCAGCACCACCTCGACCCGCTCCCGGCCAAGGCTGGCATTAAAGCTCAGGAGCTTCTTGACCAGCGCAAAGGCATCCCCCGGGGCCAGTACTTCATCTTCATGTTCGATCTGGTATTGCCGGTACGCCTCGATCCCCTGGGCCAGGTACACCTGATGGCTATCGCTCAAGTCGAACAGGGCCCGAGAAGAAATGGCCAGCACCAGCTTGCCCTTTAAGCCTTTGCTCATATCGCCTCCACAGCACTAAAGCGGGTTCAAACGTTGCTTCACGGTAGCTCGTCAGGCTCAAGCATCAAGGCCAGCCGAACATGATGTGCCAGCTCACCTTCGCTCAGGCGCGATTTCAACTCACCGTAAAAGGCCCCGTCGTGCACCACAAACAGGCTAGGCAGATGGAAAATTTCGTAGCGCTCGACCAACCCGCCGTTGTTGCCGGCATCAATCCAGCACAACCGTTCAACGGGCAATTGCATGCCGGGCAGCATGCGCCGGGCCACCCGGCACGCCGAACAGCCCGCACCGGTAAAGATGACCAGCGAGGTGCCGGGAAGTGCCAGCAGTAGCTGGTCGGCATCAAAGTCAGTCAGTTCCATCGCAGTCACTATACTCATAAGACAATACTAATTTAATGGCACCTGGAGTCCGAATTCATGGGTCGTTTTTTACCTCACCCAGATGATATTCCCGTTGAGATAACGCTACGCAACCAACCTTCACTGCCGCGCCAGAAGCTGCACTCTATCAGCCTCGGCGGCGTGGCATGCAACAGCGACAGAAGCTGGCGATGCGGCACCGCCGTTGATATGTCCATGCCTACCCTGGGGGAAAACGCACGTTATCCGGGCTATATAGCCTGGTGCGAAAAGCGCAAGGAGGGTTACCGCATCGGCGTTGCCTTGATTGATGAACAAACCCTGTTTGGTGCGCGAATGGGCGAACAGGTCTGTCAGATCGAACACTTCTCACGCCTGCAGCAGCAACAAAGCCCCTGCCCCCAGGACCTGCAAGCCCTGGCTCTGAAATGGGTCACTCATCACGCCGTGGAGTTCTCGCAAGCCACCATGGACCACGCAATGGCGCAGGCCGTGCTGGATTAAAGCTGTACCTGCCCATTGTCGACCTACCGGATAACGCGTTAAGGTTCGGCTCCCCGATGCGCTCAATCAAGCTGTGCTCCGCCGCACGGGGATCGCTGGCGGCCGGCACCCGTGACCTGACGAGTAACACGATGGCTGATTTACCGATCGACGACCTAAACGTTGCCTCCAACGAAACCCTGATCACCCCTGAACAGCTCAAACGCGAGATTCCTCTCAGCGAAACAGCGCTGCGGACCGTGACCAAAGGGCGCGAGGTGATTCGCAACATCCTGGATGGCACTGACCATCGACTGTTCGTTGTCATCGGGCCTTGCTCGATTCACGATCTCAAGGCTGCCCATGAATACGCCGAGCGCCTGAAGGTGCTTGCGGCTGAAGTCAGCGACACGCTGTATCTGGTCATGCGGGTTTATTTCGAAAAGCCCCGTACCACCGTGGGCTGGAAAGGCCTTATCAACGACCCGTATCTGGACGACTCGTTCAAGATCCAGGACGGTCTGCATATTGGTCGCAAACTGCTGCTGGACCTGGCCGAAATGGGCCTGCCAACCGCAACTGAAGCCCTCGACCCGATTTCCCCGCAGTACTTGCAGGACCTCATCAGCTGGTCGGCCATCGGCGCACGCACCACTGAGTCCCAGACTCACCGTGAAATGGCGTCCGGCCTGTCTTCGGCCGTAGGCTTCAAGAACGGCACCGATGGCGGCCTGACGGTTGCGATCAATGCCTTGCAGTCGGTTTCAAGCCCGCATCGTTTCCTGGGTATCAACCAGGAAGGCGGCGTGTCGATCGTCACCACCAAGGGCAATGCCTACGGTCATGTGGTATTGCGCGGCGGCAACGGCAAACCGAACTATGACTCCGTCAGCGTTGCGCTCTGCGAGCAGGCACTGACCAAGGCCAGGATCACCCCGAACATCATGGTCGATTGCAGCCACGCCAATTCCAACAAGGACCCGGCCCTGCAGCCGCTGGTCATGGAAAACGTGGCCAACCAGATCGTCGAGGGCAACCAGTCGATTATCGGCCTGATGGTTGAGAGTCACTTGAACTGGGGCTGCCAGGCAATTCCTAAAAACCTTGAAGACTTGCAGTACGGCGTGTCGATCACTGATGCCTGCATCGACTGGTCGGCTACCGAGACCACCTTGCGCAGCATGCATGCCAAGCTCAAGGATGTGTTGCCAAAGCGCACCCGCGGCTAACACCCCATGTGGGAGCGGGCTTGCTCGCTCCCACAATAGTTTGGCGCCAGTTCCGCACGGTTGCAGACGCATACAAAAACGCCGGGCATGCCCGGCGTTTTTGTGTGCGTGTTCTTCAGGTATTGGCCTGAGGGCGCTTGTGGCGTTCCATATAGCGCTCAACGTATGAACACGAGGGAATCACCTCATAGCCCATCTTGTCTGCGTAATCGAGCGCCTGCTCCGTCAAGGCTGCCGCAATACCCCGACCACGCAGGGCGTTAGGCACAAACGTGCGATAGATATCCAGAGTCTGCTTGCCCAGATCCATGTAGGTCAGGTAAGCACGATGACCGTCGACAGTGGTCTCAAACTGGTGACCTGCCTGGTCATGGTGGATAGACAACGCCTCGCTCATCATTGCTCCTCGCGGGTCTTGTAGTGTGACCCCTACCTTACTGATGTTTTTCCGCCGAGGGAACTACTACGCCATCACGCACGCGCTGCCAGCCCGGAATGTGCCGGCAGGCCTGATTAGAGAGTAGCCACTCTAGTGCAAATGTTCACTTCCCGGGGCAGCCAGCTGTCAGCAGATCAGGCCCGCCCAAACGTTTCGCCGGCCCGACATCCTTGACCCGGCCCTGAACATTTTCCGGAAGGTTGAGGCTATGACGTACAACCGCACTTAAAGTCACGCTGCGCCATCACTCTGATGCCACTTCGTGCACTCCAAACTGACTGTTTTACAAACACAATCTGTTAAAGCTAGCCTACCGAGATTGCCAGCCAATTATTTTTTTTGGTTCTTGCGCTAGGTCATTTTACTTACTACAAGTAATGGGTACTATGTACGCCGGCTGTTTCCTCACTTTGAAGGAACAGCTTCAATTAGAAAGTCCTTGAAGGGGAACACGATGAACAACGTTCTGAAATTCTCTGCTCTGGCATTGGCCGCAGTTCTGGCTACCGGTTGCAGCAGCGTATCTAAAGAAACTGAAGCCCGTCTGACTGCAACTGAAGATGCAGCAGCTCGCTCCCAGGCTCGTGCTGACGAAGCCTACCGTAAAGCTGATGAAGCTCTGGCTGCTGCTCAAAAAGCACAACAGACTGCTGACGAAGCTAACGAGCGCGCTCTGCGCATGCTTGAAAAAGCAAGCCGCAAGTAATAGTCCTTCGGGACTGTTATCAAGCCGACCTATTTATAGGTCGGCTTTTTTATTGCCTGCCGGTCACTAAACAGGCAATAAAAAAGCCGCCAGGGGTATTAACCGGGGCGGCTTTTTATTGCGCTTGTTCAGTACGGCTTACTGCACATAATCCAGCGACTGGCCAGTAGCCATACCGGTATTGGTTGTGCCGATTACTGCAGGTATGCCGGTTTCTGCTCCCACTACCGGGAATGCCAGATCCTTGTCTATCTGGATGCTGTTTTCAAGGTCCTGATGCTTGAGCAGGAAGTTCATGAAGCCTGCGTACTTGCTCTGCAAGTCTTCAGGGGTCAAGTGCGACTTGTCGCTCACGGCCAGCAACGAACCATCCTTCACGTTCAACGGCTCGTGAACTTCAAGGAACACCTTGCCGCCACTGACGCCAATTTTGTACGGCTCGTTGATGATCCGCACCGGCGTACCCACCGGCACCATCTGCGCCATTTGCAGCACGTTCTGGTTAAGCATGCGGAAGCAGCCGTGGCTGGTGCCCGTGCCAATGCCGAACTTGGCGTTGGAGCCGTGGATCAGGTAGCCCGGCATGCCGAGGGTGAACTTGAACGGACCCAGCGGGTTATCGGGGCCTGCGGGCACCACGTTAGGCAGCGGGTCACCATTTTTGGCGTGCTCGGCCTTGATCGAAGCCGGCGGTGTCCAGGTCGGATTGGGCGTCTTGGCGGTGATTTTGGTTTGCCCCAGGGGCGATCCCCAACCTTCGCGGCCAATCCCCAGCGGGAAGGTGTAAACCTTGTTCTGGTCCTTGGGATAATAATACAGGCGGTATTCGGCGAGGTTGATCACGATCCCCTCACGCTTGCCCGGCGGCAGGATGAACTGGGTCGGCAACACGATATCGGTATCGACGAGGGTGCCGTCAGGGTTCTTTTTGACCGGCAGCCAGGCGTCTACCCCGGGGTTGGCAGCGATCATTTCCGAATAGCCCAGCTCGTACTGGTTACCCAGGTCGGCAAAGGAGTCTTCGTACTTGCCTTTGATCACCTGCACTTCGCCAACGACATCTTCGCCTGGCGGTGGCAGCGGGAATTCAAGCGCGACCGCGGGACCCGCAACACAAAGTGCGGCAACGGACAGGTAGCGGGTAACTGCAGGTAGGCGCGACAACATCCGGAACATCCTTCGCATAATCAACGGGGGACAAAAAAAGGGAGTGTACACCGCGCCCACGGGGAGCGTGAGCCGGTCAGGGCATCAAACAGGTAAGATCATAGTTCAAAGCGCAACTCTGGCCAGATGGGCTCCGTGCCCCGGCGCTGCGACTCGATGATTGCCCGGCACAGCGGGCATAACCGGTGGTCCTGAAACACCTTGCGGGTGACATCCGACCAACGCGGTTGCGCCGGCAGCAATGAGCCACACAAGGTGCGGTCAATGGTGCCTCCCAGCTCCAGTTGACGTGTCACCAGATGCACCCGTACCTCCTGGCAGGCGAACAGATCGAGCTGCTCATCGGGCTCGATCAGTTGATAGGCATATAAAGACCAGGCAGGACGCGACATCGAGGGCTCCAAATCGGGGGGGCGCCACCTTAGCCGAAACACTGCCACTAGAAAAGCATCAAAGCAGGGGTTTTAACGCCGGCCACACATTATCCAGCAAAAGCCCCTGCGCACCGACTGCCGGGTGGATGCGATCGGCCTGCATCAGTTCGGGCTTGCCGCCCACGCCCTCAAGCAAAAACGGCACCAGGGCAACGTTTTTTTCCTTGCCCAGCTCGCTGTACACCGCAGCAAAAGCCCGGGTGTAACGCGCGCCATAATTGGGCGGCAATTGCATCCCCAACAGCAACACCTTGGCACCCGCCTGCTGCGAGGCATCGATCATTCCTGCAAGATTTTGTTTCAATTGCGCAGGGAGCTGCCCGCGCAGGCCATCGTTGCCACCCAGCTCGACAATCACTACATCCGGTTTATGCTCTGCAAGCAGCGCAGGAAGCCGCGCCAGCCCTCCGGCGCTGGTGTCGCCACTGATCGAAGCATTGACCACCTTGTCGTCGTAGCCTTGCTCCCTGAGCCGCTGTTCGAGCAAAGACACCCATCCCTGACGGGTATCCAGGCCGAAAGCCGCGCTGATACTATCGCCGACGATCAAGACAGTTCCCGCCGTTGCCGTCTGTGCCACGCACATCAGGGCCAGAGCAACACTTAAAAACCACACACGCATTGGATTCTCCATGGGCGAAAGTATTCTCACCGCGCAGAACCTTAGCAAAGTGGTTCCCAGCGCGGAAGGCGAGTTAACCATCCTGCACTCCTTGAGCCTCGAACTGAGCAAGGGCGACAGCCTGGCGATTGTCGGCGCCTCAGGTTCAGGCAAATCGACGCTGCTGGGCCTGCTCGCCGGCCTCGACCTGCCCAGCCAGGGCGAAGTAATCCTGGCCGGGCGGGCCCTGAGCACCCTGGACGAAGACCAGCGCGCCCGGGTGCGGGCCGAACACGTGGGCTTTGTGTTCCAGTCATTCCAGCTGCTCGACAGCCTCAATGCCCTGGAAAACGTCATGCTGCCGCTGGAACTGGAGGGTCGCAAGGATGCCCGCGAGCATGCCCGCCACCTGCTGGAACGCGTCGGCCTGGGCCAGCGCCTGAGTCACTCGCCACGCCAGCTGTCCGGCGGCGAGCAGCAACGGGTCGCCATTGCCCGGGCATTTGCCGCCAATCCCGACGTGCTGTTTGCCGATGAACCCACCGGCAACCTGGACAGCCACACTGGCGAGCGCATCACCGACCTGCTCTTTGAACTGAACAAGGAAAACGGCACCACCCTGGTGCTGGTGACCCATGACGAACGCCTGGCCCATCGTTGCCGGCGCCTGATCCGTCTTGAAGCTGGCCATCTGGTCGGCCCTCTGGAGCCCTGATGGCACGTCTGCCGCTGTTGCGCATGCTGAGTCTGGCCGTACGCCAATTACTGCGCGATGCCCGCGCCGGCGAGCTGCGGGTGCTGTTCTTCGCCCTGCTGGTCGCCGTGGCGGCCAGCACGGCCATCGGCTACTTCGGGGCCCGCCTCAATGGCGCGATGTTGTTGCGTGCCACTGAGTTCCTCGGCGCCGACCTGGTGCTTGATGGCACGGCCCCGGCCCGAGAAGAACAAATCAAGGTCGGCAACGACCTGGGCCTCGAACACGCCCGCGTAGTCGAATTCGCCAGCGTGATTGCCACCGACAATGGCATTCAGCTCTCCAGCATCAAGGCGGCAGACGATGCCTACCCGTTGCGCGGCGAACTGAAAAGCGCCCCGCAGCCCTATGCCGAAGAACAGCCTGGGGGCGGTCCCAAATCCGGTGAGGCCTGGGCCGAAGCCCGACTGCTGACCGCGCTGGACCTGAAGGTCGGCGATGAAATCGATGTCGGTTCAAAAACCGTGCGTATCACCCGCGTGCTGACTTACGAACCCGACCGGGCCGGCAACCTTTACAGCCTGACCCCACGAGTACTGATCAATCTGGACGACCTTGCCGCCACCGGCATCGTACAACCGGGCAGCCGTGTCACCTACCGCGAACTGTGGCGCGGTGAAGCACCGGCGCTGGAATCGTATCGCCAGGTGATCAAGCCTGGCCTGGACGCCAACCAGCGCCTCCTGGACGGCCGTGACGGCAACCAGCAGATTGGCGGTGCGCTGGGCAAGGCCGAGCGTTACCTGAACATGGCCAGCCTGGTGGCGGTGCTGCTGGCGGGCGTGGCCGTAGCATTGTCTGCCACCCGCTTTGCCAATCGGCGTTTCGATGCCAGCGCCCTGCTGCGTTGCCTCGGCCTGTCACGGCGCGAAACACTCTGGTTGTTTACCCTGCAACTGAGTGTGCTCGGGCTGCTGGCCAGCCTCGCCGGCGCCTTTCTCGGCTGGCTCGCGCAACTTGGACTGTTCGCCCTGTTGCATGACCTGCTGCCGGCTAACGTACCGCCCGGCGGCCTGATGCCGGCGATTGCCGGGATGGGTACCGGGCTGGTGGCGCTGGCTGGTTTCGCCTTGCCGCCGCTCGCGGCACTGGGCCGCGTACCTCCACTGCGGGTGTTGCGCCGCGATTTGCTGCCGATTCCGGCCAGCACCTGGACCGTCTACGGCGCGGCGCTGCTGGCACTGGGGCTGATCATGTGGCGCATGAGCCTGGACCTGGTGCTGACCTTCGCCCTGCTCGGGGGTGGCGTGATTGCCGCCGTGGTGCTTGGCGGAATCCTGCTGCTGGGCCTGCAAAGTCTGCGCCGCCTGCTGGCCCGCGCCTCACTGCCCTGGCGCCTGGGGCTGGGTCAGTTGCTGCGCCATCCGCTGGCCGCGGCGGGCCAGGCCCTGGCCTTTGGCCTGATCCTGCTGTCGATGGCCCTGATCGCCCTGCTGCGCGGCGAATTGCTCGACACCTGGCAAAACCAGTTGCCCAAAGATGCACCCAACTACTTTGCGCTGAATATCCTGCCGGCCGACAAGGAAGCTTTCGGCGCCCACCTGATGACCCTTCAGGCCCGCGCTGCGCCGCTGTACCCGGTCATTCCGGGGCGTCTGATCAGCATCAATGGCGAACCGGTGCAGGACATCGTCAGCAAGGACTCCAGTGGCGACAAGGCCATCCAGCGCGACCTGAGCCTGACCTGGGCCGCTGACCTGCCTGCCGAAAACCAGCTGACGGCAGGTAGCTGGTGGGGCCCGAAGCCCGAAGGCGATGTGCCGGGCGTTTCAGTGGAAGCCAAAGTCGCCGAAAGCCTCAAGCTGAAGCTGGGCGACCTGATGACCTTCACCATTGCCGGTGTCAATCGCGAAGCACGGGTCACCAGTTTGCGCAGCATCAACTGGGACAACTTCCAGCCCAACTTTTTCATGATTTTCCAGCCTGGCACCTTGCAGGACTTGCCGGCCACCTACCTCACCAGCTTTTACCTGGCACCGGGACACGACAAGGAAATCATCGAACTGTCGCGCACCTTCCCGGCCGTGACCATCTTGCCTATCGATGCATTGCTGGAGCAACTGCGCAGCATCCTGGCGCAAGTGACCATTGCTGTGGAATACGTGCTGCTGTTTGTATTGGCGGCGGGCATGGCGGTGCTGTTTTCCGGCTTGCAATCCACCCTGGATGAACGCATTCGCCAGGGCGCCCTGCTGCGCGCGCTGGGGGCCGAGCGGCAACTGCTGGTGAAGGCCCGGCGCATCGAGTTCGGCTTGCTGGGCGCCACCAGCGGCCTGCTGGCGGCGCTGGGGGCCGAACTGGTCAGTCTGGTGCTTTACCGCTTTGCCTTTGACCTGCCGTGGCACCCACATCCGTGGTTGTTGCTGTTGCCGGTGCTGGGCGCGGTGATGGTGGGCGGTGCGGGCGTGTTTGGCACACGCAGGGCGCTGAATGCCAGCCCGTTGACGGTGTTGCGCGAGGGTTGATATGGCCAGACACTATAAATCCTGGCGTTGACGAGCGCAGCGAGGCTGCGATCGTCGTTTTGGGAATCAACTGTTACGCCGCGTACATATCCGGCATTTGCGTATAACTGAAATATTGGTTTCGCCCTTACGGCGAGTCCATTTTGAAAGGACCCAAAAGGAACCAAAAGGTCCTCGCCCTACCATTCGGCCGATTCGCCAAGGTTCGCCGGCTCCTTCCGGCTCTGTTATGGGAGCGGGCTTGCCCGCGATGGCAGCACTTTGTTCCTCCAGATAGAACGAGGTGCCTGCATCGCGGGCAAGCCCGGCTCCCACAGGGAGATATGTCGGTCGAAAATCCTGCATTCAAACAGGCCGGCCGGTCGGCCGCCTCGACGGCTTTTGATCTTGATCTACCCGCCCCATCGGGAGGCCGAGAGGAGGTTCTGCGCAGTGGGTCGACCGGCATGGATGCCGGGAGAGCCGCGATGGGCCATGGATAGGGGCAAGCCTTTTTGGTTACTTTTTCGGCGTCTGGAAAAAGTGACTCGCCGTAAGGGCGAAACCAATATTCCAGTTAAACGCAGATGCCGGATATGTACGCGGTACACCAGTTAAACCCTGCAGCGGCTAAATATCCGCCCAGGTTTTACCCTAGCTTTTCTCGTAATAAATCTCGTTGATCCACCACAGCACTTCCCCGCTCGGTGTCTGCACCACTGCCTCGTCGCCCACCTCTTTCTTCAACAGCGCACGGGCCATCGGTGAGTCGATGGAGATGTAGTCGTTGCGTCCGTAGATTTCGTCGTAACCCACAATGCGGAATTTCTTGACGTCCCCGGCCTCGTTTTCAATTTCGACCCAGGCACCAAAAAACACCCGGCCTTCCTGCTCCGGCGAGTAATCAACCACCCGTACATCCTCGAGGCGCTTGCGCAGGTAGCGCACCCGTCGGTCAATCTCGCGCAGCAACTTCTTGTTGTACTGGTAGTCAGCGTTTTCGCTGCGATCACCCAGTGATGCTGCCCAGGTCACCTTGCGTGTGGTATCCGGGCGCTTTTCCCGCCACAGGTAGTCAAGCTCCTGCTTCAGGGCTTCATGGCCTTGCCTGGTGATGATGTTGGTACTCACTCGCGGTCGTTCTCCAGCAGGTTGCATTGGCCAGGGCAGACTCTTAGCACCCCGGCGCGACGAAATACATAGAGGCGCTGATAAAAATCACAAGCGCGGCGACACTCTCACTGTGCCGTGGCCTGGCGATACTGGCGCGGGGTAAAGCCGGTCAATGCCTTGAATTGGCGGGTGAATGCGCTGTGGTCGGTGTATCCGCACTGCAGGGCCACCTGGGTAATCGGAATATCGGTCAGCAACAGCCGATGGGCGTGTTCCAGACGCACCTTCTGGATCATCTGCCGTGGCGTCAGGTGAAACACACGCTTGCAGTAGCGCTCCAGTTGCGCCACGGAGATTCCGGCAATACGGGTCAACTCACCCAGGGTAACGCGGCGGTTGAAATGCGTGCGAATGTGCTCATCCACTGCCGCCAGCCGCTGGTACGCCGGGTGGGTATCACTGGCTGATTGCAAGTCCACGGAGATCCCGGCCAGGCCGATGATCTCGCCCTGGAGATTGTACAGCGGGCGCTTGTGGGTCAGGCACCAGCCAGGCTCCCGGGTCCCGTACAGATGCAGTTCCAGCTGGTCCTCTAGCACCAGCCCCTGCTCCAGCACCTGGCGATCCTGCTCGGTATAGCCCGGCCCCAACTGCGCGGGGAATACCTCGGCGCTGGTTTTGCCGAGCAGGGGTTGCAACTGCTTGAGGCCGCAGCGCTGGACCAGGGTGCGGTTGGCCAGTACATAGCGCGCGGCATTGTCCTTGATGAAGATCGCGGCATTGGGGATGGCATCGAGCATCGGTAGCAACAGGGCTACCCCCGAGAGCAACTGCTCAAGACTCTCGGGGCGGCTCAACTCGCTGCCCTGGCTCAGGATTGCAAAAGCATTCTGCGTCATCAAACTCACTCTCCCACCACTGGCCAGGTATCGGCCGCCTGGGTGCATTGTGCTGATTTCGTCATCGGCTTCAATGGAAAAGATCAATCGCAAACTTTCCCCGACGTTCAATCTAGCGCCATTGCACACCCGCCAACCGTATTGGCGCAATGGCAAATGACATCACACCTGCCTAACCAATAACTCACAAAAAGGCGACGCTATGTCAGGTAAAGGCAAATTCAAGAAACAGCTCTCACTGATGGACCTGACCTTTATCGGTCTGGGTGCCATCTTCGGTTCCGGCTGGTTGTTTGCAGCCAGTCATGTGTCGGCGATCGCTGGCCCGGCTGGGATTTTTTCCTGGCTGCTGGGCGGTTTTTCCGTGCTGTTGCTAGGCATCGTTTACTGCGAGCTGGGCGCTGCCCTGCCGCGCGCCGGTGGCGTCATTCGTTACCCGGTTTACTCCCATGGCCCGTTGCTCGGTTACTTGATGGGCTTTATCACCCTGATCGCCTTCTCCAGCCTGGTGGCAATTGAAGTGGTCGCCGCCCGCCAATACGCCGCGGCATGGTTCCCCGAGCTGACCAAGGCCGGCTCCAGTGACCCTTCGATCCTGGGCTGGCTCCTGCAGTTCGGCCTGCTGTGCCTGTTTTTCATGCTCAACTACCGAAGCGTGAAGACCTTCGCCATGGCCAATAACCTGGTCAGCGTATTCAAATTTATCGTGCCGCTGCTGGTCATCGGCGTGCTGTTCACCTTCTTCAAACCGGAAAATCTCTACGCCCAGGGCTTCGCCCCGTTCGGCCTGTCGGGCGTGCAGATGGCCGTTTCTGCAGGCGGCATTATCTTCGCCTATCTGGGCCTGACACCGATCATTTCGGTGGCCAGTGAAGTGAAGAACCCGCAACGCACCATCCCGATTGCCTTGATCCTGTCGGTCCTGTTGTCGACCGTGATTTATGTGCTGCTGCAAGTGGCCTTCCTCGGCGGCGTACCCACTGAAATGCTGGCCAACGGCTGGGCCGGCGTGACCAAGGAACTGGCATTGCCCTATCGCGACATCGCCCTGGCTCTGGGTGTGGGCTGGCTGGCTTATCTGGTGGTGGCTGATGCGGTGATCTCGCCAAGCGGCTGCGGCAACATTTACATGAATGCCACACCGCGGGTGATTTATGGCTGGGCGCAAACCGGCACGTTTTTCAAGATTTTCACCCGCATCGATGAAAAGTCCGGCATCCCGCGCCCGGCGCTGTGGCTGACCTTTGGCCTGTCGGTGTTCTGGACCCTGCCTTTCCCGTCCTGGGAAGCCCTGATCAGCGTGGTATCTGCCGCCCTGGTACTGAGCTACGCAGTGGCACCGGTGTCCGTGGCCGCATTGCGCCGCAATGCCCCAGACATGCCGCGCCCGTTCCGGGTCAAGTGGATGGGGGTGATGGGGCCGCTGTCATTTATCGTCGCTGCGCTGATTGTTTACTGGTCAGGCTGGAACACCGTGTCCTGGCTGCTCGGCCTGCAAATCGTGATGTTCGTGGTGTACCTGCTGTGTTCGCGATTCGTACCGACCAACCACCTGAGCCTGGGCCAGCAAGTACGCTCATCCTTGTGGCTGATCGGCTTCTACGCCGTAACCATGGTGCTGTCCAAACTCGGCACTTTCGGCGGCCTGGGCGTACTTGCCCACCCGTTTGACACCCTGGTCGTCGCAGCTTGCGCGACAGGCATCTATTACTGGGGCGCGGCCACCGGCGTGCCGGCTCATCTGGTCCGGCTGGAAGACGACGAGGACAGCGAAGAAGCCCCGGAACTTGCCAGTAACACCCCGGCCAGCCACGCCACGGGGGCGTTTATCCAGACTTCATCCTGAGACACCGTTAACCACAGTAGTCCTCCGAGCCGTTGTTCTCTTCCAAGGGATACGTTCATGAAGCAAGTCCATATCATTGATTCACATACCGGCGGCGAACCCACCCGCGTGGTGATCAAAGGCTTCCCGCAACTGGCCGGGCGCAGCATTGCCGAGCAGCGCGACACCCTGCGCGACCAGCATGACCAATGGCGCCGGGCCTGCCTGCTGGAGCCCCGAGGCAACGATGTACTGGTCGGTGCACTGTACTGCGAGCCCGTGTCGGCGGATGCCACGTGCGGGGTGATCTTCTTCAACAATGCCGGTTATCTGGGCATGTGCGGCCACGGCACCATCGGCCTGATCGCCTCCCTGCATCACCTGGGCCAGATCGAGATCGGCGAGCACAAGATCGACACCCCGGTCGGCCCGGTCACCGCCACCCTGCATCCAGATGGCAAGGTCACCGTAGGCAATGTGCCCTCCTACCGCTACCGCCAGCAGGTCGCCGTTGAGGTGCCTGGGCATGGCCGTGTGCAGGGCGATATTGCCTGGGGCGGCAACTGGTTCTTCCTGGTCTCCGATCACGGCAAGACACTGCAACTGGACAATGTCGAAGCCCTGACCGAGTACACCTGGACCATGCTCAAGGCCCTTGAGGCACAGGGTATCCACGGCGAAGACGGTGCCCTGATCGACCATATCGAACTGTTTGCCGACGACGACCAGGCCGACAGCCGCAACTTTGTCATGTGCCCGGGCAAGGCCTATGACCGCTCGCCCTGTGGCACCGGCACCAGCGCCAAGCTGGCGTGCCTGGCCGCCGACGGCAAGCTGGCTCCAGGCCAACCCTGGGTGCAGGCCAGCATCACCGCCAGCCAGTTTGTCGGCAGTTATCAATGGGACGGCGAGCGCATTCGCCCGTTCATTACCGGCCAAGCCTTTATGACTGCCGACAGCATGCTGCTGATCGACGAAAGAGATCCCTTCGCGTGGGGCATTTAAGCCCTTCGCCGTAAACACATCCGAATAAACGACTCGAGGAGTTAGAACAATGAGCGATAACATTTTCACCGGTTGCATGCCTGCCCTGATGACCCCTTGCACCGCCGAGCGCAAGCCGGACTTCGACGCGCTGGTGGCCAAGGGCCGCGAACTGATCGATATCGGCATGAGTGCCGTGGTGTACTGCGGCTCCATGGGTGACTGGCCTTTGCTGACCGAAGCCGAGCGCCAGGAAGGTGTGGCACGCCTGGTAGCTGCGGGCATCCCAACCATCGTCGGCACCGGCGCCGTAAACAGCCGCGAAGCGGTGTCCCATGCGGCACACGCTGCCAAAGTTGGCGCCCAGGGCCTGATGGTGATTCCACGCCTGCTGTCCCGTGCAGCCTCGCCTGCTGCGCAAAAAGCTCACTTCGCCGCCATCCTGCAAGCCGCTCCACAGCTACCGGCGGTTATCTACAACAGCCCGTACTACGGCTTCGCCACCCGCGCCGACCTGTTCTTCGAACTGCGTAGCCAATACCCGAACCTGATCGGCTTCAAAGAGTTCGGCGGTGCTGCCGACATGCGTTACGCCGCCGAACACATCACTTCCAAAGACGATGATGTGACCCTGATGGTCGGCGTCGACACCCAGGTTGTGCATGGCTTCGTCAACTGCAACGCCACCGGCGCCATTACCGGCATCGGCAACGCCCTGCCTCGCGAAGTGCTGCACCTGGTGGCCCTGAGCAAGCAAGCGGCCAAGGGCGACCCTAAAGCCCGTCGCCTGGCCCGCGAGCTGGAAGCCGCCCTGGCGGTGCTCTCGTCGTTCGATGAAGGCACTGACCTGGTGCTCTACTACAAGCACCTGATGGTGCTCAATGGCGACACAGAATACAGCCTGCACTTCAACGACACCGATGCGCTGAGCGATGCCCAACGCCACTACGCCGAGAACCAGTACAGCCTGTTCCGCCAGTGGTACAAAACCTGGTCCGCCGAACAGAACGTCGCCTGACCCGCAGCGCAGCCCTGCATCCCTGAACAGCGGCGCACATCATGTGCGCCGCCTTGTTCCAGCCAACCCATTTTTAGGAACACGCCATGACTCTGACAGGCAACATGCTGATCGGTCAGCAAGCCATCACCGGTAACCGCGAAGCGATCCGGGCGATCAATCCCGCCACCGGCACTGTGCTCGAACCGGCCTACCTTGGCGGCGGCAGCGAACATGTCGAGCAGGCGTGCACCCTGGCCCAGGAGGCTTTTGACAGCTTTCGCGAGACCTCACTGGAAACTCGCGCCACTTTTCTGGAAACCATCGCCGCTGAAATCGAAGCCCTTGGCGATGAATTGATTGACCGCGCCGTCAGCGAATCAGGCCTGCCACGCCCGCGCATCGTCGGTGAACGCGCACGTACCTGCCAGCAACTGCGTACCTTTGCCCGTACCGTACGCGCTGGAGAATGGCTGGATGTGCGGGTCGACAACGCGCTGCCCGAGCGCCAACCACTGCCCCGTGCAGATTTGCGCCAACGCCAGGTGCCACTGGGCCCGGTGGCAGTATTCGGCGCCAGCAACTTCCCGCTGGCCTTCTCCGTGGCCGGTGGCGACACTGCCTCGGCGCTGGCGGCCGGCTGCCCGGTGGTAGTCAAGGCCCACAGCGCCCACCCTGGCACCAGCGAACTGGTTGGCCATGCGATTGCCCGTGCGGTGAAAGAATCGAACCTGCCTGAAGGGGTCTTTTCCCTGTTGTTCGGTTCCGGCCGTGAAGTCGGTGTTGCCCTGGTCAGCGATCCACGCATCAAGGCAGTCGGCTTTACCGGCTCGCGCAGTGGCGGCATGGCTTTGTGCAAAGTGGCAGCAGCACGCCCCGAACCCATACCGGTGTATGCGGAGATGAGCTCGATCAACCCGGTACTGCTGTTCCCCGCTGCGCTGCAGGCTCGCGGCGAATCACTGGCGCAGGGCTTTGTTGCATCTCTGACCCAGGGGGCAGGCCAGTTTTGCACCAACCCGGGTCTGGTTATCGGCCATCAAGGGCCGGCACTGGATAGATTTATCAGCACAGCTGCCCGGCTGGTCCAGCAAAGCCCGGCCCAGACGATGCTCACTCCCGAGATTTTCCAGGCCTATGAAGCCGGTATTGGCTCTTTGCAGGAACTGAACAGTGCTCAAGAGGCCGCTGCCGGCTTGAGGGGGGAGACACCCAACCAGTGCCAGGCCCATCTGTTTGTGACCCGGGCCGGGGACTTCCTCGCCGACCCTGCATTGCAGGCCGAAGTCTTTGGTGCTGCGGCGCTGGTGGTGCAATGCGCCGATGACGAGGAGATCCGCCAGGTGCTCGAGCACCTTGAAGGCCAATTGACCATCACCCTGCAACTGGATGAAGCCGACCTCGACAGTGCCAGGGCCATGCTTGCGACCCTGGAACGCAAGGCTGGTCGCTTGCTGGTCAATGGCTGGCCAACGGGGGTTGAGGTGTGCGACGCGATGGTCCACGGCGGGCCTTTCCCGGCGACTTCGGACACCCGTACCACCTCGGTTGGCACTGCGGCCATCCAGCGCTTCCTGCGTCCTGTCTGCTATCAGGACTTCCCTGACAGCCTGTTGCCGACGGCACTCAAGCACGCCAACCCGCTGCACTTGCGCCGCCTGCTCGATGGCCACAGAGAAGTACTGGAAAATGCCTGATCACTTCGCTGGAAACACAGCTGACATTGCCGTGGTCGGCGCCGGAATCATCGGCGTCGCCTGTGCCCTGCAACTGGCGCGCCAAGGCCAGCGGGTGGTGGTCATCGACCCGCAGGAGCCGGGCCATGGCGCCTCATTCGGCAATGCCGGGCACCTGGCCACCGAACAGGTGTTCCCGATTGCCGACCTGTCAATTCTCAAGCGCTTGCCGGCCATGCTGATGGACCCGATGGGCCCCCTGCGCCTGGACTGGAAATATATGCCCCGGGCCCTGCCGTGGTTCACGCGTCTGCTGCTGAACCTGCGCAAGGCGCCCTTTCAGCGCACTGTAGCCGGTATTCGGGCCCTTAACGAAAGCAGCCTGGGTGCCTGGCACAGGCTGCTGGAGGGCATTGACTGCCCGGGCCTGATGCGCGAAGACGGTTCGTTGCTGGTGTACGAACGTTCCGAGTCCCGGCAGCCACTTCTGGCACTGCAGGCACGCATGCGCCAGCAGCAGGTACCGGTCGAGTTCTGGGAGGCCAGGGCCATACACAAGGCAGCGCCGCAACTGAGCGAGCAGATTCAGGGCGGGTTGTTTTTTCCGGCCACGGGGCACTTTATCGACCCCTATCGCGTGGTCTGCGAACTGGTAGAGGCTGCCAGAAAGTGCGGTGTGCAGTTTCTCAAGCAACAGGTCACAGGCGGGCAACTGAGTGAGGCCGGAGTTTCTCTGATGACAGCCCAGGGCCAGGTGTCCGCCCGCCGGGTCGTGATCGCCTGCGGCGCCCACTCGGCCAAACTCACCGCAACCCTGACCGGCAAGCACGTTCCGCTGGATACCGAACGCGGTTACCACCTGATGCTGCCCCACGAGCATGACCGGCTGCCGTTTGCCGTCACCTCACTGGAACGCAAATTCATCATGACCCCGATGAGCGATGGCTTGAGGCTGGCGGGTACAGTTGAATTTGCCGGCCTGGAAGCGCCGCCGAGCATGGAGCGCGCCTGGCAGCTGCATCGCCTGAGCAAAGGGTTGTTGCGCCATGACCTTAGCGCTGAAGACGCGACGCCATGGATGGGCTTTCGCCCGTCGTTGCCGGACTCACTGCCGATCATCGACCGGGTGTGCGACGGCAAGGTACTGCTTGCCTTCGGCCATCAGCATTTGGGCCTGACCCAGGCAGCGGTAACGGCTGAACTGATCGCGCAGTTGGCGGGGGCAACCAGTGCCCACGCGCTGCCTGAGTTGCACCCTTACCGGCTGGAGCGTTTCTGATCCCATCCGTAGCAGCTGCCGAAGGAACGAGGCTGCTACGGGGTTGGAGCCTCAGCGCAGGGTTATCAACCCCTGCCGACAAACACGGGTGAGGTTGTGAATCACCCGCTCGGCATTTTCAGCATCGGGGGACTGGATCACCGCCAGGTCAAAACTGTCAGCGGCAAATCGCGCCAGTTGATCGCCCTCTTCCACAAACTGGATCAGAAACGCCGTAGGCCGCCCTTTGCGGCGTGGCCAGCCATCGAGATAGCGCAGCAACGTAGGCTGATGCTTACCGCCCAGGAGGATTTTTGGGTTGCGCAAGGTTGGGCTGGCCGAGATCGGCGCAAGACGTACAAGGGGACGTGGGTGACTCATGTATCGGTTCTCCGCCTCAAGATTCTGCGTGGCAGGTGAGAGGCAACACCGAACCAGCGCTTTAGCGGTATTTCAAGGCCTGTTTCAAGCCTCTTAGACGGTCTGTGACCCTCTGGCGCCCCGCAAGTAGCTGTTTAAATCGGCGCAAGAAAACATCCTAGATAAACCTGCTTACTACTGTCAACAATCATCTGGAACGAAAAAGGCCCGCTCTGGGCGGGCCTTTTCACTGGCATCGGGTTTTCAGTCAGCTAGTGCACGATCGATCGACAACTTGCCTGCACCTTCGATCAGCACTGCAACGGTACCACCCAGCAAGGCCAGGGCGAATTCATAGCCGTTGTTGGCCATAAACAGGCCATTGCTGATATGCACCGAGAAGATCGCCACCAGCAACGTAAACGACAGGCCCAGGGCTGCAGGGCGCGCCAGCAAGCCAATAATCAGCGCCAGACCGCCCAGAAACTCGGTACCGCCCGCCAGCGCTGCCATCAACATGCCCGGCGCCAGGCCAATGCTCTCCATCCATTGCGCCGTGCCCGCCAGGCCCCCGCCGCCAAACCAGCCGAACAGTTTTTGCGAACCGTGGGCGGCAAAGATAATACCGACGAAAATACGCAAGACCGTCAAACCATAACCTGCGCGGCTGCCCAGTACGGTATGGATCAATTTGCTCATGATGGAATCCTTTAGGTCATCAGTTGGGGAATGCTCGCCATACTAATCAGTTTTTATAATGTTAAAAGTCGAATAAACCTGACAAAACAATCAAATTATTCGATTATTTGCGTGTGACCAGTTCAGCTTTTGCCGGTTCCAGGGAATCCCGCTCCCGGTCAAAGGCCAAATAGTATTTATTCACGCTATTAACATAGCTGACAGCCCCCATTCCCACCTGCTCCATGGCAATACGTTCCACCTGAAAGAACCATTGATTGGGGTTCAGGCCGCGTCGCCTGGCTTCAGCCCGCATGCCCTGCACCCGCTCCGGCCCCATGTTGTAAGCCGCCAGCACAAACGCCATGCGCTCACGCTCGTTGAGCTTGGGGCTGGCAAAGAACTTGCGGCGGATCAGCGACAGATACCGGGCACCGGCCTGCACATTGCTATCGACGTTTTGAATATTGTTGACCCCCACCCGCCGGGCGGCCGAGGGGGTAATCTGGAGTAGCCCTGTCGCCCCGCCGCTGCCTTTGGCTTCAGGGTTGAGGGTTGACTCCTTGAATGCCAGCGCTGCCAGGTTCAACCAGTCCATGCCCTGTTGCCGGGCATGTTTTTGCAACACCGGGCGCAGTTTTTCAAGCTGCTGGCGATCGGCCCGGGCCAACGGGTAATGCACCCGGTACAAACGTCGGTATACCCGCTCAAAGGCCACATCCTGATCGGCCGGGGCCTTGTAGCCATCGAGAAACCGGTCGATGCTGGCCCGCAACATCGACGCATCACGGCGTACATACCAGTGCATGGCCTCGGGCTCGCTGACCAGCACCTTGCGGTCAAAACGCAGCTTGGGCATGAGCGTGGCCCAGCGCTCGGCAATCGGGCGCTCCACGATGGTCAAATGAAAAATCCCGGCCTGCACCATCTCCAGCACATCCTCCACCGCCAGGGTCGGATCTACCCACTCAATCTTCACCGGGGGCAGTTTGCGCAGGGCCAGTTTTTGATTGATCAAATTGACCGAGGCTCCCGCCGCACTGCCGGTGGTCAACGCCACGGTGCGGCCCGACAGTTGCTCTAGGCGGGTAAAGCGCCGCTCGCCCTTGACCCCCACCAACAGCAAGGGCACATCGTCGACGATCGGATCACTGGCGCTGATGGCGCGGCTGGGCTTGAAATCGATCAACTCACCCGGGGCAACTACATCGCCTTCACCCCGGGACAATGCGCCCAGCAGTTGATCCTTGGCTTTAGGGATGATCTTGAGTGTTATTTCCTGGCCATCGCGGGCATGGCTGTTGAGGTAGCGTTCAAACGCACGCAGACGATGGTATTCAACGCCAATCGCCTGCCCCTGCACCTCGCCCGAGCTGTTGCGGCTTTGATTGACCAGCACCCGCAACACCTGACTGCTGCGGATTTGCGCCAGATCGCGGACCTGACTTGGCTGCCCGACCTGTAAAGGTCCGGTCAGGCGTGCCAGTGCCGGTAGCGGCAACAGCAGCAGGCACAGCGCAATCAATAGCGTCGGTCTTGTCATCCGTTCTCCGGAAAGAATACAGCCCAGCACCCGGTCGGTTTCCCGACAACCGGTTGCCTCAAGTGAGGCTTTCAAGCGCTGGAATCAGCGCGCAAAACAGTCAATGCGTCCTTTAAACAACCGGGCATTGCGTTGTTGCGGCATTCAAAGACAACCATAACTGTCTGTAGTTCTTGGTTTTTCTTGTAAATCTACAGCTCTGATATGCTGCGAGGCCTGTGGCCTGAGGTAAAACCATGCAACTCATTGATATCGGCGTCAACCTGACCAACCCAAGCTTTGACGGCAAACACCAGGCCGTGCTGGACCGTGCCTACGCGGCCGGGGTGTGCCAATTGGTGTTGACCGGCACCAGCGTCGAAGGCAGCGAACAGGCCTTGCAACTGTGCCGCGAGCTGGACGAAAGCGGCCAGCGGCTGTTCTCTACGGCCGGCATTCACCCGCACTCGGCCAGTGACTGGAACGGCGACAGCGCCCGCCAGTTGCTTGCCCTGCTCAAGGAACCGGGCGTGTGTGCGGTGGGTGAATGCGGGCTGGACTTCAACCGCGACTTTTCGCCCCGCGCCCAGCAGGAGAAAGTGCTGGAAGAACATCTGGCGCTGGCTGTTGACCTGCAACTGCCGGTTTTTCTGCATGAGCGTGATGCCAACCAGCGTTTGCTGGAAATCCTGCGCGACTTTCGCGACCGCTTGCCGGCTGCTGTGGTGCATTGCTTTACCGGCGAGAAAAAGGCGCTGTTCAGCTACCTCGACCTTGACCTGCATATCGGCATTACCGGCTGGATCTGCGACGAACGCCGCGGTACCCACCTGCACCCGCTGGTACGTGATATCCCGCGCGGTCGCCTGATGCTCGAAAGTGATGCGCCGTACCTGTTGCCCCGCACCCTGCGGCCCAAACCGAAAAATGGTCGCAACGAACCGGCCTACCTGACCGATGTGCTGCGCGAAGTGGCCGTGCACCGTGGCGAAAGCGAGCAGGACCTGGCCGAACACACCACCGCGTGTGCACGGGCGTTTTACGGATTGCCGGTACTGACAGACTGACGCCCGCTCCCACGCAGTGCCTCTTTTGACCCACATCAACAAGATTGTCACTGAATAGCGGCACAATGATGGCACCTTGCCAATATTGTTTGCGCCAATTCAGAGAAGACCTCCCATGGGCACCTGGCTTAGCAACATCTCGCTCAAATACAAATTCTGGGCTGTCAACGCGGTGGCTTTTGTCACCACACTGCTGCTGGTGCTCTACGCCGTGCAGCTGGAACAGCAATCGCGCAGCAACGCCGCCCAGGCCAACGCCCGGGCCCAGGCGCAATTGCTCAGTGCCTGGCCTGCCGGGCAGCCCTTGCCCGAGGCCAGCCAATTGCTGCCCCTGGCGCCCGACCAGATCGCCAGCGTCAACGATCAAGCCCTGCCGCAACTGGGCAACGCCAACGGCTGGGTCTCAATCAATCCCATGCCGTTGTTCGGCCACAATCTGCTGCTGGGCGCCGAGGTACTGACCCGCGACGACGGACAAAAAATCGCCGTGCTGGCCCATACACCTAGCCTGGCCCAGGTGTTTGTCGAGCGGCTGCCCAACTATGCCGCCGCCGTGCTGATCCTGATGCTGGCCATGCTCTGCGCTTCGCAGTTGCTGATCCGCTTCCTGCTGAGCCAGCTCAACACCCTCAAGGACGTGATGCTGCATGTGGAGAAAACCGGTGACCTGTCCGCCCGGGTGCCCCTGGCGTGTACCGATGAGGTCGGGCAGATGGCCAGCGCCTTCAATGCCATGCAGGCCGGTTACCAGCGGGTGGTGAACACCGTGGCCCAAACCGCCGCGCAACTGGATGCCGGGGCCGCGCGCCTGGCCAGCAGCATGGACGAGGTGCGCCACGGCATGCTCGGCCAGCAAAGCGAGACCGACCAGGCCGCCACCGCAATCAATGAAATGTCGGCCACGGTCTACCATATTGCGCAACACGCTGGGGCTACCCGCGACCTGTCGCAAACCGCAGACAACCTGGCGGGGAGTGGCCAGCAGGTGGTCAGCCGCGTGCAACAGTCAATCGCCAGCCTGTCCACCGGGGTGCAAACCACTGCAGAAATGATCCAGCAACTGGCCCAGGACAGCCAGAAGATCAACGGCGTGGTCAGTGTGATTCACAGCATCGCCGAACAGACCAACCTGCTGGCGTTGAACGCGGCCATCGAAGCGGCTCGCGCAGGTGAAATGGGTCGTGGCTTTGCCGTGGTCGCCGATGAAGTGAGGCACCTGGCCAAACGCGTGCAGACATCCACGGACGAAATCACCGCCATGGTTTCGGCCTTGCAGGCGGGCACCCGCGACGCCGTGGACTTTATGCAGGAAAGCTCGTTCAAGGCCGACGACTGCGTGCAGCAGGCCCAGGAAGCGGGCGCGGCATTGGCCGAGATCACTCACGCCGTGGCGCAAATGCGCGAAAGCAACACCCAGATTGCCGTGGCCGCCGAGCAGCAAAGCCAGGTCGCGGAAGAGATGAACCGGGCAGTGGTGAGCATCCGCGATGTCACCGAAAACACCGTGCAACAGACCGTCGACTCGGCCACTACCAGCAATGAACTGGCAACCCTGGCAGGCGAGTTGAATCGGGCGATTGGTCAACTAAAGCTATAAGGCCAATAGCCATTGTTGATTCGCCGCAGGGTGACCATAAATCTATGATTTGTTTATCCGGTTCAGCCCAGGCTGAACCCTCGAACAAGGAGAGCAATCATGGGCAAACGTCATCCAAATCTACCGGCCTGGCAATGGCGCTCCAACCCGCACGGCCAGCAAAACACCGCGTATCAGGCAATCAACCTGATCGCAGTGCCGATGATGGTGGTGGCTTTTCTGTTGCTGGTGTCGGGCGTCTTCAGTGAAAACGCCACCAGCGCAGTGATCGGTCTGGTTGCCCTGTTTGCGGCCCTGATCCTGCAACGCCAGGGCCACAAGGCCACCAGCGCAACGGATAACAGCCAGACCTTCTGATCAACCGAACACGGCTACGGTCTGGCGGCTGAGCGCAATCAGCTCGCCGCCTGGGCCCCACAGGTTGGCCGCCACATGGCCGTAGCCATCCCGCGCATGTTCGATGACGGCCAGGTACTTGCACCACTGCAACGTGCTGACCTTAGGCAGTGGCTGCACGAACTCGATGGTCCAGGTCAGCGTGCTGCCTGCTGTCGGCTTGTTCAGTAACGGCAGCAGTGCAGGCGGCCAGGTATCGACCAGCGCCAGCAAATGGGTTTCTGTCAGAGGTTCGTCCTCAACACCGCCATCAAAACGTACCCAGCCGCCCATTTCCCGCGTTCCACGACCGGTGAACGGCAGTGCGCCCACGGCCCAGGCCATGGACAAATGACGCATAAACTCCGGGGTAACGCCTTTGATATAGGGCAACAGCGGGCAATCTTCGGGCGCCTTCATCTCAGGCGCAGGCAAGCCGTCCACGTTCGCCACTGATTCCCGCGCAGCGCCAAAGCTGCCTTGTACCAGGGTCATGACCTGACCGTCCTGTACCACCCGCCCCAGCACCTGGCTGACCGCCTTGCCTTCGCGCAGCACCTCAACCTCGAAACGCACCGGTACATCGGCGGCCACCGGCCCGACAAAACTCACTGCCAATGAGCGCAACGCCCGCTCGACAGGCACATGGGCGCGCATGGCTTCGTACTGCAAAGCCACCAACAGGCCGCCAAAGCTGGCACGGCCCTGGCCCCAATCGGCCGGGATGGTCACGTCCAAAGGCGTGTTGCGCACCGCCGCAACCAATTCGCAAAACTGCATAAGCACCTCGAAACAGATAAATATGACGGGATACTACCCATCCATCTGACTCTGCACAGTGCTGTATCGGCCAAAGATCAGGAGTGAAAGCAAGCCGCACTTAATTTGACCAACGCCTTGTCAGCGCGTTTTTCGCCGTGCTCAAGGGTGGCCTGCCATTGCGCCACACAGGGTTGCAAGTCGGCGTGTTGCCCGGCCTGCAGCAACCATTGCCAGGCATCGTGCCACTCGCCCAGCGCCTGCTGTGCCCCCTTGAGGCGCGCCAGCACCAAGGGCGGCAGCTGGTTCAACTCCGGGTAGGCTTCGGCGGCATAGCGTACGCGCTTGATCAGCAACCTCACGCGATGGCGGTCATGGCCCGGGTCATTGAGAGCGTTCTCCAGGGTTTGCCACTGTTTTTCCAGGACCTTTGCAATCCGCTGGCGCAAACCACGCAGCAGGCCTTCTCGCTCGGCAGCACGCAAAAAGCGCGGAAACACCTCGAGGATCATCAACAGTTGAGCCAACTGCTCACTGTCGGCCACCCGGGCATAACTGCCGGCCAACTGTTGCGTGCGGCGTTGCGCCTGCGCCGTGTAGCCGTGCGCCTGCAAATGTGCCGCCAGCACTTCAAGATCACGCAGGGGGGTGGTCAACACGCCAACCTGGGATGCAGACATTTCAAGTTGCACAACCCCCGGCAACCCGCGCAAAGGCCGCAACAGGCTGCGCAAGCGGCGCACAGTGGTGCGCAGGTCGTGCAGGGCCTCCGGGTCCGTATCGGCTTCCAGACGCGCCTGACAGGCCAGTAACCTGACCTCCAGACGCACGATGTTTGCCACTATCCGGTCAACCAGCTCAGACATCCTCACCCTCCCCCTTTACCGCTGCGCTTCAACGCCCGGCGCGGGATTCACGAATATAGAAACGCGCCTTCTCGGCTTTTTTGGTGCAACCCTCAAAGGCTTCAAATTGCTGCTGGGTCTTGGCCGCCGTCAACAAGGACAAGGCCTTGGAGTAGCTGACAGTCCCGGCGAAGCCTTCCGCCTTGGCCAGGTCCAGTTCATGCCAGGCCGAATCCAGGTTCGTCGCACAACTGTCGCGATACGCCTTGGTCCCCGCACAACCTGCCAACGCCAGCGCGATCAGCGGTACACAAATCCATGCTTTCATGTTGTTTTCCTCAGAAATTAAAGTTCAGTGCAATCTCAGACGAACAACCTGCATAAAAGTGCCACAACGTAAAAATCAAAAAAACCGGCAACACCTACCCGTCATTGCTACAAGGCACTAGCCTAGCTGGTAGATACGCGTTCATGCCAAAAGCTGTCACTCAGGGTCACAAAAAGGCATTGTGAGTGACTGTCAGGCGAAGGTGGGGTTCATGAAAAAACGTATTGCATTGGTATTGGGCTCCGGCGGTGCCCGGGGCTATGCCCATATCGGCGTGATTGAAGAGCTGGAAAGCCGCGGCTATGAAATCGCCTGTATCGCCGGTTGCTCGATGGGCGCAGTGGTGGGCGGGATTTACGCCGCCGGCAAACTGGACATGTACCGGGACTGGATTCAAAGCCTGGACTACCTCGATGTGCTGCGCCTGGTGGATGTCAGCTTCCGGCTTGGAGCGATTCGCGGTGAAAAGGTCTTCGGCCAGATCCGCAATATGGTCGGTGAAATCAATATCGAGGACCTGCGCATCCCCTACACCGCCGTCGCCACCGACCTCACCCACCAGCAGGAAATCTGGTTTCAGGAGGGCTGCCTGCACCAGGCCATGCGCGCCTCTGCAGCGATCCCCAGCCTGTTTACCCCGGTGATGCAGGGCAACCGCATGCTGGTGGACGGCAGCCTGCTCAACCCGCTGCCCATCGTGCCGGTGGTGTCCAGCCACTGCGACCTGATCGTCGCCGTCAACCTCAACTCCACCCACCAGAGCCACTACCAGTTGCCGGTGATCCAGCGCCCGGCGGCTTTCAAGGGGCGTTTTGACAACCTGATGAGTTCGCTGGGCTCGCGCATGCCGTTTCGCAACAAACAGGCCGAGCACTTGCTCAACCTCGAACAGGAACTGCTCAACCCCCAGGCCGAGCCGCTGGCCCAGGCAAAGCCCAATCCCTGGCTCGACACACCGCAAACCGCCTCCCCTGCCGCTGAAGAGGGCTCGCCCAAGTCAGCCACCGGCTCGGTGATCATCGACAACGTCGGCCCGGCCTCGCTGCTGGACTTGATCAACCAGAGCTTCGAGGTCATGCAGACTTCACTGGCGCAATACAAGATCGCCGGTTACCCGCCCGATATCCTGATCAACGTGCCCAAGCGGGTGTGCCGGTTTTTCGAGTTCTACAAAGCCCAGGAGCTGATCGCCCTGGGTCGCCTGATTGCAAAAGACACCCTGGACCGTTACGAAAAGGACGAGGCGTCCAACAACCGGTAGCCAACCCCGGCTTCGGTCACGATATACCGTGGCCGGGTCGGATCATCCGCCAGTTTCTGGCGCAAATGGCCAACGACAATTCTCAGGTAATGGCTGTTTTCGACATGGCTCGGGCCCCAGATATCCTTGAGCAATTGCTGCTGGGTAATGACCCGCCCCGGATGACGCGCCAAGAGCGCCAGCACCGCGTATTCCTTGCGGGTCAGCGCCACTTCGACGCCCTCGAGCAGCACACGGCGGAACGCCAGGTCGACGGTCAAGGGGCCGAGTTCAAGCGCCGACTCCCGGGTTTCGCCCACAGGCGCCTGGCGCAACAAGGCCCTGATTCGTGCCAGAAACTCCTGGATGCCGAAGGGTTTGGTCACGTAATCGTTGGCCCCGCCGTCCAGTGCCTGGACTTTTTGCGCTTCGCTGGCGCGCACCGAGAGCACCAGTACCGGCGCATTTGACCACTCGCGAAACTCGCGCAGTACCTGTTGGCCATCCATGTCCGGCAAGCCCAGGTCGAGCACCAGCACATCGGGCCGTCCGAGCGCTGCCTGGCTCAAGCCATCGGCCCGGTCGCGGCCTCCAGCACGGTGTATCCCTGGGACACCAGGCTGATACGCAGGAATTTGCGAATCTGCGGTTCATCGTCGATGACCAAAATGGTCGCGCTCTGGCTCATGACTTGTTACCGCAATAGAGGGATAGCCAAAGAATATCAGTCTTCACTTTCCAGCCCTTCATTCTCGGGGCACGGTTGAAGGCTTAACGGCAAATACAGGGTAATGCACGTACCCTGCCCGCCGATGCCTTCGCCGACGCTGACCCGCCCGCCGTGGGCCCCCACCATGCCCTGGCAGATGGCGAGCCCCAGGCCCGTGCCTTGCCCGCCGCGATCGCCCCGTGCGGCGGTATAAAACATATCGAAAATCTTCACCCTGTCCTCCTCGGGGATCCCCGGGCCCTGGTCACTGACGGCAAACCACAATTCGCTTTCATCGGCTCCCGCCGTTAATTGCAACTGGCCATGGGGAGGTGAAAAGCGCGCAGCGTTTTCCAGCACATTGACCAGCGCCTGCTCGATCAGGGCGCCATGCACGTGCAACAGCGGCAATTGCGCCGCAACATCCACCTGCACCTGCAAGGGCGCCAGCACCGCACGCAAGCGGTTCAAGGCGCTGCCGGCAATGTCGGCAGGTGACACCCAGTCGCGCGCCAGCTTGAGCGCACCGTGGCCCAGGCGGGTCATGTCCAGCAGGTTCTGGATGTAGCGGTCCAGACGCTCGGCCTCATCGCGGGTGCCTTCGAGCAACTCGCGGCGATCGCTCAACGGGATCGCCTCGCCCAGGGCCAGCAAGGTGTCGATACTGCCGCGCATGCTGGTCAGCGGTGTGCGCAGATCATGGGACACCGATGCCAGCAGTGCGCTGCGCAACTGCTCGGTTTCGCCGTGCAGGCGGGCCGCTTCCAGGTCCTGGGCCAAGCGCGCGCGCGCCAGTGCCTGGGCCAGGGGTTGGCTCAAAGCCATCAGTAGCCGACGACGCTGGCCACTTAGTGAATGGCCCTGCCTGGTGCACACGCCGAGCAAGGCCAATGGCCCCTCCTCGGCGCTGATCGGCCACCACCACCAACGGCCCATCGGCAAAGTGCCCGTACCCTTGCCTGCAGGCTGGTCGTGGGCCCAGGCCCAGTCAGCAGCGGCGCGCTCCGCTTCGCAGAACTGTAACGGCCCGCCGCTTTCAACGTCCCAGCCGCCATTGCCATCGCGATTGAGCAGGCATATGTCCAGCTCTTTCCAGCCGCTCAAATGCTGCCCGGCAGCATTGACCACAGCCTTGCGGTCGGTCGCGGCGGTAAGCTTGCGTGACAGGTCGAGAAGCTCGGTGGTTTCGTGCTGAGTGTCGCGCAAGGCCTGCAACTGCCGGCGCTGGCGAGCCGCCAGTTTGCCAGTGAGCGCCGCCATCAACAGAAAGAACAACAACGTCAGCACATCTTCTTCGCGCTGGATGCTGAACGAGAAATTGGGCGGAATAAAGAGGAAGTCATAGGCCAGAAATGACAGCGCCGCACAGGCCAATGCTGGCCCCAGGCTGCTGCGCACGGCCACCAGCAGCACGGCAGCCAGAAACACCAGGGAGATATTGGGCAGCGCCAGTACGCTGGATACTCCCCAGGCCAGGGCACTGGCCAGTAGCGTGGCAAGCAGCGCCAGGCCGTAGTCGAACCACACCAGTGAGTGTTCCGGGCGGTTGGTGACAGGTACAGGGGACTGCTCGTTGTCGAGCACGTTGATTTCCAGGCCATGGGCGTCACGCAACAAGCGCGCCGCCAGTCCGCCGCCAAACAGGCGACGGCGCCAGGTCAACCGCGACTGACCCACCAGCAGCAAGCTGGCACGGCGTTCGCCGGCATGCTGGATCAGGGTTTTGGCCACTTCACCGGCACGCAGCAACACCACCTCGCCACCCAGGCGCTCAGCCAGTTGCTGGGCGCTTTGCAGACGCAAGCGTGATTGCTCGTCGCGCGCCGTGCCGTTATCCACATGCACCAGACTCCAGGGCAGATGCCGACGCTCCGCGACCCGGCTGGCATGCCGCACCAGGCGCTCGGCATGGGTATCGCCGTCGATCCCCACCAGCAAACGCCCGCGCAGCGCCGGGGCCGATTGCCCCTGCTGGCGATAGCCCTTGTCCAGTTCATCGTCGACATACACCGCAGCGGTCTGCATTGCCAGTTCGCGCAAAGCATTGAGATTGGTCTGGCTGAAAAACGCATCAATCGCTGCCCGTGCCTGCTCAGGTACATACACCTTGCCCTCGCGCAGCCGCTCCAGCAGTTCCCGGGGCGGCAGGTCGATCAGCAGCAGTTCGTAGGCTTCCTGCACAACCCAGTCCGGCAGGGTCTCACGCACCTGGACCCCGGTGATGCCGCGCACCTGATCGTTGAGACTTTCCAGATGCTGGACGTTGACCGTGGTGTACACATCGATCCCGGCCGCGAGCAATTCCTGCACATCCTGCCAGCGCTTGGCGTGACGGCTGCCGGGGGCATTGCTGTGGGCCAGCTCATCGACCAGTACCAGCTTGGGTCTGGCGGCAAGCAGGCCGTCGAGGTCCATTTCCTCAAGCTGCACGCCGCGATAATCCGAGCGCAGCATGGGCTGCTGGGGCAAGCCATTGAGCAAGGCCTCGGTCTCGGCGCGGCCATGGGTTTCGACCACCCCGGCCAGTACTTCGACACCCTGGCGCAGTTGCGTGTGAGCCGCTTGCAGCATGGCGTAGGTTTTGCCCACGCCCGGTGCCGCGCCGAGAAACACTTTAAGCCGGCCACGGCCTGCGCGCGGTAGATCGGCTAGCAACGCATCGGCGCGGGCGGAATGAGTCATGGGGGGGTTCCTGATAAATTGTGTGACTGAAAGCTTTACCCTCATCCCAGCCCTCTCCCGGAGGGAGAGGGAGCTGATATGTGGTTTTCTTGAAGCCGCGTGCGGTCAGTCCCCTCTCCCTCCGGGAGAGGGTCAGGGTGAGGGGCTCTTCAACTGCGCCAATGCGCTGTTCAACAGCAGCACGTTAACCACCGGCGGCCCCACCAGCGGCCGCTCGATATGCTCCGCCACCAGCTGTTCAACAGCCTGTACCGGCAAGCTGCGAGCAGCAGCGACACGGGCTAGTTGATAGCGTATTGCCTCTGGTGGCAAGTGCGGGTCCAGCCCGCTGCCCGAAGTGGTCAGCAGCGCCAGGGGCACCGGCCCCTGGCCCGGCACGGCAAGCTGGGCGGCACTGTCCTTGACCCGTGTCGCCAGAGCCGGGTTGCTCGGTGCCAGGTTGCTGGCCGAACTGGCCACGGTGGCAAACGCTCCCGCCGATGGCCGTGGGTGAAACCAGCTGTCACCGCTGAAATCCTGCGCAATCAATGCCGACCCCAGCACCTTGCCGGCACTGTCACGGACCAGGCTGCCATTGGCCTGTTCGGGGAACGCCAGTTGGGCAATGCCGGTGACGGTCAGCGGGTAGATCACGCCGGTAATGGCGGTCATCAACAGCATCAGGCTCAGGGCCGGACGTAAAAAAGTGCTCATGGTGTAACCCTCCAATGCTTAAACCAGATGCAATGCGGTGAGCAGCATGTCGATCAGCTTGATGCCCACAAACGGCACCACCAGCCCGCCCACGCCATAGATCAGCAGGTTGCGGCGTAACAGGTGCGCCGCACTGGCCGCCTGCACCCGCACACCGCGCAATGCCAGCGGGATCAGCACCACGATGATCAGCGCGTTGAATACGATGGCTGACACAATCGCGCTTTGCGGGCTCTGCAGGCCCATCACGTTGAGCACGCCCAGTTGCGGGTAGATCGAAGCAAACAGCGCCGGCAAAATCGCGAAGTACTTGGCCACGTCGTTGGCGATCGAGAACGTGTTCAATGCGCCACGGGTCACCAGTAACTCCTTGCCGATCTGCACTACATCCAGCAGCTTGGTGGGGTCGCTGTCCAGATCCACCATGTTCGCGGCTTCACGGGCCGCCTGGGTGCCGTCGTTCATCGCCATGCCCACATCGGCCTGGGCCAGGGCCGGAGCGTCATTGGCACCATCACCGCACATCGCCACAAGGCGGCCGTCATTTTGCTCATGGCGAATGCGCGCCAGTTTTTTCTCCGGTGTGGCCTCGGCCAGCACGTCATCCACCCCGGCTTCAGCGGCAATGGCCGCGGCGGTCAGCGGGTTGTCGCCCGTCACCATCACGGTGCGGATGCCCAACTTGCGCAACTCGGCAAAACGCTCGCGAATACCCGGCTTGACCACGTCCTTGAGGTGGATGGCGCCCAGCAGCTTGCCCTGGGCACAGACCAGCAAAGGGGTACCGCCGCTCTGGGCGATCTTGTCGATTTCCCGGGACAGGGCCGGCAACAGCTCGCCGCGTTTGAGGCCGACAAACGCCAGCACTGAATCCACGGCCCCTTTGCGGTACACCCGACCGTTGTGGTCGATACCCGACAGGCGGGTTTCAGCGGTAAAGGGTACGGCCGTGAAGTCCGACACGGGTAACTCGGGCAGGCTGTGCTGGCCCCGAACAAACTCGACGATGGACTTGCCCTCCGCCGTCTCGTCCGCCAGCGAAGCGCGCAACGCGCCCTCTGCCAGCTCTTTGGCGGTCACGCCGGGGCAGGCATACAGCGCCGTGCAGCGGCGGTTGCCGAAGGTGATGGTGCCAGTCTTGTCGAGCATCAGCACATGCACATCGCCCGCGGCTTCAACCGCCCGCCCCGACTTGGCAATCACGTTGAGGCGCACCAGACGGTCCATGCCGGCAATGCCAATGGCCGACAACAAGCCGCCGATGGTGGTCGGAATCAGCGTCACCAGCAGGGCCACCAGAAACACCAGGGGCAAGCTGCCACCGGCAAAGTAAGCGAACGGCTGCAAGGTCACGACCACGATCAGAAAGATCAGGGTCAGGCCGATCAGCAGAATATCCAGGGCAATTTCGTTGGGGGTTTTCTGCCGTTTGGCGCCTTCGACCAGGGCGATCATGCGATCCAGGGTGGACTCGCCGGGATTGGCGCTGATTTGCACCAGCAACCAGTCACTGACCAGCCGCGTATTGCCGGTCACCGCCGAGCGATCACCGCCCGACTCACGGATCACCGGCGCCGATTCGCCGGTAATCGCCGCTTCGTTGACCGCGGCAATCCCTTCAATCACCTCGCCGTCGCCGGGGATCATCTCCCCCGCTTCGACGCGCACCACATCCCCTTTGCGCAGGCGGGTGGCCGGGACGATTTCAAAGCCGCCCGTGGCAGTGCGCCGACGCGCACTCAAGCCCACACTGCCCGCCTTGAGGCTATCGGCCCGAGCCTTGCCGCGACCCTCGGCCAGGGCTTCGGCAAAGTTGGCGAACAGCACGGTAAACCACAGCCACAGAGCGATTTGCACCGCCACCCCGGTGGGCACTGCAGGCTCGGGGATAACACACAGCACCGTGGTAAAAATCGCGGTCAGCTCGACCACCAGCATCACCGGCGAGCGTTTCAGCTGGCGCGGGTCGAGTTTGACGAATGCTTGCAACAGCGCCGGACGCCAGATATCGGCGAACGAAGTCTTCGGCGACTCGGGGGCCCTGGCTTCAGGCGTTGGCGTCAACTTTGAAACAGGAGCAGGCATAGTCATCTTCGTCTCCTCAGAAGCCCTGGGTCAGTTGTTCAGCGATGGGGCCAAGGGCCAAGGTCGGCAGGAAGGTCAGGCCGCCCACCAGCAAGATGGTCACGGTCAGCAGCGCGACAAACAGCGGACCGTGGGTCGGAAAACTGTCCTGGCCAATCGGCGCGCTTTTCTTGATCGCGAGGCTGCCGGCCAATGCCAGCACCGGCAGGATGTAACCGAAGCGTCCGATCAACATGCCCAGGCCCAGCATCAGGTTGTAGAGCGGCGTGTTGGCGTTAAGCCCGGCAAAAGCTGAGCCGTTGTTGGCACTGGCCGAGGTGAAGGCATACAGGATCTGGCTGAAACCATGGGGCCCGGGGTTGCTGACCGAGGCCACAGCACTGGGCAGTACGGCGGCAATCGCGCCCAGCACCAGCACCCCCACCGGCATCACCAGCAAGGTCACCACCAGCAGCTGGACTTCCCTGGCCTGGAGTTTTTTACCGAGGTATTCAGGGGTGCGGCCGATCATCAGGCCGGCGAGGAACACCGCGATCAACACGTTGAGCAACATCCCGTAGAGCCCGGCACCGACGCCACCGAAGATCACTTCGCCGACCATCATGTTGAGCAGTGCCACCATCCCGGTCAGCGGGTTGAGGCTGTCGTGCATGGCGTTGACCGAGCCGTTGGAGGCCGAGGTCGTGGTTTCGGTCCACAGCACACTGCCGGTGGTGCCGAAGCGGACTTCCTTGCCTTCCAGCGGTGCGCTCTGCTCGACCAGCGGGCTGTTGAGCGCCGGGTTCGGCTGGTACTCGGCATACAGCGCGGTGCCGCCGCCGATCAGGAACAAGGCCAGCATGCAGGCGATGATTGCGCGGCTCTGACGCAGGTCCTTGACGTAATGGCCGAAGGTGAACACCAACGCCACCGGGATCAGAATAATCGAGGCCATTTCGAACAAGTTGCTCCAGGCGCTCGGGTTTTCGAACGGATGCGCCGAGTTCACGCCGAAAAAGCCGCCGCCGTTGGTGCCCAGTTGTTTGATCGCAATCTGGCTGGCAGCCGGACCCAGCGGGATTACTTGATCGGCACCTTGCAGGGTTACGGCATTGACGTAATGGGCAAAGGTTTGCGGCACGCCCTGCCACACCAGCAGCAACGCCAGCACCAGGCACAACGGCAGCAGGCCATAGAGCGTGGCCCGGGTCATGTCGACCCAGAAGTTGCCCAGCGTGTGCGCCGAGCGGCGGCTGATACCACGGCACAAGGCGACCAGCACGGCCAGGCCGGTGGCGGCGCTGACAAAATTCTGCACGGTCAGCCCGGCCATCTGGCTGAAATAGCTCAGGCTGGCTTCACCGCTGTAGCTCTGCCAGTTGGTGTTGGTGACAAAACTCACCGCGGTATTGAACGCTTGCGTCCACTCCTGCCCCGGCAACTGCTGGGGGTTGAGTGGCAAGTACGACTGAAACAGCAAAATGGCGAACAACAACACAAAGCCTGTCAGGTTGAAAACCAGCAGGGCCAGGGTGTACTTCTGCCAGCTTTGCTCACTGCCCGGGTCAACCCCGGCGATGCGGTAGCAGACCTTTTCGACGGGCCCCAATACCGGGCTCAGCCAGGTCCGCCGTCCCTCCATCACCTTGTAGTAAAAACGCCCCAGCCAGGGTGCGGGCAACAGCACCAGGGCAAAAAAGGCAAGCATCAGCCCATAGTCATAACTGTGCATACCCGCTCCTAGTTCCGGTCTGCGCGCAACAGCGCAACCAGCAGATAAACGAACAGCGCCACTGCCAGCAGCAGCGACACCCCATCCAGAATGCCCATGACAACTCTCCCCAGGCGGCACCTGCCGCGTAGGAAGAGAGTGTGGGGAATCAGGGCGTAAAGGATCGAGATCGAGAGGGATGCGGGGGCGTAAAGAAGGTGTAAAAAAGCAGCGATGCCTGCCGTAGCAGCTGGCGAAGGAACGCGGCTGCGTTCGAGCGCGAAGCGGTCGTAAATCATCTAGATGCGGTGTAACTGACAAACCGCATTGGCCAAATTGACGACGGCTACGCCGCCGGACGCAGCCTTCGTCCCTCGGCAGCTGCTACACGTGGGTTAGGATCAGCGCAACAGCGGGCTGTCCAGTACCTCGGAGGCGCCGCCCAGCACGCTTTCGCTCAGCTGGATAAAGCTCGCGGTATTGACCTTGTCCATGCGCATCAGCGCCTGGCTGACATCATCCAGCGAACGCTTGCTGTGGGTCTGCAAACGGATTTCACGGTCCAGTGCCTGCAACAGCGTGACTGCCCGCGCAACCATGGCCGCGTTTGCCTGTTCACCGCGCAGGCGGGTCACGTTTTTACCGGCAGCGTTGAGCTTGTGCTGCAGGGTCTGGTAACGCTCATCACTCATGCCGCCGGCGCGGCGCAGCAGTTCGATGGCGTAGTACTCGCCAAGGCCCTCGCCGATCCAGTCATGCCCCGGCTCATCGTTGATGCCGCTGAACAACTGCACCACTTCGCGCAACAACGGACTTGAACCGCTCTCGCTGACCAGCGGCAAACCGCTATAAAGGTAGATCGAGTTGCGCCCCGCTGCACTGCCTTTCCACATCGGGCTGCCCGCGCCGACGATCAGCAGCTTGGGCGGGTTGCGCGGGAACACCGCTTGCACCTGCGGCCACACAAAGGTCAACAGGGTCAGCACATCCATGCGGTGCATGCCCTGCCCCTTGGGTGCGCTCACCGTGACCTCGGTTTCGCCCAGGGTGGTGCGGCGGCTGCCCAGGTTACCCGCGAGCATCCAGCCGGTGGGGCGATCAAACAGACGCGACACATCATCGATACGAAAGCGGTTTTTACCGATACGCGGCCAGGCGGTTTCAACGCTTTTCCAGCCTTTGGGCAGTTCGAATTCAAGCCGCGACACCAGCTCGACCCCATCCTGCTGATCGAGGCTGGCAGGCGGGATCAGTTGTTCACCGCGAAACAACGCCCAGTCAGGCGTGATCCGGGTGTCGTACGTGCCGTTCTTGCGCGGCTGGCTCAGGCGGACGCGGTAACTCAGGCTGGCACTGCCCGCTGGCGGATGCCACAGGCCCCGGCTATGGACCGGGTCGGGGCTCAGTTGCCATTGCCCGTCGGCCTTGAAGTCGCTGTAACTGCCCGGCGCGCCCAGGTCGAAATCCAGGCTGCGCACAGCAGAACCCTCGGCCAGGGTGATCCGCACCTCGGCCTGATCGCTTTTGGGCAACAACTGTACGTGGTAATCGAGCGCCACTTTTTGCCCAGCCCACAGTGGGCCCGCCGCCAGCAACAGCAGCAAACCCAGGGGCAATCGATAACGCAGCGGCATACACACTCCTTGCAAACCGCTCCGGCACTTAACCGGCGCGGAAAATCAAATGATCTTCCCAGTCATCTTCAGGCACGCTGCCTTCGGCCAGCATGCGCCCGGACTGTGAAATGCGCTCATGGTGGACAGCGTCCGGGTCGCCACACACCAGGTGATGCCACAGCGGCAAGTCCTTGCGCTCGCTCACCAGCCGGTAGCCGCAAGTCGGCGGCAGCCACTTGAACTCTTCGGCCTTGCCCGGCGACAGCTGAATGCAGTCAGGGACTGAATCACGACGATTAGGGTAGTCGGTGCACTGGCAGGTTTTCAGATCGAGCAGTTTGCAGGCGATGCGCGTGTAGTAGACGCTGTTGTCGTCTTCATCTTCGAGCTTTTGCAAGCAGCACAATCCGCAGCCGTCGCACAGCGACTCCCATTCCTCCTGATCAAGTTGATCGAGGGTTTTGCGGATCCAGAACGGTTCAACGATTGCGGCCATGGTTCAAACATCAACATCAGGGAGTGGAAAAGGCCGCCAGTCTAGTGCCCAAGACCCCGCGGGCCAAGGGCTTGTCGTCAGACTTGTCAGCTTGACGGCATCCCAGTAGTTTTAGCCCCTGAATTGAGCCGTTACATTTACCTCAGGAAACCGCCATGCCTGCTAGCAGCCGTAAAGCCGATCACAGCATTCACGAGCAATTTACCCAGCGCTGGTCGCCCCGCGCCTTTACCGATGCGACCATCGACAAAGCCACCCTGCTGAGCTTTTTTGAGGCAGCACGCTGGGCACCGTCGGCCTACAACGCACAACCCTGGCGCTTTCTGTTCGCCCTGCGCGGCACCCCGGAGTTCGACCGTTACCTGAGCCTGCTGGTGGAGTTCAACCAGGGTTGGGCCAAGCATGCAGCAGCACTGGTGGTGATTGTGTCCAAGACCACCTTCGCGGCACCGGGCACCACCGAAGAAAAACCCGCACCGACCCACGCCTTCGACACTGGCGCCGCCTGGGGCCACCTGGCCCTGCAGGCCCACCTGAGCGGCTGGCATACCCACGGCATGAGCGGGCTGGATTTTGAACGGGCGCGCCAGGAGCTGAAAATCCCTGAGGGCTACCAGGTCCAGGCAATGGTTGCGATCGGCAAGATCGGTGACAAGTCGAGCCTGGTGGATTACCTGCAAGCCAAGGAAGTGCCAAGCCAGCGCGAACCGCTGAGCAAGCTGGTGGCTGAAGGCGATTTCAGCCTGTAACCCGGCTACAGAAATACTTCATCTGTGGGAGCGAGCCTGCTCGCGAATGGCCTTCGCGAGCAGGACCGCTCCCACAGGAGTGGTTTGACCGGCAACAGAGTATCTACAGGATCAGTAACCGCGGTCGAAATCCACTTCGCCACGCAATGCCTCACCCGCCTGATACGCACGCAAATTGTCGACAAACAGCTGGGCCATCATCGGTGGCGAGGTCGGCGCCGAGCTGTGCCCGGTCAACAGCAAACCCCAGGCCGTCCAGAACGGATGCTTGGCCGGCAGCGGCTCCTGACGACAGACGTCAATCACCGCGCCCGCCAGATGCCCCACGCGCAAAGCCTCGACCAGATCGGCATCAACCACGGACACACCGCGCCCGGCATTGATGAATACGGCATTGGGATTGAACTGCGCAAACAGCTCGGCATCGTACACATCATGGGTGTCCGGGGTGTTGGGCAACAGGTTGATCACGTAATCCACCTGCCCCACCAGGCGCGGCAAGTCGCTCAGCACACCCACTTCCTTGAACGGTGCCAGCTCGCGGGCGGTTGTGGCGATGGCATGCAACTCAACGCCAAAAGGCAGCAGAAACTGCGCCACGGTCTGGCCAATATCCCCGGCCCCGACGATCAGCACCTTACGCCCGACCAGGCTCTGGCCCATGCGGTTATCCCACTTGCGCTCGACCTGGCTGACCAGCCGGGCCATGACTTCACGCTCGTGGCCGAGCATGTAGGTCAGAACGTATTCAGCCATCACCTGACCAAAAATACCCACGGCGCGGGTCAGTCGATAGTCACGCTTGAGGCCTTCGGCCAACAACGGCGTGATGCCCGCCCAGGTCGACTGCAACCACGCAGGCTTGTGGCCCTGGCGCAGCAGGGTCGCCAGCAGGTCCGGCTGGCCCAGCCACACCGGGCATTCACCGGCCATGCGCGACAGTTCCTCGGAATCGCCGCTGGACTGCAGTTGCAGATCCGGGGCGAGGCGCTGCAGCAGTTGGGTGTACAGCGGGTAATCGTGCTCGGCAATCAGGACGCGCATGTTTCTAACCTTTCCAAAACACTGCCAGCGCCCGTCGCCGAGGTTTGCCCCGTCGCGTTCGGCCAGCGCCAATCAAAATGAGTCCGTTTCAGACAGGCGCCCGGAACCGGGCACCTGGCGCCGCACTTACATCGGGTCGTTGCGACGCAACAGCTCTTCAGGCAAGTGCTCGATGTATTCGTCTTCGGCCGGCGGCATTTGCAGGTGATAGCCCTGGCTCTCGAGGTTTTCCAGAACCTTGGTGATGTCTTCGCGCGACAGCTTGCGCTCGGGCGTCAGCACCAGATCAAAGGCGTGGATCGGCTTGCCAAAAGCCAGCATCAGCGGTTCCGGCACGCGCTCCAGGGCATCGGCCTTGAGTACATACAGGTACATTTCGTTGCGTTTGGTGCTGCGGTAGATCGAGCAAATACGTTTCAAGACAGTTCTCCAGCGGTGGCCAGGCAATCGAGCAAGGCCTGGCCCATCAACTCACGGCGCCAGCCGCGCAGTGATTCCGGCAATTGATAAGGGCCATTGGGGAAGCCGCTTTTAAGCAGGGCTTCCAGGGTTTTCTTACGCAACATCAGTTCCGGCGCAATGTTCAGGCGCTCAGCTTCAGCCTGGCCGATGGCACGCAGACGCTTGATCAGCAACGCGGCTTCAACCGGCAACGGCTCGGGCACGGCGGGCGGCCATTGTTCCGGCGGCAGACTGCCAGCACGCTTGATCAGATCAAGCAAAAACTCACCGTCCTGACGCACGGTGCGCGGGTGCATGTCTTCAATGCGCGCCAGTGCCACCAGGTTATCAGGCTGGGTTTTGGCCAGAGGCCACAATGCATGCTCGCGTATCACGCGGTTGCGCGGCAGGTCCCGGGCACGGGCTTCGTGCTCGCGCCAGGCGCAGATTTCACGCAATACCGCCAGTTGGGCCCGTGACAGCTTCCACGCCAGCTTGGCTTCGCGGTACACCTCGTAAGGATCTGTTTCGCGGCGCAGGTTGGCGACCAGTTCGGCGCCATCTTCCAGCACCCAGCGGTACTTTTCCGCCGACAGGCGCGGATGCAGCAACTTGTAGACTTCAGCCAGGTGCACGGCATCTTCGGCGGCGTAGCTGATCTGGGTTTCCGACAACGGACGCTGCAACCAGTCGGAGCGGGTCTCGCCCTTGGGCAGATCGATATCCAGGACTTCCTTGACCAGGCGCGAATAGCCCATGGAGAAGCCCAGGTTCAGATAGGCGGCTGCCAGTTGGGTGTCGAACAGTGGCACCGGCAGGCTGCCGGTCAGGCGCAGTAAAACCTCAAGGTCTTCACTGCAGGCATGCAGCACTTTGACCACCGCCTGGTTTTCCAGCAGGTCGGCCAGGGGCTGCCAGTTGTCGATGGTCAACGGGTCGATCAGGTACGCCCGCGTGCCGTCGCCAATCTGGATCAGGCCGGCAATCGGGTAAAAGGTGTCGACCCGCATAAATTCGGTGTCGAGGGCTACGAACGGCAATTGTTGCCATTCGGCGCAATGCTGGCCGAGGCTATCGTTGTCGCGAATCCAGTGAATATCGATGGCCACACGGCTCTCCCTTGAAGAATGGCGCGCAGTATATATCGCCGCCAGGGATTACCGGACATTGCCTCGTCATGTTGTGCGCGAAAAAACCTACGAAACTTCCATATAAAACCCGCATCCCTAGAGTGATTTCCTCTATAAATTGCCTGGCTCAACGCCATTGAAGATTTGTTACAACACATTATGTGACAAGCCAGTCGGGCCACTGTGAGCGGGCACGAGTAGATTTGCGCACTAAAAACCGAGGATACCCCATGAAAATGACCTGCAAACTGTCAGCACTGGCACTTTCGCTGATAGGCCTTTGCTCTTTTGCCAGTAGTGCACTGGCAAAGGGTTCTGACCTGGATACAGTGGTGCAAAACGGCGCCAGGCACGTAATGCAAGAATACGCCGTGCCCGGCCTGGTCATCGCCGTGAGCGCTAACGGCAAGCAACACTTTTACAGCTTCGGTGTCGCGTCCAAGGCCAGTAAAGAGCCAGTGACCCCCGACACACTGTTCGAGGTTGGCTCGGTCAGCAAACTGTTTACCGCCACCCTGGCCACTTACGCTCAGGCCCAGGGCAAGCTTTCGCTGTCCGATACCGTCGGCAAATACGAGCCGGAACTTGAAGGCACACCCTTTGGCAAGGTAACCCTGGCCCATCTGGCCACCCATACTGCAGGCGGCTTCCCTTTGCAGCTGCCGGACAGCGTGCAGGACGAGCGCCAGTTGATGGATTACCTCAAACGCTGGAAACCCGCCTACCCGATGGGCACCCAGCGCAGCTACGCCAATCCAAGCATCGGCATGCTCGGCGTGATTGCCGCCAAAAGCCTGAACCTGCCGTTCACCCAGGCAATGGAGCAACAACTGTTCCCGGCACTGGGGCTGCACAACACCTACTACACCGTGCCCGCCAGCAAAATGACGTTGTATGCCCAGGGCTACGACAAGCAGGATGCACCGGTCAGGCTTAACTCCGGCGTGCTCGGCAATGAAGCCTATGGCGTGAAAACCAGCGCCCGCGACCTGATCCACTTTACCGAGCTCAACCTGGGCCAGGGCGAAACCAGCCCGCAGATTCGCAAGGCTCTGGCTGACACGCACACCGGTTATTTCCGCGTGGGGCCCATGACGCAGGATCTGATCTGGGAACAGTACCCTTACCCTGTCGAGCTCAAATCGCTGTTGGAAGGCAACTCGAACAACATGGCCTATGAAAACAATGACGCCATCGCCCTGAATCCGCCTCTGGCCCCACAACAGGCGGTATGGGTCAACAAGACCGGCTCAACCGGCGGCTTTGGTGCCTACGCAGTGTTTGTGCCTGCCAAGCAAAAATCGATCGTCATTCTGGCCAACAAGAACTACCCCAACGACGCACGGGTCAAGTTGGCATACGAGGTGCTCAAGGCTCTGGACTAAATGTCCTTGCGCAAGATGTAGATGCTGCCCATGCCACAACCGGGCAGCACTTCGTACTGTTTGAGGATACTGAAGCCTGCCCGCTCAAATTGACCTTCAATTTCGTCCTTGTTCACCACGATACGGAGCGGGTCACAGCCCTGCTCCGCCGCACGACCAAGGGGCACAGAAAGGATCAGGCCGTCACGACTGACCCTGTGCAGCTCGCGCAAAATGGCCTGGCGATGATCGCTGTCGCGCACATGGTGGAACAACTGCATGCAAAAAATGCAGTCCACGGCGTTTTCCGAAATATCGATGGAAAACACCGAGCTTTGAAACAGTTTGATGCGCGCCAGCAGGCCGGCGGAATGGTGGGTTTGTGCGTGATCGAGCATGGCCTGCGACGAGTCGCAGGCCAGGATCACCCGATTGCCATGCTCGGCCAAAATCGGCCAGAAACGCCCGGCTCCGCAAGCCAGATCCAGGATCAGTCCAGGCTCGCCCGCAACCTTGAGCGCCCGGCGCACCAGGCGCCGCTCGCGCCACAACACGAACCTGCGGGCAAGCCCTTGGGGCTGTACTTGCAGGCAAACCTTCGCATGCTCGCGGTCAAACTGCTCGGCGAGCTCATGCTCTATAGGGGTGGAAGGTGGCTGCGATGACATGGGCCCGCGAACTCTTGTGTTTGATGATGATCAACGCAGAGATTATCGGGACACCAGTGAAAAAATTGTCACAAAACCATGAAAACAGGCGGGTCACGCCTGCTGCAAATACCAGCGCCAGTCCTGCTCGCCCACTTCGCCCATGAATTGACGGTATTCCGCGTTTTTCACGGCCAGGTAGACCTTGAGAAACTCCGGACCGAAGGCTTCTTTTGCCCACTCCGAAGCCTGCAACGCCCGCAAGGTGGTCAGCCAGTCGGTCGGCAACCGCTCGCTGGCCTGGGCATAGCCATTGCCTTCGACCGGCGCACCCGGGTCGAGTTGCTCGCGAATGCCACGATGGATTCCGGCCAGAATAGCTGCCGCGGCCAGGTACGGATTGGCATCGGCACCACATATGCGGTGTTCGATATGCCGTGAAAACGCCGGACCACCGGGCACCCGCAGGCTCACCGTACGGTTGTCCACGCCCCAGGTAGCGGCCAGCGGCGCATAACTGTTGCTCTGGAATCGGCGGTAGGAGTTGGCATTGGGGCAAAACATCAACAGTGAATCGAGCAAAGTGCTGAGCATTCCGCCCACCGCCTGCCTGAGCAACGGCGTACCGTCCGGTGCCTCGCTGGCAAACAGGTTGTTGCCGTCCTTGTCGGCCAGGCTCACATGCATGTGCATGCCGGTACCGGCCAGATCATCGAAAGGCTTGGCCATAAAGCAGGCAACCATCCCGTGCTTGTGCGCCACGCCTTTGACCAGGCGCTTGTAGCGCACCGCTTCGTCCATTGCCTGCAGCGCGTCACTGCGATGCTCCAGGGTAATTTCCACCTGCCCCGGCGCATATTCGGAAATCGCCGTGCGTGCAGGTATCCCCTGGAGCTTGCAAGCGCTGTACAAATCGGCCAGAAACGGCTCGATCTGCTCCAGCTCGCGCAAACCGTAAACCTGGGTCGCCCGCGGGCGCTGGCCATCAGCATCACGGGCCGGTTGCGGGCGACCGTTGCTGTCGCGCTGCTGATCGAGCAGATAAAACTCCAGCTCCGCCGCCATCACCGGGTAATAGCCATCGGCCTTGAGGCCATCGATAACCTTGGCCAGCAAGTGCCGGGGGTCGGCCACTGTGGCGGGCATGCCCTGTTGGGGATGCATGCTGACCTGCACTGCCGCCGTGGGAATCAGGCGCCACGGCATGGGCTGCAAACTGCCGCTGACGGGATAGGCACGGCAGTCGATATCGCCCACATCCCACACCAGGCCGGTGTTTTCCACATCATCGCCGTTAATGCTCAAGCCCAGAATCGTGCTCGGCAGCGGCCGACCGCTCTCGTAGACCGCCAGCAACTCGTCGCGGTGCAGCAACTTGCCGCGAGGCACGCCGTTATTGTCGATGATGAACAGTTCGAACATCTCGATGTGGGGATGTAATTCCAGAAAATCCAGGGCTTGTTGCAGCGGGGCAAACGCGGTTGCAGCACTCATGGCAATACTCATCGGTTCGTATCAGACAGGCGCCGGGGCGCACATATTCAGGATTTGACGGCACGATGAAGATCCGGCGGGCGGGCATGACGGCAGTGAAACAGGGCCCAGAAGGCCTGCCAGGGGCACTGAATGCTGCTCATACCTGCAACCGTTGCCAAAAAGGGAACCCAGCCTCACACGCCCGGGTGGGTTGTTTAAATGCAGGGATTTATACCTTTGGTTACATCGGCGCTAAACAATCAAGCCTCTGTGGGAGCGGGCTCTGTGAACGTTTCAATCCCCGGCAAGGTCGCATGCAGTGTCTATCCTGCTTGATCCACCCTACTGCTTCGAGGAGCCCGCACCATGACCAGAACGGTTGCCGATTTCATCACCGAAACCCTGCTGCAAGCCGGCGTAAAGCGTGTATTTGGCGTGGTGGGTGATTCCCTCAATGGCTTTACCGACGCCTTGCGTCGCCAGGAGCAGATTGAGTGGATCCATATGCGCAACGAGGAGTCCGCCGCATTCGCCGCCGGGGCCGAAGCCCATTTGACCGGCGAGCTGGCGGTTTGCGCCGGCAGCTGTGGCCCCGGCAACCTGCACTTGATCAATGGCCTGTTCGACGCCCATCGCAGCGGAGTACCGGTGCTGGCACTGGCCGCTCACATTCCCGGCAGCGAAATCGGTATCGACTATTTTCAGGCCACCCACCCCGAAAGCCTGTTCAAGGAATGCAGCCACTACGTTGAACTGGTGTCCCGCCCTGAGCAGCTGCCGCAGATTTTGCATCGGGCCATGCGCACGGCCATCGCCAAACGCGGAGTGGCGGTGGTAGTGATTCCGGGGGATGTGGCGCTGCAAGCGACCGAGGCCAAGGTGGCGCAATGGCTCAAGCCTGCCCAGCCGCTGGTCTGTCCCGCCCCGCCCGATATCGACCGGCTGGCGTCGTTTCTCAATGACGGCAAGAAAGTCACACTGCTGTGCGGCGCAGGCTGCGCCGGTGCCCATAGCGAAATCCTGGCCCTGGCCGAGCGGTTGAACGCGCCCATCGTGCATGCCCTGCGCGGCAAGGAACATGTCGAATACGACAACCCCTATGACGTCGGCATGACCGGCCTGATCGGCTTCGCCTCGGGTTACAAGGCGATGATGAACTGCGACACCCTGCTGATGCTGGGCACCAACTTTCCTTATCGCCAGTTCTATCCCGAGCACAGTTATATCGCACAGATCGACCTGCGCCCCGAAGCCCTGGGCAATCGCTGCCCGCTGCAACTGGGGCTGCTCGGTGATGTGAAGCTGACACTTGAGGCAGTATTGCCCAAGGTGATGCAAAACCCCGACCGCGACCACCTCGACCAGGCGCTGGACGATTACCAAAAAGCCCGGGAAGACCTCGACGCCCTGGCGGAAAGTGGCCCTGGCAGCTCTATCATCCACCCCCAGTACCTCAACCGGCTGGTCAGTGAGCTGGCGGCAGAGGATGCGATTTTCACCTGCGACGTTGGCACCCCCACTGCGTGGGCAGCCCGCTATTTGAAAATGAACGGCAAACGGCGCCTGATCGGCTCGTTCAACCACGGCTCGATGGCCAATGCCATGCTGCAGGCCATCGGCGCACAGGCGACATACCCGGATCGCCAGGTTATCTCAATGTCCGGCGACGGTGGTTTCACCATGATGATGGGTGACTTCCTCACCCTCAGCCAGGTGGGCTTGCCGGTCAAGGTCATCGTGCTCAACAACGGCACCCTGGGTTTTGTCGAAATGGAAATGAAGGCAGCGGGCTTCCCGGATGTGGGTTGCGACCTGAAAAACCCGAACTTTGCGGCAATGGCCCAGGCCATGGGGGTTAAAGGGATTCGCGTGGAGCATCCATCCGAACTGGAAGCGGCGCTGCGCGAAGCCTTCGCCCATGACGGCCCGGTGCTGGTGGATGTGGTCAGCGCCCGTCAGGAGCTGGTCATGCCGCCGACCAAGACGTTCGAACAGGCCAAGGGCTTCAGCCTGTTTATGCTCAAGACCGTGATGGACGGCCGCGCCCGGGAGCTGATCGACCTGGCCAAAGTCAACTTGTGGCGCTGATTAACTCTCCAATAACCGCAGTACTTTGTGGGAGCGGGCTTGCTCGCGATGAAATTGACGCGGTTTACCTGACAGACCGCGCCGCATGCATCGCGAGCAAGCCCGCTCCCACAGGGAGACCTTGACCGGAAACAGAGTTTCTACACGATTGAAAACCGCTACAGCTTGCGATCACGAGCAGCTCTCGCCTAATATACGTTCCATATACATTTCATATTGGAACGCTGATGGGCATCGTCAAGATATCCGAGCAGATGCACGAAAACCTGCGGGTCGCCAGCAACGCGCTGAGCCGCTCGATCAATGCACAAGCCGAGCACTGGATGCGGATCGGCATGCTGTCCGAACTGCACCCCAACCTTGATCACAACCAGATCTGCCGCCTGCTGGTGCGGGCCGAGCAGGCTGGCGGCCTGGACTTGAATGTGGCACTGCAAGACACCCCCCTCGCAACCGGAGCACATTCATGAAGGCCAGCGTCGTTATCAACACCCCGGCGCAAATCGCCCAGTCCAAGGTCGCGGGCAAGCTGGCCGCCGAAGTGCTGGCCATGATCGCCGAGCACGTCAAGGCCGGGGTCACCACCGACCAGCTCGACCGGATCTGCCACGATTACATCGTCAACGTGCAAAAGGCCATCCCCGGCAACGTGGGCTATCACGGTTTCCCCAAAACCGTATGTGCTTCGGTCAATGAAGTGGTATGTCACGGCATCCCGTCCAACCGCGTGCTGCGCGACGGCGATATCGTCAATATCGATATCGCCGTGGTCAAGGATGGCTGGTTCGGCGATACCAGCCGCATGTACTTTGTCGGCGAGCCAAGCCCCGCAGCCCGGCATCTGGTGAAAACTACCTACGAAGCCATGTGTGCCGGGATCCGCATGGTCCGCCCGGGCGCAACCCTGGGCGATATCGGCCACGCCATCCAGACCCTGGCCGAGAAAGAAGGCTTCAGTGTGGTACGCGAGTATTGCGGCCACGGCATCGGCAAGGTCTATCACGACGAACCGCAGGTGCTGCACTACGGTTATCCGGGCCAGGGCATGAAGCTCAAGACCGGCATGATTTTCACCATCGAACCGATGCTTAACGCTGGCAAGCGCCATGTGAAGACGCTGCCTGACCACTGGACTGTCGTGACCAGGGATGGCTCGCTGTCGGCCCAGTGGGAGCATATGGTGGCCGTGACTGACGACGGCTTTGAGGTTCTGAGCCCGTGGCCGGACACCCTGGCCGAGTACCCCGCCATCGTTTGACGGGCCACTGCACAGGGACGGCGATATGACGGTTGAAAGCTACGACCAACTGGCGATCTTCGCGGTAGTTGCCCAGGAGCGCAGCTTTACCCGCGCCGCCGCCCGCCTGGGCATGTCGCAACCGGCCCTGAGCCGGGCCATGCGCCAGCTCGAGGAACGCCTGGGGGTGCGCCTGCTGGCGCGCACTACCCGCAGCGTTGCCCCGACCCAGGCGGGCGAGCACCTGCTGCAGGTGATCGCCCCACGCTTCGACGAGATCAACAGCGAGCTGGCGCTGCTCAGCAAGTTCCGTGACCGGCCAGCGGGCAAATTGCGCATCACCGCAGGGGAGCATGCGGCGATTGCGGTGCTGCAGCCGGTGCTGGCGCGGCTGCTGCCCGACCACCCGGACTTGAGCATCGAGATTATCGTCGACTACGGCCTGACCGATATCGTCGCCGAGGGCTTCGATGCTGGCGTGCGCCTGGGCGAACAGGTGGCCAAGGACATGATTGCCATGCGCATCGGGCCCGATATGCGCATGGCGGTGATCGGCTCCCCCGCTTACTTCAGCCACTACCCCAAGCCGGTGATCCCGGCCGATCTCATGGCGCACAACTGCATCACCCTGCGCATGCCTACCCACGGCGGCCTGTTTATGTGGGAATTCGAAAAAAACGGCCAGGCACTCAACGTGCGGATCGAAGGCCAACTGGTGTTCAACAACATTGCCATGCGCCTGGAATCAGTCCTGCAGGGGCTGGGCCTGGCCTATATGCCGGAAGACGTGGTGCGGCCCTATATCGAGCAGGGCCGCCTGATCCGAGTGCTGGAGGACTGGTGCGAACCCTACTCCGGCTACCACCTCTACTACCCGAGCCGACGCCAGTCCTCCCCGGCCTTCACCCTGCTGCGTGAAGCCTTGCGCTACCCAGGCTGAGGAGGTGCCAGCTCACGGCTTTGCCCGTCCACTCCGCAGCCAGCATGGCAGGGCTCTGAAACTTAACGGTTCTGGTATTGCTCATCCGTCACTTTCTCCATCCAGGTCACGCTTTTACCGTCCACGCTGCCGGTGACGGCCAGATGAGTCATGGCACCGTCCGCTGCGGCGCCGTGCCAGTGTTTGACGCCCGGTGGGCAAACCACCACATCGCCGGGGTGGATTTGCTGCACCGGCTTGCCCCACTCCTGGGTCAGTCCCACGCCGGACACCACCACCAGCCGCTGCCCGGCCGGGTGAGTGTGCCAGGCGGAGCGGGAGCCCGGCGCAAAGGTGACGTAGGCACCCGAAGCGTTGATTTCCTCGCTGGCGGCAAACAGCGGATCGACCCGTACCTGCCCGGTAAAGTAGTCCTCGGGACCCGCTGTCGAGGCCTGGTCGGCGCTGCGGGTGATCTGCTGCGCCCGGGCCTTGTCGTCAACGGCTGACGATCCGGCGGCACCCGCCAGGGGGGCCGCAACACACATGGCAAGTGTCCACAGTGTCCGCTTCATGCAAACCTCCCGGAATCAGAGTGTTCTGGCATAGAAATCAGCCAGCTGGTTAATGGCAGTGTCCACATATTCAGGCACCCAGTAGGTCTGGATATGGGTCGCACCATCGATCTTGAACAGTGTCTTGTCCTGGGTGCCCGTGGCCCTGGCGAACGCCTGCTCGGTCATATACAGGGTGTCGGCCTTGCTGCCGGCAATCATCAGCAACGGTTTGTTGAGCAATTCGAGCTGGTTGGTGGCGTCGAAACTCATCAGGTCCATCAGGCTGCTGAGGGTGTATTTGAAGGTCGAGTTGGGGTGGGAGTGGGTTTTGCCGTAATACTCGAAACCTTCGCGATACAGATCAAAGGGCAGCTTGGCGATCTGCTCGTCGGTGAGTTTGACATCGCCGGTGTAGATTACTTCGCCACCTGCCGCTTCCTGGGCACGGGCAGCGGAGGCCTGCTGCAGACGCTCCTGGAGGGTGTCCAGTTGCGAATCCATAAAGCCATTACGGCGTACCAGACCTGAATTGAACATGCTCACAGTGGCAATCGACTGGAAACGCTTGTCGCTCTGCCCGGCTTTCAAGGCATAGCCACCGCCGCCGCAGATACCCAGCAAGCCCAGACGTTGGGGGTCAACACCGGGGTAACTGGCAATAAAATCGGCCATGCCGTGGATGTCTTCAACACGGTTGGCAGGTTTGTCGACATTGCGCGGCTGGCCGCCGCTGGCGCCCTGGTAGGCGGCGTCGGCGGTGATGGTGATATAGCCCCTGTCCGCCAGGCGCTGGGCATACAGGCCCGCCACCTGCTCCTTGACCCCGCCGTTGGGGTGCGCGACGACAATGGCAGGGTATTTCTTGCCCGCATCGTAATTGGCGGGGGTGTACACATTGGCGGCGATGTCCAGGCCATTGAGCTGGTAGGTGACCGGGTGGATATTGACTTTGCCTGGCTCGTTGCGAGTGATCGCACCCGCGTAGGTCAGGGTGAACGGGTTGGTCTTGTAGTCCCCCGCCTCCGCGGCGGACATGCCGACCATTGCGGCCATAAACGTGGCTTTAAGCACCGTAAACGTCACAGAAATCTCCCTTTCAAGTTAAAACTTCTGTAGGAAACGGCCACCAGAGGTGTGCGCGTATTCAATACAGAAGTAACTTAGCGCGTAGGAATTCATTGATAAACGCGGCTTTATTGATAGCACTTATACCAATGACGCATAAATCCACCGACTGGTGATTGGCACCCGCCGTCGGCCGCAAGCGGGCGATAGCCGCAGCTCAGCAATTATTCTTGTTTACGGGTGTGACAGAGCGCTCACCCCTACCTACTCTGCTAGTGACCTGCGCACCGCCAGGTTCTGGAGTCCAAACCTCTATTCAAGTTTTTTTGCGCTTATCGAACATGCCCATGACCGACAGCTTTAAACCATCACGCCCATTGCCCGTAAACCTGCGCGGCCTGATCCTCTGCATTGTTCTGGCGTCAGTCCTGGCGACCCTGTGCAACAGCCTTGTGGTGGCCTATCGCGTACAACGCGACGCCCTGATCCATTCGACCCTGGAGTCCAATGCTGCCTATGCGGCAAAAGTTGCCTCCAGCATTGGTGAGTTCTTGCGCGCAGCCCACAACAACCTGAACTACAGCGCCAAAATCCTCGGCAAGCACTGGGACGATCCCCAGGTGCTGCATGAAGAAGCCTTGAGGCTGGAGGCACAGGATCAGTATTTCAACTCCGTCGAAATCCTCGATGCCAACGGCAAAGTCCTGGCCTCGAATCCGCCACAGGCGCAGATTGTCGGTTCCAACGTCCCGGCCAGCGGTATCAGGCAAGCACTCCAAGAGCGCCGGGCACTGGTCAGCTCGACCTATGTATCCCGCCAGGGCAACTTGATCGTATTCGTATCAGAACCTGTTTTCAGCAAGGCCGGTGTATTTCTCGGCGCCGTGGTCGGGTCTATTTACCTGCTTGATCAAAGTGCCTTGCACACCGTCATCAGCAGCCACTTTCATCACGAAGGCACTTTTGCGTTTGTGGCCGACAGCAATCGTCGACTGCTCTACCACCCCAATCCTGCGCGTATCTCTGAAGTGCTTGGTGAAAACTTTGCGGTTGATGCGGCCCTGGGCGGCGAACGCGGTTCGATGGAAATAAGGAATTCCGAAGGCGTCGAAATGCTGGCAGGTTACAGCCAGGTCCCGGACTCCAATTGGGCGGTAGTGGTGCAACAACCCAGGGAGCATAGTCAGGCGACCTTGCGCCGGCTTATGCACGACATGATCATGGGCATGATTCCGGCCGGGCTTCTGGGGATGGTACTGGTATTCGTCGGCACAACGCTGATCGCCCGGCCCCTGCGCCTGCTGTCTGCCGCGGCGCAACAGCTGTCCGCGCCGCAGACTACGGAGTTGCTGCAACGTATCAACGCCTGGTACCACGATGCTTCGGCCATCCGCCAGGCCATGCTGGCGGGCGTGCAACTGCTGCAGCAAAAGCTTGGCCGCCTCAGCCACGAGGCGCAAAGTGACCCTCTCACCGGCCTGGCCAATCGCCGGGCCATGGAAGAACTACTGAGCGTGCTGGAGCAGACCCAGCAGCCCTACACGGTACTGGCGCTGGATATTGATCATTTCAAGCGGGTCAATGACACATTCGGGCATGACGCTGGCGACGTTGCACTCAAGCAGGTTGCCGAAATCCTCAAGCAGAACTCACGGGCAAACGACCTGGCATGTCGCAGCGGTGGGGAGGAATTTTCGCTGCTGCTACCGGATACCACGCAAGAAACGGCCAGAGCCATCGCCGAACGCATACGCCAAAGCATCGCAGACGCTCGCATACCGCAAGTCGGCAACCTGACAATCTCCATAGGTGTTGCCAGCAAGGCCGGCGCGCCAATGACACCGCAGCAAGTACTAAAACTGGCCGACGAACGCCTTTACCGTGCCAAGGAAAGCGGGCGCAACCGGGTGGTGTCTGCCTGAGGGGAAATGGGCACCGCATTTATCGACGCCCACGAAAAAGCCCCTGAAATGTTCAACCATTTCAGGGGCTTCGTCTTGTTCAATAATGGCGGAGAGATAGGGACTCACCACAAACGTCACTTAGCCTCAATATCCGCCGCATATATAGGCTTTACGACCTGATAGTAGTACAATTGAGTAGTACAACCCGCCGCATCACCTACCTACCCTCCCGGCGTACCAATGGCTGACAATCTGATTCAAAAGAAAGGCGAGTCCACTTGGTATGTGCGACTGGCAGTACCTATTGATGTGCGAAAGGCAATGGGTGGGAAAACGGTTCTCACCCAATCATTGAAGACCGGACTACGATCCGAGGCGATGAATCGACGCCTGAGCATACTCTCAGACTGGAAAGCAGCATTTAAAGCAGCGCGAAACAAAAGAGCGTTGCCCGAGGACTGGCAAACTAGCGTCATTTCTCAACTACAACAGTTCGATCAATTTGCTACCGACCAGAAGCGCAAACTGATTGGAGAGACGGTGCCAGACCTGCCAGCAGCAGACCCTAAAATGTTAGCCAAAATGTTAGCCAAAATGATGGCTGATCCTGGCTTGGTTGAAATCATCACCACGCTCGTCAAAACCAAAATGGCAAATGGGCTGACCGGCGACCTCCAGCATGAAGATACTCTCGCCAATATGTTCAAGAGAATGGTGCCACTCCAGCTCATGAGGCGCCATCAGTTCACCGCACAGCAACGGGCAGAGCTGGAGGCCTTGACGAAAGACCCGTCCAGCTACAAATCAAAGTCGCCAATTAACAAGGCTCGACTGGCAATATTCCGTGAGCACCGGCAAGGTCGAGCCATTGCAGCGAAGACCATCGACCAGCAGGAATCAAAGCTGGAGAAGCTTTCCGATTTTTTGAAGGCGGGAGAACGTAGTCTCGACTTTGACGCTGTATCAGCTTGGCTGGACTCCCTCAAGTTGACCAGTAAGACGCTCACACAATATCTACTGGCCGGAAGCGTCTTCTGGCGGTGGGCAATGAAGCACGATGCCCGGTGGCGAGAAGACTTCAAGGATCGTGCAAACCCCTTCGAAAATCATGATCTGCCACAGGTGAGGGGAAAGGCCAAAACAGACGCTCAGCGGAAAGATTTCAATCTGGAAGACATCTGCAAACTACATGCAGCAGCGTCAATCGGGGGGCATGCCACCCTTGCCGATCTTATCCTTCTTGGTACATACACCGGTGCTCGCATCGAAGAGCTATGCCAATTGAAGACAGAGCACGTCATTGAACCAGACGGCATAAAGAGCCTCGATATTGTCGACTCGAAGACAGCAGCAGGCATCCGCTCTGTACCAATACACCCTGCCCTATCTACCCTAGTTGACCGTTTGGTTGAGCAATCCAAGGACGGGTATCTAGTACCATCTGATAGCAAGAACAAATACGGTATCAGATCTGATGCTCTTTCCAAGGCATTTGGCAGACTCAAAGAAGCACAGGGGTTCGGTAGCCAACATGTGTTCCATTCCATTCGTAAAACGGTCGTCACACAGCTTCACAGAGCAGATGTAAGAAGTGAACTCATTGCAGAGTTGATTGGCCATGAAACAGGAACTGTAACTTTCGACGTATACAGCCAAGGTGCTACAACAGCACAGAAACTGGAAGCCATTTCCAAACTCCCTTCCCTGCAACCTTAAAACCGCATCCGCGCATTCCTTGAGCAAGAAGCGCGTTACGAATCAGGGGAGTTGGGGCGGCAACATCTGCAATGGAATGGCGAAGCATTTATTGATGTTGCAACTGATCTAAAAGTTGAGGGCGTAACTGGTAGCTAGCTTGCCCAGCACTACACTTTTATTTGACTCAATGCAATGCCAAACATTGACTTTTCTCACTTCTGTGGTAAAATATGTATGTAAGCAGAGATGAAGTTACTTTATCAGTTGACTGGCACCTTCCATTGCCTTCCTCCAACTGGCTGGGTAACTTCGTCTTCCTGCAAGCGGTGTCTCTCGGGGAACATCGCAACTAGAGAGGGCGTCTCCAAACGCTCTCTCTTTTTTTCGTCTTCACAAAATCATCTCACTAACTTCGGAGGGCTAATAATGGCCATGCTTCACGCTTCCACTTGTCCGGTCTGCGAGCAACCAATGACATCTCGCCGCAAAGACAAGACCGTTTGTAGCCACAAGTGCTACATGCGTTTATACAGAGCCAGAGCTAAAGCAGCTCTTGTTCCACTGCTAACAAACACAGATCGTGCAAACCAACTCATAGCTGCTGAATACATCGCAGCCATGTTCCAACAACTAAAAATACAGGAGACAAATCATGTCTATTCTACGCAAGCATAACAAACAAGAACTTAACGCCCTCAAGGAGGCCGCTGTAGCCTCGTACAAGAACCGCCAGCATGGATACGATGCCCACGCCGAGACAGACCCCAAGACATGCAGGCCTATCGGCAAGGTGCTGGTGGGTGCCTACATCTCAGAGCTTGTTCTAGCTCCCGCTCAGATCATCCCTGTGTACCTAGCCAAGATTGAAGAGGGCTACACGCTGCACGAGCTAGGGACGATGCCATACGCTGGAACTTCTCACCACATCTACTTTTACAAGCCTCAAGCAGAACAAGATGCTGACATCAAAGTTATTCATGCAGCAGTTGAAGCCGAGTACAGACGCGAGATTGATGAAAGTAATCGACTGATTGTGGAACGCCAAGTAGCGCTTGAAGAAGCTGCGATTGATCGTCAGGTTGAAAAAGAGTTAGCAGCAGAGCGTCAGGCTCAACGCGATGCTATCGAAGCTCGTGTCCGCCTGGAACTTTCCAAGTAACGCTGTTACCCCATCTGACAAATCCTAGTTTCCATCATATAAGAGGCAAGAATGAACAAGACCTGCACATGTAATCATTGCGGTCACGTGTTCTCAGTACAGAAGCGGCGACGTTATTGCAACGCTCGCTGCTTTCACTCTGATCCGTGCAACCCCAAAGCCCAGAATCCCATAAACGCCAACCATAATGGAGCCTATAACAATGACTGCAAGAACCCGAACAACAACTGAACGCCGCCTAACTTGTCTTCAGTGCAAGAAGCGCTTTCGCACCAGAAGCAAGACAGCGAAATTCTGCAACACTTCTTGTCGCACCACTTTCAACAATATTGCTCGTCACGCTAAGCAGATGGCCAGCGCCAGCAAATCCCCGTTCTTCTACGAACTTGCCCGTCAGGCTATTAGAGCCCGCACCATCCAGATTTATCATCAATTCGACCAGCAGCAACTTGAAGCCTTGTATGACGTGTACGCAAGTTGTCAGCGAATGAATGGTTATGGGTTGAGGAAAGAATACGGAGAAGATCCGTTAGAGCTGTCTCATATCGCCCCTGTGCGTGGCAAGACATCCATCGGTCTGTTTAGGGCCGACAATCTGGTCATATCACCAATGTCCTTGAATCGCTCGCACGGCACCAAGCATTACAGTGGCGGGGCTTCAATCTCTCGTGCAGACCTCTTGCCCCGCTTAGCTGTATCCGAGGACGCCAACGTCTCGGAAGTAGTGCAGCGCATTATAAAGCTGATCGGTGAGGACGTGGTACAGGCTGTAGTCCAGTCACGCAAAGTCAAACCAAGTAAGCGACAAGCCTTGTACTCTTGGTTAGTCGAACATCTCGACCCAGCCAATCCAGACCATACCGAACACTTGAAGACAATCGAAACTGCGTCAGCTCGCATCCTAGCTAACATGAAGCGCGAGCTTGAAGGCAAGGAGCCTGCGGGTGATTTCCGTGCATGGCTCGACTACTTCGGCGACACCGAAGCCTTCTTGAGCGAGTGGGAACGTATCGGCAAAGTATATCGCCCTGAGTTGTTGCCAGCGTTGGAGCGCATCCAGTTCCTGCTTGCCAATATAGGTCGTGCTCGATTCTCCCTTCTCGACATCGACGCCATCGACCTTCGGCTAATCTTCGATATGTTGCACGGTCAGCCAGTCCACACCGTCACTTCGGTTATCGACGCTCTGTATACCAAGGTATTAGCCGACCCGAGGCGCTACCGCTCAACGGAAGCCCTTGTGTCAGTTGTTGAGACGCCACTACAGGCTCCCCTGAACGTAACAGAGTCATTCCTTGAAGACATGGATGACGATCTGCCTTACGTTGCTCTAGACGCCTTGTACGCCATCCCTGTATCGCTTGATCATGACTTCGACCCAGTGCCGTTCTGAAACAAGCGCGTACAGCAGGTAGAAGTGTAACGCACACGGTGCGATTCGCTTGTAGCCCTTGTATTACGTGGCTTGCAGCCATTTTATGTGGACATAAAAGTGTGCGTGCGTTCAGTGCGACAAGGGGAGCAATCAGTTACTACGATGCTTTCTTGGAACGAAATCCTCTGATTACCCACCGCACTGCGAGGAAGGCAAGCAAGGTGCCTAAGCTTATCCCAAGCCAATACCCAGCAGATTTGACTGCCCATTGAAACTGTCTTTCAGGCAGTAATCCGATCTTGTACTTGTACATTTGTATTTCATTTCGGAGCGACTCATCAACATGCTGTCTCGTGTAGCTGGTGCAACGGGAGTCTTTCTTAAGCCCACCCGCGTCCACGTTTTGGAAGTAGACCTTGCAGTCCCTCCAGAAGAACAGGTTGTATCGGTGCTCAGAAGCTATTCGGTCTTGGGTTGGGAAATGCTCGTACCGTATTACACCTACCACCACAGCCATTAGTACAGCTAATACCACCCCTAGCCGTTGCCATCCATTCATCTCAAATTCCTGTATGTGGTGTGCCTGAGAAGGCGTAGTCAAGTTGTCTATGGGTGCGATGTACGTGCAATGTACTGCTTCAGGCCCTAAAATTGAACTTCCGCTAACTTCTTCGAAAAAAATGTTTAATTCTTATATCTCCTTTTATCTACTGGAATAACCGCCAATTAACCCCTGTAAACCCCCTCAAAACCCCCCAAAATACCTAGGTTATTGGGCTAGTTCACGGCCAGACATTTATTGTGCAACCTCTGTAGCCCTGATTCTACGGGGCCTCCAGCTTTCATGTGCGTAGCAAAGGCCGCTTCTCGCAGCAGAAAACAGTTTCTAATGAAAAAACAGTAAGTTTTCCCCTGCCAAGTCGCATCAGAGGTGGGTCAGCCCATCCAGTGCTTGAGTGCGAGTCATTGCATCCATGCTGAACTACGATCCTTGCACACTCCTTAAAGGGCGATAGCCATGCAGGACGAAATAGATGCACGTATAGCCACAGCAGATGTGCTAACCCTATTGCTGCACAATCAGCACGCCCTAGCTGCTGCAATCGAAGAAGTGGCCCTGTGGGCTAGAGCCAGCGGATCAAGTGAAGCCCATCAGAACGCCGTCAATGCATTACTGACTATTGATGAGAATGCATCCGCAATTACGGCAGGGATTCTCAAGATCCGATCATGAAATACAGTAGGAAAGACATATAACATTCCTAGAACGACCATTCAGAATATGTTATTATTGCTCTGAAGCAGAATTCAGAGGGCGAGAGCATGACCAGCATCACTACCACCAACACAATCGACGTAGTGAGCTACTGCCGTGTGTCCAGTCATGGGCAAGGTGAAAGCGGGCTGGGTCTTGAAGCTCAACGCGAGTACATCGCTCGTGCAGCCCAACAGAATGGATGGAACATCGTTGATGCGTTCGTGGACGTTGTGTCGGGCAAGTTGGCTATCGAGGATCGTCCCGAAGGCAAGAAGGCACTGGCAGCGTGCAAGAAGCTGAAAGCACAACTCGTGGTCGCCAAGCTGGATCGTTTATCCCGTTCAGTTCACCACATTGCACGCCTAATGGAACAGACCGAATTCAAAGTCGCCACCATGCCGCAAGCCAAGACGTTCGAGCTTCATCTGTTTGCAGCCCTTGCCCAACAGGAACGAGAATTCATTGCCAACCGCACCAAGGAAGCTCTGGCAGCCCTCAAGATCCGTGCGGACGCTGGCGACATACAGTCTGTTGAAAAGATTTTCCGCCGCTCCGAAGCACTGGATAAAGGCCGTACAAAAGCCAACCGTGCTAAGGCTACTGAGGCAGTTCAGCTGCGAGTGAATACATGGCAAGAGTCGGTACGTGATCCTATCGACCTGTGCATCCGCAAAGGTGGTCGCACACTCCAACAGGTTGCTGACTGTCTGAACAGTAAGGGCATCACTACAAGTCGAGGCGGACAATGGTCGTCAATGCAAGTGAGCCGTGTCATGAAGAACCTGGCCCTTCACTTCCCTGCTAAAGATGCGGCTGTGTGAACCACTGCTGAACCATCGTACTTCGCCTGAAAGGTTTACACGCCACCCCAAACCTCGCCAGTGCGGGATCTTGTCGTCTTTTGGCCTCGAAAACACTTCAACTTATTTTCAAAAAGCAACAGCTTTTAGATAGGCCACATGCGCCCTGTTAAGTGGGTGGGACGACGAACGGCTTATTATTTTTCCAGCTGAAACGTCAGGTCGATGCTGAAGTGCATCTGAAATTTTGGCGGCAGGGCATGAGGCCAAGGGAAATAGTCGCTACTGGCACAGAGGATCATTTGGAAGGGAAGACATACGAAGAGCAATTGAAGCCAGCAATGCGGATGAGCGATGGGTGCTTGGGATGTATCGAGGATGACCCTGGAGTTCGAATGAGTTTCGAGCTGCGAAGTGTTTGACAGCAGAGGCACTACCACAGGAAGCCACCAAATCAGCAAAAGCTTGGTGGCGACTTTCACGCCTTAACGCGGAGGGCTACGACGATGGTGACAAACATCCTCCCATTCACCGAAGCGGAACCGACGATATTGACGAACCGGCACCGTTTTGGCACCGACGGTTGTGTTACCGGTAAAACCAAGAAACATTTCCATCTGGGTAATCTCCAGCAAGTTAGGTTAAGTCGCACCTGCCTGGAGACGACCACCGATCAATCAGCGATTGACGCAATTGCATCAATTGGCTTTTAATGGCGTCCTTCTTCCGACAGTGCTGAAACGTATGCGTCGGAGGGTACGGGTAGTCACGTTTCTGTCGCCAAACTTGGCGTGGCTACTCGTAGACATCTTCTGCTAAGACCGCCTTCATTGGCGGTTTTTGCGTTTCTGTCGCCATCATATCGTTAAGTCAGAGGCTCTGCAAGCCCCTGTGATCGTCTGTGGGCGTAATTAACGATCTTCCCTTCCGCACCCCCTCCAACCACCCCTAAACGCCTACAAACGCGCCGAAGGACCCTCAAAAGGCCCTAATCAAGCCCTTTCCGGCACAAACTCGAAATAGCTCGCAAAAGCGGTAAAACCGTTGAAAGCCGTGCGATTTGGCGTATTTATTCACCCTGAAAACAATCGAAAACACTACATGTAGAGTCATGATCGGAGGAAAGGCACAAGATAATGCGTTTTTGAATCCCTAGCAACGCACTACCTGTGGATAACGCTGTGGGTAAAATATGTATGAAACGCAGAACATCCGTGTAGGCCACGCCACTGCTGGATTCCGCCGTTCGTCACCGATTATTCCATCCCCGTCCGGATTTTTTTCTGGACGCACGAACACCTACAAATAAACTCGCATCGACTTTATAAGGTCGCTTAGTTGCTTGTGGAGATTCAAACTCAGCAAGTGCAGCAGCCACTCGCAGCCATCAGCTTCCAGCACTAAGGAAAAATGAAATGCAGACCAGTGAAATCATCAGCACCGCAGGCTTGCTTGTCACCGCCTTAGTAGCCACCGGTGGCTGGCTCTGGCAACGCTGGCAGGAACGCACAAGCGTACAAGTGGCTATCGTTGCAGAGGTGCTGGCGCTGAGGAAGATAGCCGTGGAGCGAGATTACCTTTCCGGCCTAATCGAAGCTGGGAACCATCTACTTGCAATACCGGAGGACCAGCGTCCAGAAGCGTCATTGCAGGTACGAATTCCTGAGCACTATTGCAGAGTTTATGTCGCGAATCTCGGGAAGCTGGGATACCTCTCGCCAGAGGATGCTCAGTTGGTTGTCAGCTTCTATCAATACGTCGATAGCGTTGTGCAAGACGTCACAAAGGGCGGAATCATCTATGAGGGGACGAATGACCCAGAAGCTTTCACAGAGGCTGCAAACGTCCTGAAATTTGCGTTAGACGCTGCCCAGCAACTGGCTGACAGACATGCGAAGAAATGAGCGTCTAGATAACGCTAAACAGCATGACTTGAGTAGTACAACAGAGTAGTACAACCTGAAAACGAAAAAGCCCCGCAGACCTTGATCTGCGGGGCTTTCGTAATAATGGCGGAGAGATAGGGATTCGAACCCTAGGTACTGTCGCCAGTACAACGGATTTCGAATCCGTCCCATTCGGCCACTCTGGCATCTCTCCAACGGCGCGAATAATAGCGCGGTTTTTGATTATGGCAAAGCCTTTTTTCAAAAAAACCGCGCTGTATCAGTTGCTTGCGCGCCTTTACTGCTTAAAGCGGGACGCCGAGGCGGTTTGCAACTTCTTCGTAGGCTTCGATTACGTCGCCCAGACCCTGACGGAAGCGGTCCTTGTCCATTTTCTTGCCGGTAGCCTTGTCCCACAGACGGCAGCCGTCCGGGCTGAATTCGTCACCCAGGACGATGGAGCCGTCGTGGAATACGCCGAACTCAAGTTTGAAGTCGACCAGCAGCAAGCCAGCGTCATCGAACAGCTTGTTCAGTACGTCGTTGACCTTGAGCGACAGTTCTTTCATGCGAACCAGTTGCTCGGCAGTGCCCCAACCGAAAGCCACGACGTGGGATTCGTTGATGAACGGGTCGCCCTTGGCGTCGTCCTTGAGGAACAGTTCGAAGGTGTACGGGTTGAGCTTCATGCCCTCTTCCACACCCAGACGCTTGACCAGGCTGCCCGCTGCGTAGTTACGCACAACGCACTCGACCGGGATCATGTCGAGTTTCTTCACCAGGCACTCGTTGTCACCCAGCAGTTTGTCGAATTGGGTCGGCACGCCGGCTTCTTCGAGTTTCTGCATGATGAAGGCGTTGAACTTGTTGTTCACCATGCCCTTGCGATCAAGTTGTTCGATACGCTTGCCGTCGAACGCCGAAGTGTCGTTGCGAAACAGCAGGATCAAGCGGTTTTCGTCGTCGGTCTTGTAAACCGATTTCGCTTTACCGCGATAGAGTTCTTCACGTTTTTCCATGATGGGCTCCGCATGCTAAGTAGGTGGGCTAGGCGATTGTGCGCCAGTCGAGCCCTGAATCTTGATCGGCCAGTTGCAGCCAGTCCGGGTCGCACCCAAGGGTGTCGACAAAACATTGCCGGGCCAGCTGCGGCAGGTTGTTCTTGCTGCTGAGGTGGGCCAGTACCAGATGTTGCAGGTCTTGCCAGCCCAACTCGGCCACCAGGCTTGCGGCCTGATGGTTGTTCAAATGTCCTTCCTGGCCCCCTACCCGGCGCTTGAGAAAAGCAGGGTAGTGACCACGGGCAAGCAGGTCCCGACAGTGGTTGGCTTCAATCATCAGCGCATCCAGATCGCGATAGCTGTCCAGCACGCCAGCACAATACGAACCCAGGTCGGTCAGCAGGCCGAACCGCCGCTTGCCGTCACTGAATACGTACTGGGTGGGCTCCTGGGCATCATGGGCGACCAGGGTCACACTGATATTCAAGGCTCCGATTTGCAGCGTCTGACCACCCGCCACGTAACCGGCGGCCTCCAGAGGCTTGCGCATCCCGCGCTGGGTACCACGACTCATGTACACCGGCAAATTGTAGCGCCGCGACAGCAAACCCACGCCATGCACGTGGTCGGCATGTTCGTGGGTGACCAGAATCGCGCTCAGCTGGTGAGCGCTGATGCCCAGCCTGGCGAGACGACGCTCGGTTTCTCGCAACGAGAAACCGCAATCGACCAGTACATAGGTGCTGTCGCTGGCTATCAGCGTGCCATTCCCTTGGCTACCACTGCCGAGAACGGCAAAACGCATACAATCAGCCCAGGTTGTCTTGGATAACGCCCAGCACCTTGCGCGCCACTTCTGGCGAGGCAACGGTGTTGATGTTTTCTTCGACGGTCACTTGCACGCTTTCACCCACCTTGCTCAGGCGAACCTGATAGCGCTGGGCACGGGCTTCAACTTCTTCCTTGTCCGGCTTGCTGCCAAAGAGACCGGAGAAGAAACCAGGTTTCTCGTCCTTCTTCTCGGCTTTTTCGGCGAGGTTGATGTAGTACAGGCCCAACGTGCGGTTGATGTCTTCAACGCGCCATTCGCCCTGTTCAAGTGCACGACCTACGCTAGACCAGGCACGGTCGAGGTCTTCGGTCAGGGTCAGCACCGGGTTGCCGCTGCCGTCTTCGTTCAGGCTCACACGCGCAGGGGTGTCGAAATCACGGGCAGCCAGCAGCGAAACCGAACCGCCCTTCTCGGCGTTGCGGCTCATGCTGATCAGCATTTCATCAACCAGGGCTGCATCCAGACCGGTGTTGACCGAGCGGTTGCCAAAGTCGACGTTGGCACTGCTACCGGCCGGGCGGTTGGCACTGACCACGTAGATTTCGCTGGTATTGCGCTGCACACCCGGCTCGATGCGTACCCGCAGGCGGGTTTCGCTGTCGGAGGTCAGGCCGCTGCTGCCCACATGGCGGGCGATCGGAGCGGAAAGCTCGTCAGCACGCTGCCAGCTCGTGGTGAACTCGCCGGTTTGCGGGCGCTGTTCGTCGATGCGGAAGCCATTGTCCTGGAAGAACTGCATCGCTACCGGCCAGACTTCTGACGGCGAACGCTGCGCCATGACCCAGCGGCTGTCGCCACTTTTCTGCAGGCTGAAATCGCTGGCACTGGCGGCTACAGCCAACGGCTGTGGACGCGGTACTTCAAACTCGCCCTTGACGTTGTCGTCGGGCACATTGCTGGGGATCGGCAACAGCGGCACAAGGCGCTTGTCAGTCTGGACACCTGGCGGCAACTGCATTGGAGCGGTTTGACGCGCCTCCAGGTAGTCGCTGCCACGGTCGCGGAAGTAACCCTCTTGACCCCACAGCCAACCGCAGCCGCTGGTGCTGGAAATAATCACGGCTAGTGCGGAAAGTCCGGCCAATCGCTTCATGCGTAGTGCTTCCTCAATTAAACCAAGACACCGGACTGGCGCATTGCCTGACGCAGTGGTTCGTGGCAAGGCTCGCTGAGCCAGGTGAGTGGCAGACGGATACCGTCCGACATCATGCCCATCTCATGCAGCGCCCATTTCACGGGGATAGGGTTGGATTCGATAAACAGGGTTTTATTGAGCGGCATCAGCTTTTCGTGCAGCGCACGGGCAGTGTCGGCATCGCCACGCATCGCAGCAGCGCACAGGTCGCTCATGTCACGCGGAGCAACGTTGGCGGTTACCGAGATATTGCCCTTGCCGCCGAGCAGGATCAGCTCGACTGCGGTGGCGTCGTCGCCGGAGTACACCAGGAAGTCGCTGCTCACCCCTGCCAGAATGGCCGGTACGCGCGTCAGGTCGCCGGTGGCTTCCTTGATGCCGATGATGTTCGGCACGGTGGAAAGACGAATGACGGTAGCCGGCAGCATGTCGCAGGCGGTACGGCCCGGAACGTTGTACAGGATCTGCGGGATATCGACCGCTTCGGCGATCGCCTTGAAGTGCTGGTACAGGCCTTCCTGGGTCGGCTTGTTGTAATACGGTGTCACCAGCAGACATGCATCGGCGCCAGCGGCCTTTGCATTGGTGGTGAGTTCGATCGCTTCACGCGTCGAGTTGGCGCCCGTGCCGGCAATCACCGGAATGCGCCCTGCAACCTGCTTGACGACATGACGAATCACTTCAATGTGTTCGTTCACATCCAGAGTTGCCGATTCACCTGTAGTGCCAACGGCAACAATGGCGTTGGTGCCCTCTTGCAGGTGAAAGTCCACCAGTTTGCTCAGAGCGTCCCAATCAAGACGACCTTGTGCATCCATAGGTGTGACCAGTGCCACCATACTGCCCGCAATCATGCAACCGCTCCTGCCGGAAAAAGAGAGCCGTAATGGTACTGGCGCCATGACCCTTGCACAAGCAACAGCGCGCCCGATGAGCATTCCCCTTCGCGTTGCTTTTCGCTACCCTTCAGCCTTTGATTGGTACTGATGTGTACGCAAGTCTGTTTCACAGGCCCTCAGCAAGCGCCAAAAGCCCCGCCCAAACGCCACCGAGCACGTTTTGCAGAGCCTGCAAACCGCCTGGAACGCAGTATTGACGGGCTTCTGACGCTCAAGTGTTACCTGATACTCAACTTGCCTGCCATCGACCGTACTGACCGCTCATCGTTTTAGGAAGGTTGAATGTCCACCCCCACAGTTCGCGAACAATTCCTTGTCATCAGTGCCCTTGGCGCCAACCCAATGGAGCTGACTAACGTGCTGTGCCGCGCCAGCCATGAAAATCGCTGCGCTGTCGTGACCTCGCGCCTGACTCGCCACGGCGAATGCAGTGCCCTGGTCCTGGAAGTTACCGGTAGCTGGGACGCCCTGGCACGCCTTGAAGCTGGCTTGCCTGCGCTGGCCAAAAAGCACGCGTTCAGCGTCAATGTAGTACGCAGTGCGGCCCTTGAAACCCGCCCGCAGGCGCTGCCGTACGTGGCCTATGTCAGCTCGGCCTACCGCTCGGACATCATCAACGAGCTGTGCCAGTTCTTCATGGACCACAACGTCGAGCTGGAAAACCTGACGTGCGATACCTATCAGGCGCCACAAACCGGCGGCACCATGCTCAACGCCACCTTCACCGTGACCTTGCCGGCCGGCGTGCAAATCAGCTGGCTGCGTGATCAGTTCCTCGACTTCGCCGACGCGCTGAACCTGGACGCACTGATCGAACCTTGGCGCCCACAGAACCCGATGTAAGGAAACCGACTCAATGGCTGTTGCAATTGACCAACCCGTAGACGATTTCCAGATCCCGGCGACGAGTGAAAAAACCGTCAGCCTGTCGCAGCTCCAGGGCAAGCAGGTAGTGATCTACTTCTATCCCAAGGACAGCACGCCGGGCTGCACCACTGAGGGCCAGGGTTTTCGCGACCATTACGCCGAGTTCCAGGCGGCCAATACCGAAGTGTTTGGTGTGTCCCGCGACAGCCTCAAGTCCCATGAGAACTTCAAGGCCAAGCAGGGTTTTCCGTTTGAGTTGCTGAGCGACAAGGACGAAGCCCTGTGCCAGCTGTTTGACGTGATCAAGCTGAAAAAACTGTACGGCAAGGAGTACCTCGGCGTGGACCGCAGCACCTTCCTGATCGACAAGGATGGCGTGTTGCGTCACCAATGGCGCGGCGTGAAAGTGCCAGGCCATGTCGAGGCAGTGCTGGAGCAGGCCAAGGCGCTGAATAACGGCTAAGCAAAACCCTGTGGGAGCGGGCTTGCTCGCGATTCAGGCGACGCGGTTTGTCAGGCAAACCGCATAGACCTATCGCGAGCAAGCCCGCTCCCACATGAGTCACAGCGTATTACTGACGCACCAACCGCACATTCTGGAACTCGACCGCTTCGGTGCTGCGGTACGGGTTGATATCCAGCCCACCACGGCGCACATAGCGCGCATACACGGTCAACTTCTCGGGCTTGAGCAAACGCTGCAGGTCGAGAAAGATCCGCTCCACACACTGCTCATGAAAGTCCGAATGCTGGCGAAAGCTCACCAGGTACGCCAGCAAACTGGCGTGATCCAGCGCCGCCCCACGGTACTCGACCACCACCGTGCCCCAGTCCGGCTGACTGGTGACCGGGCAGTTGGATTTGAGCAAGTGGCTGTAGACGCTTTCTTCAACCACCTGGGAATCGTCGCACTTGAGCAATTCAGGACGCGGCTGCGCGTAATCACTGACCGTGATATCCAGGTCATCAATGCACACACCCGGCAATACGGCTACGCCATCAGCCTGAACTTCATCCAGACTGCGTACGCGCACGCTGACAGGCTTGCCGGATGCGGCCGACAAATCTGCACGCAATGTAGCCTCAAGGCTCGGGGTATCGGCAAATACCGTCTGGTTCAGCGAGTTGAGATACAGCTTGAACGACTTGGACTCGACGATATTCGGCGAATCGGCGGCAAAGCAAAACTCGCCAATGGCCACCACCGGTTTGCCCGATGGCAACAACCAGGACAGCTCGAAGCAGGTCCAGAAATCCACGCCGACATAAGGCAGCGTTTCGGCGCTCAGCCCCAGCTCGGCCCATTTCGCCGCGCGCGGGATCGGGAACAGCAAGGACGGGGTATAAGTGCTGATGTATTCACTGGACTTGCCCAGCGGGGAATGTTCGGCGGCGGGATGCATGACAAAAACCTGGCTAGAAAAACCCGGTAATTCTATCGGGTTTAAGCCAGGCTTTCAGCGTTCACCGACAATCAGGACGTTTTAAGGCGCAACTTTCACCTTGCCGACCATGCCAGCCTGATAGTGACCCGGCACATTACAGGCAAATTCCAGGTTGTCGGCGCGGGTGAAGGTCCAGGTCAACTCCGCGGTTTTACCCGGCTCGACCAGCACGCTGTTGGGGTCATCGTGTTTCATGCCAGGCATGCTCATGCCACCATGGCCCATTGCCGAGTGATCCATGCCGTCATGCCCCATACCGGTCGGGGTAAGCATGCCGCTTTGCTGCATTTCGAGCATTTCTTTCTGATGTGCCGCGTGCATCGCGGCATTGCCCAGGTTGAACTCGTGCAATAACTGCCCTTTGTTGACCAGGACAAAACGCACCGTTTCACCGGCTTTCACATCCAGCGACTTTGGGGTGAAGGCAATATCAGTCATGTCGATTTCAACCGTGCGCGTGGCGCTGGCGGCAGGTGCGGGCTGACCAAAATCAAAATGCCCGGCAGGCGATGCCATTACCGGCAGGCTCAAGGCCAAAAAACAGCCAGCAAGCGACAAACGGATACGTGCGGTCATACTTACTCCCAGAAACAAAATGTCAGGCTTGGCGCTACTTTAAAGTCTCGGCACTGGCATTCAACTGACTGCAAGATTACAACTTTGTCAGCTTGACCCTGCATAACCTGCACCAAGGTATAAGGCTGAGGTTAATTTTTATGATGAGTCGACCATGAAACTGCTGATAGTCGAAGACCAGGTCAAAACCGGACAGTACTTGCGCCAGGGCCTGAGCGAGGCCGGGTTCACCACCGAACTGGCGGCCGACGGTATTACCGGGCAACACCTGGCCCTGACCGGGGATTACTCGCTGCTGATTCTCGACGTCATGCTGCCCGGCCGTGATGGCTGGCAAATCCTGCAAGCGGTGCGTAGCGCCGGACTGAGCATGCCGGTGCTGTTTTTGACCGCACGGGATGCGGTCGCTGACCGCGTCCACGGCCTGGAGCTGGGGGCCGATGATTATCTGGTCAAGCCGTTCGCCTTTTCCGAGCTACTGGCACGGGTTCGCAGCCTGTTGCGCCGCGGTAGCAACACTCCCCAGGAGACCAGCCTGCAACTGGCCGACCTGCGCCTGGATCTGATCCGCCGACGTGTTGAGCGCAACGGCCAGCGCATCGACCTTACCGCCAAGGAATTCGCCCTGCTGGAGCTGCTGCTACGCCGTCAGGGAGAAGTGCTGCCCAAGTCCTTGATTGCTTCACAGGTATGGGACATGAACTTTGACAGCGACACCAACGTCATCGAAGTGGCGATTCGCCGCCTGCGCCTGAAAATCGACGACAACCATGAGCAGAAGCTGATCCACACCGTGCGCGGCATGGGTTATGTGCTTGAAGAGCGCAGCAGTTGATGCGCCGCCTGTCGTTGAGCAGCCGCCTGGCGCTGCTGTTTGCCGGTTGTACCGCCGTGGTATCGCTGTTTGCCGGGGTGCTGTTCGGGCGCGCCAGCGAGGTGCATTTTGTCGAGCTCGACCAGCAACTGATGGAAAGTCGCCTCGCCGTACTACGCAGTACGCTGCAAGGGGCTGACACCCTTGAACGCTTCACCCTGCGCCTGCCCGCCCTGATGCAGGATCTGGCCCACCAGCCGGACCTGGCGATACGGGTGCGCGGCCCGGACGGGCATCTATGGTTTGACAGCTCACCGCGCCTGCCACTGGAGCTTGAGACCCGCCCGGGCTTGGGCAGCCTGCAAATAAACGGCACCGATTACCGTGTTCTGGTACCGCAGACCGACAGCCCCGATGCGCCGCATCTGACCCTGTTGCTGGATATCACCCACCACCAGCACTTCCTGCAGCGCATGCAGAGATTGATCTGGATGACTGTAGGCCTGTCGGCACTGGCCACGGCGATTCTCGGTGCGTGGGCAGCCCGCAGCGGCTTGCGCCCTCTGCGCCGCATGAGTGCGATCGCAGCCAGCGTTTCGGCCGACTCGCTTAACGCCCGCCTGCCCCAGGAACAAATGCCCGCTGAACTGGCAGAGCTGGCCACGGCTTTTAACGCCATGCTTGCGCGACTGGACGATTCATTCCAGCGATTGTCGGCATTCTCCGCCGACATCGCACATGAACTGCGTACGCCATTGTCCAACCTGCTGACCCACACCCAGGTCACCCTGACCCGCCCCCGGGGCATTGAAGAGTACCGCGAGGCACTGCATAGCAACCTTGAAGAGCTGCAATGGATGGCGCAACTGGTCAACGACATGCTCTATTTGGCCAAGGCCGATCACGGCTTGCTTACGCCTCGGCGCGAAGCCCTGGATCTGGGTCAGGAAGTGGAGGCATTACTGGAGTTTTATGCGCTGCTGGCCGAAGACTCGCACATTGAACTGACCCGCGAAGGCAATGCACTTCTTGCAGGCGACCGCAGCATGCTGCGCCGCGCCCTTTCCAACCTGCTGGATAACGCCTTGCGCTATACGCCGGCGGGTGGCGCGATCAAAGTGCTGATTGAGGCTTTGCCGGGCACTGCGCGCATCAGCATCGAGAACACGGGCACGGGAATCCCTGCAGAACTGCTGCCACGCCTGTTTGACCGGTTTTACCGGGCAGATCCGGCACGCCGTGAAGGCAGCAGTGAGCATGCGGGGCTGGGGCTGGCGATCACCCAGTCGATCATTCGTGCCCATGGCGGACAGATCTGCTGTGAGTCGCAGGAGGGGGTAACGCGGTTTGTCGTGGAGCTGCCAGCAAAGCTGCCCTCACCCCAGCCCTCTCCCGGAGGGAGAGGGAGCTGATTTGTGGCGCTGCGCAGAACTGCTTTTGCCTTTAGTTCCCTCTCCCTCCGGGAGAGGATTAGGGTGAGGGGCTTTTGCTCTTCAACTATCAGGAATACCGCAACGCATGGGCCGGTTGAATCTTCGCTGCCCGATACGCCGGATACAGCGTAGCCAGAAAGCTCAGTACAAAGCCCGCACCGCAGATCAGCGCCACATCGCCGCCCTGCAGCTCGGATGGCAGGTTGCTGACAAAATACACGTCGGAACTGAAGATATGCTGCCCGGTCACCCGCTCCATCCAGCCCACCAGTTCACTGACATTCAACGCCGCAATCACCCCCAGCACGCCACCGATCAAGGTGCCGACAATACCGATCACCGTGCCCTGCACCATAAAGATGGCCATGATCTGCCGCGGTGTCGCACCGATGGTGCGCAAGATCGCGATGTCGGCGCCCTTGTCGTTCACCACCATGATCAGCGTGGCGATGATATTGAACGCTGCCACGGCCACGATCATCAGCAACAACAGACCGATCATGGTTTTTTCCATTTTCATGGCGCTGAACAGACTGCCCTGGGTGTGAGTCCAGTCGTCAGCCTTGTAACCATCCCCCAGGCCGGCCGCCACTTGCTGTGAAACCTGCGGTGCCGCGTACAGATCCTTGACCGCCAGGCGCACGCTTTGCACCTGGTTCGGCTCCCAGTGTTGAATGGCTGCAGCATCGGCCATATGGATCAGGCCCATGGTGCCATCCAGTTCAGCACCAACCTTGAAGATACCCACCACATTCAACCGCTGCAGGCGCGGAGTAATGCCACCAGGCGCGGTGCTGGCCTCGGGGACGATCAGGGTGATCTTGTCACCCACGCCCAGACGGAAACGCCGCGCAACAATATCGCCCAGCACCACACCGTATTCGTCGGCTTTCAAGTCCTGGAGGCTGCCCTGCACGATGTGCTGGGTCACGATCGAGACCTTGCCTTCCTGCTCCGGATCGATGCCACTGATCTGGATCGGCTGCATCGAGCCTTTATAGGACAGCATGCCGTCCAGCTCGGTAAACGGCACGGCTGCCGTCACCTCGGGGTTTTTCATCGCCGCGTCAGCCACCGGGCGCCAGTCATCGATGGGCTTGACGCCCACGATGGTCGCGTGGGGCACCATGCCGAGGATGCGGTTACTCATTTCACGCTGGAAGCCGTTCATCACCGACAACACCACGATCATCGCCAGCACGCCGAGAGCGAGGCCGATCATCGAGGTCATGGAGATAAACGAAACAAAACGATTGCGGCGCTTGGCGCGGGTATAGCGCGTGCCGATAAAAATCGATAACGGTCTGAACATTCGCGGGCACCGTATAAAAATTGAAGACCTGACGCCCGCTTGCAGGCGTCAGATGCTGGCCAGTCAGATCGTGGTCAGGCGACCTTCCTGAAGGTGCAACACGCGATCCATCTGGCGGGCCAGGTTCATGTCGTGGGTCACCACCAGGAACGCAGTGCGCATTGACGTGCTGAGCTCCAGCATCAGGTCCTGAATGCCCTGGGCCGTGTGCGAGTCGAGGTTGCCGGTGGGCTCATCGAGCATCACCAGCCCTGGCTTGTTGACCAGCGCCCGGGCAATCGCCACACGCTGGCGCTCACCACCCGACAGCTCGGCCGGCTTGTGCTCCAGGCGATGACCCAGGCCCACCCGGGTCAGCAGGGCCGTGGCCCGTTCACGGGCTTCGGGGATCGCCGTCTTGCCGATCAGCAACGGCATGCAAACGTTTTCCAGCGCGGTGAACTCGGGCAACAAGTGGTGAAATTGATACACGAAACCCAGCGAGCGGTTGCGCAACAGGCCACGGGCCTTTTCGCCCAGGGCCGATAGCTCTTCACCCGCCAGCCAGACACTGCCACTGGTCGGGGTATCAAGCCCGCCGAGCAGGTTGAGCAAGGTACTTTTACCCGAACCCGAAGTCCCGACGATCGCCACCCGCTCACCAGGGTGCAACTCTAGCTGCAGCCCCGACAGCACCACCACGGATTCCGGGCCTTCCTCGTAGGACTTGCCCAGGTCGCGGCAACTCAACACTGCTTGTTCTTTCATGCCCAACTCACTCATAACGAAGCGCCTGCGCAGGCTGGGTGCGCGCAGCACGCCAGGCCGGGTACAAGGTCGCGAGGAAACTCAGAACCAATGCCGCACCGCACACCATCAACACGTCCTGTGCCTGCAACTGCGAGGGCAGGTAGTCGATGAAATACACGTCGGCATTGAGAAACTTGTGCCCGATCAGGCCTTCAAGGGCCGAGATCGCAGCGCTGACATTGAGCGCAGCAAGCATCCCGACCACCGCGCCGATGGCCGTCCCGACCACACCGATAACGGTGCCCTGAACCATAAAGGTGGCCATGATGGTGCCCGGCGTCGCCCCCAGGGTACGCAGGATGGCGATGTCGCCTTTCTTGTCATTGACCACCATTACCAGCGTGGAAATGATGTTGAACGCGGCCACGGCCACAATCAGCAGCAACAGCAGGCCAATCATGGCTTTTTCCATGCGGATGGCCTGGTACAGGTTGCCGTGGGTACGGGTCCAGTCACGGGCGTAATACTGGCTCTCGCCCAGCTGCTGGGCGATTTCCCAGGCAGTGCGCGGCGCTTCGAACAGGTCATCGAACTTCAGCCGCAGGCCCTGTACCTGGTCAGGTTTCCAGCGCTGCAAACGCGCCAGGTCCTGCAGGTTGGTGATGCCCAGGTAGCCGTCGATCTCACCGGCACCGACATGAAAAATGCCCTGCACGGTAAAACGCTTCATGCGCGGGAACATGCCGGCCGGTGTCACCGTGACTTCCGGCGCAACGAAGGTCAGCTTGTCGCCGACGCTCACACCCAGCTTTTTCGCGGCCTTGTCGCCAATGATGATGCCGAAGCTGCCCGGGGTCAGCGAGTCGAGCTGGCCCTGCTGCATGAACCGGTCAATGATCGAGACATTGCGTTCCTGCGCCGGGTCAATGGCATTGAGCAGGACTTTCTGCACGTTGCCATCATTGGTCAGCAAGCCCTGCATCTGGGTAAACGGCGCAACCGCCTCCACCTTGGGGTTCTGCTTGACCTTGGCCGCCAGGCTTTGCCAGTCACTGATCGGCTGGTCGCCGACGATGGTCGCGTGGGGCACCATGCCCAGCACGCGGGTGCGCATCTCATGATCGAAGCCGTTCATCACCGATAACACGACAATCATCACGACCACGCCAAGGGCGAGCCCGATCATCGAGGTCAGGGAAATAAACGACACAAAATGATTGCGACGCTTTGCACGGGTATAACGCGTGCCGATAAATAAAGAGAGAGGTCTGAACATGTCGGGGCTTGTTCGAGGGAAAAGAAGACGTCCTTGTGGCGGGGCCTGATAAGCAGCTTTACACTCAGACCACAGCCGCCATCATGGGTTCGCCATGTCGACATTAGATGAAGCAGATCGCCGCGAATACTACCGTATCGAGGATATGATCGCACTGGAAATAACCCCGCTGTCGGCCCTCGAAGCCGCGAGCAGTGAAGTGTTGCAGGATGAGTCACCGCTGTTCAATTTGCTCAGCGAATTGCACCTGAGCGAATTCGAGTCCCAGCACTTGCTGCGCCAGATCAGCGAACGCGACCGCACCCTTTCCAGCTATCTGAAAACCCTGAACAAACGTGTCGAACTGCTGAGCCAGATCGTTGCGCAAACGGTGCTGGGCCAGATCGGTGAACTGCAGCCGGTCATGCTGTCCGAAGGCGGTATCGAGTTCCATCACCCGCACCCCTGCCCGGCGGGCAGCCACCTTTCAGTCAAGCTGGTATTGATGCCCCAGGCCCTGGGCCTGTTGCTGCGTGCCCGCGTGGTCGATTGCCAGGCGCACGCTGGCGACTACCGCATCAACACCGAATTTGAATCCCTCACCGATACGCAGCGCCAGTTGCTGGCGCGCTACATTTTGCAAAAACAGGCACAGGCGCGCCGCCTGGCCCGCGAACAACAAACATCCGCGCCCGAGTAAGCACCGGGCCGTGATCACTCTGTACAAGGAGCAAATGTGACCCTGATTTATGGCCATCGCGGCGCCAAAGGCGAAGCACCGGAAAACACCCTTGCCAGCTTTGAGCAATGCCTCAAGCATGGCGTACGGCGCTGTGAGCTCGACCTGCACCTGTCGAAGGACGGTGAGCTGATGGTCATCCACGACCCGACCCTCAAGCGCACCACGGACCGGCGCGGCAAGGTTATCGAGCACACGGCTGCCGACCTGGTGACCTATGACGCGCGCAAGGGTGGCCCGGGCTGGATGCAGCCGTGCCCGATCCCGCGCCTTGAGGAGCTGTTTGAAAAGTGCGACTTCGAGCACTGGCAGCTGGAGGTCAAGAGCGCCTCGCGCACCCGCGCAGCAACCACCGTGCTGGCAATCCGCGAAATGGCGGTACGTCACGGGCTGATGGACAAGGTCACGGTCACGTCAAGCTCGCGTGAGGTGCTCAAGGCTGCGCTGGAGTTGACGCCAGACCTGTCCCGCGGCCTGGTGGCCGAATACGCCTGGCTCGACCCGATCAAGGTCGCCCAGAGTTATGGCTGCGAGATGCTGGCATTGAACTGGACACTGTGCACGCCTGAACGCCTGGAGAAGGCCCAGCGTCAGGGTTTGCATGTGTCGGTATGGACAGTCAACGAACCTGCGCTGATGCGCAGGCTCGCCGACTTCGGCGTAGATAGCCTGATTACAGACTTTCCCGGTTTGGCCACTGCCACCCTCGGGAATAGCTGAAATCGGTCTCCCCGGCCGGCTCAGGCCACCGGCCGGAGCCGCTCAAAAAAGCCGGTTGAGGCCATCGTAGGCCGCTACCCGATAGGCTTCGGCCATGGTCGGGTAGTTGAACGTGGTGTTGACGAAGTACTTCAGGGTATTGAGCTCGCCCGGCTGGTTCATGATCGCCTGGCCGATGTGCACGATCTCTGATGCCTGATAACCGAAGCAGTGAACGCCCAGCACTTCAAGGGTTTCACGGTGGAACAGGATTTTCAGCATGCCCTGCGGCTCGCCGGCAATCTGTGCACGCGCCATGCTCTTGAAAAACGCCTTGCCCACTTCGTACGGCACCTTGGCCTGGGTCAACTCCTGCTCGTTCTTGCCGATCGAGCTGATCTCCGGAATGGTGTAGATGCCGGTCGGTACGTCATTGACGAAGCGCCAGCTGCCGTTATCAACGATGCTGCCCGCTGCCGAACGCCCCTGGTCGTGGGCGGCACTGGCCAGGCTTGGCCAGCCGATTACATCACCTGCGGCAAAAATGTTCGGCACGGTGGTGCGGTAGTTTTCATCAACCGTGATCTGGCCACGGCCATTGGCCTTGATGCCGATGTTTTCCAGACCCAGCAGATCGGTGTTGCCGGTACGGCCATTGCACCAGAGCAAGGCGTCGGCCTTGATCTTCTTGCCGGACTTGAGATGCAGGATCACGCCGTTTTCGACGCCTTCTACCCGCTCGTACTCTTCGTTGTGGCGTACGGTGATGTTGTTGTTGCTGAAGTGGTAGCTCAGCGCTTGCGAGATCTCGGAATCGAGGAAGCTCAACAGTTGCTCGCGGTTATCCACCAGCTCAATCAACACCCCCAGACCACTGAAGATCGACGCGTATTCGCAGCCGATCACGCCTGCCCCGTAAACAATCAGCTTACGCGGGGTGTGGCCCAGACTGAGGATGGTGTCGCTATCGTAGATACGCGAGTGAGTGAAATCGATATCAGCCGGGCGATAAGGACGCGAGCCGGTGGCGATAATGATTTGCTTGGCCATCAGGGTTTCGACAACGCCGTTGGTGCACACCACTTCGATGGTTTGCTCGTCGGTGAAGCTGCCGGTGCCGAAGAACAGGTCGACGCGATTACGTGCGTAGTAACCGGTGCGCGAAGCCACTTGCTTGGAAATAACCTTCTCGGCACTTTTCAGTACGTCCGGGAACGAGAACCAGCGCGGCTCACCAATGGCCCGAAACATCGGATTGGTGTTGAACTGCATGATCTGGCGAACCGAGTGACGCAAGGCTTTGGACGGGATCGTGCCCAAGTGCGTGCAGTTGCCGCCAACCTGACGCCGGCTATCCACCATTGCCACCTTGCGCCCTGCTTTTGCGGCGTTCATTGCCGCACCTTCTCCTGCCGGGCCAGAACCCAGTACCACTACGTCGTAGTTGTAGACAGCCATGCGTACTCCTCAGAACAGGCCGTGGCACCGCTTTGGGCACCTACGGCTAAATCATGTCGCGGCCAGCGCCATGAAGGATCAAAACGTGGGGCACAGTCTATAGAAGCCTGAACGCCGCGAACATTAACCCTTGGTCTGGTCGTTGGCTATTTTTGTGTTCACTACATCTCATCGCGCGCGAGAGCCTGCGTAGCAGCTGCCGCACACTTAGCAAAACTGACATAACCTCTAACAACCATCGATCAGAGCCATCCACCATGCGCCAGTTGTTGATCGTATTGTTGCTGCTTTACTCCACCACCAGCCTGGCCGATGAGTCAGCTCGGCTAAAAGAAGCCAACTTTCCCGCCCAATGGCGCGATGGCACGCAACTCATGGAACGCAAAGGCCAGATCGTGCTGACCTACCTCTGGGCCGATATCTATGCCGCAGCCCTTTTCACCCAGCCAGGCATCCAACCGCAACAGGCCTTTGACGAACAGCGCGAGCTGCGCCTTGAGCTGTTCTATCTGCGCGATCTGGAGCACAGCGATATCACCCGGGCCTCGGCCACCATCCTCAAGCGCCAGCAACCGGCAGCCACCCTGGCTCGCCTCGACGCCCCGCTAAAACAACTTCAGACCAGTTTTGGCGATATCAAACGCGGCGATCGCTACGCCCTGGACTACAACCCGCAACGCGGGCTGAAGCTGGAGCGCAATGGCCAGGTCATTTTCACCAGCCAGAATCATCAACTGGCCAAAATCTACCTGGGCATCTGGCTCGCACCCGAAGGTCTGCCCGACCCTCTGCGCCTGAGCCTGCTTGCGCAAAGGCCCTAGCCCGGCCGTGTAGCGCCAAGAAATGTTGCCTACACACTTTTTTACACATATGGTTACAAAACTGTTTTGCGCAATGGCGCAGGTCATTGCCTGGCAGTGTGGACGAGTAAAAACACGGATAACGCATAAAAACAGATAAGAGCGGGTGATTTCTGATGGCCTCCAGTACGGGCAAAGGCAAGGCGATTTTTCGCGTTGTCAGCGGTAACTTCCTAGAGATGTTCGACTTTATGGTCTTTGGCTTTTACGCCACGGCCATTGCCAAAACCTTCTTCCCAACCGATAGCGCTTTTGCCTCACTGATGCTCGCCCTGGCCACCTTCGGTGCCGGTTTTCTCGCGCGCCCGCTGGGTGCGATTTTTCTCGGTGCCTATATTGACCGCCACGGCCGTCGCAAGGGCCTGATCATTACCCTGGCCCTGATGGCCATGGGTACCGTACTCATCGCCTGCGTGCCGGGCTACGCCACCCTGGGTGTTGCCGCACCCCTGCTGGTGTTGCTCGGGCGCTTGCTGCAAGGTTTTTCGGCAGGCGTGGAACTGGGCGGGGTGTCGGTGTACCTGGCAGAAATCGCCACACCGGGGCGCAAGGGTTTCTTCGTCAGCTGGCAGTCGGCTAGCCAGCAGGCTGCCGTGGTGTTCGCAGGCTTGCTGGGGGTTGGTCTCAACCATTGGCTAAGCCCTGAAGAAATGGGTGAATGGGGCTGGCGGATTCCGTTTCTGCTGGGTTGCATGATTGTGCCGGTGATCTTTGTGATCCGCCGCTCGATGGAAGAAACTCCTGAGTTCGAAGCCCGCAAACATCACCCTACCCTGCGTGAAATCCTTCGCTCAGTCGGTCAGAACTTTGGCTTGGTGCTGGGTGGCATGGCCCTGGTGGTGATGACCACCGTGTCGTTCTATCTGATCACTGCCTATACCCCGACCTTCGGCAAGGCCGAGCTGCATCTGTCGGACTTCGATGCCTTGCTGGTCACAATGTGCATTGGCCTGTCGAACTTTTTCTGGCTGCCGGTCATGGGCTCGCTGTCGGACAAGATCGGGCGTAAACCGCTGCTGCTGGGTGCGACCATCCTGGCGATCCTGACCGCCTACCCGGCGTTGTCCTGGCTGGTGGCCAACCCGAGCTTCAGTCATCTGCTGATTGTCGAACTGTGGCTGTCGTTCCTGTATGGCTCGTACAACGGCGCGATGGTGGTTGCCCTGACCGAAATCATGCCAGTTGAAGTGCGCACCACCGGTTTCTCCCTGGCCTACAGCCTGGCGACCGCCACTTTCGGTGGCTTTACTCCGGCGGCTTGCACTTACCTGATTCATGCCCTGGACAACAAGGCCGCCCCCGGTCTGTGGCTGACCGGGGCGGCGATACTGGGCCTGATTGCGACCGTGGTGTTGTTCCGTGGCAATCAGCATCAGTTGCGTACGGCGCAATCGGCGGTGGCGGGTAATGCCTGACCCCTGTGGGAGCGGGCTTGCCCGCGATGCCAGCAACGCGGTCTGACTGAACAACCGCGCCGATCCCATCGCGAGCAAGCCCGCTCCCACAGGTTTCCCGCACAAACAAAAACGCCCCGACAAGTCGGGGCGTTTTCAGTTGCGGCGGTTGCTTAGCGCGGGAACGCTGGCGGGTTGACCCCGGCCATGTCTTCCATCACGCGTACTACCTGGCAGCTGTAACCGAATTCGTTGTCGTACCACACGTACAGCACAACGCGGTTGTCATTGCAGATCGTCGCTTCAGCATCCACCACACCGGCGTGACGCGAACCCACGAAGTCAGTGGACACCACTTCCTGGGAGCTGACGAAGTCGATTTGCTTGTGCAGATCGGAGTGCAGCGCCATGTGACGCAGGTACTCGTTCATTTCTTCACGGGTAGCCGGCTTCTCAAGGTTCAGGTTGAGGATGGCCATCGACACGTTCGGCGTCGGCACACGGATCGCGTTACCGGTCAGCTTGCCGGCCAGCTCAGGCAATGCCTTGGCAGCAGCGGTAGCAGCACCGGTCTCGGTGATAACCATGTTCAGCGCGGCGCTACGACCACGGCGGTCGCCCTTGTGGAAGTTGTCGATCAGGTTCTGGTCGTTGGTGTACGAGTGAACCGTTTCAACGTGACCATTGACGATGCCGAACTTGTCGTTGACAGCCTTGAGCACCGGCACGATGGCGTTGGTGGTGCAGGATGCCGCCGAAACGATCTTGTCGTCTGCGGTGATTTCGCCGTGGTTGATGCCGTGAACGATGTTCTTCAGCTTGCCCTTGCCCGGAGCGGTCAGGACCACGCGATCGATACCAGGGCACTGCAAGTGCTGGCCCAGGCCATCGGCATCACGCCATACACCGGTGTTGTCCACCAGCAGGGCGTTCTGGATACCGTACTGGGTGTAGTCCACTTCGGTAGGGTTTTTCGCGTAGATAACCTGAATCAGGTTGCCGTTGGCGGTGATGGTGTTGTTGGCTTCATCGACCACGATGGTGCCATCGAACGGGCCATGCACCGAGTCACGACGCAGCAGGCTGGCACGCTTGACCAGATCGTTGTCGGCGCCTTTGCGCACAACGATGGCACGCAGACGCAGACCGTCGCCACCACCGGTTTTTTCAATCAGGATGCGCGCCAGCAGACGGCCGATACGACCGAAGCCGTACAGCACAACGTCAGTACCTTTACGTGCAGAAGCGTTTTGCTGACCCACAACATCGGCCAGTTCTTCGCGCACAAACTGCTCAGCCGTGCGGCCATTGCCTTCGGCCTTGAACTTCACGGCCAGCTTGCCCAGGTCTACCGAAGCAGCGCCGAGCTTGAGCTCGCTCATTGCCTTGAGCAACGGGAAAGTTTCGTGCACGGACAATTCGATATCATCGGACTGACGATGGCGAGCAAAGCGGTGAGCCTTGAGAATCGCAATGACTGAACGGTTGATCAGGCTGCGGCCATAGATCGAGCTAACCACATTGTTATTGCGGTAAAGCTGACCGATAAGCGGAATCATCGCTTCTGCGAGTGCTTCACGGTCGATCCATTCACCAAGACACTGGTCGGGCTTCTGAGTCACGGGAACCTTCCACATGTAGGGGCTGAAAAAAGGGGCTACATTATGCCGCTGCGCCCATGCAGGGGCAATGCACGCCTGTCATACGCCGTTACTGAAACGATTAAGCATCAACAAATATAGGCGAAAAATTTTATAACAACTGCCATTTCATCAGTCTGCTGCCCTTGCACAGCCCCTTTGGCACCCCCATGTCAGTGTTATGCGCTGATTTGCGCCGCTGTTAAAGGCTGCAACTGACAGCCAGCCCCTTGGCCCGTTACAATCGCCAACTTTGTCGCAACGCTTGGAGCTCAACCTTCCGTGCCCGTCCTGCGTCTACCGAAACTCCCTGCCACGGCAGGTAAACAGCACTGGAGCAATCTGCCCGGTGCCGCCCTGAGCCTCGCGATTGCCGAGGCTGCCAGCGCCGCCAGGCGCTTCACCCTGCTCCTGACCGCTGACAGCCAAAGCGCCGAGCGTCTTGAGCAGGAACTGAGATTCTTTGCCCCTGACTTGCCGGTACTGCATTTTCCCGACTGGGAAACCCTGCCTTACGATCTGTTCTCGCCGCACCAGGACATCATCTCCCAGCGTATCGCCAGCCTGTACCGGCTGCCGGAACTGAGTCATGGTGTTTTGGTAGTGCCGGTGACCACCGCCCTACATCGCCTGGCCCCGACCAAGTTCCTGCTCGGCAGCAGCCTGGTGCTGGACATCGGCCAGAAGCTGGATGTGGAGCAAATGCGTACCCGGCTTGAGGCCAGTGGCTATCGCTGCGTCGATACGGTGTATGAACATGGCGAGTTCGCCGTGCGCGGCGCGTTGATCGACCTGTTCCCGATGGGCAGCAAACTGCCTTACCGGATCGACCTGTTCGACGACGAAATCGAGACCCTGCGCACCTTCGACCCCGAGACCCAGCGCTCGATCGACAAGGTTGAGTCGGTGCGCCTGCTGCCGGCACGTGAGTTCCCGCTGCAAAAAGACGCGGTGACCCGGTTCAAGGCGCGCTTTCGCGAGCGTTTTGATGTCGACTTCCGTCGCTGCCCGATCTTTCAGGACTTGAGCAGCGGCATTACCCCCGCGGGTATCGAGTACTACCTGCCGCTGTTTTTCGATGAAACCTCGACCCTGTTCGACTATTTGCCGGCTGACACGCAAGTATTCTCGCTGCCAGGCATCGAGCAGGCCGCCGAGAATTTCTGGTCTGACGTACGCAACCGCTACGAAGAGCGCCGTATCGATCCGTCGCGACCACTGTTACCGCCTGCCGAGCTGTTCCTGCCGGTTGAAGACTGCTTCGCCCGCCTGAAAAACTGGCCGCGGGTGGTCGCCAGCCAGGATGACATCGACACCGGCAGCAGCCGTGAACGCTTCCCGGCGCAACCGCTGCCCAACCTGGCCATCGAAGCCAAGGCCAACCAGCCATTGGCGGCTTTGTCCGGTTTCCTTGAGCAGTTTGATGGCCGCGTGCTGTTTACCGCCGAATCGGCCGGTCGCCGCGAAGTACTGCTCGAACTGCTGGAACGCTTGAAGCTGCGCCCCAAAACAGTCGACAGCTGGCCGGACTTCGTCGCCAGCAAACACCGCCTGGCGATTACTATCGCCCCGCTGGATGAAGGCCTGCTGCTGGAGGATCCAGCGCTGGCGCTGATCGCCGAAAGCCCGTTGTTCGGCCAGCGCGTGATGCAGCGCCGGCGCCGGGAAAAACGCGCCGATGCCAACAACGATGCGGTGATCAAGAACCTCACCGAGTTGCGCGAAGGCGCACCCGTTGTGCATATCGACCACGGCGTAGGTCGCTATCAGGGCCTGGCCACACTTGAAGTCGACAATCAGGTGGCCGAGTTCCTGACCCTGGAATACGCCGAAGGCGCCAAGCTCTATGTGCCGGTGGCCAACCTGCACCTGATCGCCCGCTATACCGGCAGCGATGATGAACTGGCGCCGCTGCACCGCCTGGGCTCGGAAACCTGGCAAAAGGCCAAGCGCAAGGCCGCCGAACAAGTGCGTGACGTGGCTGCCGAGCTGCTCGACATCTACGCTCGTCGTGCAGCCCGCGAAGGTTATGCATTTGCCGATCCGAAAGCGGATTACGCAACCTTCAGTGCCGGCTTCCCGTTTGAAGAAACCCCGGACCAGCAAACCACCATCGAAGCCGTACGCGCCGACATGCTGTCGCCCAAGCCCATGGATCGTCTGGTGTGTGGCGACGTGGGCTTCGGCAAGACCGAAGTGGCCATGCGCGCGGCCTTTATTGCGGTGCATGGCGGCCGTCAGGTGGCCATTTTGGTACCCACCACCCTGCTCGCCCAGCAGCACTACAACAGCTTCCGCGACCGTTTTGCCGACTGGCCGGTAACGGTCGAGGTGATGAGCCGCTTCAAGTCGGCCAAAGAGATCAACCAGGCAGTCGCCGACCTGGCCGAAGGCAAGATCGATATCGTCATCGGCACCCACAAGCTGCTGCAGGACGATGTCAAAATCAAAAACCTGGGCCTGGTGATCATCGACGAAGAACACCGCTTCGGCGTGCGCCAGAAAGAACAGCTCAAGGCCTTGCGCAGTGAAGTCGACATCCTGACCCTCACCGCCACGCCGATCCCGCGTACGCTGAACATGGCCGTGTCAGGCATGCGCGACCTGTCGATCATCGCCACGCCGCCGGCGCGCCGGCTGTCGGTGCGCACCTTCGTCATGGAACAGAACAAAAGCACCGTCAAAGAGGCGTTGCTGCGTGAGTTGCTGCGCGGCGGGCAGGTCTACTACCTGCACAACGACGTTAAAACCATCGAGAAATGTGCGGCCGAACTGGCCGAGCTGGTGCCTGAAGCACGGATCGGCATCGGTCACGGGCAAATGCGCGAACGCGAACTCGAACAGGTGATGAGTGACTTCTATCACAAGCGCTTCAACGTGCTGATCGCCTCGACCATCATCGAGACCGGGATCGACGTGCCGAGCGCCAACACCATCATCATCGAGCGCGCCGACAAGTTCGGCCTGGCACAGTTGCACCAGTTGCGCGGCCGCGTCGGACGCAGTCACCACCAGGCCTATGCCTACCTGCTGACGCCACCGCGCCAGCAGATTACCGGGGACGCGCAAAAACGCCTGGAAGCCATCGCCAACACCCAGGACCTGGGTGCCGGCTTTGTCCTGGCCACCAACGACCTTGAAATCCGTGGCGCGGGCGAGTTACTGGGGGACGGTCAAAGCGGCCAGATTCAGGCGGTTGGTTTTACCCTGTACATGGAAATGCTCGAACGTGCGGTCAAGTCGATCCGCAAGGGCGAACAACCCAACCTCGACCAGCCGCTGGGTGGCGGCCCGGAAATCAACCTGCGGGTACCTGCGCTGATTCCCGAGTCGTATCTGCCGGATGTGCATGCGCGACTGATCCTCTACAAGCGTATTGCCTCGGCAACCGATGAAGAGGGCCTCAAGGACTTGCAGGTCGAGATGATCGACCGCTTCGGCCTGCTCCCCGAGCCGACCAAGAACCTGGTACGCATCACCCTGCTCAAATTGCAGGCCGAGCAACTAGGCATCAAAAAAGTCGACGCCGGCCCGCAAGGCGGACGCATCGAATTTGCCGCCGACACCCCGGTTGACCCGATGGTGCTGATCAAATTGATCCAGGGCCAACCCAACCGCTACAAATTCGAAGGCGCGACCCTGTTCAAATTCATGGTACCCATGGAGCGCCCGGAAGAACGCTTCAATACCATTGAAGCGCTGTTCGAGCGCCTGACGCCGAAGTCTTCCTGAATGAAAAACCCATGCCCCTGAACCCCACCGACCGACTGACCCAGCCGCTGGCACCAAGCTGGGTCAGTCGCTTCAAGGAACAAAGCCTTGAGCGTGGCCGCCGCTACGCCAAGGAAAATCGGGTCAGGATCGCCCAGATCGGCGACAAGCTGATCACTGCCAGCTGTCAGGGCTCTGGCGAAAACATCTACCGACAGACCATTCAGTTGCGTGAGTCGGCCAAAAGCACCTTGCTGCTGGTCAGCGCCCACTGTACCTGCCCGGTGCGGGTTAATTGCAAGCACACCGCAGCCGTCTTACTGAAGATTGAAGAAACCTTGAACTACCCCGCCGCTGCTCAGGATGCCGAGCTTCTGGAAAAACTCCAGGCCGTACTCGACTCACGTCGCCCCAACAATCTGCCAGAACAGCTGGTCGAGGACGTCCAGCCAGTACCGCGACTGTGGCTGGCCAGTGCCGAATTCAGCGCTTTCGAGCCGCGCAACGGCAAAATGCAGCGCTATATCCAGCACCGCGCCGCCCTGTCGTTCAACTACCTGGACCAGTACGTGAGCGGGCAAAAAAACGCTGACATCCTGCTGCGCCAGGAACAGCAAACCCTGCGCATCAAGCGCAAGCCCGAGGTCGAAAACCTTTACCGCGAGCAACTGCGCAGCCTGGGCTTTAAAATTGCCACGCGCCAGAGCAAGGCACTACCGGAAAGCGCCGGCGAGCTGTTTGAGCTGGTCAATGACAGTGCCTGGCTGAATTTCACCCTCAACCAGTTGCAAGGCCTGGCCGAAAAGGGCTGGGAGTTGCAGATCGATGAAGGTTTCGGCTTTGACCTGACCCCGGTAGAAGACTGGTATGCCACTGTCGACGAAGCCCCGGAGCGCGACTGGTTTGACCTGGAGCTGGGGATTATCGTCAACGGCCAGCACCTGAGCCTGCTGCCGATACTGCTCAACCTGATGCGCTCCCACAGCGACATCCTCAACCCGGAAAAACTCGCCCGGCGCAGGGACGACGAACTGATCCTGGTGAATATTCCGGCCAACCCTGCCAGCGGCCATGGTCCGCTGCAGGTTGCGCTGCCGTACGGGCGGCTGAAACCGGTACTGGCCACTCTGGACGAGTTTTATCTGGGCGAGCCGGACGCCACTTCTCTGCGGATCAAAAGTGCTGACGCGCCGCGGCTCAACGCCCTAGATGCACTCCCCCTGCGCTGGGAAGGTGGCGAGCAGATTCGCGGCTTCGCCCAGCGCCTGCGAGATATCAAGAACTTCAGCGTCGAAGCCCCCGAAGGGCTCAATGCCAACCTGCGCCCCTATCAGCTCGAAGGCCTGAGCTGGATGCAGTCATTGCGTCAGCTGGAAGTGGGCGGCGTGCTGGCCGATGACATGGGCCTGGGCAAAACCCTGCAGACCCTGGCGCATATCTTGTGCGAAAAAAATGCCGGCCGCCTTGATCGCCCGGCCATGATTGTGATGCCCACCAGCCTGATCCCCAACTGGCTCGACGAAGCGGCGCACTTTACGCCGCAGCTCAAGGTGCTGGCGCTGTATGGTGCCACGCGCAAAAAATATTTCGCGCACCTCAACGACTACGACGTGATCCTGACCACCTACGCCTTGCTGCCCAAGGACATCGAGCATCTGGCAAAACTGCCGCTGCACCTGCTGGTGCTGGACGAAGCACAGTACATCAAGAACCCCGGCAGCAAGGCCACCCAGGCCGCCTGCGAGCTGGTTGCCCGCCAGCGCCTGTGCCTGAGTGGTACCCCGCTGGAGAACCACCTGGGTGAGCTGTGGTCACTGTTCCACTTCCTGCTGCCCGGCTGGCTGGGCGACGTCAAGACTTTCAATCGCGACTACCGGGTGCCCATTGAACGCCAGGGCAGCAACGAGCGCCTGCAGCATCTCAATGCGCGGATCAAACCGTTCTTGCTGCGCCGCACCAAGGAGCAGGTCGCTACCGAACTGCCGCCCAAGACCGAAATCATCCACTGGGTGGACCTCAACGAAGCCCAGCGCGACGTGTACGAAACCATGCGCCTGGCGATGGACAAAAAAGTCCGCGACGAAATCACCCGCAAGGGCGTGGGACGCAGCCAGATAATTATCCTCGAAGCGCTGCTCAAACTGCGCCAGGTATGTTGCGACCTGCGCTTGGTCAGCGACACCCCGCCGAAAAAAGGCAGCACCTCGGGCAAGCTCGACAGCCTGATGCTGATGCTCGAAGAGCTGTTTGCCGAAGGCCGACGCATCCTGCTGTTTTCCCAGTTCACTTCGATGCTGGGGCTGATCGAGGCCGAGCTGAAAAAGCGCAAGGTGCCCTACGCCATCCTCACCGGGCAAACCCGGGACCGACGTACACCGGTCAAGGACTTCCAGAGCGGCAAGCTGCAGATTTTTCTGATTAGCCTCAAGGCGGGTGGTGTAGGCCTGAACCTTACCGAGGCCGACACGGTGATTCACTACGACCCTTGGTGGAACCCGGCGGCAGAAAACCAGGCCACTGACCGCGCCTATCGTATAGGCCAGGAAAAACCGGTGTTTGTGTACAAAATGATTGCCCGCGGCACTGTGGAAGAAAAAATCCAGCATTTGCAGCAGGAAAAGTCAGATTTGGCGGCAGGCGTACTGGACGGACGCGTCGCTGGGGACTGGAAACTGCAGGATGACGACATCGACGCATTGTTTGCGCCGTTGCCGCCTAAAACTGAAAAGCGCTGAAAATTGACGCAACTTGCGGCTTGATTCTGTAGCAGCTGCCGAGCTCCGCGAGGCTGCGTTCGGCGGCTGCTACGGACTTGATTAGCCCGCCAGCACCCGCGCCAACGTCGCTTTTACCTTGCCCATACCCTCATGCAGCGCCTGCTCGATTTCGGCCATGGTGATAATCGCTGTCGACTTGCCCGCTGCCGGGTTGACCACCAGCGCCAGGCACGCGTAATCCAGTTCCAGCTCGCGGGCCAGTGCCGCTTCCGGCATGCCGGTCATGCCCACGATGTCGCAACCGTCACGTTCAAGACGGGCGATTTCTGCCACGGTCTCAAGACGCGGGCCCTGAGTAGCGGCATAAACACCATGACTGCTGTAGGAGCAGCCCTCGGCCGCCAATGCGCCAATCAATTGCTCGCGCAACGATTCGGTGTAGGGATAGCTAAAGTCGATATGAGTCACCTGCTCCAGATCACCGGCAAAAAAAGTATGCTCGCGGCCACTGGTGTAGTCGATCAACTGATGAGGCACACAAAAATGCCCGGTTCCCATCGCCATATGAATCCCGCCCACGGCATTTACCGCGAGAATCGCTTCGGCCCCGGCCTGCTTCAGCGCCCACAGGTTGGCGCGGTAGTTGACCTGATGCGGAGGCACCCGGTGCGGATGGCCGTGACGGGCCAGGAACAACACTTCGCGGCCGCCAAACTCACCGATCTGGATATCTGCCGAGGTCGGCCCGTAGGGCGTGTCCAGCGCCAGCGCGCGGCTGATGGTCAACCCTTCCAGCTGGGTAAGGCCCGTACCGCCGATAATTGCGTAAACCGTCATTGAGGCAGATCCCTTAATCAATTAATTGAGCATCTTTGAGTGCGCCCATCGCCACCAGCCAGCGCGGGCTCTGCCGATAATCGGTACTGGCCCAGGCCTGGCCACGCATGCGCGCAATCCGTGGCGATGGCGTAACTTTCAAGCGCTGCGCAGCACTGAGTGCCAGCTCTGCCGCGGCGCGGTCGTTGCATACCAGGCCCATGTCGCAACCGGCCGACAAGGCGGCCTCGATACGACTGGCGGCATCACCCACCACATGAGCACCAGCCATCGACAGGTCGTCACTGAAAATAACACCATCAAATTGCAGTTCACCGCGCAGGATGTCCTGCAGCCAGCGCCGGGAAAAACCTGCGGGCTGGCTGTCGACTTGCGGATAGATCACATGGGCCGGCATGACCGCCGCCAGTTGCTTGCTCAAACGGGCAAACGGCACCAGGTCATGGGCACGGATCTGCTCCAGGCTGCGCTCATCCGTAGGGATGGCTACATGAGAGTCAGCTTCAGCCCACCCGTGCCCCGGAAAGTGCTTGCCGGTGGCAGCCATGCCCGCGTCGTTCATCCCGCGAATGAATGCCCCGGCCAATACAGCGGCGCGCTCGGGGTCACCCTCGAACGAGCGGCTGCCGACCACAGCACTGCGCTGATAGTCCAGGTCCAGAACCGGGCCAAAGCTCAAGTCCAGCCCCACCGCCAGCACTTCAGTGGCCATGATCCAGCCACATTGCTCGGCCAGGTACTCGGCATTGGGGTTGTCGGCAATGGCGCGCATGGCAGGCAGGCGCACAAAGCCCTGACGCAGGCGCTGCACGCGGCCACCTTCCTGATCGACCGCCAGCAGCAGGTCCGGTCGTATGGCCCGAATAGAAGCACTCAACTCACGCACCTGGCGCGGGTGCTCGATATTGCGTGCAAAGATGATCAATCCGCCCACTTCAGGCTGGCGCAGCAATTGCCGGTCTTCAGCCGTCAGCCAGGTACCGGCGACGTCCACCATCAAGGAGCCTTGCAAGGCAGAACTCATGGGAAATCCTTTAGAAAGAGAGAGCGCTTGTTAACCGGTCCGGATACGCAGGCACGGGCCTGCGCACCGCACTCCAGAGAGGCGGCGGCGAATTGGCAGACGGGAACAAGACAGGGCTGGGCATGACAGCTAGCTTAGCGGATCAAAGCTGCCGCGCCCACCCGCAGCGGGTCAAACCTTGACGCTGACCGGTGCAGTTTTACTGCGAGGACGCATCTGCGCACTGGCCATGGCCGGATCGCTGACGCCGCTCTGGGCACGCATGCCGGCGGCGAGAAACGGCACCATCAGGCGCATCACCTGCTCGATCGAGGTGTTAACGCCAAAATCGGTCTCGGCAATGGCACGCAGCGCCTTGATCCCCGACATGCTGAAGGCCGCCGCGCCGAGCATGAAATGCACGCGCCAGAACAGCTCGATGGGCGGGATCTGCGGAGCCGCTTCATTGACCAGCAGCATATAGCGGCGGAACACCTTGCCGTACATGTCTTCAAGATAGCGGCGCAAGTGGCCCTGGCTCTGGCTGAAGGCCAGACCCAGCAAACGCATGAAGATCGACAGGTCGTTGCCACTGCGTGGCTGAATCACCAGCGCCTGCTCGACCAGCATCTCCAGCAACTCCTCAAGAGTCGGGCGATTCTCCGGCTTGCCCTGACGGCGCTCCAGCTCACGGTCCAGGTTGGCGCAGAAAGGCCCCAGGAAGCGTGAGAACACCGCCTGGATCAGCGCTTTCTTTGAACCAAAATGGTAATTGACCGCCGCCAGATTGACCCCGGCCTTGCTGGTAATCAGCCGCAATGAAGTTTCAGCAAACCCTTTTTCCGCGAACAGCTGCTCGGCAGCATCAAGGATACGTTCAACGGTTTCCGACTGGGCCATGACTACTCCGCCTGACAAACATTTAAACACTTGTTTGAAACATACGTTTCAGCCAGTCAAAAGTCAAGATGACCTATTCGTTTTGCGACCGGTCGGTTTCGCATTTAACCACAGCCTCGGCCAGCCCGGCCCCAACTGATAAGGTACGGGCCACAGCGCTTATCGACGACCGTCCAGCGGACTGCCGGAAATGGATGATTGCCAATACGCCTTCACTGTATATAATCCCAGTCACTGTATAAAAAGACAGAGCGATCATCATGTTAAAACTGACGCCACGCCAAGCTGAGATCCTGGCTTTCATCAAGCGATGCCTGGATGACAACGGATACCCGCCCACCCGCGCCGAGATCGCACAGGAACTGGGCTTCAAGTCACCCAACGCTGCCGAAGAGCACCTCAAGGCCCTGGCCCGCAAGGGTGCCATCGAGATGACCCCTGGGGCTTCACGAGGCATTCGCATTCCCGGCTTCGAAGCCAAGGCTGACGAATCCACCCTGCCCATCATCGGCCGGGTTGCTGCCGGTGCGCCGATCCTGGCGCAGGAACACGTTGAAGAGTCCTGCAACATCAACCCGACCTTCTTCCATCCGCGAGCTGATTACTTGCTGCGCGTACAGGGCATGAGCATGAAGGACGTCGGCATCTTCGATGGCGACCTGCTGGCTGTGCATACCTGCCGCGAAGCGCGTAACGGCCAGATCGTGGTAGCCCGCATCGACGACGAAGTGACCGTAAAACGCTTCAAGCGTGAAGGCAGCAAAGTCTGGCTTATCGCTGAAAATCCGGATTTTGCCCCTATTGAAGTCAATCTCAAGGAGCAGGAACTGGTTATTGAAGGCCTGAGCGTCGGCGTTATTCGCCGCTAATAGGAGGCGTCATGCAGTTCCCCCACACACCGCTGCCCGCACAACTGACCCTGTTCGAGGCGTTCATGGCACAGCCCATGGCCCCTGCGATCAAGGACGTGCTCGAATCACCCTGGAGCGCCGAACCTGAAGTCTTCAGTGAGCTGTCGCTACGCGGTGCTGCCGGAAACTGCCTGAACCTGCTTGCCCCCATGCTGCGCGAACTGAGCGAGCAGCAAAACGCCCGCTGGTTGACCCTTATCGCACCACCGGCCAGCCTGACCCAAAGCTGGCTGCGCGATGCAGGGCTGAACCGCGAGCGAATTTTGCTGCTGCAGCCCAACGGCAATAAAAGCGCGTTGCAGCTCACCTGCGAAGCGCTACGCCTGGGCCGCAGCCACACCGTTGTCAGCTGGATCAACCCGCTGAACAGCGCTGCACGCCAACAGTTGATCAGCGCAGCCCGCACCGGTCACGGGCAAAGCCTGAATATTCGCCTGGGCTAAACAAGCAACGCTGCCACAGGGCCAGTGCAGAATGCACTTGCCTGGCTGCGGCACAGGGTTGCGGGGCGATTAATGAAGAATGCGCGGCCCGTCGTCTTTTTCCAGCTCGCCTTCTGCCAGCCGACCCGCCATTTGCACGCCGACGCTGAGCATGGCCTTGGCCACCTCTACGTGCTGACCCTGAAGAAAAGCCTTGGCATCTTCAGAAAAATTCAGCGTGACCAAAGACCCTTCGTCCTCAGCACGGCGCAACTCGATGCGGCCGTCTGGCAACTCGACAATTTCTAGAAAGGACGTTGGCATATAAATTTGTTCTCCACGAAAGCGTGGGAGTATATCAGCCATCCTATGGGAAATTCCCAGGATCTGTGCGCTTTGTACTACAGACTGATGAATGACTGTACCGTTTCGCTTATGACCCTCAGCACTCATTGAGTCCGTCACGGAACCGAATGGCCAGCGCCTTGAGATTCTGGCGCCACTCTTCCATGGTTTCGCGGCTTAGCTCATGTGGCGCCTCATCTTCCAGGCTGACCGTATCGATCAAAGGCTGGAATACATCTGCCTTGACCTTTTTCGGCGCCTGCAGCGGCTGATACAGCGCTGCATGGGTGGCCACCAGCTGCGCCAGCCAGGTTTGCGGCGCGCAAGCCAGCTCGACCAGCTCTGCCAGTTCAGGGATGGCTTTCTCGTCCAGCACCTGCCGGGTGAGCAACAACTCAACCCGTGGTGCGCTGGCTTGTGACAGGCGATAAAAGCCTGCAATTTCATGACACAGGCCTAGCAAGGCACCATATAAATGGAATACCGCCGCCTCGCGCTCGGCCTGAACCAGCGCCTGGGCATTCATGGCCCGACCTTCGCTCGCCTTGTTCATGGCCTCCAGGGCCAGACCGGCGAAATAGATCTTCTGATTGGTGCGGGTATAGAGTTCGTGAGCCATGCGGGCGCTCCACAGCGGATGGGTAAAGGCAGGTCGTGCAGTCTCAGGGATCAGGGCGTGCTGGCGCAAGGCCCACGTTCCCTAGCGTCACGTGCCATCGCGAGCAAGCCCGCTCCCACAAAAAGTGCTCCAGCGGCGACAACCACGCCCGGAACCGGCAAAAAAAAACCGCGCAAGGCATGCAGCCCTTGCGCGGTTTTTTATTCAGCTATCAGCTCGGATCAGGCGTCTTTGTCTTTACGCTTGTCTTCAACCTTCCAGCTCTTGCCATCGTAGAACGCACGCCAGCCAGTCGGCTTGCCATCCACTTCGGTCTGTACGTACTGCTCTTTGGTTTTGCGACTGTAGCGAATCACCGCCGGGCGACCATCCGGGTCTTTCTTCGGTGCTTCACACAGGAAATGGTACTTGGGATCGATCTCGTCCTTGTGCGGAATGATTTCAATCACCAGCGGCGCTCGGGTCTCGCGGTTCTTGGGGAACTGGCTGGCCGCCAGGAACAACCCCGAAGCGCCGTCACGCAGGATATACGTGTCGTTGACCTTCTCGCACTTGAGCTCCGGCATCTTCACCGGATCCATTTTCGGCGGCGCCGCTTCACCGCTTTTCAGCAGTTTGCGGGTGTTTTTGCATTCGGCATTGGTACAGCCGAAGAACTTGCCGAAACGACCGGTTTTGAGCTGCATCTCGCTGCCGCACTTGTCGCACTCAAGGCTCGGCCCTTCGTAGCCCTTGATCCGGTAGTTGCCTTCCTCGATCTCGTAGCCAACGCAATCCGGGTTGTTACCGCAGATATGCAGTTTGTGCTTCTCGTCCAGCAGGTAAGCGTCCATGGCCGTGCTGCAAATCGGGCAACGGTGCTTGCCCAGCAGTACCAGCGACTCGGATTCACCTTCGTCGTCGGCGGCAATTTCGTCGCCCGGCACCAGGTTGACCGTGGCCTTGCAGCGCTCTTTCGGCGGCAGGCTGTAGCCCGAGCAACCCAGGAATACGCCGGTCGATGCCGTACGAATCTGCATCGGACGACCACATTCCTTGCACGGAATATCTGTCATGACTGGCTGGTTGGCGCGCATGCCACCTTCCGGCGCAGCAGCAACTTCAAGCTTCTTCTTGAAGTCGCCGTAGAACTCGTCCAGCACGTTTTTCCAGTCGCGCTCACCTTGCGCCACGTCATCGAGGTTCTCTTCCATGCCGGCGGTAAAACCGTAGTCCATCAGGTCGGAGAAGCTTTCAGACAGGCGCTCGGTAACGATATCGCCCATTTTTTCGGAGTAGAAACGGCGGTTGTGCAACGCCACGTAACCCCGATCCTGAATGGTCGAGATGATCGCTGCATAGGTCGAAGGACGACCGATGCCACGCTTTTCCATCTCTTTTACCAGGCTGGCCTCGGAGTAACGCGCAGGTGGCTTGGTGAAGTGCTGGCTCGGATCGAGCTCGATCAACTTGAGCTTATCGCCCTGGGCCATGTCCGGCAGCACATCGTCGTCGCCCGGCTTGGCAATTTGCGGCATCACACGGGTGTAACCGTCGAATTTGAGGATGCGACCTTTAGCACGCAGCTCAAAATCACCGGCCGCCACAGTGACGGTGGTCGACAGGTATTTGGCCGGCAGCATCTGGCATGCCACGAATTGGCGCCAGATCAGCTCGTAAAGGCGCTCAGCGTCGCGCTCCATGCCCGTCAGCTTGCTCGGGTGCATGTTGACGTCGGAAGGACGAATCGCTTCGTGAGCCTCCTGTGCGCCTTCCTTGCTGCTGTACACGTTGGCTGCCGGCGGCAGGTAGTCCGCGCCGAACTCGCCTTCAATGTAGGTGCGTGCCATTTCGACCGCATCGGCCGACAGGTTGGTGGAGTCGGTACGCATGTACGTGATGTAGCCCGCTTCATACAAGCGCTGGGCCATCATCATGGTTTTCTTCACCCCGTAGCCCAGGCGATTGCTCGCTGCCTGCTGCAGGGTGGACGTGATAAACGGCGCCGACGGCTTGCTGCTGGTCGGTTTGTCTTCACGCTTGACGATGCTGTAGCTGGAAGCCTTGAGCTTCTCCAGGGCAGCCATGGCCTGGGTTTCGTTCAGCGGCTTGAACGCCTCGCCTTTTTCGCGGGCAACGTCGAAGCGCACCTTGGCACCCTTGGCGGTGCCAAGGTCGGCGTGAATTTCCCAGTATTCTTCGGGGTTGAACGCACGAATTTCGCGCTCACGCTCCACCACCAGCTTCACCGCCACCGATTGCACACGGCCTGCCGACAGGCCACGGGCAACCTTGGCCCACAGCAGCGGCGAAACCATGTAACCCACTACACGGTCGAGAAAACGGCGTGCCTGCTGAGCGTTGACCCGGTTGATATCCAGTTCACCCGGCTTGGAAAAAGCTTCCTGAATCGCCTTTTTGGTGATTTCGTTGAACACCACGCGCTTGTAGCGGCTGTCATCACCCCCGATGGCTTCGCGCAGGTGCCAGGCAATGGCTTCCCCCTCGCGATCCAAGTCGGTTGCGAGATAGATGGTGTCAGCATCCTTGGCGAGCCGGCGCAGCTCTTCGATGACCTTTTCCTTGCCCGGGAGGATCTCGTACTTGGCTTTCCAGCCATGTTCCGGATCGACGCCCATGCGCGAGATCAGCTGCTTTTGAGCTTTCTCTTTTGGCGACAGGGCCGGCGCCTCGCCGGCCGCAGCCTTACCACGCTTGGCAGCAGGTTCTTTGCTGGCGCTAGCCGAACCGCTGGTGGGCAGGTCTCGGATATGGCCGATACTCGACTTCACCACGTACTCGTTACCCAAGTACTTGTTGATGGTCTTGGCCTTAGCCGGGGATTCCACAATGACCAGCGATTTGCCCATGGATCAGAAAATTCCTGAATTCTAGAAGTGAAAGGCGGTTCGCGCCTGACGCGGCACCGCTATATATAGTGGCTACAAGGTGAGGTCAAGCACAGGGTTCTGCGCGACCATGCCTTATGGCCGGGAAAAAACGCTGGGTTCGGCCTGAATCAGGGCAAAGCGCGGGACCTGTTCGCCCTCGACAATGACTGACTCCAGGAACATGCTCAGCGGGCGCACCCAAAAGCCGTAATCGCCATACAGGGCTTGGTAGAACACTACATCCTCTTCGGTTTCGGAGTGGCGAGCCACACTGAATACCCGATATTGAGGGCCTTTGTAATGTTGATAGAGCCCGGGTTGTAGCGGCATGTTGCGGCCCCTCTGCAAAATAAAAAAATAAAAACGCTTAAAAACAAAAACCGGGGCACAAGGCCCCGGCTTCCATCATCGCAACGCTTAGACGCGTTCGAAGACGGTGGAAATGCCCTGGCCAAGACCAATGCACATGGTGGACAACCCGAAGGTGCCGCCATTTTGCTTCATTACATTGAGCAAAGTGCCAGAGATACGAGCGCCCGAACATCCAAACGGGTGACCCAGAGCGATGGCACCGCCGTGCAGGTTAACCTTCTCATTCATCTTGTCGAGCACTTTCAAATCTTTCAGCACTGGCAGGGCCTGTGCAGCGAAAGCTTCGTTAAGCTCGATGAAGTCGATATCAGCCATATTCAAGCCCGCACGCTTCAACGCTTTTTGCGTAGCCGGTACTGGACCATAGCCCATGATCGCAGGATCCACACCGGCAACGGCCATGGAGCGGATAACGGCCAAAGGCTCCAGGCCCAGGTCTTTTGCACGCTGAGCCGACATCACGATCATGCACGAAGCACCATCGGTGATCTGCGACGACGTGCCCGCAGTCACTGTACCGCCTTTAGGGTTGAAAGCAGGTTTCAACGCCGCCAGGCTTTCCAGGGTGGTATCTGGACGAATAGTTTCATCGTAGTCGAAAATCTTCAGGAAGCCGTTTTCGTCATATCCCTGCATCGGGATGATTTCGTCTTTGAACTTGCCTTCAATCGTCGCCTTGTGCGCCAACTGGTGCGAGCGCACTGCAAATGCGTCCTGCTGTTCGCGGGTGATGCCGTGCATCTTGCCCAGCATTTCAGCGGTCAAACCCATCATGCCCGAGGCTTTCGCCGCGTACAGCGACATGTGCGGGTTAGGGTCAACGCCGTGCATCATGCTCACGTGGCCCATATGCTCGACGCCGCCAACCACGAAAACGTCACCGTTGCCGGTCATGATCGCTTGCGCAGCCGTGTGCAGGGCACTCATGGACGAGCCGCACAGGCGGCTTACGGTCTGTGCAGCGCTGGTGTGCGGGATCTGGGTCATCAGCGACGCCATGCGCGCGATGTTCCAGCCCTGCTCCAGGGTCTGGTTCACACAGCCCCAGATCACGTCTTCCACTTCGCTCGGGTCAACCTTGTTGTTGCGCTCCAGCACTTTGCTGATCAAGTGCGCAGACATGTCTTCAGCACGGGTGTTGCGGTGCATGCCACCCTTGGAGCGGCCCATCGGGGTGCGACCGAAGTCTACAATCACCACGTCTCTAGGATTCAAGCTCATAATTTCACTCTCACTCTAATGGGGCGCTTAACCGAAGAAGCTCTGGCCGTTCTTGGCCATCTCACGCAGCTTCGCAGTCGGGTGGTACAGCGCGCCCAGTTCAGCGTACTGATCGGCCAGGGCCACGAACTCTGCAACACCGATCGAATCGATGTAGCGCAGTGCGCCGCCACGGAACAGCGGGAAGCCAATACCGTAGACCAGACCCATATCGGCCTCGGCTGCGGTTTCAACGATGCCGTCTTCCAGGCAGCGTACGGTTTCCAGACACAACGGAATCATCATCCAGTTGATGATGTCCTCGTCGGTCACGTCGCGCTGCTCGTAAACAATTGGCTTGAGCACTTCAAGTACGCTGGAATCAACGACTTTCTTCTGCTTGCCCTTTTTGTCAGCCTCGTAGGCATAGAAGCCTTTGCCGTTTTTCTGACCCAGGCGCTTGGCCTCGTACAGAGCGTCGATCGCCGAGCGGCGGTCGTCTTTCATGCGATCCGGGAAGCCTTCAGCCATCACGTCGCGACCGTGGTGGCCGGTGTCGATGCCGACCACGTCCATCAGGTACGCCGGGCCCATTGGCCAGCCGAATTTTTCCATTACTTTGTCGATGCGCACAAAGTCGACACCGGCACTGACCAGACGGGCAAAACCGCCGAAGTACGGGAACAATACGCGGTTGACCAAAAAGCCCGGGCAGTCGTTGACCACGATCGGGTTCTTGCCCATTTTCTTGGCGTAGGCAACGGTGGTGGCAACAGCCAGGTCGCTGGACTTCTCGCCACGAATCACTTCAACCAGCGGCATCATGTGCACCGGGTTGAAGAAGTGCATGCCGACGAAATTTTCCGGACGCTTGAGGGCCTTGGCCAGCAGGCTGATGGAAATGGTCGAAGTGTTGGAAGCCAGGATGGCGTCTTCGCGAACATGGTTTTCCACTTCCGCCAGTACCGCTTGCTTGACCTTCGGGTTCTCGACTACCGCTTCGACCACCAGGTCGACGTTGCCGAAATCGCCGTAGGACAGAGTAGGACGAATACCGTTCAGTACTTCGGCCATTTTCGCCGGAGTCATGCGACCTTTATCAACGCGACCCACCAGCAACTTGGCGGCTTCAGCCAGCCCTTGCTCGATGCCGTGTTCGTTGATGTCCTTCATCAGGATCGGCGTGCCTTTGGAGGCCGACTGATAGGCAATACCGCCACCCATGATGCCTGCACCCAGAACGGCGGCCTGCTTCACGTCTTTGGCGATTTTGTCGTAGATCTTGGCTTTTTTCTTCAGTTCCTGATCGTTCAGGAACAGGCCGATCAGACAGTTTGAAGCGGAGGTCTTGGCCAGTTTGGCAAAACCTGCAGCTTCCACTTCCAGCGCCTTGTCACGACCGAAGTTCGCGGCTTTCTGGATGGTCTTGATCGCTTCAACCGGGGCCGGGTAGTTCGGGCCGGCCTGGCCAGCCACGAAACCTTTGGCGGTTTCGAACGCCATCATTTGTTCGATTGCGTTGAGCTTGAGCTTTTCCAGCTTCGGCTGACGCTTGGCCTTGTAGTCCAGCTCACCACTGATGGCGCGCTTGATCAGGTCCAGGGCAGCTGCGCCCAGCTTGTCAGCGGTGACCACAGCATCAACGGCACCTACTTTCAGAGCGTCTTCTGCGCGGTTTTCCTTGCCGGAGGCAATCCATTCAACCGCGTTATCAACGCCGATCAGGCGTGGCAGACGCACGGTGCCGCCAAAGCCCGGGTAGATACCCAGCTTGACTTCCGGCAGGCCGATCTTGGCGCTGTCAGCCATGACCCGGAAGTCGGCTGCCAGGCACATTTCCAGACCGCCGCCCAACGCGATGCCATTGATGGCCGCGACGGTAGGTACGTTGAGGTCTTCGAAATCGCTGAAGATTCTGTTGGCTTCCAGGTTGCCGGCAATCAGCTCGGCATCCGGCAATTTGAAGTTTTCAACGAATTCGGTGATGTCGGCGCCGACGATAAACACGTCTTTACCGCTGGAAACGATGACACCCTTGACCGAAGCATCTGCCTTGATCGCATCTACTGCCTGACGCAATTCGTTCAGGGTTAGACGGTTGAACTTGTTGACGGACTCACCCTTGAGGTCGAACTTGAGTTCGACGATGCCACTTTCAAGAGCCGTAACCGTGATGGCTTTACCTTCGTAAATCATCAACTGATCTCCAGGATATGGAAGCTGAACAGTACACGTCAGAAGCTAGCGTCTGGCTGTCACTGACCTTTGCGTCAATGCTGTTGCCAATCCGCCAGGCACACCCGCCAACGCGATAATCGGGATTGAACAAGCATCGTCCGACACGACAAACACTCAATTCATACGCCCGTTTGATTTGGGTGTCGACACCTTCACGGAAAAGCGATCGATTGTCAATTGTCCAAAACAATGATGACAAAACGACCCGGCAGTCAGTTTAGACACCTGCGCTATGAGCGCCCGAAACCATTGCGGCGCCTTGCAGGTGAAAAGTGTGGGAGCGGGCTTGCTCGCGATTCAGACGCCGCGGTTTGTCTGCCACACCCCGCCGATTCCATCGCGGGCAAGCCCGCCCCCACAAGGGTCATGCCAGCGCCTTGAGCACCTCATCGATCGCCTTGAGCACCTGGGCCTCGCCCTTCTCGCCCCAGACCAGCACAATCATTTGTTTATCGGCCTCAACCTTGTAGACATTGGCTGGCAGCTTGCGAAACTGCGCCAGCAGGCGCTCGTCCTCGCATTCTTCCTGCCAGCGATTGAGCCATTTTCCCGGTGCCGATTGCCAATAGCACCAAACATCAGGTTTAGTACTGCGGCGCGGACGGTGGTACTGCGCGCAGGAACCGGGCGGTTGCGGCTCAAGCCAGTGCGGCCACTCCTGAGGCGCCAGCTGCATGGACAACCCCATGCGCCGCGCCTCCATGCGCAGGTCCATCCGACCACTTTGCCCCCGGGACGGGCGCAACCACGCCAGGGGACTCAGAACCAGTGCCAGGATTGACACCACTATCCATACCGTCATATCTGTACTCTCACTGCTTGATAAACGCATGACCCAGACTTGAACCAAGGCTCTGGAAAAGGGCCATACTCATAATTAATCGCCATCTACAGGAGCACCCCACATGCCCTACGAACATATCCTGGTCGCCGTCGACCTGACCGACGAATGTGACCCCGTGATCAACCGCGCCAGTGAAAGCGCCAAGGCCAACGGCGCCAAATTGTCACTGATCCATATCGTCGAACCGATGGCGATGGCGTTCGGCGGCGATGTGCCAATGGATCTCTCGCAACTGCAGCAGCAACAATTCGACCAGGCCAAGGAACGCCTTGAACGCCTGATCGCCAAATACCCGCAGCTGCACAAGGACTACTGCCACCTGAACTACGGCCAGCCGCGCCAGGAAATCCATGCCCTGGCCAAAGCGCAAAACTGCGACCTGATCGTGGTTGGTAGCCACGGCCGCCACGGCCTCGCCCTGCTGCTGGGCTCGACCGCCAACGACGTACTGCATGGTGCACCGTGCGACGTGCTGGCGGTCAGCCTGAAAAAACCTGACTGAGTTTATCTGCAGCAACCACAAAAAAGCCCGGCCCCTTATAAAAGGGCCGGGCTTTTTCAGTTCAGCACGGGGTCAATCAGGCATCCAGCTCGGCCCAGCGCTCAACCAGCTGCTCAAGCTCGGCTTGCAATGTTTCAAGCTTGGCAATCACTTCCGCGGTTTTGGCCGCAGGCAGTTGATAGAAACCAGCGTCAGCCATTTCTGCTTCAACCGCAGCAATGGCCTGTTCCTTGGCGTCGATATCGGCCGGCAGGGCTTCCAGCTCACGCTGCAGCTTGTAGCTGAGTTTCTTTTTCGCCGCAGGAGCAGGCTGAGCAGCCACAGGTGCCGGTGCAGCCTCGACCACGGCCGAGTTGAGGTCGGCTTTGCCCGACTTGCTCTCGGTCACGCCCAGCAGGCGCGGTGAACCGCCCTGACGCAGCCAGTCCTGATAACCGCCCACGTACTCGCGAACCTTGCCTTCGCCCTGGAAAACCAGGGTGCTGGTCACCACGTTATCGAGGAATGCCCGGTCGTGACTGACCATCAGCACAGTGCCCTTGAAGGTCAGCAGCACCTCCTCAAGCAGCTCCAGGGTTTCAACGTCGAGGTCGTTGGTCGGCTCATCGAGCACCAGCAGGTTGGCCGGCTTGCTGAACAGCTTGGCCAGCAACAGACGCGCACGCTCACCACCCGACAGCGCCTTGACCGGCGTGCGGGCACGCTGAGGGCTGAACAGGAAGTCACCCAGGTAGCTGAGCACGTGACGGCTCTGGCCGTCGATATCGATAAAGTCGCGGCCTTCGGCCACGTTGTCGATCACGGTTTTTTCCAGATCCAACTGATGGCGCAGCTGATCGAAGTAAGCCACGTCGATACGCGTGCCCTCTTCAACCGTACCTTCGGTTGGCACCAGGCCGCCCAGCATCAGCTTGAGCAACGTGGTTTTACCGGTACCGTTGGCACCCAGCAGGCCGATACGGTCGCCGCGCTGCAGCACCATCGAGAAGTCCTTGAGCAGGAACGGACCACCCGGGTGAGCAAAGCTGACGTTTTCCAGCACCATCACTTGCTTGCCGGACTTGTCTGCCGTGTCCAGCTGGATATTCGCCTTGCCGGTACGCTCGCGACGTTCGCTGCGCTCTACGCGCAGTTCTTTCAGGGCGCGCACGCGGCCTTCGTTACGGGTGCGACGGGCCTTGATGCCCTGGCGGATCCAGACTTCTTCCTGAGCCAGACGCTTGTCGAACAGCGCATTGGCGGTTTCTTCCGCGGCCAGGGTGGCTTCCTTGTGCACCAGGAAACTGGCGTAGTCGCCATTCCAGTCGATCAGGCCGCCACGGTCCAGCTCCAGAATCCGGGTGGCCAGGTTCTGCAGGAATGAACGGTCATGGGTAATAAACAGAACCGCGCCCTGGAAGTCCTTGAGGGCCTCTTCCAGCCACGCGATTGCGCCGATATCCAGGTGGTTGGTCGGTTCGTCGAGCAGCAGCAGATCCGGTTCGGAAACCAGAGCCTGTGCAAGCAGGACGCGACGACGCCAGCCGCCGGACAATTCGGCCAGGGTTTTGTCGGCGGGCAATTGCAGGCGGCTCAGGGTGCTGTCCACCAATTGCTGCAAGCGCCAGCCATCACGGGCTTCGAGGTCTTGCTGGACGTGCATCAGCTTGTCCAGGTCAGCATCGGTGACGATGTTCTGGCTCAAGTGATGGTACTGGGCCAGTAACTCGCCAACACCGTCCAGGCCTTCGGCCACAACGTCGAATACAGTCCGCTCGTCGGCAACCGGCAACTCTTGCGGCAATTCGCCAATCTTGAGGCCGGGCGCGCGCCAAACAGAGCCGTCATCGGGTTTTTGATCACCTTTAACCAGCTTCATCATGCTGGACTTGCCGGTACCGTTGCGGCCGATGATGCACACCCGCTCTCCACGGGCGATCTGCCAGGACACCTTGTCCAACAACGGCATAGAGCCGAAAGCAAGGGACACATCGCTGAATTTGAGCAGGGTCATGAGCTTCTCCAAAAACTGGGCGCGCATTCTACCTGATTTGAACCCCCGGGCGGCCGGGTATTTCTTGTACGGTGCCGTCTTGCCTTCATTTAGTGCCAAGTTGCTATGGTTGGCCGCCAAGACGTTCACGCGTCGCTGGCAAAAGGCTAAGCTACGAAATAATCAGTGCAGGTTCGGCCTGCGCTCGTCACGTTTTTTATCAGTACGGAAGCCTCATGCGCAGTCGTCTCTTCAACTTTTTATCCTGCCTGCTTCTCACCAGCTGCGCCGTGCAAGCCGCCCATGGCGCAGACCTGACCCAACAACGCCAGCTCTACGACCAGGCCAAGCGCGCCCTGGCCAAAGGCGATTCCGGCCCTTACTTTCAAAATTCCGCAGCCTTGCGCAGCTACCCGCTTACGCCGTACCTGGCCTATGACGAGTTGACCGCACGCCTGAAGTCCGCAAGCAACACAGAAATCGAACAGTTTCTCGCCGCACATGGCGACCTGCCGCAAGCCAACTGGATGAAACTGCGCTGGCTGCGCTGGCTGGCAGACCGTGGCGACTGGGCCACTTTCGCAAAGTACTACGACCCCAAGCTCAACTTCACCGAGCTGGACTGCCTCAACGGCCAATATGAGTTGCAACACAACCGCAAGGCCGAGGGTTATGCCAGCGCAGAAAAACTCTGGATGGTCGGCAAGGCGCAACCGGCCGCCTGCGATGCCCTGTTCAGCCAATGGGCCGCGGCAGGCCAGTTGACCGAGCAAAAACGCTGGCAGCGGGTCAAACTGGCCGCTGAAGCACGTAATTACGCCCTGGCCACGCAACTCGCCAACGGCCTCAATACGCTTGGCCCACAAGCCCGGCTGATGATTGACGTGGCGCAAAAACCCGACATGCTCAGCCAGCCGTCACGTTTTGCCCCGGCCAGCGAGGCCATGTCTGACGCCGTAGGCCTGGGCCTGCGCCGCCTGGCACGTCAGGACCCGGAAAAAGCCGCGTCCCTGCTCGACACCTACGCCACCAACATGCATTTTTCCCGCGATGAAAAAGTCGCCATCGCCCGGGAAATCGGCCTGACGTTCGCCCGCCGCTACGACAGCCGCGGCCTGGACATCATGACCCAGTACGACCCCGAACTGCGGGACAATACCGTCACCGAGTGGCGCCTGCGTCTGCTGCTGCGTCTGGGCCGCTGGGAAGATGCCTACCAGCTCACCCGCAAACTCCCACAAGACTTGGCAACCACCAGCCGCTGGCGCTACTGGCAGGCCCGCAGCCTTGAACTGGCCGAACCCAAAAACCCGCAAGCTCAGGTCCTGTTCAAAAAAGTCGCCAACGAACGTGATTTCTACGGGTTCCTGGCCGCTGACCGGGCGCAAACCCCTTATCAACTCAACAACCGGCCGCTGGTGCTCAGCCCGCAACTGATCAAAAAAGTGCGCAATACGCCAGGCGTGCAGCGCGCACTTGAATTCCATGACCGCGGCCAGGTGGTCGATGGTCGTCGTGAGTGGTATTACGTCAGTCGCCTGTTCAGCCGTGACGAAATGGTCGCCCAGGCCAAGCTGGCTTACGACCTCAAGTGGTATTTCCCGGCTATCCGCACCATCAGCCAGGCCCAGTACTGGGATGACCTGGACATTCGCTTCCCGATGGCCCACCGCGATACTCTGGTGCGCGAAGCCAAACTCCGCGGCTTGCACTCCAGCTGGGTATTCGCCATCACCCGTCAGGAAAGTGCCTTTATGGATGACGCCCGCTCCGGCGTTGGCGCCAGCGGCCTGATGCAGTTGATGCCCGCCACCGCCAAAGAGACCGCACGAAAATTCAGCATCCCGCTGGCCTCGCCGCAGCAAGTGCTTAACCCCGACAAGAACATCCAGCTGGGTGCCGCTTACCTGAGCCAGGTGCATGGCCAGTTCAACGGCAACCGGGTGCTGGCTTCAGCGGCTTATAACGCCGGGCCGGGACGTGTGCGCCAGTGGCTCAAGGGTGCCAACCACCTGGGCTTCGACGTGTGGATCGAGAGCATCCCGTTCGACGAAACCCGCCAGTACGTGCAGAACGTGTTGTCTTATTCGGTGATCTACGGGCAAAAGCTCAATGCACCACAGCCTGTAGTGGACTGGCATGAGCGCTATTTTGATGATCAGTGACAGGTAGCCTGTAGCAACTGCCGAAGGAACGAGGCAGCTGCTACAGGGCTTGGCTACTCCAGAATTGTTACCGGCATGCCGACTTCCAGAACGCCATTACCCTCGTTAACCAGGTTCTGACCGAACATGGTGCCGTTTTCCTGCTTGCGGTAGGTCATCAGGGTCGCCAGCGGTTCGCGCTGTTCATCACGCACCCCTGTATGCGGATCAACAGTAGTGAGGATGCAGCGCGAGCAGGACTTGACCACGCGGAACTCGACATCGCCGATGCGGATACGCTTCCAGCCGTCTTCGGCAAAGGCTTCGCTGCCTTCGATCACCAGGTTGGGGCGAAAGCGCAGCATGTCCATCGGCCGGCCGATCTTGTGCGAAATATCATCCAGCGATGCCTGGCCAATCAGCAAAAGCGGATAACCATCGGCGAACGCAACCTGGTCATCATCCCGGCCGTAGCCCGACTCCGTGGTGCGCGCCCTTTGCAGTGGCACATGCACCAGCCGCACCGGCTTTTCTACAAAGCGGCTTAGCCAGTCAGCAGCAGCATCCCCTGCATCCGGTACACGCAAGGTGTCGCGCCATATCGTCACGCCACGCAGGTCGGTATCGGCATCCGGCACTGTGACCTCCAGTGCCTCGAACCCTTCGGCATTCAAGGTCAAGCCACCGGCGACATTCCACAGCGCAGACAGCTGACTCATTTTGGGGTCGGCACGCTGGGTCAGAAACCGCCCGCTGGCTTCATCCACCAACATCCAGCGTCGATCGCCCACCAGCCCCAGCTTGTCCAGCGTGGCCAGAGGCAAGCTTTCACCTTTGCCGGATTTAAGTGGAAAACGATAAAGCGCGCTTAGACGCAGCATGACTCAGCTCCCTGCGGGGTTAAAAAAGCCACAGTATACGAGCCGATCACTGATGCAAAGGTGCGGGACTTCAAGCAGGTTGTTGGTCCAGTATCAGGCGCTGGCGTACGACATCCACCAGCTTGTCCGGCTGGAATTTGGACAGAAAATTGTCGCACCCGACCTTTTTCACCATCGACTCGTTAAAGCTGCCGGACAACGAGGTATGCAACACCACATACAGCGCGCGCAAACGCGGGTCATTACGGATTTCAGTGGTCAACCGGTAACCGTCCATTTCCGGCATTTCGGCATCGGTGAAGATCATCAGCAACTTGTCGGTCATTACCTGCCCGGTATCGGCCCAGCCCTTGAGCATGTTCAGCGCCTTCAAACCATCGCTGGCAATATGCATCTTGACCCCCAGTTGCGAAAGCGTTTCACGCAGTTGCGCCAGCGCTACACTGGAATCATCGACCAGCAGCACTTCACGCCCGCGCACTTGCTCGAAGATCGGATCGGCAAGCTTCTCGCGCGAGACTTTGGCGTTGTACGGCACGATTTCGGCAAGAACTTTTTCCACGTCGATGATCTCGACCAATTGCTCCTCGACCTTACTGATGGCCGTCAGGTAATGACTGCGCCCGGCACTGGCGGGTGGAGGCAGGATGGCCTCCCAGTTCATATTGACGATACGGTCAACCCCGCCCACCAGGAAGGCCTGCACCGAGCGGTTGTACTCGGTGACGATAATGGTGCTGTCCGGGCCCGGCACCAGCGCACGCATGCCGATGGCCTGGGACAGGTCGATCACCGGCAGGGTTTTACCGCGCAGGTTGACCACGCCGCACACATGGGGATGGCGGTGCGGCATCAAGGTCAGTTTTGGCAATTGCAGGACTTCTTGCACCTTGAACACGTTGATCGCGAACAACTGCCTGCCGGCCAGACGAAACATGAGAAGTTCCAGTCGGTTTTCACCGACCAGTTGAGTGCGCTGGTCTACCGTGTCGAGAATGCCGGCCATGAGTAACTCCTGGGGTAGGTACTTGATGCCTGACCTTATCGGCCGGATTCCCAGGACCTTGATATCGTTTAGCTATCAACCAACCCGCAGTTCTGACTGGCCCAGCAAAGGCGACCCCTGGGGTAAGTGGACCTTCAAAGCACCCTTGCGCACGGCAAAGCGCATCGCATCGCCCGCAAGCGGCTCACCATCGAGGTTGATCGCCAGCCCCTCGGCGGCCTTGATCTCGACCCAGGGCAAACGCGCGCGGACAAACAGGTTATCCAGCCCCCAGCCTTCGGTCATCAGGCTCTTGAGCGTACCGACGATTTCCGTGGGTGCTGGCAAAATGCTGATATCCAGCAAGCCATCATCGACCAGCGCCTCAGGGCACAGGACTTGCCCGCCCCCGGCCTGACGACCGTTACCGATGCCCAGCGCCAGCAACTCGCCTTGCCAGTGAAAGTCCGGCCCCTGTAGCTCGGCATAGGCCGCGTGCAGCTCAGTAAAGCGCGACAGCCCGGTAAACAGATAGGCCGCGCCGCCCAGGACCTTTTTCAGGTCTTCGGAGGTATTGGCCGTGACCTGGCTACCAAAGCCACCGGTGGCCATGTTCAAAAACAACTGGCCGTCGACTTCACCCAGATCGATGGGACAGGCTGGCACATCGAGCAAGGCCAGGGCTTGAGCGGGCTCCAGGGACACACCGGCCGCCCGGGCAAAGTCATTGGCGGTGCCCAACGGCAACAGCACCAGACTGGCCTCGGTATCGGCCAGTGCCATCGCCTCGCAAATATCACGCAAAGTGCCATCGCCGCCACCGGCAATCAGCCGGGTGTAGCCGCCCTCCAGCGCCTCGCGTACCAGACGCTGCGCATCCCCGGCCTCCCAGGTCAGCCGCACCGCCAGTTCCCACCCCGCCGCCCGCTGCTGCTCAACGGCAGCGCGCACGTCTTCGTTGAGCGCCTGCTTGCCGTGCAAAATCAAAAAAGCCTTACCTGCACTCATATTCCATCCCTCGACATAACGGTCTGATTGCTTGGACAACAGCCAGACCGAAAAGGCCCATGCACCCGTGATTTAACCTTCACGGCTCGATCAAAAGCGCAGAACCGGTCAGACTTCAACCCCTGTAAGTTGTCCAATGATTCTAGAGGCGTTCTGTATGAGCACACTGGTTCCCTGCATCATCGCCGGTGGCGCTGGCACCCGGCTATGGCCAGTGTCGCGCGAGGCCATGCCCAAGCCCTTTATGTGCCTGCCCGATGGTCAGAGCCTGCTGCAAAAGACCTTTGCCCGCGCAACCGGCCTGCGTGACGTTGGCCCGTTGCTGACCGTAACCAACAGGGAGGTGTTTTTTCGCACGCTTGATGATTACCGCGCACAGAGCATGGACGACATCGAACTGGACTTTATCCTCGAGCCATTTGGCCGCAATACTGCCCCGGCGATTGCCGCAGCCGCCTTGCAGATTGCGCAGCGCTACGGCGGTGATACGCAGTTGCTGGTGCTCCCCGCCGACCATCTGATCACCGATATTGCCGCCTTCGGCCGGGCCGTCGACAACGCCCGCAAACTGGCCGACGAGGGCTGGCTGGTGACCTTTGGCATACTGCCAACCCGGGCCGAAATCGGCTTTGGTTATATAGAAAAAGGCCAGAAGCTGAACCAGGATGGCTTTGAAGTGGCGCAGTTTGTTGAAAAACCGGACGCCAAAACGGCCCAGGGCTACCTCGACGGCGGCCTGCATCTGTGGAACAGCGGCATGTTCTGCATGCGCGCCGACAGCGTACTGCAAGAATTCAGGGCCCATGCGCCTCTGGTACTGGATGCCGTGACCCACTGCCTTGATCACAGCCAGATGTTTGAGGGCAAACAACAACGCCACCTCGAACTGGACAGCCAGAGTTTCGCCCTGGTGCCCGATATCTCCATAGACTACGCCGTGATGGAGCGCTCGCAAAAAGTTGCCGTGGTGCCCTGCCAGCTGGGCTGGAGTGACATAGGCTCATGGCAGGCGGTGCGCGAGCTGACCCCGGCCGACGCCAATGGCAACCAGTGTACTGGCGAAAACGTACTGCACGATGTACACAACTGCTACATCGATTCGCCGAAACGGTTGGTGGGCGGGGTCGGACTAAACGACCTGATCATTATCGATACGCCGGATGCTCTGCTCGTGGCCGACGCCCGACGCAGCCAGGACGTCAGGCACATCGCCCGAACACTCAGACTCCAGGGCCACGACGCCTATCGCCTGCACCGCACTGTGACCCGCCCGTGGGGCACCTACACCGTGCTGGAGGAAGGTCCGGGGTTCAAGATCAAACGCATCGTGGTCAAGCCCGGAGCCGCGCTGTCCCTGCAGGTGCACCAACGGCGCAGCGAACACTGGATCGTGGTCAGTGGCAGGGCCGAAGTGAACAATGATGGCCTGGACTTCACCCTCGAAACCAACGAGTCCACCTTTATCAAACCCGGCAGCCCACACCGGCTGGGCAACACCGGGGAGGCTGAACTGGTCATGATCGAAGTGCAAAGCGGCGAGTATGTGGGCGAAGACGACATCGTGCGCCTGACTGATATCTATGGGCGCGCGCCTGCCTGAGATCATTGTGGGAGCGGGCTTGCTCGCGATGGCGATCACCACGATGGACCTGAAATACCGCAGCGACGCAATCGCGAGCAAGCCCGCTCCCACGGGTAACGCAACAGTGCTAGCCCAGCACTTCACTCAACGGGATAAACCCCACCCGGTCGCCTTCGGCCAGGGTGCAATCCTCAAGGACTTCCACCAGCCCTTCAGCCCATGCCGCGCTGCGCAACACGCCTGAACTCTGGTTTTTGTAAATCACCGCACGCCCTTGCTCCAAACGCCCGCGCAGGTACTCGCGACGATTGCCCGGCTTGGGCCAGACAAATCCTGCAGGCACCTGGAACTTCAGCGGTTCGACAGCCTGCACGCCTTGCAGGCGCAGCAGATAAGGCCGTGCCAGCAACGCGAACGTCACCAGAGTCGAGGCAGGGTTACCTGGCAGGCCGATCACCGGCACACCGCGAAAATGCCCGCAGGTCAGGGGTTTGCCCGGCTTGATTGCCAACTTCCACAGCGCCAGCTCGCCCTCTTCGCGCAACGCAATGCCCAAAAAGTCTGCCTCACCAACCGACACTCCGCCGGTGGATAAAATCAGGTCAACCGTTCCCAACTCACCCAACCGCTGGCGGGTGGCGGGCAAGTCATCAGGCAGAATCCCCCCATCGACCACTTCACAGCCCATGCGCGCTAACCAGCTGCACAGCACTATGCGGTTGCTGTTGTAGATTTTCCCCGGGCCCAACGGCTGCCCGGGCTCGATCAGTTCATCGCCAGTGGATAACACTGCCACCTTGACCCGTCGCATCACTCGCAGCTCGGCGCAGCCCAGGGATGCTGCCAGACCCTGCTCGATCGGCCCCAAGCGCGTCCCCGCAGTAAGGACTACCTCACCAATGGTGGTTTCCTGCCCTTTAGGACGAATGTTCTGACCTGCACGCAAGGCATGGGTAAATACCACTCGTCCGTCGACCTGCACCACGGCATTTTCCTGCATTTCGACGCAGTCCGCGCCCGCAGGTACCGGGGCACCAGTAAAAATGCGTGCACAGGTACCTGGCGCCAGTGGCTCCGGGGCAGTACCGGCAAAAATTCGCTGGCTAACGGTTAGCGGTTGCCCGGACCAGTCGCCCAGGTTCAACGCATAACCGTCCATTGCACTGTTGGGCCAAGGGGGAAGATCAAGGCTTGCAATCAAGTCGTGGGCCAGTACGCGGCCATCACCTGCACCCACCGGAACCGATTCGGTGTCAAGGATCGGCGCCGACTCAGCCAGTGCCAGCAAACGCTCAAGTGCCACCTCGACGGGCATCAGCGCGCCAGTTCGGCCCGGCTTATCCACGGGTTTCACAGGCCGGTGCCTGCTTCAAGTGGGCGACGAAGTTGCAGGGGCGATGACGGGAATCCAGTTGCTCGGCCAATATCCCGTCCCAACCGGTGCGTACAGCGTTGGTCGAACCCGGCAGGCAGCACACCAGCGTACCGTTGGCCAAGCCGGCAAGAGCCCGGGACTGCACGGTCGAAGTGCCGATATCGGCCACGGAGATCTGGCGGAACAGTTCACCAAAGCCATCTACTTGCTTGTCCAGCAGACAACTGACGGCTTCTGGCGTGCTGTCCCGTGCAGTAAAACCTGTGCCGCCGGTAATCAGCACCACCTGCACCCCATCGTCGGCGATCCAGGTCGCGACCTGGGCGCGGATTTTATACAGGTCATCCTTGAGCAACACCCGTGCCGCCAGGTTGTGCCCGGCATCACGCAGGCGATCGACAAAAACCTGACCCGAAGTGTCCGTTTCCAGGGTTCGAGTGTCACTGACGGTAAGAACGGCGATATTCAAAGGTACGAAAGGTGCATCAACCTTGGCTTTCATAGACGAGGTCCAGTTGTAGGAGAAACAGCCCGGTGTTATATCACAGCGCTTCTTTTGCCTGGTTGCGCGGAGTTCCATATGAACCGGTTTCAATGCTCCATCTTGCTGCTGGCAGGTGGCCGTGGCCAGCGCATGGGCGGTCAGGACAAGGGGCTGGTGAGATGGCAGGGTCAGCCGCTGATCGCGTATGCCCAGCGCGTCACCCGCCCGCTGACCGATGACCTGATCATTTCCTGCAATCGCAACCACGAACAGTACACCCGCCTGGCCGATCAACTGGTCAGTGATGGCAATGATGACTTTGCCGGGCCGTTGGCGGGGATCCGCGCCGGGCTGGCCGTGGCCCGCCACTCACACTTGCTGGTGTTGCCCTGCGATGTACCGAAAATCGACCGCGGGTTGCTCGATGCCCTGCTGGACGCAGCCGCTCAACATCCCGATCAGCCGCTGATGGTGCGCCACGGGGAGCACTGGGAACCGCTGTTGTGCGTGATCCCCACAGCCCTGAAAGATGCATTCGAGGCAGCCTGGCAGGCAGGTGAACGCAGCCCGCGCAAAATCATGCTCCAGCTCAATGCACGGGCCTGGCAATGCGCCGAAAATGACCCGCGGCTGGCCAATTTCAATACCCCGGACTGGCTGAAATAATCCGCGCCAGTGTCTGCCTGGGGCTAGCAATGGAACTTGCAGACGATGTATACGTCTCAAGGACAGTAATCATTAACAGCACATTCACTTGTTGGAGATACACAATGACTCACCGGACTCTCGCCGCCCTGATGCTCGCTGCTGGCATGGCCGCCCTTGCCGGCTGCTCCTCGCCTTCGGTGATCACCCTGAACGACGGTCGCGAAATCCAGACTGTCGACGCGCCAAAATACGATGACGACTCAGGCTTCTACCAGTTCAAGCAACTGGACGGTAAAGAAACCCGCATCAACAAAGACCAGATTCGTACCGTTAAAGAGCTGTAATACCGCTCTCTGGTCTTAAAACAAAACCCGCCTAGTGCGGGTTTTGTTTTACCAGTCCAGATGAATCCTGCTCTCGAAAAAGCGTGCTTCTCCCGTGAGCGGATCAACAAAGCGCAAACTCTGGGCCAGCAGTTTCAGCGGCTCGGCGTAGTCATCGACAGCGTCCCTGATCACGTCCGGGTAGAACGGGTCATTGCATATCCCTGCCCCCAGCGCCGCCATATGCACCCGCAACTGATGCTTTTTTCCGGTGACGGGGTACAACGCATAACGCCACAACTCACCGTTTTTCTCACAAACGTCGACCAGGGTCTCGGTATTGCTGACGCCCGGCCCTTCTTTCATGCGGAAAAAAGGCTCGCCCTCCACCAGGCGGCTTTTATGCACCAGCGGCAGCTCAAGTTCAGGCAATGCGCGAGCAATGGCCTCATAGCGTTTGTCGATCTTGCGCGCGGGAAACAACGACTGATACGCCGAACGAGTGTCCGGATTGGCAGAAAACAGCACGAGGCCCGCCGTGTGCCGGTCGATACGGTGCAGGGGCACCAGATGGGGGTTGCCCAGGGTGCGGATCAAGCGCCGCAGCAGTGTTTGCTCGACATACTCACCGCCCGGGGTCACCGGCAGGAAGTGCGGTTTGTCCGCCACCACCAGATGCTCATCGGCATACAGGATGGTTTCCTGCACCGGAATGGGCGTTTCGTTGGGCACTTCGCGAAAGTAATGAATGCGCAGGCCTTCCCGGTACGCCAGCTGCGGGCTGATAGGCGCACCGTCGGCATCCAGCACCCGGCCACGGGCGATACGGTCAAGCCACTGTTCGCGGCTGATGGCACTGAAGTGTTCACTCAGGCAGTCGAGCACCGTCAACCATCTGCCTGGCGGCAGGTGCAAGGTACTGGCTTGATGCTCGGCGGCGATGAAAGGCTGGGACGACATAAAGGGTCTCGAGCGGAAAATGCAGCCGGTGATTATGCAGGTTTATCCAAGAAAATTGACCACCTGCGCAGTATCAAACGGCCAGCCCAACTCCTGGCCCGTATCGACCCGGCGCAATACCGGAATACGCAAGCCGTAGCTTTCAAACAACGAGTCGCTGTCAGCAATATCGACCAGCTCGACCATCAACCCATGCTCGACCAAGGGCATTAAAACCGCTTCGGCCAGTTCACACAGGTGACAACCCAGGGTGCCGAACAATTGGCATTCGGGAGGCATAAATAACGACCTTAGAAATAAAGTGTTTATCTTAAGAGCCTGGCCCGGTGACGTCGACCCGTAGCAGATAGCCGCAGCCGTATGCCTGATTTGCCAATACAATCGCTCTATTCCCCTGCTTGCGACTACGCTTGACCCACATCAGCGACAGACCTTCGTATTTGCCGGATGCTCGCGACCTTTTTCCCGACCTGCCAAGGAAGCCTTTCGTGTTTGCCAATCTGTTAATCATCCTTGCCTCGTCACTGGTGGTCATTGCCCTGTTCCGGCGCCTGAAGCTGCCGCCGGTGCTGGGTTACCTGTGTGTCGGCCTGTTTGTAGGTCCCACCGCCCTCGACTGGATCAATGACAGCCCCGATCTGCCTGACCTGGCAGAGCTTGGAGTGGTGTTTTTGCTGTTTTCCCTGGGGCTGGAGTTCTCGCTGCCCAAGATGCTCAAGCTGCGTCGGGTGGTATTTGGCCTGGGCAGCCTGCAAGTGCTGTGTTCGGCAGTGGCGCTGGGCGGCCTGCTGTATGCCTTTGGCATGAGCCTTAACGGCGCGTTCCTGCTCGGTGCCGGACTCGCCCTGTCATCCACGGCGATCGTAAGTAAAGAGCTGACTAGCCTGGGGGAAATCTTCAGCCGTCACGGTCAGAATGCCATTGGCGTACTGCTGTTTCAGGACGTGGTCGCGGTACTGTTGCTGACCCTGGTGCCGGTGTTCGCCGGCAGCAGCGACCAGGCCTGGTATTGGGCCTTGCCGGTTACCTTGGGCAAGACTGTGATCCTGTTTCTGGGGCTGCTGTTTGCCAGTCGCTTCCTGCTGCCGCGCCTGTTCCACGAGGTGGCCGCGTCGCGCTCGGCAGAGCTGTTTGTGTTGCTGGCGCTGGTGATCGTGCTGCTCACCGCCTGGCTCACCCACCTGCTGGGCCTGTCCCCTGCGCTCGGCGCCTTCCTGGCCGGCATGCTACTGGGTGAAAGCCACTATCGACACCAGATTGAAGCCGATATCCGACCTTTCCGGGACATTCTGCTGGGTCTGTTTTTCGTCAGCATCGGCATGCTGATCGACCTGCAGCTTTTCATTCACCACGGTTTCCTGATTTTAGGCCTGACCCTGGTCCTGATGCTGATCAAGGGTGCCGTGGTCGCGATTCTGGTCAAGTTGCGTGGCAGCGACGGAGAAACCGCCTGGCGCAGTGGCCTGGCCCTGGCCCAGGGCGGTGAGTTCTGCTTTGCCCTGATGGCGCAGATGCAGAGCAACTCGCTGATCCCGGCGGATATGGCTGCCTATCTGCTGGCCGCCACGTTCTGCTCGATGCTGCTGACACCCCTGCTGCTGCGCGCCGCGCCACTTATCGCAGCCAGCCTGCACCGGCAATCCTATGAAGAGGCGGAGCTGGAAGAAATCGCCAGCCAAAACGCCGAACTGCACGGGCACGTGGTGATGTGCGGCTATGGCCGCGTGGGCCAGTCCATTGGCCGTTTCCTGCGCAGCGAACACAAGGACTTTGTCGCGCTGGACTACGACCCCGATCGCATTGAGGAAGCAGCTAAAGCGGACAGCTGCGTGCACTACGGCGACGCCCGCCGGGGTGATCTGCTGCGCGCTGTAGGCCTGGATCGTGCGCGACTGCTGGTGATTGCCGTGGACAACACCGAGGTGGCCATGAGCGTACTCAAGGAAGCCCGGCTGATTACCCTCGAAGTGCCTATCCTGGTCAGGACCCGCGATGACAGCCAGCTCACCGAGCTGAAGGCCGCCGGGGCAACTGAAGTGGTACCGGAATTGCTCGAGTCGAGCCTGATGCTCGCCTCCCATGCCTTGATTTTGCTGGGCCTGTCAGAAAAAATCGTGCAACGCCGGGTCGACCAGGTACGCCATGACCGCTATCACCTGCTCGAAGGCTGTTTTGAAAGCGAAGACGCGCGGGAAGCTGCAATCCCCCGCGAAAACGACTGATTTAAGGTAAGGTTTTGCCTCTGTACACAAAAGACATCTCTGGCATTGCCCATCCAACAGCGTAAGCAATGCCAAGGAAACGAGTGAACCTTCACCGAAGGCCTACACTCGAACGATTATCAAGCCACTAATGGAGTGAATCATGGCCCGTAAAACAGCAAAGAATGCTCAAGAAATCCTGATGGCCGATTTCCAGACGCTGGTACTCGATGCCGAAAAGTTGCTGGAACACACCGCGTCCCTGGCCGGTGACCAGGCTGAAGAACTGCGCGCCCAGATAAAGGACAGCCTGTTCAAGGCCCGCGCAACCCTGGAAGAAACCAAGGAATCGTTGAAAGACCGCAGTCAGGCGGCTGTGGTGGCCACCGAAGATTATGTGCAGGCAAACCCTTGGCAGTCTGTGGGCATCGCGGCCGGTATCGGCTTTGTTCTGGGCCTGCTGGCAACCCGGCGCTGATATGACAGACGAATCCGGTTCCCCCCGTTCCTCACCGCGGCGCTTGGGTGCCGCATTCCTGGGTCTGTTGCACAGCCATGTCGAATTGCTGGGCATCGAACTGCAAGAGCAGAAGGCACGCACCGTCAGCCTGTTGTTGTTTGCCGGGCTGGCACTGGTGTTCGCGCTGTTGCTGCTGATCGGACTGTCGGCGCTGGTGATGATCCTGCTCTGGGACAGCTACCGCATCCCCGGCATTATCGGGCTTTGTGTGTTTTATACACTGGCCGCGGTGTTCTGCGGGCTGCGCCTCAACGCCGCGATATTCGATGAATCCTCTCCTTTCAATGCCACGCTTGAAGAGCTGGCCAAAGACCGCGAGCGTTTGTTGCCATGAGCCTGCCTGAATTGCCGAAAAATGCTTCACGCCAGGAGTTGCGCAAAACCTTGATCCGCCTGCGCATGGAAATGCACCGTCAGGAGATTCGTCATGAGTCGCAACAACTACTGCAACCCCTGCAAAAAATGCGCGGGATGACCAGCAACTGGCAGGAAACCCTGGGGATCAAGCATGCACCCTTGTGGGGTGTGGGGATTGTCACCCTGCTCGGGTTCCTGACCGGCAGAGGCGCCAAAAGCAAAAACACCGGGGGCACGTCACGCTGGATCAGCTTGACCACTGGCTTGATACCACTGATCAAGATGGTGATCCAGGCCTCGCGCAAGCCCTGAACAGAAAGCCTCCCCCCCTCCTTCTGTGGGAGCGGGCTTGCTCGCGATGGCATCGACGCGGTTTGACTGAAACACCGCGCTGCCTGCATCGTGAGCAAGCCCGCTGCCACATATGGCGCCCCTGATCATGCCTCCACTTGCGTCATCCGTTCTGAAACGAGAAGCTGCTGGGGCGCAAAACACAGGTCCATCCGGTCAACAGCAACGACCATATCCACACCCGCCTCACCCACTCCCTCGAAGTCAGTTGCGTCGGCCGCTCCCTGGGTGACAAGAAGCACCGGTTCGGCTGCTACCGAGCGAACTGTATTTAGGCTCCGCAGCCAGAAACGACCTTATTACAGTGTCAACAGCCAACTAGTTACAAATAAGAATATATAAGAACAAGAAGACGAAATTGTACCACTTAGGAATAACCTCTGTTTTTGTCAGGACAATTATAGAGCCGATACACCACCCTTCGAACAGCCCGTTCGAACTGACTAGGGATTTACGGTTGTTTGCATCACCAGCAAAACAAAGACACTAGCCATCGCCTGCCTATAAGTCACCTGCTCTACGCCTCTGGCGCAGCAGCGAAACCCTATCCTGTTAGCCTCTAACGAACGCATAAAAGAATGAAGCCTCTACAGCCGCTTGATCAGGCTTTGGAAATTTGATAAGTTCCTGGCCCTCATCAAATAATGGCATTATGCCAGCCTCCCGCTTAATTTTTTGAGTTAGTCGTTTTTATTGTTAGCAAGCTAAGGAATAGCCATGAGTAGAAGGCCCGCGTTCGATTGTGCAGCAGTCATTTTAAGGGACAAAACAGTCACCTCCCACACAAGCGGCTCAGTTACAACCACTAAGCAAGGCAACAACGTTTCAGTTAGTAACAATATAGGAACTCATGTCAAGCTTGAGGCATTGCTTGAGTTTCAGAACGGTGACTTGCTGCCAGCGATCCTCATTGACGAGAGTTTACATGCTCCTGTTGGCAAAAAAATTCTAATGGCTTTTAAAAGTGGTGAACCAGTCGCCTATCAAGTGACCCCGAATGGAGAGATTTACACACTCGGGTATATTAGCGAAAGAGAAACTTTTACTTTTCAAGACTTTATAATGTTTGCATTGCCGGGCGTAGGCACATTTTTTAGCCTGGCCTCACTTGCAGTTACGCAAACGTATTACGAGCACGGGGAATTCAAAACCTATAACGGCAACAAAATTGTTGTCGCCGCCGGACTCGCAGTGACTGCCCTTAGCGTATACATTGCCAAAGGATGGTTTGGCTATGTAGTAGGAACAGCCCTTACTGCCGTTGGATTTTCCATCTCTGCCATTATTGGAAACTCCAAAGCAAATGAGGGACGCAAGTTAATGCTTCGTGAAATAAAAAATGAATTCGACAAATTAAAAGCTGAATTGTGATACAAAAGGCCACTTAGGTGGCCTTTTCAATGAGAAGCACATTTGCAATCACATAATAAAACAGCTGCCTAATATGTACACGCAGGCTCAACGCTCCCCGCCCATACCATTAAACTGTCGAGCCAAGTGCATGGCATAGTTATCGGTCATGCCACTCACGTAATCCAGAACCTGCATCATTGCACCGTACTCCTTGGAAACACCCCCACTGGCGTCTAAATTATTCAAGTCCAGCCCAAGAAGCTCTACCACCCTTCTCGTCTTCGAATCAGCTACACCGCCCTTTCTGACATATTCCAAAGCAGCAGAGCAGCTAACGTTTAGCAGCGTAGATATAGTGCTATAAGCCCCTATTTCTAACTCAACCTTCCTGGGATGCTGGAAGATTTCATCGCGAGCAAGACCTTTGGCGGCGGCTACACACTCACGGACATTCTTATCACAAAGTTCTAAAATACCTAGAACCTTGCCAGTCATGATTTCATTATGGTTATTCATGAAAGCAGTCGCTCCAGCGTCTACAAAAGCTGAAATAACTTTCCCACGAATCATAGAGAGCCTACGGCCAACCTTCATGCCTTGAATTTCTTTGACTAACTGATTCTTCTGGTGATCATCAAGGACAAGGCACAGTATTTCAAAGACCTTATCCCACTCAAGGATACCCATCTCTACACCATCTTCTAAATCAAGAATGGCGTAGCAAAAATCATCAGACACCTCCATCAAGTTAGCCAGTGGATGGCGACACCGCCAACCATCACCCAGCTTTAACAAGCCAGTAGCGTCCGCCACTTCATTGAACAAACCCAATTCAGAACAGTAAATACCATATTTGTTCTGAATAGGTCTTTGCCCATTAACAGCATCACCAGCAAGCCAAGGATACTTAATGAAAGCGCCAAGCGACGCATAAGTAAGACGCATCCCCCCTTCATAGGGATGATATTCCGAGGTCGTTAAAACCCTAAACCCTTGTGCATTGCCTTCAAATCTACGTAAATCAGTAGCTTCATTAAAAGGCAATTGTTCTATTATCTTCGCCCCAACATCATTGGTGAACCAGTGACGAATAGCTTCTTCACCTGTATGCCCAAAGGGAGGGTTGCCAATGTCATGAGCGAGACAAGCAGTCTGGACAATATCACCAATATCAGAAGCTGAATGTTGCTCAGGAATAAGTCTTTCATTCAGAAGTTCCTGGCCTACTCTCACCCCCAGGGTACGGCCTACACAAGCCACTTCCAAGCTATGTGTGAGACGGTTATGAACGTGGTCATTAGTGGCAAGAGGATGAACCTGAGTCTTTCTGGCAAGGCGTCTGAAAGCTCCGGAGAAAATAACCTTGTCGTGGTCTGAGTGGAAAGGTGAACGGCCTAGCTCAGATTTAGGAGGACGACCGCCAAGACGGGTATTATTCAGCAACTTGTCCCAACTCATGCTTTCCATGCGTGCTCCCCAGTAATTGATATAACACCTAAGACCGTTGATTTATACCACGGTTCAAAACACACTTTAAGCTGATCAATTCAACCCTCCAACCTGGACCAAGCCCCCTACTTCAAAAAAACCCCAAACCATAAAAATAAAAAAGACCTCCAAGGCAGCCTTTTCTCTAGACGCCGTCACTAAAAAACAGTTCCATCATCAAGTGCAGACTTCAACTTGCTCTCATAGTTACTCTTATTAAATTGTTCAACCTTTTTATATTCCATTAACTTTTCCGGCCTACGATATTCGTCTGCACTTGAAAAAGCTTGGAATGCATTATCATCAGCCATCCTCACGTGCAATTGTAGCTCTCTTGATTCGTACCCGTAAAACTCAACAAAACCCGGAATCTCGCTTTGACGAGCAATCATCAGAGCCTCTTTAACTGGCTTATCATAAAGATAGAATGTGGCGGCCACCATGATTGCACCCCCCGTTTCAGTGTCATTTTTACCAAAATCAGGGTTTGCATACGGCTCAAAAACCACGCCACCATTCATGTCATCTGATTGACCAAGCCACTTATAACCTTCAAGCGATTTAGTGACTGACTTAATAGGGCCAGCGTACTGAACACTGGTACTATCTTTATCAAGCTCTACTCGCTCAAAGGTTTCTGCTGATGCTGCAAACGACGAAACCGCAATCAACGACGCAAATACAACACTTATAATTTTATCCATTTCTTCCTTTTCCATTTAATAGATTGCATAAACCAATCAACGCTAGAACGGACAAATCCTATCACAAAACGATTGATTGTAAAATGCCACTACCCCCTACACAAAAATAAGTTCACAACCTGCTAACAACTTCTCCACTGCTATACCTGACAGTCAATCAGCAACAGAAAATTTAACATCCCCTTACAGCTAGCATCCCCCCTGACTAAAGCGCAGATTACAAACACCCCAGCTCACTCGACAAGCTATAATAGGTAGAGAAAGATCACGACTTATAAACACCTTCCCTAATAGCCCAACCTGACCACACAAAAGGAACTGGGTATTTTGCCGCCTATAGCCAGTCAACAGGAAGCAAATAGAGTTCACCGCACATAAAAAACACTTATTACTTAAGGAAAACCTTACATAAACCAACCCATCAAACACATATATACTCTAAACCTGAAGACCCTCAACGGCAGATCATGCCCTCTTCAAAATATCCAAAACTGCAATGATGTAACTAGCCTTGTCCATTTATCACCAAGAGAGGTTCCCAAACGCAAACGCAGCTTCTCCATGTGTCGAGTCCCTGCTGCTGAACCTGGTGGGCGATGATTTGCCTGAAACTTTTCGCCTGCTTGGCCCCAACGACTCACGACGGCGAAAACGGGCAATACTGCGCGGCAAGGCCATCGAACATCTGACCAACGCCGCTGCCCGGGCTTTTGTCGAACAACAGCAAGCACTGCCGGCACCAGGGGATCTGGTCGAGCATATGCACGGCACGGCCACGTTGCGTGCTGGACAACAAAGACATGGCACGCAAAAAATCTTCCAGGACAAATGCAAAACCTTGCATGAAACGGGTGCCTATACGTCCCTGGAAATCCTCCTCAATGCATTCTGTGGCGCCGCACTTGGGCAGCATGGCGGTCGTACCCCATCGTTCAAAACCGTCGGATCCTCGATTTGCTGGGCAACAATGCTCCCGACCCACAGTGGCCATTACATCGATCGTTTATGCGCATCAACGACTTTATTGCCGGCATGACCGACAGTTATGCCACTGAAATGACCAGAGCAATGACAGGTCACTCCACCCCCCGCCTGACAACCGCTGCCCTCCCCTGCCAAACAGGGAGGGCACGCAGCTCCACTTGATCAAACACTATGTTTACAACATGAAGTAGCAAGTAAGACTTTTCCATACACAAGAAAGAAATATACTCGCGCGCCCAGCGTTAAACTCAAAAAATCTTTAAACGCGCATTTAAATACGCCTCTCCCCTTGTGTATTTAGTGAGCCATCGCCTTATTTTGCGTAGGATAATTCCCATACTACGTTTGTAGGCTCCCCGGTTCCTGCCCCAGCTCTTACATCTGAGCTAAGGTCGCGCTTTCTATTCAGCACCTTATGGGGAATCAATATGAACACCGTATTTATTGTCGACGACCATCCTGTAATCCGGCTCGCAATTCGCATGTTGTTAGAACATGAAGGTTATGAAATAGTCGGAGAAACCGACAATGGAGTAGACGCCATGCAGATGATCCGCGAGTGCACTCCTGATCTGGTAATTCTTGATATCAGCATCCCCAAACTCGATGGCCTGGAAGTGCTGTCACGCTTCAGCTCAATAAGCCCAGCCCTCAAGACGCTGGTTCTCACATCGCAGTCACCGACACTTTTCGCCATGCGCTGCATGCAATCCGGTGCAGCCGGGTATGTGTGCAAACAAGAAGAACTGAGTGAGCTTACCAGTGCAATAAAAGCGGTATTTTCTGGCTACAACTATTTTCCAAGCCAGGCATTGACTTCTGAAACAAACGATCACAACAACTCATCTGAAATCGAGTTATTCAAACTTGTCAACGACAGGGAACTTATGGTTCTGAAGCTGTTCGCACAAGGCAAAACAAACAAGGACATTGCAGCCGGCATGTTTTTAAGCAACAAAACCGTGAGCACTTACAAAAAGCGCCTCATGCAAAAACTGAAAGCCCATTCGCTGGTGGAACTTATCGAGCTGGCAAAACGTAATGGTCTTGTATGAAAAACAGGATGCCCGCACGATTAATCAAGTACCTGTCACTTTTTGCGGGGTTAGTTCTGTGCGTGCCCGTGCTGGCCGCCCCGGTCCGCAGTGAAACCCTTACGTTGCTCAGCCGCTCGAGTTCCGGCCACATTGAAGTCCCCCTGGACAACACTCAACGATACTGGCTGCAAAATAAGCGCGAACTCGTGATCGGCACCTCTGCTGCCGACTATCCACCGTTCGACATGACCGATAGCGGTCGGGACTACGAAGGCCTCACCGCAGATTACGCCGGCCTTCTGCGCAAAGCCCTCAAGCTGTCGATCAGGATCCAGCGCTTTGCCTCCAGAGAAGCAGCCATCAAGGCACTCGAGGACGGCCAGATTGACCTGCTGGGTACTTCCAACGGCTTTGAGGCCGCGAACCAGCACCTTGTACTTTCCATTCCCTATGCCATCGACCAACCCGTACTGGTGACCCGAGAGGGAGAAACACGCTCACTCTCCCAAGGCCTCGCCGGTTTGCGCTTGAGTATGGTGTACCACTATCTGCCCCAGGAGGAAGTAAAGGCGCTTTATCCCCAGGCAATCATCCAGTCTTATCCGTCCTATCAAAATGCCATTAATGCCGTGGCTTTCGATCAGGCGGATATTTTTCTGGGGGACACTGTGTCGACCCATTACATGATCAACAAGGGGTACCTGAAAAACATCAAGATGGCCAATTTTGGCAAACACGAAGCCCATGGATTCAGCTTTGCAGTGCGTCGGGACAACTCGCCCCTGCTAGGCATCATCAACGCCACACTCAAGGCCGTACCCAACAGTGAACAAGAAAGCATTGCCAAACGCTGGAGCGCTGGCAGTGACATTCTACTGTCCGATCAGAAGCTGCAGCTTACTCAGCGAGAAGCCCGTTGGCTGCTCAAGCATCCTGTGGTCAACGTAGTGGTCAACGAAACCATGGCACCCCTGACATTTTTTGATGCCAGCGGGGATTTCCGAGGCATTACTGCCGACCTGCTGGAGATGATCCGTCTGCGCACGGGGCTGCGCTTCGAAATACAACGCGCGAACAGCCTCGACACCATGACCCGAATGATCAGTCGGCACGAAACCGACATTATCTCGGCCATCAATCCTTCAGCCTCACGAGAAAGCGCCCTCAGTTTCACCCGTCCCTATCTGGTGAACTCCTTTGTCCTGCTTACGGCAAAAGGTGATGGGCAACCTGCGAGCCTTGAACAACTTGCGGGTAAAAAACTGGCCTTGACCCGAGGCAATCCCCTGACCGATTACCTGCGCAGTCAATACCCGCAGATAACACTGGTAGAAACCGGGGATATCTATCGCGCCACAGAACTGCTGGCCGAAGAGAAAGTGCAAGGTGCAGTCAGTACGCTGGTCATCGCCAACTACCTGCTGGCCTCGGGGTTGTTTCAGGACCGGTTACAAATCAGTGCCACCATCGGCACCCAACCCGCCATGTTTTCCCTCGCCACTGCCCGGGATGCCAGCGAGTTGTCCTCAATCCTCAACAAGGCGTTGTTGAGTATCGCGCCTGATGAGCTGGGCATTATCAACAGCCGCTGGCGGGGCTATGTGCCGGCATCTGATAGTTACTGGCACAATTACCATCGCCTGTTCTACCAGTTCATCATTGGCACCAGCCTTTTACTGTTGCTGTCCCTGATCTGGAATGCCTATATGCGGCGCCAGATCCGGCAACGAAAATCGGCCGAACGTGCACTCAGCGATCAGTTCGAGTTCATGCGTGCGCTCGTCAACGGTACGCCTCATCCTATTTATGTGCGTGATCGCGAAGGTGTTCTGAAAACCTGCAATGACAGCTACTTGAATGCCTTTTCAGCCAGGCGCGAAGAAGTCATCGGCAAGACCGTGATGCAAACCTGCGACCTCCTGAGCAACGAATGTGAAGCCCGTGACTATCAGGCCGACTACCTGCGTGTCATGCGTGAAGGTACTCCGCTGGTGACTGATCGCCCGCTGAGAATCGGCGAAAAAACGCTCACTATCTATCACTGGATTCTTCCCTATCGGGACTCCCTGGGCGAAGTACAGGGCATCATCGGTGGCTGGATTGATATCAGTGAACGTCATCAGCTACTGGATGAGCTGCGTACGGCCAAGGAGCTGGCAGATGATGCCAACCGGGCCAAAAGCACCTTCCTGGCAACCATGAGCCATGAAATCCGTACACCGATGAACGCAGTGATCGGTTTGCTTGAACTGACGCTCAAGCGCGCCGACCATGGGCATCTCGACCGCCCGTCCATTGAAGTTGCTTATAACTCGGCCAAAGACCTGCTGGAGCAGATAGGCGATATTCTTGATATTGCCCGTATAGAGTCCGGCCGCCTGAACCTGTCCCCGGAACGCGTCAATCTGCACCAACTGGCACACTCCGTGATGCGGATTTTTGATGGCCTGGCGCGGCAAAAAAACCTCACGCTCGACCTGCGTTTCGATGCAACAGACGATCTACCCGACGTACTGATCGATCCGCTTCGTCTCAAGCAAATCCTGACCAACCTGATCAGCAATGCGATCAAGTTCACCCAACAAGGCCGGGTGACGCTTGAAATCAACTTGCTGCCAGCCGGCACCCCTGAGCGGACTGAACTGCACTTGAGCGTCAAAGACACTGGCATCGGCATCAGCGAGCGTGATCAGGCACGCCTGTTTGAGCCCTTCGCCCAGGCACAGAACAGCGGGCAACTGGCGCTCAATGGTGCCGGTCTTGGCCTTGTCATCTGCCGTAGCCTGTGCGAAATGATGGGCGGCACCCTGGTACTGAGCAGCCAGGAAAGTGCAGGTACCCAGGTTCAGATAAAACTTGAAGTGCCAACCCTGACGCCGTCCCAGTGCCCCCCCGCACAAGAACCCTCAATCAACCCTGCCGCTCATCCGCTTAACGTACTGGTGGTGGATGATCACCCGGCCAACCGCTTGCTGATGTGCCAGCAACTTGGATTTTTAGGGCACAGGTTTACCACCGAGCACGACGGCGCCGCAGGTTTGAAAACCTGGAAGACAGGCAAATTCGACCTGGTCATTGCAGACTGCAACATGCCTGTCCTGAATGGCTATGAACTGACTCGAGCCATACGCAAGCATGAGCTGGCCTCCAGCCAACGGCCATGTACCGTGCTGGGGTTTACTGCAAATGCCCAACCGGAAGAGCGGCAACGCTGCAAGCAGGCAGGAATGGACGACTGCCTGTTCAAACCCATCAGCCTGACCCTGTTGAGTCAACGACTGGCCATGCTTGAGCCGCTATTCCACTGCCCGGAAGCCTTCAACGCCGACGCTCTCAGCCCGCTTACAGGAGGCGACAAGGAACGAACAAGACTCTTGCTGGAAGAACTGCTCCGCAGCAACTGCCAGGATCTCAAGACGCTGCTTGAGTTACCTGACAACGGCGAATTGCAGGCGTTTGTCGAAATTGCCCACAGGATAAAAGGCGCTGCCCGCATTGTGGGCGCCCAAAGCCTGATCAACAACTGCGAGGCACTGGAGCAAGCCACGCCCGCTAACCTCGTGCAGGCCCGCGAGCAAGTGCAGGTCTCCATGCGTGCACTGGGACAGGCGCTGGCCCTGCAACTTGAATCGTTGACGAAGCACACCTGAGCGCCAATCAAAGGCAGGTTGGCGCGGTTTTACTATGCTGATAGATACCAGCACGCCTACATCAGCGGAGAATCAGCCCATGCGCAACAGTGCGCTCTCCCATCGGCGCCAGTACCCGCTGCATGCTCACATAAGTGCGATGTTTACATTTTTGTTGCTATTGCTGGGCGTTGTACTGGGCGTATTCAATTACCAGCAAACCACCCGCATCATTCTCGACAGCAGCCAAAAGTTGTTCAGCTACATAGAACAGGATGTTCAGGATGACCTGCTGGATGCCTATCAACCCATACGGCATGCGCTCAACCTGCTAATTCTTGATTCTGCGGCCACAACCGACCAGGTCGAGCTTCGAACAGGCCTGCTGCAGCCCTTTGTACAAGCACTCGAAGACAACCACACACTGTCAGCTCTATACCTGGGCGATGACAACGGCAACTTTTTCCTGGTCCGGCCTTTACGCAATCAAGAGATCCGGCGCCAGTTAAAAGCCCCACCCCAAGCTAGCTTCGAAGTATGGTCGATAACACGTGCAGCCCGGCAAGGCACGGTTAATTCAAAAAAACTGTATCTGGATGCAAATCTGAAACAGCTCGAACAGCGCAACATCCCCAATGAGCTCTATGACCCCCGCGTGCGCAGCTGGTTTATTGCGCAGGATGCCGACAAAAATCAGACCACCACCAGCCCCTACCTGTTTTTTACCACCCACGAAGTTGGTACTACACTCGCCAAACGCAGTACTGCCAATACGGTGATGGGTGCCGATGTAACGCTGTCTCAACTGTCCGCCACCCTGGCCGACCATCAAACAACGCCTGGTACACAGATTGTTCTGTTCGGCGATGATGGCCGGGCCATCGCTTACCCGGACTTCAACAAATTATTGAACGCCATGGACCCCACCAAACTGCCCAAAGTCTCGGAGCTGAATCCGGCCCTTGGACTGCTGATCAATCAAGGGGCAGATGCTCAGCAGCGCCTGGACGACGGCCAGCGCCAATGGATCGTTTCGCGGTTCAAGGTGGACGATGGCAGTGCCAATGGCTTGCAATTGGCAATGATGGTCCCGCAAGACGAGCTGTTGGCCGATGCCTATCAGTTGCGCTGGCAAGGGGCCCTGGTGACATTGGGCGCCCTGGTGCTGTGCCTGCCCATGGGGTGGGTGACCTCCAGGTTGCTGGTGAGGCCCTTGCGCGAATTGGTGCGTGAAGCCGATGCGGTTCGACGGTTCGATTTCAACTATCCATTCACACGACAATCGCCCGTGCTCGAAATCGATCAGATGCAGGCATCCATGGGCCGCATGAAAGAAACCCTCGCCAGCTTTTTTGAAATCACCTCCAGCCTTTCGGCCCATACCCGATTTGAACCCTTGCTGCAGTCCGTACTGTTCGAGACTCTCAAGATTGCTCAGGCAGAGGCCGGGCTGATCTACCTGACAAAAAACGACAGTACTCAACTGGAGTTAAAAGGCCTGATCATCAACGGCCAGCCCCAGGAACTGGCAACCCAGCCCGCGCCCGTGTTGAACCCTGACGACAGCCAGAGCCCCGAGTGGTTACGGGCGCTTTTCGAAGGTCATGACAGTGTCGCCCGCTCACTCACCCTTGAACAGGCGGGTGGCTTGCAGTCTGTGATGGATGAACTGGGCAGCCAGAGTGTCCACCTGATCGGCATTCGCCTGCACAACCGCCAGGGGGAAACGGTGGGTATTCTTGTGCTGGTATTGAACGACAGTGGTTCGACTGACGATCAGGACCACTTGCGGGCCGACCGGATTGCCTTTATCCAGGCGGTGTCCGGTACAGCTGCCGTTGCTATTGAAAGCCAGCGCCTGCAGGCTCGGCAGAAACAGTTGCTGGATGCATTGATCCAATTGCTGGCGGGGGCTATAGACGCCAAAAGCCCGTACACCGCCAGCCATTGCCAACGGGTTCCAATCCTGACATTGATGCTGGCACAGGCGGCTGCTGCGAGCCGGCAGCCACCCTTTGAGCAGTACGCTCCCACGGATGAGCAATGGGAGGCGCTGCGTATCGCCGCCTGGCTGCACGACTGCGGCAAGGTCACAACACCGGAATATGTGGTCGACAAGGCCACCAAGCTTGAAACCCTGTACGACCGCATTCACGAAATCCGCACCCGCTTTGAAGTGCTCAAGCGCGATGCCTGGGTCAATTACTGGCAGGCACGGGCCCTGGGTGGCGACGATCAACAGCTGGCGCACCTGCGAGATGCCTGCCTGCTTGAGCTGGATGATGACTTCGCTTTTGTCGCCCAGTGCAATCTGGGCGGGGAAGCCATGATGGAGGCAGACCTGCAGCGTTTGAACGCCATTGCGCGCCGCACCTGGACCCGCACGCTGGATGATCGCCTGGGCGTTTCCTGGGAAGAAAACAAACGCCAGTCCACCCGCCAGGAGCAAGCCTTGCCGGTGACCGAGTCGCTGCTGGCCGACAAGCCCGAGCACCTGTTCACTCGCCCCGAGGCCGACCTGATTGACCCCGAAAACCCCTGGGGCTTCAAACTCGAAGTACCACCCTACAAATTCAACCGTGGCGAGCTGTACAACCTCAGTACCCGGCGCGGCACCTTGACCCGCGAAGAGCGCTACATCATCAATAACCACATCGTGCAAACCATCCTGATGCTCAGCAGCCTGCCGCTACCTGCCTACCTGAGCAACATTGCCGAAATTGCCGGGGGGCATCACGAAAAAATGGATGGCAGCGGTTATCCAAAACGCCTGAAACGCGAGGAAATGAGCCTGGAGGCACGGATGATGGCAATTGCCGATATTTTCGAGGCATTGACCGCGTCGGATCGCCCCTATAAACGCAGCAAAACCTTGAGTGAGGCGCTGAACATCATGGCCGCCATGTGCCATGACGCCCATATTGATCCGCAACTGTTCGCGCTGTTCATGCACGAACAGATTTACCTGCAATACGCCCGGCAGTTTCTTGACCCTCAACAAATCGATACGGTCGATATCCATGCGCTGATGCTCAAGGCCGGGCTGAAAAACTGATGCGGATCAGCACTCGCTCAAGCGCAAAAAGATGGCCGCCAGCGCTTCAATGCCCAACTGATCCTGCTCGCTGAAGCGCCCGATGCTCGGGCTGTCCAGATCCAGCACGCCGATCAGGCGACCATCCTTGATCAACGGCACGACCAACTCACTGTTGGAGGCACTGTCGCAAGCGATGTGCCCGGCAAATGCATGCACGTCTTCAACTCGCTGCGTTTGCCGGCTCGCCGCTGCAGCCCCGCAGACGCCACGCCCAAACGGGATACGAACACAGGCAATTTGCCCCTGAAACGGGCCCAGTACCAGCTCCTCATTACGATTGAGGTAAAACCCGGCCCAGTTCAGATCATCGAGCTGGTGATACAAAAACGCCGAGAACTGTGCAGCGTTGGCAATAAAGTCACGCTCATCTGCCAACAACGACTCCAACTGAGCCTGCAACAGGCCATAGCCGTTCAGGCCTGCACCTGTGGCGTTCAAATCAATCATTCACTTGCTCCAACAATTTCAAACCCACCCAATAACGCGCGAACTGATAGGCACAACGGCCGTTGCGGTTGCCACGCCCGGTTGCCCAGCGCACCGCCAGAATATCCAGTGCCTCGTCGCGCTGCCACTGCAAACCGGCTTTGGTGGCCAATACATCGATCCAGTGCTCAACCACGCTCAGGAAATGGTCCTGGGTGAACGGATAAAACGACAGCCACAGGCCGAAGCGATCAGACAAGGCGATCTTGTCTTCCACAGCTTCATTGGGATGCAACTCACCGTCGACATTCTTCCAGTTCTCGTTATCGCTTTCCTTTTCGGGCACCAGATGACGGCGGTTCGACGTGGCGTAAAGCAGGACGTTATCCGGCGCTTGCTCAAGGGAACCATCGAGCACGCTTTTGAGCACCCGGTAATCGCTTTCACCCGCCTCAAATGACAAGTCATCGCAAAACAGCACAAAGCGCTGGGGCAAACCTTGCAATTGCTCGACCACCCGCGGCAGGTCGGCCAGATGGTCACGCTCGATCTCGATCAGGCGCAGGCCCGCATTGCCATACTCGGCAAGCAGTGCACGGATGATCGAAGACTTGCCAGTACCGCGCGAGCCCCAAAGCAGAGCGTGGTTGGCCGGCAAACCATCAAGGAACTGTTTGGTATTGCGACCCAGCTGATCCCGCTGAATATCGACGCCGATCAGGTCCGAAAGGCGCATATCAAGGCTGACTTGCAATGGCATCAGGTAACCCGAACGCCCCTCCCGCTGCCAACGGGCCGCCAGGCATTGATGCCATTCGATCGGCTCACGCTGAGCCGGCAGCAAGGGTTCAAGACGTGCGAGGACCGCTTCGGCCCGTTGCAGAAAGGCATCCAGATTAGAATTCACAACATTTCCTCAGACTGATACACAATGATGGCATATTGATATGACCTACATTCAGCTCAAACCACATTACGACTCACATCGCCAGGTCGCAAATACCGCAGTAATGCCTGCCGGTTGACCCACGAATCGACTACTCTTGCACGCCGCAAGGAAATGGAAACAGGTGCAACACCCCCAATGGACATAAAACTCACCCACCGCCTGTCTTTCAAGCAAGCCAAACTGACTGTGCTGGTCGGTCTGATATTGGGGACCCTGCTTAGCCTGCTGCAAATCGGCATCGATTATGCCAGTGAAAACGCCGCCATCGATCGCGAAATCCAGTCGCTGCTGGAGATCAGTCACAACCCGGCATCACGCATTGCCTACAACCTTGATTCGGAGCTTGCCCAAGAGCTTTTGCAGGGGCTGGTGCGCTCACCGGCGATCACCGCCGCACAACTGCTCGACAACGACTATCTGGTGCTCTCGGCGGTGCAGGATCTGCCTGAAACCGGCCGTTATCGGGCGCTGAGCGACTCTCTGTTTGGTGCCAACCGCTCATTTGACCAGCGACTGTACTTCAATCACCTCCCCGAACAAAGCATGGGCGTCTTGCACCTTGAGGTGGATACCTACCCCTTCGGCAAGCGGTTTTTGCAGCGGGCGGAAGTCACACTGCTCAGCGGTTTTATTCGCAGCATCGTGCTCACCTTTATTCTTCTGGGCCTGTTTTACGTCATGCTGACCAAGCCGCTGGTGCGAGTGATTCGTGAGATCAGCGATGGCAAGCCCGCAGATCCGGGGCAGTCGAAAGTGCACTGCCCCAGCGGTCACGAAAACGATGAAATTGGCGTACTGGTGAACGCTGCCAATCAGCAGTTCGAGGCCATGGCCCGTGAAATGGAATACCGGCGCCGCGCCGAAAACACCCTGACCGAGTACCTGGCACAGCTGGAAACCATTGTTTCTGTGCGCACCCAGGAACTGGAGGCCAGCAACGAACAACTGCGCCACTCCAATGAAGAGCTTGAGGCTGCGCGCACTACTGCCCTGGAAATGGCCCAGGCACGCTCAGCGTTTCTGGCCAATATGAGCCATGAAATACGCACCCCGCTCAATGGTTTGCTCGGGATGCTGGCGCTGTGCCTGGACAGCCCGCTGAATGCCGAGCAACACCAGCAATTGTCGATTGCCCATGACTCCGGCAAGGTTCTGGTCGAGCTGCTCAATGACATTCTCGACCTGTCGAAATTCGACGCGGGCCAACTGGAGCTTGAACATATTGCCTTCGACCTGGGCACGCTGATCGAAGATACCGCCAACCTGCTGTCACAGAACGCCGCACCCAGCGTGGAACTGACCTGCCTGATCGATCCGCAGTTTCCGGCACTGGTCATGGGGGACCCGACCCGGGTCCGACAGATCGTCAGCAATTTGTTGTCCAACGCGCTGAAATTCACCCGATTCGGGCGGGTGGATGTACGGCTCAGCGCGCAAGGCGATCAGGTACGTATCGAGGTTTGCGACACCGGCATCGGCATCGCCCAGGAGGCCCAGGCAAGAATTTTCAGCCCCTTCACTCAGGCAGAGGCCGGCATCACCCGCCAGTATGGTGGCACCGGGCTTGGTCTGACCCTGACCAACAGTCTGTGCGCAGTCATGCACGGACGCCTGACCATCAGCTCGGAAGTCGGTTTTGGCAGCCAGTTCTGCGCCGAACTCCCCCTGCCCTGCCATACCCCCGCCATCCAGCCAAAGCCGTTGTCCGGCCGGGTTATTGTGGTGAGTGCAGCGAGCAGCGGGCTGAGCGAAATGCTTGGCAGTTTTTTGCCCCTGTGGGGGCTGGACTACACACGCTACTCCCAGGACGACTCACTGACCGACACCCATCCACAGTTACTGATTACCGACTGTGCCGAGTGCCTGTTTGGCCTGCGCCCGGCCATCAGTGCGCCGATCCTGCTGGTGACCGCGTATGGCAACTTTATGCCCGGTGACCAGGTCAATGCGCTGGCACCCCTGCAACAAAAAGCCCGGCCCCTGTCGCGTCAGGCACTGTACAAGACCTTGCAACATTTGCTGCTCAAGGACGACGGCGAGGTACAGGGCACTCAAACCGTGAATACTCCTGCGGTCCACCGCGCGCGAATCCTGCTGGTCGAAGACAATCCGGTCAACCAGCTGGTGGCCAAGGGCATGTTGAGCAAGCTGGGCTGTGAAGTGGTGGTTGCGAGCCACGGCGGCGAGGCGCTGAGTCGGCTGGAGCAGAAGACCTTTGACCTGGTGTTGATGGACTGCAACATGCCAGTCATGGATGGCTACGAAGCCACACGGCAAATCCGCCATCGCGGGCGCTGGCCCAAGTTGCCCATCGTCGCCCTGACCGCCAATGCCATGCCCGAAGAGCGTGAGCGCTGCCGTTCGGCGGGGATGAACGATTATCTGGCCAAGCCGTTTCGGCGCGAAGAGCTGGCGGCGTTGATTGAGGTATGGGTGCCGCAAAGGCGAGACAGAGACTCCAACCGTGTTGCCGCCGACGAGTAGAACGAGGCCGCGATCGAGCGCGAAGCGGTCGCAAAATGATGCACCAGGGTGCACCAGACAGGCACGGTTTGCAGGATTTGCGACGGCTGCGCCGCCGATCGCAGCCTCGTTCCACTCGTCAGCGGCTACAGATAGAGCGATTTTAACCCAGTAACGCTTCGATATCGGCCTTGAGCGCCTCAGGCTTGGTGGTCGGGGCATAGCGCTTTACGCTTTTGCCATCGCCACTGACCAGGAATTTGGTGAAGTTCCATTTGATTCCCTGCGAGCCCAACAGCCCCGGCGCACGCCTCTTGAGCTGGACAAACAACGGATGAGCCTGGGGGCCATTGACCTCGACCTTCTTGAACAGCGGGAAGCTCACACCAAAATTCAGCTCGCAAAACCCGGAAATGGCCGCTTCGTCGCCCGGCTCCTGCTTGCCAAACTGGTTACAGGGGAAGCCCAGAATCACCAGCCCCTGATCCCTGTACTGCTGCCACAACGCCTCCAGCCCTTTGTACTGCGGGGTAAAGCCGCACTTGCTGGCCGTATTGACCACCAGCAGCGCCTTGCCGCCGAAATCGCCAAGGGCCTTTTGCTCACCGACCAGCGTGGTACACGCAATATCGAGCAGGTTATCGTTCATGGCAACACCTCAAGAAGTCAGACGCGAGGGACCAGGTCCAGGCACACCGAGTTGATACAGTAGCGCAGCCCGGTCGGGGGCGGACCGTCAGGGAACACATGGCCCAGATGCGCATCACATTTGGCGCAGACCACTTCGGTACGCACCATGCCGTGGCTGACGTCACGGATCTCGACCATCGCACTGTCGCCAATGGGCCGGGAAAAGCTCGGCCAGCCGCAGCCAGAGTCAAACTTGGCGCTGGAGTCAAACAGCGGCGCGTTGCAGCAGATACAGTGATAGACACCGTCAGTTTTGGTGGCGTTGTATTTCCCCGAAAACGGCCGTTCGGTGCCTTTGAGGCGGCACACGTTGTATTGCTCCGGGTCGAGCATGGCCTTCCATTCGTCCAGGGTTTTGTTCAACTTTTCCATGGTTCTGCCTCTGTCACTGAAAAACCCCGACCGGTGGCTTTTCCAGGGATCGGGTGGCACGTATGATTGCGCCTCGTTAATCACCAGTCTGGCACCCGCCCTAGCTGCATTCAAACGGATTCTTGAAGCAAAGCGGTGTTAGCCACTGTGTGCAAACACAGAATTTCCCAGTGCAGTGGTCATCACATCGCCTGGATCGTTCATTTTCGGGATCACATCGCCATGCAGGTCAGCAAATCAAACAAGCTCGCCAACGTCTGTTATGACATTCGCGGCCCGGTGCTCAAGCACGCCAAGCGACTGGAGGAGGAAGGCCATCGCATCCTCAAGCTGAACATCGGCAACCCGGCACCTTTTGGTTTTGAAGCGCCGGACGAAATCCTCCAGGACGTGATCCGCAACCTGCCGACAGCCCAGGGCTACAGCGACTCCAAAGGCCTGTTCAGCGCCCGCAAGGCAGTCATGCAGTACTACCAGCAAAAGCAGGTGGAAGGTGTCGGCATCGAAGACATCTACCTGGGCAACGGCGTGTCCGAGCTGATCGTGATGTCGCTGCAGGCCCTGCTCAACAATGGCGACGAAGTTCTCGTACCAGCACCGGACTACCCGCTGTGGACCGCTGCCGTGACGTTGGCTGGCGGCCATCCGGTGCACTACCTGTGCGACGAGCAAGCCAACTGGTGGCCTGATCTTGAGGACATAAAAGCCAGGATCACTCCAAACACCAAAGCCATGGTCATCATCAACCCGAACAACCCGACGGGTGCGGTGTACTCCAAGGAAGTCCTGCTGGGCATGCTCGAGATTGCCCGCCAGCACAATCTGGTGGTGTTCTCGGACGAGATCTACGACAAGATCCTCTACGACGACGCGGTGCATATCTGCACCGCTTCACTGGCCCCTGACGTGTTGTGCCTGACCTTCAACGGCCTGTCCAAGTCGTACCGGGTTGCGGGTTTCCGCTCGGGCTGGATTGCCATCTCCGGGCCCAAGCAAAACGCTCAGGGCTATATCGAAGGCATCGACATGCTGGCCAACATGCGCCTGTGCGCCAACGTGCCCAGCCAGCACGCCATTCAAACCGCGTTGGGCGGCTACCAGAGCATCAATGATCTGGTACTGCCCAACGGACGCCTCCTTGAGCAACGGAACCGCACCTGGGAACTGCTCAACGCGATCCCCGGTGTCAGTTGCGTGAAACCGATGGGGGCGTTGTATGCGTTCCCGCGTATCGACCCGAAAGTGTGCCCGATCCTCAACGACGAGAAATTCGTGCTGGACCTCCTGCTCTCGGAAAAACTGCTGGTGGTACAAGGCACCGCCTTCAACTGGCCGTGGCCGGATCACTTCCGCGTCGTGACCCTGCCTCGTGTCGACGAGCTGGACATGGCCATTGGCCGGATCGGTAACTTTCTGAAGACTTATCGTCAGTAGTTTCTGAACATGTTGTGCGACCAATCAAAAGTCGCACAACATGTGTCTGATGAAACATTCTTCATTCTGCGTCTTTACGGACCTCCCCCGCCTTCAATAGCCTCATGAAAACCATAAAGCCCTTTATTTACTGGCGCTCAGTGGAACTTTTGGCCAAAAAAAACGCTCCTTCATATTAGGAAATTCCCAGCAAACTACTAAAATCAGGCTGCAGGACACAGTTTGAAATAGTCACCTGGTTGAATAGCCTGTGGCAGCACCTTATATACCCCGCATACGGCAACACCCTTAAGACGAGGAGATTCATACAACCATGATGCGCATTCTGCTGTTTTTGGCCACTAACCTGGCGGTCGTGCTGATTGCCAGCATCACCCTGAGCCTGTTCGGCTTTGACGGGTTCATGGCGGCCAACGGGGTTGATCTGAACCTCAGTCAGCTGTTGGTGTTCTGTGCGGTCTTTGGTTTTGCAGGGTCTCTGTTCTCGCTATTCATATCCAAATGGATGGCGAAGATGAGCACCAGCACCCAGGTGATTACACAACCTCGTACTCGTCATGAACAATGGTTGATGCAAACCGTTGAACAACTGTCCCGCGAAGCCGGGATCAAGATGCCTGAAGTGGGGATTTTCCCGGCATACGAGGCTAACGCCTTTGCCACGGGCTGGAATAAAAACGATGCACTGGTCGCAGTCAGCCAGGGCTTGCTCGAGCGTTTTTCGCCCGATGAAGTAAAAGCGGTACTGGCCCACGAAATCGGCCACGTTGCCAACGGCGACATGGTCACCCTGGCGCTGGTGCAGGGCGTGGTGAACACCTTTGTCATGTTCTTTGCCCGGATCATCGGCAACTTTGTCGACAAGGTGGTGTTCAAGAACGACGAGGGCCGCGGCATTGCCTACTACGTTGCGACCATCTTCGCCGAACTGGTCCTGGGTTTCCTCGCCAGCGCCATTGTGATGTGGTTCTCGCGTAAACGTGAATTCCGGGCTGACGAAGCCGGTGCACAGCTCGCCGGCACCTCGGCAATGATCAGCGCCCTGCAACGCTTGCGCTCCGAGCAGGGGCTGCCGGTTCACATGCCGGACACCATGGCGGCTTTCGGCATCAACGGCGGCCTCAAACAAGGCCTGGCGCGGATGTTCATGAGCCACCCGCCACTGGAAGAACGTATCGACGCACTGCGTCGCCGCGGCTAACCCCACGGCAAACATAAAAAGGGCGACCCAGGTCGCCCTTTTTTGTGCCCGGGTTTTGCTTCAGGCGATTTTGCTCAGGCGATACACCCGCTCCACCAGTCGCGTCACGCCGCCCTTGAGGAACTTCCACTCCTGATCGAGTACATCCGGCTGCTCGAGCACTTCCAGCGCCCAGGCAGGCGACAGCAGGCTTTGTACCTCGGCGTCCGGCACCGAGAACGGCGGGCCGTTCATTTGCGACTGATCGTAATCCAGGGTAATCAACAGCCCCCGACAGCCTGGCGGCAGAATCCGGCTCAGGTGCCGAGCATAGGCCGCACGCATCTCGGGAGGGAATGCGATGGTTGCAGCGCGGTCATACAACCCCACACAGGAGGCCACGTCAGCCTCAGTCAGGGCAAACACATCACCGCAGAGGATCTTCACAGGACCCGCCTCGTACACCTTGAAGGCGCCCTGCTGACGAACCTGTGGCTCGACCTGTTGTTCACTGAAAAACTGCTCCACGGCCGTCTGCGTCAGCTCCACGCCCAGCACTTCATGACCGTTGGCCGCCAGCCAGCTCATATCCAGGCTTTTGCCGCATAGCGGCACCAGCACACGACCACCCTCCTCCACCCCCAGTGCCGGCCAAAGGCGCTGAAGGTAAGGGTTGACCTGCGACAGGTGAAAGCCAATCTGATTGCGATCCCAGCGGTCGTGCCAAAATTCGGGCTGCATGATTCACCTTTAAATTCGATAGATAAGCACTAAAACTTATATTGGATTTAGATCAATGATCAGGATGAAGATGACGCATCTCAACTTCGAGGACCTCTTTCATGCTCCCCAGCCTGTTTATCTCCCACGGCTCCCCCATGCTAGCACTGGAACCGGGCGCCAGTGGCCCGGCGCTCAAACGCCTGGCGGCCGAACTGCCGCGCCCCAAGGCCATAGTGCTGGTGTCTGCGCACTGGGAAAGCCCCGACCTGCGGGTCGCCAGCCACCCGTCACCGGAAACCTGGCATGACTTTGGCGGCTTCCCGCCAGCACTGTTTGCCGTGCAATACCCTGCGCCCGGCGACCCGAAGTTGGCCGCGAACATTGTGGAATTGCTGGCAGACAACGGCTTGCCGGCGCGACTGGACGCCAGACGCCCTTTTGACCATGGCGCCTGGGTGCCACTGTCCTTGATGTACCCGGATGCGGATATCCCGGTGGTGCAGGTTTCGTTGCCCAGCCAGTTGGGCCCGGCGGGCCAGACCAGGGTAGGCCATGCACTGGCGGTCTTGCGCAGCGAGGGGATTCTGGTCATCGGCTCGGGCAGCATCACCCACAACCTGCGCGAACTGGACTGGCACGCAGGCCCTGAGAGCATTGAACCCTGGGCCAAGGCGTTTCGTGACTGGATGATCGACAAACTGGCGGCTGATGACGAAACGGCGCTGCATGCCTACCGCACACAGGCGCCTTTCGCCGCTAAAAACCACCCCAGCGACGAGCACCTGCTGCCGTTGTATTTTGCCCGTGCCGCGGGCGGCCAGTTCAGCATTGCCCACCAGGGCTGGACACTGGGTGCGTTGGGGATGGATATCTACCGGTTTGGCTAGCGCCCCGCTCCCACAAAGGCCAGCAAATACAAATCCCGGACAAAAAAAATCCCCGCACCAGGCGGGGATTTTTTTAGCGATCAATCACTGCAAGAGTGATTAATCTTCGCGGTAGCGACGCAGTTTCAACTGCTTGCCAGCAACGCGGGTGTCTTTCAGTTTGGCCAGCAAACCTTCCAGACCGGCTTCCGGCAGTTCTACCAGGCTGAAGCTGTCACGCACCTGGATGCGACCGATAGCTTCACGAGCCAGGCCACCCTCGTTGAGGATAGCGCCCAGCAGGTTCTTGGCAGCGATACCGTCACGCGCACCCAGCGCGGTACGGCAACGTGCACGGCCTTCAGCCAATGGAACCGGAGCACGACGCTCGCGATCACCACGATCAGGACGGTCACCCGAACGCTCGGAACGCTCACGCGGTGCACTGTTAGGCACCAGTGGACGTTCACGCTCGATGGCTGCCAGGGTCAGGGCCTGACCGTTGGTTGCCTTGCGCAGCAGAGCAGCGGCCAGGGCACGCGGGCTGCAGCCGATATCGGCAATCAGGCGATCCAGCAGATCACCGTGAGTCGATTCAGCGTCAGCGACCAGCGGCGTCAGGCTGTTGGTCAACTTCTTGATGCGGGCATCAAGAACAGCCTGGGCATCCGGCAGACGGACTTCCGCAACTTTCTGACCGGTTACACGCTCGATCACTTGCAGCATGCGGCGCTCACGAGGAGTCACCAGCAGCAGTGCGCGACCTTCGCGACCGGCACGGCCAGTACGGCCGATACGGTGAACGTAGGACTCTGGATCGTAAGGCATGTCAACGTTGAACACGTGAGTGATACGTGGAACATCAAGACCACGTGCCGCTACGTCCGTTGCCACAACGATGTCCAGACGGCCATCCTTGAGCGAGTCGATAACGCGCTCACGCTGGTTCTGGGCAATGTCACCGTTCAGCGCAGCAGCTTTGTAGCCTTTGGCTTCAAGGGCGCTGGCCAGATCCAGGGTCGCTTGCTTGGTGCGAACGAACATGATCAGGGCGTCGAAATCTTCAACTTCCAGCAGGCTCAATACAGCCGAGGTCTTCTGGTCAGCGTGAACCAACAGGTGAGCCTGTTCGATCGCGGTAACGGTCTGAGTCTTGGTCTGGATTTTCACGTGTTGCGGATCGCGCAGATGGCGTTCGGCAATGGCACGGATCGACTGCGGCAAGGTTGCCGAGAACAATACGGTCTGACGGGTTGGCGGAAGTGCCTTGAAGATAACTTCAAGATCGTCCATGAAACCCAGTTTCAACATTTCGTCAGCTTCGTCCAGAACCAGGTGGTTCACGGTCGACAGCACTTTTTCGTCACGACGCAGGTGGTCGCACAGACGGCCCGGAGTGGCGACAACGATCTGTGCGCCATTACGGATTGCTTTCAGTTGTGGACCCATAGGGGCGCCGCCGTAAACGGCCACAACGGTAACGCCCGGCATTTGCTTGGCGTAGGTTTCGAAAGCGGTTGCTACTTGCAGCGCCAACTCACGGGTTGGCGCCAGGATCAGGGCTTGCGGCTCGCGCTTAGCAGGATCGATGCGGTGCAGGATCGGCAGGGCGAACGCGGCGGTTTTACCCGTACCGGTTTGCGCCTGACCAATCATGTCGTGACCGGCCATGATGATCGGGATCGATTGCTGCTGAATAGCCGAAGGTTCTTCGTAGCCAGTCGCGATGACAGCAGAAAGAATGTTCGGATTAAGATTAAAAGCGGCGAAGCCGCCGGTTTCCTGGGTCATGGGTCTGCCTCTAAGTGCATCCGCAAAGACCCATGCTCCAAAGCTGCGCATGCCGTGTAAGACTCAAGAGTCGCCCTGGCTGCTTTGTCGGCGGGGATTTGCGAAAACGTTTAAATGAATGGAGCGTTCAGGGTTGTCCGCGAAACGGACGAGCAGCCGAAGCGTGCTTCGGGAAATGCGACACCTAAACGTGGCCCGGCTAAAGGCCGGCGCGCACTATACCGGATTTATCAAAAAAAAGAAGGGGTTTTTTGCCACAAAATCGTCTGTATCCCTCTATGGACCGGGCTTTAACGTTTTTTTTCGTCCTTGAAAAAGCTTTTCGTGCCGGGCCACTCTGGGTGAAACGCTAAAACGTTTCACCGCTTGGCATCAAGTCGCCGGGCGAATTGCCTTGATCAGGGACTCCAGCGAATAACCCAGACGCGGAGCCAGGACTTGTGCCCGGACTGTCAGCGCGTCGATATCGAGTGCCTGTTCCAGGTCAGCAGGCACCATCAGGATAACATTACCCTCCTTGACCGGCAGCTCCCAATAATGGCGGTGATACAGGCCGCGCAGCAACGCAGCCCCCAGCGGCTTGCCATCGTCGGTGGCCCACTGGTTGATGATCAGCCAGCCATTGGGGGCCAGCTTCTTTTGACAGTTTTCAAGGAATGTCCAGGCCAGGTGACCCGCTGCCGGTCCAAGATCGTTGTACAGATCGACAAAAATCAGGTCCGCGGGCTCGGCGCTGTCCAGCAGCTCCAGGGCATCACCGATACGAATATACAAACGCGGATCATCATCCAGGCCCAGGTATTCGATGGCCAGACGCGGCACATCCGGGCGCAGCTCGATGGCTTCGACATCTTCCAGGGGCAAAAACTTGAGACAGGCCTGGGTCAGGGTTCCGGCACCCAACCCCAGAAACAGTGCGCTTTCCGGAGCGTCATGGCACAACGCACCAATCAGCATGGCGCGGGTGTAGTCGTATTCCAGCCAGCTGGGGTCAGCAGTGAACACGCAGCTTTGCTCGATCGCATCGCCGAATTCGAGGAAACGGTAGTCAGCCACTTCCAGCACTCGAATCATGCCGAAGTCATCATGAACTTCGGCGAGCAGACGCTCTACGCGCTCCTCAGACATTTCCTCTCCTTGCCGCGCCCCGGTACTACCCGCGGCGCTGAAAAAACAGCCACTCGATATCGAGCGCAAAGGCGCGATTGTCGGCCATTGCGGCGCAACAGGTCACGCACTAATTGCTGCTAACATGGGCCATCTCCAACAAATACTAGAGTCTGCGATGAGCCCAATCTGGACCCCTGACAGCTGGCGCGCCCTGCCGATCCAGCAACAACCCCACTACCCTGACGCGGCGCACCTGCTGCGCGTCGAGCAAAGCCTGGCCAGTTACCCGCCACTGGTATTTGCCGGCGAAGCCCGGGAACTGCGCCGACAGTTTGCCGAGGTCACTCAAGGCAGGGCGTTTCTGCTTCAGGGCGGTGATTGTGCCGAGAGTTTTGCGGAGTTTTCGGCAGCCAAGATTCGCGACACGTTCAAGGTCCTGCTGCAAATGGCCATTGTCATGACCTTCGCGGCAGGGTGCCCGGTGGTCAAGGTCGGGCGCATGGCCGGGCAATTCGCCAAGCCGCGCTCGGCCAATGACGAAACCATCAACGGCGTGACCTTGCCTGCCTATCGAGGCGATATCGTCAACGGCATCGGCTTTGATGAAAAAAGCCGCGTGCCAGACCCTGAACGCCTGCTGCAGTCCTATCACCAGTCCACCGCCACCCTGAACCTGCTGCGCGCCTTTGCCCAGGGCGGCTTTGCCGACCTGCACCAGGTGCACAAGTGGAACCTGGACTTCATCGCCAACTCGGCCCTGGCAGAGAAATACAGCCAGCTGGCCGACCGTATCGATGAAACCCTCGCCTTTATGCGTGCCTGCGGCATGGACAGCTCGCCGCAACTGCGCGAAACCAGCTTCTTTACTGCCCACGAAGCGTTGCTGCTGAATTACGAAGAAGCCTTCGTACGCCGCGACAGCCTGACCAACGATTACTACGATTGCTCGGCACACATGCTCTGGATCGGCGACCGCACACGCCAGCTGGACGGCGCCCATGTCGAGTTCCTGCGCGGGGTCAACAACCCGATCGGGGTCAAGGTCGGCCCGAGCATGAACAACGAAGACCTGATCCGCCTGATCGATATCCTCAACCCGGACAACGACCCGGGCCGCCTCAACCTGATCGTGCGCATGGGTGCCGACAAAGTGGGCGATCACCTGCCGCAGCTGATCCGCGCGGTAGAAGGCGAAGGCAAGCAGGTGCTGTGGAGTTGCGACCCGATGCACGCCAACACCATCAAGGCCAGCAGCGGCTACAAGACCCGTGATTTCGCGCAAATACTGGGTGAAGTGAAACAGTTCTTCCAGGTTCACGATGCCGAAGGCAGTTACGCAGGTGGCATTCATATCGAAATGACCGGCCAGAACGTGACCGAATGCATCGGCGGTGCCAATCCGATTACCGAAGACGGCCTGTCGGACCGCTACCACACCCACTGCGACCCGCGGATGAATGCCGATCAGTCACTGGAGCTGGCGTTTTTGATTGCCGAGACGCTGAAGCAGGTCAAGCGCTGAAGAGCACCCTAACCCTCTCCCGGAGGGAGAGGGGACTGACCGCACGCGGTTTCAAGAACACCGACAATCAGCGCCCTCTCCCTCAGGGATAGGGCTGGGGTGAGGGGCAGCAAACACCGCGCCCTCACCTGTTAAACGGATCATCCCAAAAAGCCCGATGGCTTTCGGCCTCGATATCCGCCCTGCTCAACCCAAGGTCCTTGAGCGCCGCATCACTGATCTGCCGCAAGCACGCCCGCTCCCGCGACAGTTGATACCAGCGCGAAATCCGGGCAATCCACGCCACGCCTATTTGACCTTTCATCACTTGAGCCCTCCTGTGGTATGGCTCAAGTGTCTGCGCGGGCATAAGATCAATCCAACGAATGTTTCTTATGCGATACATCTGCGAGATTGATCAATGGCTGAATTTCCCAGCATCGACACCGACCTGCTGCGCACCTTTGCCGCCATCGCCGATCACGGCGGCTTCACCCGCGCCGCCGAAGCGGTCAATCGCACCCAGTCGGCGGTCAGCATGCAGATGAAACGCCTGGAAGAAGACGTGCTGCAATGTGCGCTGTTCCAGCGCGAAGGGCGCAGTGTCAGCATTACCCAGGAAGGCGTGGTGCTGCTCGGTTATGCCCGGCGTATCCTCAAGCTGCACAGCGAAGTGTTCAACACCCTGCGCCAACCACAGATGGTGGGCACGGTGAAGATAGGTTCGCCGGATGATTACGTGATGCGTTTTTTGCCCGGCGTATTGTCGCGCTTTGCCCAGGACTACCCGCTGATCAACGTCGAGGTACATTGCGAGCCGTCATCCCAGCTGTTGCAGCGTAATGATCTGGACCTGACGATCGTAACCCGCAAACCCGGTACCGAAATGGGCCAGATCCTGCGCCAGGAACGCTTTGTCTGGATGGTGGCCCAAGGCTTTTCGCCCCATGAACAAACACCCCTGCCCCTGGCAATGTTCAATACCGACTGTTTTTGCCGGACCTGGGCCTGTAATGCCCTGGATATTCAACAACGTGAATACCGGGTTGCCTACACCAGTGCCAGCCTCGCGGCGATCAACGCCGTGGTCAGCACCGGGCTCGCCGTCACCGCCCAGCTACAAAGCCTGCTGACGCCCGACCTGCGCATCATCGGCGCGGCCGAGAACCTGCCGGAGCTTCCCTCAGCCAGTATTGTGCTGTTACGCAAAGCCAACAGCGCGTCGTCACCGATCATTGAGTGCTTTGCCGAATACATCGTCGAAGGCTTCAAGCTTTGAGCGCCAGCAACCCCGCGCACAGCAGCAAGAAAGCACAATACAGGCCGCGCAACAGGCGCTCCGGCAAAGCGTGAGCCAGCCTGACACCCCAACTGATGCTTAACAGCCCACCAATGGCCATCGGCACGCCCATGGCCCAGTTGACCTCGTCATGCACTGCATACGTCAGCAAAGTCACCGCCGTACTTGGCGCAGCCAGGGCCAGTGACAGGCCCTGGGCCACAACTTGAGTGGTGCCGAACACACTGGTCAGCACGGGCGCCGCCACCACGGCGCCACCGACACCAAACAGCCCGCCGGTCGTGCCTGCCACGGCACCCAGCACCCCGAACCACGGCCAGCCATAGCGTGAACCGGCCACAGGCGGGGCTGGCGAGGTGTACATTTTGATCAGGTTATAGAGGGTGATCGCCAGCAAAAAGACGATAAAGCCCCAGCGAATGATCCGCGCATCCACGCCAACGGCGAGCATCGCGCCCAACCAGGCGAAGCAAAAACTCATCAGCACCAGCGGCAATGCCTGACGCAAATTGATCCTGTTGCGTTGCTGATAGCGGTACAACGCCAAGAACACATTGGGCACCGACATGGCCAGGGCCGTGCCTTGCGCCAATTGCTGGTCCAGACCGAACCACAACCCCAATACCGGGATCGCGATCAGACCGCCTCCAATTCCGAACAACCCGCCCAGCGCCCCCATGGCGATACCCAAGGCTGCATACATTACAAAATCGATCAGCATTACCACCCCTCGTTGTGAGCACCCATGCTAACCAGTCCCCGGCGCCGGGCAAAGCGCAGAACCGGGGCTTTTTCATCGAGCAAAAAAAAGCCCGGCATCAAGGCCGGGCTTTTTCATCGTGCGGTTAACGCAAGGTTTAAACCTTGGCGCGGCCCTTGTAGGAACCACCGTCACGGGTATCGATTTCGATCCAGTCACCGATTTCAACGAAATCAGCAACGCTCAGCTCGGTACCGTTTTTCAGTTTGGCAGGCTTCATCACCTTGCCCGAAGTGTCGCCGCGAGCGGAACCTTCGGTGTAGTCAACCTGACGCACGATAGTGGTCGGCAGCTCTACGGATACCAGACGGTCTTCGAAGAAGATCGCTTCGCAAACGTCGGTCATGCCTTCTTCAACGAATGGCAGAACGGCTTCGATGTCTTCAGCGTTCAGCTCGTACATGGTGTAGTCAGTGGTGTCCATGAACGTGTAGGTGTCGCCGCTGATGAAGGACAGGGTCGCTTCTTTGCGATCCAGGATCACGTCTTCCAGCTTGTCGTCAGCGCTGTATACGATTTCGGTCTTGTAGCCAGTCAGCAGGTTTTTCAGCTTGGTCTTCATGATCGCGCTGTTACGACCGGACTTGGTGAATTCAGCTTTCTGAACCAACCAAGGGTCGTTTTCGAGCTTGATGACTGTACCGGGTTTAAGCTCTTTACCAGTTTTCATTACGAATATCCGAATTTGGATTGAGATTTACAAAAATCTAGGTCGCGTATCATATCCAATTTCTATAAAACAGTACTAGCGCTTGCGCAAGATCAGCCTGTAATGACTGTTCCAGACACCACTGTTCAGCGTGTGCAGCGATTTCAGGCCAGCATTGGAGCACCCCATTCCAGCTTTCGCCCATCTCGGCGCCAGCATTCCAGGCATGCCAAAGCCCGGTAACCGCCCGGGCGGCCTGTGGCGAAAGGCCTTTGACGTAGAGGTCGAGGAATGCGTTGAGCTTGACCCAGTGCGCGTCTTCTTCCTGCTCATAGATATGCCACAGCAGGGGGCGCCCTGCCCATTGCGCCCGCACAAACGAGTCTTCACCGCGCACTGCGTTGAAATCACAGCTCCATAACAGGTGGTCGTAATCCTCTTGCCTGACGAACGGCAACGCCTGAACGGTCAACGCCCCGCGCTGTTCGACCGCACCCAGGGGTAACTGCTCAATACCCAGCCACTGCAGCAGATCACCCATGATCCGTCCTTGTGGCACCAGCAGGTGGGTCGGCCCGGCCCCCGCCGCCATTGCATCCAGCCAGCTGGCCAGGCCGGTATTTTCATAGGCAAATAATGAAATCAGCCGCGCATTGTGCGCCGGGCAAACCCCCAGCCCCTGCAAAAATACCTGCTTGGCCTGCGGGTCCTGCTCAAAGGCGTGGCGGCGCTGCAACAAGTCTGCCTCACGCAACAGCCCGCCAGTACCGGCATCAAACCCCGGAAAGAAAAACATCCGTTTCAAACCGTCAGGCCGCATCGATGGCAGGCCGTGGCAGCCGCTGACCCAGTCTTCGGCACTCAAGTATTCGAGATTGATCCACAACGCCGGTTTTTCGCGAGCCTTCATCGCCTGCAGATAGCCTTCAGGCAGTTTGCAGGCAAAGGCCTCGACCACCACGTCGGCAACCTCCGTCGCCGGCCACTGCGCCGGCCACTGGCAAACCTCAACCCCCTGCTGCCATTGCTGCGCAGCGCCGACATCCGCCTCGGGGCACAACGGCACAAACGCTCGCAAGTCATCGACCCACAACCGTACGCCCTGCTGATGCTCGGCCACCAACTGCCGGGCCAGACGCCAGGTCACCCCGATGTCGCCGTAATTATCGACCACGCTGCAAAAAATATCCCAGGAGGCTTTCATACCGGGCTCCAACATTCAAAAGGGGGGATTGTCCGCATAATTGGCTGCGTACAGAAGTCTTGAGGCGGATTAATCTGCGCGGCACTCGTGCGACAATCGGCGTTCGTCACTATCAAGCTGCGACCATGAACAAGACTGCTGTGCACCTGCTGATGCTGGAGAAACTCGAAATCGACCTCGATGTCCTCCAGCGCGCGGCGCAAACCGCCTATGAAGCGGCCACCCATGCGGAAAACATCGCCGAGAACAAATACGACACCCTCGGCCTGGAAGCGTCATATCTGGCCACAGGACAGGCACGCCGGGTTGAGGAAATTCGCCAGGCGTTGAAAAACTGCCGGGCCATGACCCTTGCGCCGTACAACCCGGCGCAGGGCATTCAGATCGGAGCGCTGGTCAGGCTGGAAGCCGAAAATGGCAGCGAACAGTGGCTGTTCCTCGCCCCCGATGCCGCCGGGCTCAAGCTCGACCACAGCGGGCAGACGGTCACCGTCATCACCCCGCGCTCACCCCTGGGGGCCGCCTTGCAGGGCAAACAGCTTGATGATGAAGTGCAGATCAATGTGGGCGGTGCGGTACAGGTGTTTAGCGTTTGCGAAACGCTCTAGACAACTGTGGGAACGGGCTTGCTCGCGATAGTATCGCCCCGGTAACGCAGATAAACCGCGGCAGCTGAATCGCGAGCAAGCCCGCTCCTACCAAAGTTTGATGCATGCCTTACTTGGCAGCAGCCACCATGCGGTTCAACTCACTGCGCACCATGTTGGCGTATTCCGGCGGTGACATGGCGTCCAGTTCCGAGCGTACCCATTCAGCCCACTTGCCCTTACGCTTGGCACGTTCACCAAACAAACGCGCCGCATCCCCTTTGGCCTTGCCCAGGTTGCTCTGCCAAAGGTCGTACAAACGGGATTTTTCATCTTCAAGCGCTGCACGCTCTGCGAGAGGCTTGTTGGCGAGGTTGAAGCTCATGTGAATTTCCTGCGGTGTTAATTAGGTGACATCTTACACCCTACAAAGAAGTGTCTCAGTCTGGTTTTTGACTACGCTGTCAGCTCAGGCGCAAATCAGATGCAACTTTTTAGCATTGGGTTGACTCCATTACATATCACCCCTTTAACCTGCAAGGAGTACCGCAATGGCTCGAAAAAATGCCGTACAAGCTGAAGATCAAATCAAGGATCAAGCGTTCAGCGAACTGCAAGACCTGATTGCCGAATCTGAAAAGCTGCTCAAGGACAGCGTGTCCCTGGTCGGTGAAGAAGGCGAAACCCTGCGTGCCCAGGTGAGCCTCAAGCTCAAGCAGGCACTGGATTCAGTGACCAACGTGCGCGAGCGCACCAAGCCTGTGGTCGACGCCACGGAAAGCTATATCGGTGGCCATCCATGGCAGACCGTGGCCATCTCGGCCGGTTTCGGTCTGGTCGTTGGCCTGCTGCTGGGGCGTCGCAACTAGCATCGGCTACCACTGTTGCCTGCACAGCCCCTGGTGTTTATTGCCTGGGGCTGTGCGGTTTAAAATTTAAAACCGCCGACATATTCAGTGACATTCTCCGCTGACATTCTGATACTTCGTCGCATTCCCCATGCCAACGAGACAGTCAATGTCCACGTCTACTGCTGCAACAAAACCTCTTAGCACCGCCCTGATTCTGCTGATGGCCACCGCCACCGGCCTGGCTGTTGCCAGCAACTATTACGCCCAACCCCTGCTGCACACCATCGCCCAGCAACTGGGCTTGAGCATGGGCAGCGCCGGTACCGTGGTTATCACTGCCCAGCTCAGCTATGGCGCTGGCCTGTTACTGCTGGTGCCGCTGGGTGATCTGTTCGAACAACGCCGACTGATCGTCACCATGACCGTGCTCAGCGCCCTGGGCCTTCTGCTAAGCGCATTTGCCCCTTCGTTGACGTGGCTGTTGATCGGCACGGCACTGACCGGACTGTTTTCGGTATCGGCCCAGGTGCTGGTGCCCATGGCGGCCAGCCTGACCGACCCGCAAAGCCGTGGTCGGGTCGTTGGGACACTGATGAGTGGCCTGTTGCTGGGCATTTTGCTGGCCCGCACCGTAGCGGGCGCGCTGTCATCGGCAGGTGACTGGCGCACCATTTACCTGGTGGCTGCCGCCTTGATGCTGATCAGCGCCATCTCGCTGTATTGCGCCCTGCCCAACCACCATCAAAGCGCCGGGCTGAGCTACCCAAAACTGCTGAAGTCGGTGTTCACTCTGTTTATCGAAGAACCCGTACTGCGCCTGCGCGCCCTGCTGGGCCTGCTGACCTTCTCGCTGTTCGCCCTGTTCTGGACCCCCCTGGCCTTTTTGCTGGCGGTACCACCCTACAGCTACTCGGACGCGGTGATCGGTCTGTTCGGCCTGGCCGGCGCCGTCGGTGCGGTAGCGGCCAACTGGGCCGGACGCATGGCTGATCGCGGCAAGGGGCAACAGGCCACCACCGCTGGCCTGCTGGTGCTACTGGCCTGCTGGCTGCCCATGGCATTTGCCGGGCATTCATTGGTGGCTTTGCTGATCGGTGTGCTGGCCCTGGATTTTGCCGTGCAACTGGTCCATGTGAGCAACCAGAACGCGGTGTTCAAAGTCCGCCCGGCAGCCCGCAACCGCCTGAATGCTGGCTACATCACCTGTTATTTCATTGGCGGCGCACTGGGTTCACTGGTAGGTGCGCAGACCTACCCGGCCTATGGCTGGGACGGTATTGTCGTGGTCGGCGCCGTGGTCGCGACACTGGCATTGGCGGTATGGGGCTACAGCCTGCAGCGCGAAAGCAAGCTGCAACCGGTGGGCTAAGCAGCTATATGGCACTTTTCATCGTAATGCGAACTCGCTAGCATGCGAAAAATGCCCTGACCATCCGAGACGCCATATGATCCCTAAAGAATCCCGTAACGAACTGGCCCTGGATACTTTTATCAAGGCGCACCCTGAACTGATCGAAGAAATGAAAGAGCTGAGCGCCGAGGACCGCCAGCAACAGATTTTGTGGGCCTTTGAGGACGAAGCCGAAAGCCGCGGCCTGGAAGCCTGGGAACTGGCCCTGGAACTGATCGCCCGCTCCCCCGAAGAACTCAAGAGCATGCGCCTTGAAGTGCATCAGGAAGTCGCCGAAGCCCTGGACATGAGCTGGGAAGAGTACTGCGGGTTCAACGAAATCGCGGTCTGAGCCACGCCACGTTGCATAAAACGCCCGGTCGATCACTCACCGGGCGTTTTTGCACTTAAAGGATCAGGACTTGTGGTGGGCATCCACCAGTTTTTGCGCCATCAGCAGATGCATTTCCAGCTTGGGCAGATACTTTTCGGCAAACGCCTGCAACTCCGGTGACTCGGGATTTTGCGCCTGCTCCTTGTACAACTCGATGGCCTGTTCATGGGCCTTGACCTGATTGGCCGCATAGGCCGCGTCGAACGAATCGCCCTCCTGCACTTGCAGCATCAGCTTTTTCGCCTTGTCGAGTATCTGCTCATCGCTGGACACCTGCAGGCCCAGTCGGCTGGCAAGATCCTTCAAATCCCGATTGGCATTGGTATGGTCCTTGATGGCTTCCACGGCATAGCTTTCTATGTCCGTCGAAGAGGTTTTACTGATCGCCATACGGCTGGTCTCGATCTCCGCAATCCCTGCTGCATGAGCCTCATCAACAAAGTCTGCCGGACTGGCTGCGACTGCTGTGGCCGCCACGATCAGGGAGCAGACCAGGGCACAACCTGCCACAAAGCGTTTGGGGCCAATCAGGTGTTTCATAACGTCCTCCAGAAAAAGGCAGGTTTATTCCCTGCACAGAATCTGAAGGCACGTGATGGCAAAGGTTTAAATCAAAGCTGTTTTTTCTGACGGATGGCAACTGAAGGCACTTCAGCGAACCCTGAGCCATACTGTCCAGCAACACTTTGCGCCAAACAGGAGAAGCCATATGGACGCCTTCAGGGCCATGCTCGACAACTGGGAGTCCAGATCTCAGGAGTCCAGTGAGCGGGTTGAATACAACCTTTCACTACACAAGCGTGATTTGGTCAAAATCAAGGCTTTCGCCCAAGCCTACGGGCTGGATGAAGCCACCATTACCCAAAGCCTGATTCATTGCGCGCTTGAGCAAGCAGAGCAGGCCATGCCCTATGTGAAGGGCTCTGAGGTCATCAGGATTGAAGAAGGTGAAGAGATTTATGCCGATGCCGGCAAAACCCCAGCATTCGTGAAAGCGGAACAAGCAATTTCCAGAGAACTGGACCTGAACAGTCCGCCTTCCTGAATCAAGTCTTGGGCCGTGACCGGGTAGCGCTGCGCCCGGGGGCACCGGCAGGTGGCGTGTACTGCCGGGCCTGCGCGCAGCCCGCATTCAGCAACAGCACGCCAAAGGGGGAGCAGCCTTATCATCGTCTAAATCCATTTGAGCTCGAATGGGAGCGTTCAATGGCACTACCGGGTAGTAATCCTTCAATCCCGGCGCCACACGACCGAGCATTCGCAACAATTCGGTTCAGGCCAGTTACATAATATCAAACGTTAGTTTTCAGGCCGATATTTAACCCGACGCAAAAGTTAACCCCGCGCCACAAAGTTATTGTCCGACAATATAACGATATATATCCGCTCGTCCGACCAAACCGCCATAAAAACATTAAAACTTGCCCAATAAAATAAATGTGCTTTTCTAGTGAAGCGATCCCAACCCATCGTCTTCAAAGGATGAAGTGATGAACACTGACTCTCGAGCACCCAGTACGACTTTGCCAAAAACCGAGCAGGATTTAATTAACGACGTTACTCAAAAAATCACACAGCACAGTAATGAGCTACGTAAACGCTATCGCGTACTGGGTTTCCAGAATGCCATAGGCGCCAGCGTGATGGCTGTTTCTGTAACTGGCATGATAATAACGGGCACACTGTATATAAAAGGGCTTATTCCCGGCTGGCTTTGTATTGTAATCAATGCGTTGTTGACGTCATTTATTCATGAACTTGAACACGACTTGATTCATCGCCTGTATTTCAGAAAACACCCCGTGGCGCACAACCTGATGATGCTGCTGTGCTGGATAGCCCGCCCCGGTATGCCCAGCCCCTGGTTACGGCGTGAACTGCACTTTCATCATCACAAAGAATCCGGCACCCACACCGATGTTGAAGCCTGGATTACCACCAGCGGCAGCAAGTGGGGGGCCAAGCGCTTTTTAAAACTCATCGACGGTTTTGTCTTTGGCATTGTCAATGCCCTGTTCGCACCGACCTGGCAAGAAAAAATCAGGTTGACCGTCAAGGTGCTTCGGTTGAATGCGCCCATGGGGCTTCTGTACTGGGGCTGCTGGTATATATTCCTGGGTTACCACCTCTACACATGGGTGAACTCGCTGATGGGCCTCACCGTTGAGCTCTCTGCTGCCGCATCACTGCTGATACAGGTGGTCAATGCTGCAGTGGTGATTATCGTCGCGCCCAATATCATCCGTCAGTTCTGCCTGTTTTTTATCAGCTCTAACATTCACTATTTCGGCGACGTCATGCCACGCAATCCCTTGCAGCAAACCCAGGTCATGAACCGGTGGTGGCTGTGGCCATTCCAGTTGTTTTGCTTCAACTTCGGGAGCACCCATTGCATTCATCACTTTGTGGTCAAGGACCCGTTCTACCTGCGCCAAATGACCGCGCCCTTCGCCCATAAAGTTTTAGCGGACGCCGGTGTCAGGTTTAATGACTTCGGCACCTATAAGCGCTCAAACCGTTACAGCTTTACGCAACCGGAAGCTTAAGCTATCAACCCGCTTCTATTTGTTTGATCTCGCCCTATAAATATCACCCTGGCCAGTGACCTTCAGAACTGGCTAAGCCTTTATCAACCGCACATCCTGCAGGAAATCAGGGGGCTGTGTTTACTTAATGTGGCGGTTAAGGAGGGGTTCGAAACCGTCCATACCCGTTTTTTTCAAATCACGGCCCCCGGCTTATAACGACTGTAGAGAATCTGCTGACTAACAAGCGGCCCCATGGCAGCCCCATGGGGTTGTGTGTCAACTTGTGGATCTGCTGCCTGATAGGGCATGTGTATTCTTTGCGTTTAGCCCTCGAAAAAAGGCAAGAACAGTAAGCACCTTGCTCATGAACAATTAAAAATAGCTCGGCGGTTTTTTTAAGAAATACTCAGCTTCCTGATTATTCCGTTCATTTATTCTGAGCAGCAAGCTCGGGTGAGCTCCTGTATAGCCTATTGATTCTGCTGCAACAAAACCAGCTGATCTGTAGATGTTGGTTTGTACGTCTTGAAAAAGCATAAAACCTGTAGTTGCTTGTTGTTTCTCATATCCTTCTAGCAGCATTGACAGGCAGCTTAGGCCATATCCTTTCTTGCGGCTGTTTACCTCTGTAGCTAATGAGCCTATGCCTATCCATGAACTGTTGTTATGCCCCGGAATCACATAGGAAATGGCAGATGATATGGGCGCCCCGCTGCTATTCCTTAAGATAAACCAGTTGCCTAATCTGTATTTTTCCGATGCGCAGCATATATCAAGGTATTCTTCCGTTTGGAATTCCGCACCCCACGCATCCTTTCCCATCAAAAAAACCTGGGTCATATTATTTTCTTCCGCCAGGCTTAACGTCATATTACCCCTGTATAGGGGTTTAAGTGGCAGCGGCTTACTCAGCTTCATATGGATTGCATCCCTCCTTTTTATGATGCAATGGCCAACCTGTTAAATGTCGACTTCAGACTTGAAATCCATACTAGTATTTGTTCTGCATAGGTCAAGAAGGCTGGCGCTAATAGTTGCGCGCTTGAATTTTTCGAATTTCATTGCACTTAATGCTATCGCGCTAATTTGGTGCGGATTTTCGTAGTGTGTAATCGTGCGATTGGTTAGGGTGCAGGCAGGGAACTTATACTTGCGGGAGCACTATAAGAGTGCGTTTTAATTGTGCGCTTACTAGGTGTAAGGTTCCGACATGAGAAGCTGCGGACTCATTGCGAAACAGGCTGGGTTTTCAGTCTAAGCCTCACAGAACACCTTGAGCGGAGTTCAGCCGTGCAAAGCCTTGAGATGCCTGGCAAAGTTGGAAGCCATCACGAAAGCCAAAACGTGGGCTTTCAGCGCATCAAAACCCAGGTAATGAAACGTCTTGACCGTAGTTCCTATAATCGTACGATTCATTCGCTAGACTTGGCCGCCATTCCAAGAATGGTAAGGCTTGGATAGCCGGTGCTTGATGTTGCTCTTGTAGGGCTTACCGGGCGAGTGACGCGGACTGCATGGATAGGATTCACGCCCGATCAGCACCGGTTTCAAATCAACAGAAACATCTTTATATCTAGCAACGCTGACATCGCCATTGATCATGGCATTGCTGGATCACTAGTCAGCCCCGCACGCAGGCACCCAGCACAAATGGCATGATCTTCCTTCATTGCTGGCACATATCCTTCGTGTCGAACATCCTGAAAACGCCCAGATATCCGTCAGCACTCTGGGACGCGGATCAATGAAGACGACCCGGACGTCGTCAGCATCCTGCAACACGCTCTGAATCTACAGCCAGCGCCCTCCACAATTCAGGGATAAGCACGGGCAAAATTCAGCCGGTATTCCCATACCACCATTTTCCAGACGCCAGAAACCACAAACCCCCGACTTTCTCTAGGAAAATCAGGGGTTTGTGTTTACTTAATGTGGCGGTGAAGGAGAGATTCGAACTCTCGATACAATTTCTTGTATACACACTTTCCAGGCGTGCTCCTTAAGCCACTCGGACACTTCACCGTATCTCTTCAAACAAGTTCTGTCTGTCGAGGCGCGCTAATGTAGTCGAAAGCTTTCGATATGACAAATGTTTTTTTCAGAATTTTCATGTGCTTACGAAAATAGTCCTTTTGGCGGTATGCCACGGGGGGGCGTTTCTGCCAAATTCCGGCACCGCAGCTTTGCCCGTTCAGGCAAAAACCCTGCTCCGCTGCCCTCTATATAGAAGGTGCAGGCCAATTGCATGACTCACCGGTCAGTCATGGCCCTTTACCTGGGCCACGGGGCTGGGTAACGTCTGCCCCACTTCATAACAAGGATTTGCGCCATGAGTGACTTGATTGCCTATCACCTGGAAGACGGTATCGCCACGCTGACCTTGAGCAATGGCAAGGTCAATGCCATCTCCCCGGATGTGATCACTGCGTTTAATGCCGCCCTGGACCAGGCCGAGCAGGATCGCGCTGTAGTCATCATTACCGGGCAACCAGGCATTCTCTCTGGCGGCTATGACTTGAAGGTGATGACCGCCAGCCCCGAGCAAGCCATTGAGCTGGTCAGACAGGGCTCGACCCTCGCTCGTCGCCTGTTGGCGCATCCGTTCCCGGTGGTGATTGCCTGTTCCGGCCACGCGGTGGCCAAGGGCGCATTTCTGCTGTTGTCGGTGGATTACCGTATCGGCGTGGAAGGCCCGTTCAGCATCGGCCTGAACGAAGTGCAGATAGGCATGACCATGCACCATGCCGGTATTGAGCTGGCCCGCGACCGGCTGCGCAAATCGGCATTCCACCGCTCGGTTATCAACGGTGAGATGTTCACCCCGCTCACCGCAGTTGACGCAGGTTTCCTCGACAAGGTGGTCAAGCCTGATGAGCTGCAAGCCGCAGCCCTGGAAGCCGCCCGCCAGTTGAAGAAGATCAATATGAGGGCCCACAGGAACACCAAGCTCAAGGTGCGCAAGGAGCTGCTGGAAACGCTGGACAAGGCAATTGAAGAAGACCAGCACCACCCGCTCTGACCCTCCCCCCCTGAAATACCGGTCCCGACCGCAACCTGCGGTCGGGATTGTGCCTGCCTGACGTCCCCCTGCAATCATTCTCAAACTGCTCTGGCCCGCCTCTTACAAAGCTCGTTGAAACAAATGCTAAAACTTCAGCTATCTCCTACTTGTATCGGGGTAATTGCTGAAGACAGTGCACATCCGTACACTGCGCCGACTTTTGTTTTGGCGAGCCTGTAAATGCTACTTTCGATGCGTATGTTGTTGATGTGTCTGCATTTTATGCTTGCAGGCGTACTGGGTGTAATACTGGGCATGTGCCGTCCCTTCAATCCGGACAACAGCCGCCTGTGCGCGCGCCTGTATGCCTGGCCGTCCCGCTGGATCCTGGGCTACAGACTCAAGGCCGAGGTCGGACCGCTGATGGACAAGCCGCAAAGCTGTGTGGTGATTGCCAATCATCAGTCCAACTACGACCTGTTTATATTCGGCAACGTGGTACCGCGCCGCACTGTGTGCATCGGCAAAAAAAGCCTTAAGTGGGTGCCTCTGTTCGGCCAGCTGTTCTGGTTGGCGGGCAATGTGCTGATCGATCGGGGCAATGCCCAGAAAGCCCGCAAGTCGATGCTGACGACTACCCGCACCCTGCAAGAGAAAGACACGTCCATCTGGGTATTCCCGGAAGGCACGCGCAATTTCGGCAAAACCCTGCTGCCTTTCAAGAAGGGCGCATTCCAGATGGCAATCACTGCCGGGGTGCCGATCGTACCGGTGTGCGTTAGCACTTATAGCCAGCACCTGCAGCTCAACCGCTGGCACAGTGCCGATATCCAGATCCGTTCACTGCCTGCCATCCCGACAGCCGGCCTGACCCTGAATGACATCCCGCAGTTGATGGAACAGTGCCACGAGCAGATGCGTGAATGCATTGAAGCCATGGACCGGGAACTGCTGAGCCAGAAAAACATTCACTTGCCACCCCTGTCCAAGGGCAACTCGACAGTATCCAACCCGAACCACTGAACCTTTGTCGTCTCAAAGTGGCCAATAGCACGCTAAGCTGCATCTTCGTGCCATAACCCTTTGAAGAAGAAGCGATTAGAACTATGGGGAGAGTTGTTGCTGCTGCGGTTTATAACGCAGGCAAGAAAGTCACCAATATCACGCTGGACGAAGGCATTGAGTGGGCGAAAAAGCCTGGTCACTTCGTCTGGATTGGTCTGGAGCAACCCGACGCGCAAGAGCTGGCCAACTTGCAACGCCAGTTCAACCTGCATGAACTGGCCATCGAAGACGCCCTTGAGCAACACAGCCGTCCCAAGCTCGAGACCTTTGGCGATGCGCTGTTTATCGTGATCTATTCGCCGGTTCGCCATGAAGGCAAACTGGAGTTTGTCGAAACCCATATCTTTGCCGGCAACGGCTATATCATCACCAGCCGCAATGGCCATTCAGCCTCTTACAAATCCGTGCGCCAGCGTTGCGAAGCACGGCCGCTGCTGCTGGAGCATGGTGAAGACTTTGTGCTGTATGCCCTGCTCGACTTCGTTACCGAGAGTTATCAGCCTGTCAGCGAAGCCATCCATGCCGAAATCGAGCAGCTCGAACAAAGCATCATGGGCAATGCCCTGAATGAGGCGGACATCGTCCACCTGCATGGCCTGCGCCGCGATGTACTGCGTCTGCGCCGCTATGTGGCGCCCATGGTGGAGATCAGCGAAGAGCTGCAGCGCCTGACCTTCCCCTTTATCGACAAGAACATGCGTCCGTATTTTCGTGATGTGCAGATTCACGTCACGCGGCAGATGGAAGACCTCACCAACCTGCGCGATGCCGCTACCCAGACCATTGAGATCGTTGTGCTACTGGAGTCTTCACGCCAGAGCAATGTACAGCGCAAGTTCGCCGCCTGGGCGGCCATCCTGGCGTTCCCCACTGCCGTGGCGGGGATTTACGGGATGAACTTCCAGAACATGCCGGAATTGACCTGGCACTACGGCTATTTCGGTGTGCTGGGGTTTATTGCGGTGGGCGTCACCGGCCTGTGGACCAGCTTCAAACGGTCTGGCTGGCTCTAACCCTCTCACCCTGTGGGAGCGGGCTTGCTCGCGATTCAGACAGCGCGATTGTTCAGCCAAACCGCATCGTTCCAATCGCGAGCAAGCCCGCTCCCACCTATATCGAGCCGGATATCAGACGATCTGCGGCTTGTGCGACACAAAACGCATCATCCACTCGGCAACGGTGCGGCCATGATGATCCTGGCCCAGGCTGGCGATACCGCTGCTGTAGACCTGCTCGCCCAGATGTTCCTGGCGCAGGTCAAGCAAGGCCCGCGAATAGTCGTGGATAAACTCGGGGTGGCCCTGGAAGCACAGCACCTGATCATTGATGTGGTAGGCGGCAAACGGGCAGAAATCACTGGAAGCAATGACCGTGGCGTTCTCCGGCAAGGCCGTAACCTGGTCCTGATGGCTGATCAACAGCGTCAAGTCCTCGACCACCGGGTTCATCCACGGTGCCTTGGCAGCCAGTTTGTACTGGTGGGTGCCCACGCCCCAGCCTTGAGTGGCGCGCTCGCTCTTGCCACCCAGCAGCAGCGCCAGCAATTGATGGCCAAAGCAAACGCCCAGCAACTTGTCACCGCGCTCGTAGCGGGTCAACAAGTAGGTTTTGAGGGTTTGAATCCACGGATCGGTGCCAAATGAGTCCGCCTTGCTGCCGGTAACCAGGTAAGCATCGAACGTCTGGTCATCAGACGGATATTCGCCATGCATGACATTGAAAACAGTGAACTGTGCCGCGATTGGCTGCGTGGAGAACAGGCGCACAAACATTTGCCCGTAGCCCTGATATTGGTCAACAAACTCTGGACGCAGAATGTCGGTTTCCAGAATGCAGATGCGTAGCGACATAAAAGTACCTGGCACGATAAAGGCGAAAGTAATGATGACAACAGATCCGAGCCTGCCCTGAAAGGGTATTTGATGGCAAGTACTGAACGTAGTAATCACCCTGCAACCCCTGAAAACGGGGGCCTTTTGTAGGACAAAACAGGGCTGCACTGCACTCCCTGACGAACGGTAGGGGGCTAAGAATATGGACACCAAACGGGCCCGTTGCGTCTAGATACGGGTCGGCAGGTCAGGGGTAAAAGACTTAATAGCGTTTTAGAAACTTACTGCACTTGGATGATGTTAAAGGGTTCTAAGCCATGTCTTATGGGGGCTCTAAGGTTAACCCTGTTGCCAGGGCCGCTTTCTTTTCGAGGCATTAATCTCTTGGCGCAGGCATTGTCGTTCAGGAAAAACAAAAAAAGGCAGATAGCCATGTTCAAACATACGAAAGTACGTCAAGCCGGTCTTATCCTCTTTGCTACCACCTTGCTGCTGATCTTGCCGAACCTGACAAAGGTTATCGGTTAGACATGCCAATATGCCGAAGACGTGCGCCCCTGCGCGTCTTCGCGAGCTAAAGTTGCTGGCTATAAAACAGAACGGCCGGCCCTGAGGCCAGCCGAGAAACGATCAAACACCTTTCAATTGAGCAGGCCACGCACCTCCTGCTTCACGCCCCAACCTTCGATAATTCCTCCCAGCGGCACGACTACTGCTTCAAAGTCCTGCTCGAAATCGCCGATGCCCCCATAGGTGGCATACATCACCTTACTCAACTCCAGATGCCATGCACCGTCATCTCGCACATTGATCTGCGCATTCAAGGACTCACCACAAAATTTTTGTGCAGCTCTGCGCGCCCGCTCCTCGTCCGGGAAGATCGCGTAAAACTCGATGGGATGGATACGTGAAAAATCAAAACCGCCTTCTTTCATGCGGCGCAGCACATAGCTGCTGAGGTCTTCTTGATGGGCTGTGCTCATGAAACGTCCTCCTCGCAATGGATAGACATTCAGCGCTCCCCTTCGGCAACAGTCGGGCCGTGACAAGGGAAGAAATAAGCATGTAGCAAACAAGATCAGAGCCAGTCGATTACTTCGCTGGTCTGGTTGCAGAGTAGCTCCAGGGTGCGGGATCTGCCAAGGGGGCAAGCCATGAATTTCAACAGGTTTTTTCGTTTGTCGGAAAAAACCGCGCCCGGTACCCGGACAGATGCGCTGTCCAGGACCCGGCTTGCGCTGCTGTGAGTTACGGCTTTTCAGCGCGCTCTTTCAGCCCTTTGAGGGTATTGAAAGGCGCATCGACCACAAACTTGTTGGCCAACCAGGAAGGCACGCTGCCGCCCGGCTCGGTGTGTACCTGATAGGTCACTTCGGTCAGGTTGTCACCTTTGGGCACCAGCTTCCAGAAGCCGTTGACCTGGGCAACCCGTACAAAGCCCTTTTCTTCCGGGATATAGGTCGGCAGGCCTTTGAGCGTGCGGGTCAGGCTGCCATCTGCGCCTTGGGTAGACGTTACCAGCAGCACCGAATCTCTCGGGGTAACCGGCCACGGTGTTTTGAACTGGGTGTAAGTCCAGCTCTGGTCGCCCTCATGCTTGAGCAGCTTTTGCGACTGGCACTCATGGATCCAGGCACAAGCGCTGGCCACGTCTTCCTGCAACTTGCTGATTTTGGCCAGAGGCGCCTTGATGGTCGTCACGCCCTGGTACGCCTTGTACTGGGAGCCGGCCACCTCACTCAGCGACACCTTGATGCCGTCCTGATCCTTGGCAACCTTCCAGTCTTCAGCCTGAGCCACACCCGCCAGCAGAGCGCTCAAACCACAGATCAATGCCACTTTATGCAACGAACCCATTGTCTTGTTCCTTATTGTTGAAGGTTTGTTCACTGGACACGAACACACTATGCAGCGGTCACCTGCTCCCACCAGCCAATCAGGTTGATGGCTTCTTCCCGATTGCTGCCGCACACCTCGATATCTGCCTTGAAATCACCACACACCGCAGGGCGTTGCGGCTGGCCGAACAAACCGCACAAGTAGTCGACAGAAAGATGCAGGCAGCGTTCCCCGGCAGGCTTGCCATTGGGCATACCGGGCAGCGGTGTACTGATGGAAGGGGCTATGCAGCATGCGCCACAGCCTTCACGGCAATTCATGACGTCAGCTCCTCGTTCGGGGCAAAGTGTGTTGATGACAAGGGATAGTACTCGCTGGAACAGGTGTTTGAAATTGACCGTTCAGCAGAATGTGCCGATAAATGACGGTGACTGATCAGTCAGTTTAGAAGGCTGTTTTACAGCGCTCGACACTTATTGTTTGAACTCGAAATCCAGTGCCGCACCTTCGATTTCATTGTGTCGATATTCATTGCGCAATTGCAGGTCCATTTCATTACTGAGCAAACGCCCATTGAGCTGAAAAGGACTTTCTTCGACAGACTTTTCGCCAAACATATTGGGCAGTAACGGTTTGTGCGCAGGCATGGCTACCGTGCCCAAGGGCCGCAGTTGCTTGACCATCTCGGGCGGCAGGCGCAGGTCGAGCTTGGCAGCAGGCAAGGGCTTTTTGGCGATTTCATGGGCCGACCGGGATTTTGTGGCGATTGGCTTACGCTTTTTGACCGGCGCTTTTTTCTCGCTGGCGGCAGGTTTTGCCGATGAATGGACAGATTGCGTCTGCGCAGAAGTGGATGCGGGGAGCACCGGATCTGCTGTTGCAACGACTGCATTGAGCGCACTCAAAACACCCATCAACACAAGACTCGCACAATATGTCGCTTTCATAACTCCCACAGCTTTAACGGTTCAGGTGCGTATGCTCGCGCTTTACGCACAGGGGAACAAGGTAATTATAGTCAAAATGCCATACCGGCTATTGCCGAGCCACCATATAGACCTGCAGTTTCCTGGCAGAGCTGGTTGGCAAGCATGCCAAGCGTCATCAGGGCCCGCTCGGCTTCCCGATTCCAGGGCGTGCCGCAGTTTAACCGGATGCAATGATTGAACTGCTCGGTGTTACTGAAAATCAGCCCCGGCGCAATACTGATGCCTTGTTGCAGCGCCCGCACATGCAGCTCCTGGGTATTGACCCGGCCCGGCAAACTGACCCACAGGATAAAACCACCGCTGGGGCGGGACATCTGCGTCCCTTCCGGGAAATGCTGTTGCACCGCCAACTGAAAAGCACTGAGGTTTTTTCTGTATTCCTGGCGGATATAGCGTAAATGGCGGTCGTAACCGCCATTTTCAAGGTAAGCCGCCACCCCCATTTGGGTCACGCTGCAGGCCGAATGGGTGGTAAAGGTTTGCAGGCGCTGGATTTCCTGCTGAAACTTGCCCGCAATCATCCAGCCGATTCGCACACCGGGTGACAGGGTTTTGGAAAAGCTCGAACAGTAGATCACCCGATCCAGGCGATCAAAGGCCTTCAAGGCCTTGGTGCGCCCGACCTCGAACATCAGTTCGCCATAGATATCATCTTCCACAATCTGGATATCAAAGTCCGAGGCCAGGCGTAGCAGCTGCTTTTGCCGCTCTTCAGGCATGGTCCCACCCAGGGGGTTGCTCAGGCGCGTGGTCAGCACCAATGCCTTGATCGACCATTGGTTGGCGGCCAGTTGCAGGGCTTCAAGGCTCATGCCGGTGGCCGGATCACTGGGGATTTCAATGACTTTCAAACCCAGCAGGTCAGCCAGTTGCAACAAGCCGTAGTACGTTGGCGACTCCGCCGCGATCAGGTCTCCGGGGCGGGTCAGCACCCGTAATGACATTTGCAGGGCATCGACACAGCCGTGGGTGATGATCACTTCAGACGGATCGACCACCACGCCAGCATCGCGCATGCGTATTGCCACCTGGCGGCGCAGGGGTTCGAAGCCGGGGCTGAACATATAGCTGAACGCCCGCGGGCTGTGAAAGCGGGTGACCTTGGCCAGTTGCTGGTGCAAAGCGCGTACAGGCAGGTAATCGACACTGGGCACAGCCGCTCCCAGCGGGAACACACCTTCGCGGCGGGACTCGACCAGGACTTGCTGGATAATGCTGCTGCGGGTGACCAGCCCCGGACGCTCGACACGGGCGATATCCGGAGTGGGTGCGGTAAGTGCCGGGGTCTGGTGCACATAATATCCGGACTGCGGCCGTGCCCGGATCAACCCCTGGTCTTCAAGATTGGCGTAGGCCTGCAACACCGTGGCATGACTGACGTTGAGCTGCGAGCTCATCTTGCGCACCGAAGGCACACGCTCGCCCGGCTGATAAACGCCACGCCGGATATCTTCAGCCAGCTGCTGAGCGATACGTTGGTAAAGCAAAAGGTTGGTCATGGCGCTGCACTCGATGTTCAGGCTTTGTTTTTATGGGGAACAATACCGGAACAGTTTAGAAGTGTACGGGCACAGTTGTCACTTATCTAAGCCGTACAGCGCGAGTGCGGGGGTAACTGTATGGGTGCGGACAATGCAGCTGTGGGAGCGAGATTTGCCCGCGATGGCAGCACCGCGGTACGCCTGGCACACCGAGCCGCTCCAATCGCGAGCAAGCCCGCTCCCACAGTCCAGGCAAATCCCGGTTTTAGCGAGCGGCGCCCAACTGGCCTTTTTCGTCCGAGAAGACGATTTCAACACGACGGTTCTGGGCCCGGCCGCGCTCACTGGCGTTCACATCCACCGGGTACTGGTCGCCATAACCTTCCACCTGGATACGTTTCTCGTCGATACCCAGGTCGATCAGCACATCCGCCACTGCCTGGGCACGGGCCATGGACAGCTTGAGGTTATCCTCCGTGCCGCCCGTGCTGTCGGTGTAACCCTCAATCCGCACAATGCGCTTGGGGTTGAGTTGCAGAAACTGCACCAGTTTGAGCACCGTGCGGTTGGCCGAATTTTTCAAATCGGCTTCGCCTGTATCAAACAACACGTCACCCAGGGTCATGACCAGGCCACGATCGGTCTGGGTCGTGGCCAGGCTGACGATTTGCTCTTCCAGCCATTGGCCCTGCTGCTGAACGCTTAACAGCTTGGCCTCCCGCAAGGCCAGTTGCAGTCGCTGACGCTCCAGCTCGAGCTTGGCCGCGCGCTCTTCATTCAGCACCTGCTGGGTGTGCTCACGGGCGATTTCGCTGTAACGCTGGCTCAAGTAGGCGTAATGCGCAACGTCATCACCGCTGCCCCAATAGCTGGACAACCGGTCAGCACGCGCCAGGGACTCACCGGAGCGGATCACGTCCTTGGGAGCGATGCGCAATACATTGGTATCTTCCTTGACGGCCTGGAAGTCGGTACCGGCCTGCTGCAAGGCCTGCTGGCTGTTGTGATGGCCGGTGCAACCGCTCAGGCCGATAGCCAGCGCCCCCATGTAAGCTGCGGACTTGAGGCTCATTGCGCCTCCGCCAGTTGTTTGCGCAAGCGCGCGATACGGGTATTGAGCACGTTCAATTGTTCCTGGCTTTTTTGCGTCAGCACACGAGCTTCAGCCAAGCGGGCGTCAAGCTCCGCCTGTTCGGCCTGCATGCGCGCGTCCTTGTAAGATTCATCTGCCATATCGGCCAGCGCTTGGGCCAACTTGTCTTCGGCTTGTTTAAGCTCGGCCAGGTCATCGGCTTTTGCACCCACCGCCTTGGCTTGCTCCAGGGCCTGCTCGGTCAAACGCAATTGTTCATTCGGCGCAGGATCGGCTGCACACCCCGCCAGAGCCACAACGGCCAGGGCAGCGAAAAGAGGTCGAATTGTCACTAGGGATTCCTACTGTTTTGGGGCGCTGAGCGGTTGTTGCAGCTGGGTTTTCCACCGCTCCAGATTGCGTTGCACTACCGCCTCGGTCAGGCCGGAGGCGGGCAATTCTGTCATCTTTTTGGCGAGCTGTCCGCGCAACCACGGCTCATTACAGGCTGAGTCATGGGAAACAGCCAAAAACAGCCCTGGCTGATCGACAGGTTGCGGATGTGCCAGCAAATCATCGGCGATGCCCAGGGTTTGCGCAGTGACCATACCGGCATAACGACCGGCCAGTACATACTCGGCCTGCCCCAGCAGCAGCTTCTGAAAAGCCTGGGTCAACCCGGGCTGGGGCTCCAGGGTCAGTTGATGACGGGCAAACTCATTGAAGGTTTCGCTTAAACGGGCCTTTTCCGAGACCGCGCCCTTGTGCCCATGCAAGTCTGCGGGCGTTTCGTAGATCAGGGGAGAATCTTTGCGCGTCCACACCAGATAATCGTTGCGCACCAGCGGCGGGTGGATGTAATCGAAGGAAGAAAGCCCGGCCACGGTCAGCGGAGCATCGAGCAGCAAGTCCATGCGTCCGGTACGAACCTCGTCATGGGCCTGGGCACGCTTGCCGCCATAGAGCACTTCAACCTTGATCCCCAGCTCGTGGCCAGCCTGCTGGATCAGGTCGGCACTGGCGCCGATCAAATGGGCAGGGTCGGCCGGATCACGCCACAGGTAAGGCGGGGCATCGGGGCTGCCGGTGACGATCAGGCGTTCGCATTTGCCCGCCGCCTCGGACAGCAATGGCAAAAACACCAACCCTGCCAGCAGCCTGCTGATCTGACGCATATCCATACCCTACACTCCCTCCACACAATTGACAGGCATTAAAAAGCCCGGTTACCCGGGCTGTGAAAACAGGCAGGACACTGAGTGCCCTACCCTTCCCCACGCCCCGGTAACCGGGCCCTTTATAAGTGAAGCAACTGGATTAAACCAGTTTCTCCAGCTCAGGCACAGCTTCGAACAAGTCCGCTACCAGGCCGTAATCGGCCACCTGGAAGATCGGTGCTTCTTCGTCCTTGTTGATCGCAACGATCACCTTGGAATCTTTCATCCCGGCCAGATGCTGGATCGCGCCGGAAATACCGACCGCAATGTACAGCTGTGGCGCAACGATTTTACCGGTCTGGCCAACCTGCATGTCGTTGGGTACGAAGCCTGCGTCCACAGCGGCGCGGGATGCGCCAACAGCAGCGCCCAACTTGTCAGCCAGGGTGTACAGCAGCTTGAAGTTGTCACCGTTCTGCATGCCACGGCCGCCAGAAACCACAACCTTGGCTGCGGTCAGCTCAGGACGGTCCGACTTGGCCAGCTCTTCGCCAACAAACGACGAAGTGCCTGCATCGTGAACCGCTGCAACCGCTTCAACCGCTGCCGAACCACCTTGCGCA
>NZ_RXHW01000011.1:0-198012 GCF_005930585.1 Pseudomonas sp. FSL W7-0098
GACTTGAAGCTGACACCGCCGAAAACCGTCCAACTCATTGAAACTCAAGGAGTTTTCCGTTTCGACTGCGCCGGAAGTGGGGCGAATTATAGGCCGTTTGAATCTAGGGTCAAGCACTAATTTGAACTTAAATCGCAGAAGCTGATTTCTTCTTATATAGACGCGGAATCCGGCTCTTCACCATCGGTATGCGCAGTGCCAGCAGACCTGCACCTATACAGGCATAAATCGACCATTCCTTGAGGTCCGCCCGCACTATCCAGAGCATATGCAGCAACCCCAAGCCCACTACCACATACACCAGACGATGGAGCTTCTTCCAGCGCGTGCCCAAGCGTCGCTGACTGTAGCGATTCGACGTCACCGCCAACGCCAGTAAACACAAGAACCCCAGGCTGCCGACAATAATGTAGGGACGCTTGCTTAGCTCAACACCCAACTGCGACCAGTCAAACCCCAGCACGAAAGTCAGGTAGGCACACAGATGCAGCACCACATAGGCAAAACACCACAAGCCGAGCTGTCGACGCACCGTGACCCAGCCCGACCAGCTCGTCAGTCTATGCATCGGCGTCATGCTCAACGTCACCAACAGCAGTATCAACGTTCCCAGCCCCAGACGATCGACCAACACCTTTCCCGGGTCTGGCCCCAAGGCAAAGATCCAGGCCTCGTACAACCAATACAAAGGCCAGATGGCCACCACGATAAAGACGCCAAGGCGCCAAGGTAGATGCTTCATCAGTAGTTCTTCCGCAGATCCAGGCCTGTATATAAAGAAGCAACCTCATCGGCGTAACCGTTGAACATCTGCGTATCGCGCACATTGGGACTGAACAGACCGCTCGGCAAGCGTCGCTCACGCGCCTGTGTCCAACGCGGATGATCAACTTGCGGATTCACGTTGGCATAGAAGCCGTACTCATCCGCAGCAATGCTTTGCCAGGTGGTTTTTGGCTGATCCTCGACCAGACTGATACGCACGATGGATTTCACGCTTTTGAAACCATACTTCCAGGGCACCACCAACCGTAGCGGCGCGCCATTTTGATTGGGCAATTCGCGGCCATACATGCCCACCGCCAAAATCGCCAACGGATTCATCGCCTCATCCAGCCGTAACCCTTCTACATACGGCCAGTCAATCAATGCAAAACCCGAACGCTGCCCCGGCATGACCTTAGGATCCTGCAATGTTTCAAAACGGATGTACCTGGCTTTGGAGGTTGGCTCCACCTGCTTGAGCAATGCCGAAATGGGAAATCCCATCCACGGGATCACCATCGACCAGGCCTCTACACAACGCAGACGATAAATCCGCTCCTCCAACTGATAAGGCTTCATGAAGTCTTCCAGCGCGTAACGACCCGGTTTGCCCACCTCCCCGTCGACTACCACAGTCCAGGGCTCGGTTTTCAAGGCACCAGCATTTTGCGCCGGATCCCCCTTGTCAGTGCCGAACTCATAGAAGTTGTTGTAGTGGGTCGCATCCTTGAAAGGCGTGATCGCCTCCCCCTTCACCGTGACGGCCTGCCATTTGGTTTGCGCTAGCTTGTCGGCAAACCAGGCTGGAGCCTTGCCCGGCTCAACATCTGCATAGCGCACCGCATCTTCGGCACTGGCCAAACGTGGAAGCGCGCCCACAGCCAATCCGGCAAGCGAACTGCCCAACAATGCACGACGGGATAAATAGAAGGATTCAGGCGTAACGTCCGACTCTTTGCAGTCGGACGCTTTAGGCAGCTTGATGAGCATGACAACTCCGCAGTATTGGAGGGCTGATGCACCAATAGACTACGGAGTATGGGAGAAATTACATCACTCGGCGTTTTTGTTACGACGCAAACGCAGCAAGTACTGGATCGGCCCCGATGCCGCATATGCCAGGAAGGCCAGCAACAGAATGCGCGGCGGATCGCTGAACACAACCGCGAAGACCAGCACCACAGCCAGAATCGCCACAAAAGGAACACGCCCTTTCAAGTCCAGTTCCTTGAAGCTGTTGTACTTGATATTGCTGACCATCAGCATGCCGGCAGCCGCTACGAGCAAGGCAACCAGGAACGACATTTTCGAACCCTGAATACCGTAATCACTGAATGCCCATACGATACCCGCCACCACACCAGCCGCCGCCGGGCTGGCCAGGCCGATAAAGTAGCGTTTGTCCGCTGTACCTACCTGGGTATTGAAACGCGCCAGACGCAACGCCGCGCCCGCAACATAGATGAAGGCAACCATCCAGCCGACCTTGCCCATGTCCCCCAGTGCCCAGCCAAAAGCCAGCAACGCAGGGGCAACACCAAAGGCAACCATGTCCGACAAGGAATCGTACTCGGCACCAAAGGCACTTTCGGTATTGGTCATGCGGGCTACACGGCCATCAAGACCGTCGAGCACCATGGCGACAAAAATGGCGATGGCTGCAAAGGCAAAGTATTTGCTGGCCCCAGCAGTATCACCCGCACTCATGGCACTTTGCGCACTCATGGAACTGATGATGGAGTAAAAACCGGCGAACAGGTTCGCAGTGGTGAAAAGGTTCGGCAGCAGATAGATACCACGATGCCGGACTTTTCGGCCTTCGGCGTCATGCCCTTCTTCGACATGCTCATCGATAGGCAGCAGGCTATCGGCGTCTGAAGCCGCTTTTGGCTCTTCGGGACGTTCGCTCATGGACATTACCTTGCAACGATATGGAAAGTTTCGGTAGAAGCTTGGGGCCAACACGCACCCGCAAACGATCCTGCTTTATACCAGAAGCCGCCGCTTAAACGAAAAAACGCGGCCTAGGCCGCGTTTTCTCTACAGGCTGGGAACTTAGTTCTTTGCCTGGTCAACGATTTTGTTGGCGCCGATCCAAGGCATCATCGAGCGCAGTTGCCCGCCAATGACTTCGATACCGTGAGCGGCGTTGTTGCGACGCTTGGCAGTCATCGAAGGGTAGCCGGTAGCACCCTCGCTGATGAACATTTTCGCGTATTCACCGTCCTGGATGCGTTTCAGAGCGTTACGCATTGCCTGACGGGATTCAGCGTTGATGACCTCAGGGCCAGTCACGTACTCGCCGTATTCGGCGTTGTTGGAGATCGAGTAGTTCATGTTGGCGATACCGCCTTCGTACATGAGGTCAACGATCAACTTCAATTCGTGCAGGCACTCGAAGTAAGCCATTTCTGGCGCGTAACCGGCTTCAACCAGAGTTTCAAAGCCAGCCTTAACCAGTTCAACAGTACCGCCACACAGAACTGCCTGCTCGCCGAACAGGTCGGTTTCGGTTTCGTCCTTGAACGTGGTTTCGATGATGCCGGTACGACCGCCGCCTACGCCCGAAGCATAAGACAGGGCCAGGTTCTTGGCGTTGCCCGACGCATCCTGGTAGATAGCGATCAGGTCAGGGATACCACCGCCACGTACGAACTCGGAACGAACGGTGTGACCTGGCGCTTTTGGCGCGATCATGATCACGTCGAGGTCGGCACGCGGCACAACCTGGTTGTAGTGAATCGCGAAACCGTGGGAGAAGGCCAGGGTGGCGCCCTTCTTGATGTTCGGTTCGATTTCATTTTTGTACAGCGCGGACTGGAACTCGTCCGGGGTCAGAATCATGACCAGGTCCGCAGCGGCAACAGCGCTGGCAACGTCAGTTACTTTCAGGCCATGAGCTTCAGCCTTGGCGACAGTGGCCGAACCCTTGCGCAGGCCAACGGTAACGTCAACGCCGGAATCTTTCAGGTTGCAGGCTTGAGCGTGACCCTGGGAGCCGTAACCGATGATGGCTACTTTTTTGCCCTGGATGATCGAAAGGTCGCAGTCTTTGTCGTAATAAACTTTCATGATTTTCCCTTATATCCAGGCCATTCAGGCCAATTAGCACTTGTTAGTTTTAGATGCTGAGTACTTTGTCGCCACGGGCAATCCCGGTGACGCCACTGCGAACTGTTTCCAGGATCGAGGCGGTTCCAATCGACTGAATGAAACTGTCGAGCTTCTCACTGGTGCCTGTCAACTGCACGGTATACACACTGGCGCTGACATCAACGATCTGCCCACGGAAAATATCCGTGGTGCGTTTGATTTCTGCGCGCTGTGCACCCGTTGCCTTGACCTTGACCAACATCAGTTCGCGCTCGATGTGAGCGCTTTCCGACAGATCCACCAGCTTGACCACTTCGATCAGCTTGTTCAGGTTTTTGGTGATCTGCTCGATCACTTCATCATGCCCCACCGTGGTCAGGGTCAGACGCGACAGGGTCGGGTCTTCTGTTGGTGCCACGGTCAGGCTTTCGATGTTGTAGTTGCGTTGCGAAAAAAGCCCGACAACGCGAGACAATGCGCCCGGTTCGTTTTCAAGAAGCAAGGAAATAATGTGCCGCATGATTAAGTACGCTCCGTCTTGCTCAGCCACATGTCGCGCATGGAGCCATCTTTGATCTGCATCGGATAAACGTGCTCACTGGTATCAACCTGAATATCCAGGAACACCAGGCGATCCTTCATGGCAAAGGCTTCTTCCATTTTCGGCTTGAGGTCTTTCAGATCGGTGATCCGGATACCTACATGCCCGTAAGCTTCAGCCAGCTTGACGAAATCAGGCAGCGATTCCATATACGAATGGGAGTGACGACTGCCGTAGTTCATGTCCTGCCACTGACGCACCATCCCCAGCACTCCGTTGTTGAGGCTGACGATTTTGACGGGCAAGCCGTACTGCAGACAGGTGGACAATTCCTGAATGTTCATCTGAATACTGCCCTCGCCTGTCACGCAGGCAACGTCAGCATCAGGGAAGCTCAGTTTTACCCCCATCGCAGCCGGGAAACCGAAGCCCATGGTGCCCAGGCCTCCGGAGTTGATCCAGCGGTTGGGCTTATTGAAGCGGTAGTACTGGGCCGCGAACATCTGGTGCTGCCCCACATCGGACGTTACATAGGCATCGCCCTTGGTCACTTCGCAGAGCATCTCGATAACAGCCTGAGGCTTGATCTGGCTGCCGTCGCCCTTGTTGTAAGGGAACAGGTCACCGTCTCCGCGCCACTCGTCGATTTGCTTCCACCAGCTGGCAACCGCTTCCGGGTTTGGCTTGTCGCCGATGTCCTTGAGGATGGCGACCATTTCGGTCAGCACGCTCTCAACAGGGCCTACGATCGGCACGTCCGCCTTGATGGTTTTGGAGATGGACGCCGGGTCGATATCGATATGGATGATCTTGGCATTCGGGCAGAACTTGGACGGGCCGTTGATGACCCGGTCATCGAAGCGTGCACCTACCGCAAGGATCACGTCTGCGTTGTGCATCGCCATGTTGGCCGTGAAGCTGCCATGCATGCCAAGCATGCCGATAAACTGACGGTCGGTGCCAGGGTATGCACCCAGGCCCATCAGCGTATTGGTCACGGGCACGTTGAGCATTTTTGCCAGCTCGGTCAGTGGCTCCGAGCCACCGCCCAAAATAACCCCGCCGCCTGCGTAAAGCACAGGGCGCCTGGCCGCCAGCAGCATCTCTGCCGCCTTGCGGATCTGGCCGGAGTGGCCACGCAAGGCCGGGCTGTAGGAGCGCAGCTTGGCTTTTTTCGGGAAAACGTATTCGAATTTTTCGGCCGGGTTGGTCATGTCTTTCGGGATATCGACCACGACCGGACCAGGACGGCCGGATTGCGCCAGGTAGAACGCCTTTTTCATGACTTCCGGGATTTCCGAAGCATGCTTGATCATGAAGCTGTGCTTCACGATGGGCCGGGAGATACCGATCATGTCGGTTTCCTGGAAGGCATCAGTTCCGACCATGGTACTAGGCACCTGGCCCGAAATGATCACCATCGGAATGGAGTCCATGTAGGCAGTGGCAATACCGGTGATGGCGTTGGTAGCACCCGGCCCGGAAGTCACCAGTACTACACCGGCTTTACCGGTGGCACGGGCGTAGCCGTCAGCCATATGGGTTGCAGCTTGTTCATGACGAACCAGGATGTGGGTAACTTCCGGCTCTTTGAACAGTGCGTCGTAGACATGCAGGAGAGCACCACCTGGGTACCCGTAGATATATTTGACACCTTCGTCGCGCAAAAAGCGGACGAGCATCTCACCACCAGACAAAAGCTCCACGTTGTTCACCTCTAAAACGCCAGAATACCGTCCACAAAAATACGAACGGGTCTTAATAGGTTTACTTTTCAGCAGAGCATGAGCGACGGTGGTCGCCGACTACGTCAGCACTGACTGAGCAAGTATTGGGAACTCCCCAAGTATTGCGGGGGTTTCCCACCCAGCGCGAGGTAACGCGTTGCGGGTGTAACAGGTCGGCGCGGGTGTGCGCCTCATGATCTGCTGAGAGAGCCTGCTTCTGGCAGCCCCTCTACAGCGGGAGTTCGATTCTTGTCATTAGGCCTGTCCAAGTCAAGCCATCAATTCAATTTATTTGCATAAATCGACAGGAACGCACAAAAAAACGCGCAAAATGACAGAAGCCAACAAGAAAATGGATGGCTGCCAGTAAAAACTGGCAGCCATGACCTCAGGAGGCAGGGCTGATCAGGTGGTCAAAGTCTTGGAAATGCTTGAGCAAGGGTTTCCAGTTGCCACGACGCTGGGCAAACACATGCTCAGCCATATGCCAAATACCCGAGACACTGGGCAGAGGCTGCCCCCGTTCGACGATGGTTTTCATCTTCGGCAGGAAGATCCACTGCACCCATTGCTCAAAATCCAGGCGATCGACACTGAACGGCTCCAGGCTGGAAAGGTCGTGTTCGGTCGGGACCTTGTCACTCCACAAGCCCTGGGTGCGCATTTCGTGTTCGATCAGCAGCAGGAACCCGGCAACTTCAGATGTGCGTGCATCCATGACCATCAGAGGCTCACCTTGGCTTTTTGACGGGCCAATGCAGCGCCAGCGGCATCACCTTGCTTCTCACGGGCCTGGGCAATCAAACCCCACAAGCTCGCCTGCAAATCCGGACGACCGCTGGCGAACGTCAAACCACGGCGGGCAAACTGCTCAGCCTGGGCGGCATCGCCCTGGGCCATACGCACCTGAGCCAGACGATAAAGCACCTGAGGCTCACGAGGGGCCACGCGCTGGGCACGTTCAAGGCTGGATGAAGCGCCGTTCAAGTCGCCGCTCGCCTGTTGTTGCTGAGCGGTGGTAAGCAGCGCCAGCACCGGGCCATCCAGTTGCTCGTCGGCAGCCAGGCCGCCGCTGTTCGACGGAATGCCGCTGGGGGTAATGGCCGTCGGGGCACTGTAGGCCGCGCCCGGTGTGTAGCTACCCGTGCTGATGGGGGCTGCGGCAGGGCCGGGGGTGATCGGCCCCGGCGTGAATGGCTGGGTGCTGATCGGCGTCGACACACTGGCCGCGCCGCCCGGAATCATCACCACAACCCCCGAGTCCTCGGTAATCGTACGTGCCTGAGCGGCACGCGGCGCAGTGGCCTGTGGATAATTCCCCGCCGTACGCTGGGCCGAAACACGCTCGTTATTCGACACCGCAACACCAGAATCGACCACAGGGATGGACCCCTGCGGCACGCTGGCACAACCATTGAGCAAAGCCAGGGCTGAAACAGCCGCAATCCACAACTTATTCACGTCATACCCTCTTTGCTTAATTCAACCAGCCCTTGACCCAATCCATCACGGCTTCACCGGTGGCGGGCTCTTGCCCACCACAACTGGCACCAGCTGGCGGTTCACTGCCGCGAATATACGGCATCTGTACCGCGCCAGGGCAGCCGGCATCCGATCCTTGACCGGTATGCGGATCAATCCAGGCCTGCACAATGTTATCGGGCTGAGGCATGTCGAGCGGCAGCGGGTCAGCCTTCTTCATAAAGCTGGTCCACACCTGCAAGGCACCGGTTGCCCCCGTGAACGGGGTTTTGCCGTTGTCATCGCGCCCCAGCCAGACCACTGCCAGCAAGTCCTGGCTAAAGCCGGCAAACCAGCTGTCACGGGAATCGTTACTGGTGCCGGTCTTGCCCGCCAACGCGAGACTCTTGGGCAGCACGTTATAAACCGAGCGCCCCGTACCTTCGCGCATCACATGCTGCATGGCGTTCTGGATCAGAAAGATCGAGCCCGGATCAAAGCGTTGCTGGATCTGGAACGGGTAACGTTTGAGCGGCTCGCCTTCGGCTGTCAGCACGCTGCGAATGCCGCGCATCGGCGTATTGAAGCCGCCGTTGGCCAAGGTCTGGTACATGGTCGCCACTTCCATCGGGCTCAAGGCACCAGCCCCCAGCAACATGGACGGGAATGCCGGAAACTCGCGCTCCACACCCAGTCGCGCCAGGGTCTTGAGTACATTAGGCACGCCGACTTCCTGCCCCAGCCTTACCGTACCGAGGTTGTAGGAGTTCATCATGGACTGATAGAGGAAAATCGTACCGTGAGAGCGGCGGTCATAGTTCTGAGGCTTCCAGATCTGACCATCAGCGCCTTTGATCGACAATGGCTCATCCGACAGCCAACTGGTCAGCGTGTACTTGCTCGGCCGCTCAAGTGCTGTGAGATAGACCGCAGGCTTGATCAGCGAGCCAATCGGTCGCACCGCATCCAGTGCACGGTTGAAACCTGCGTAGCCTGGCGCACGACTGCCGATCAGTGCCTGGACTTCGCCGGTTTCAGGGTTGGTCACCACCATGGCGGCTTCCACTTCATCCGCGCCCTTGCGCCCGGCCAGACGCTTGAAGGTCTCGCCCACCGCAGCTTCGGACTTCATCTGCAGGATCGGGTCGAAGCTGGTGAAGATTCGCAGCCCTTCTTCGGTCAAGTCTTCGTCGCGGTAGTCTTCACGCAGCTGACGCTTGACCAGATCCAGGAATCCCGGGAACGAGCTGTCTGCCAGACTGCCGCGCTTGGTCACGCCCAAAGGCATTTTTTTCGCTGCAGCCACTTGCTCGGGCGTTGCAACACCTTGCTGCTCGAGCAGGTCGAGCACCAGATTACGTCGTACAAGCGCACGCTCGGGGTAACGCCGCGGGTTATAGGCCGAGGGCCCTTTAACCATACCGACCAGCAGTGCTACCTGGTGCAACTTGAGCTCGGCCAGCGGCTGGCTGAAGAAGAACTGGCTGGCCAGACCGAAACCGTGCACCGCGCGTTGACCGTCCTGGCCGACAAACACCTCGTTGAGGTACGCCTCAAGGATTTCGCGCTTGTCATAGTGCAACTCAAGCAGCAGCGCCATCATTGCTTCGGTCAGCTTGCGGCTCAGGCTGCGTTCGTTGGTCAGGTAGAAGTTCTTGACCAGTTGCTGGGTCAAGGTACTGCCGCCCTGGCGCATTTGCCCGGCCGAGGTATTGACCCACATGGCGCGTGCAATCGACTTGGGCGACACCCCGAAATGGTGATAGAAGTCCCTGTCCTCGACGGTGACCAGGGTTTCCAGCAGAAACGGCGGTACCTGATCGATATTGATCAGGATCCGGTCTTCAAGGTTTTTCGGGTACATGCCGCCAATCAGCAGCGGCTCAAGGCGCACCACCGGCAGTTTGGAACCATTGGTCGAGGAAAGCTCGGCAACATAGTCGCCAGAAAATCTTACCCGCACCGGCTGCGCCTGCTCGGCACCTTCATAAAACTGAAAGCCACGGGTATTGAGGTCAACCGTGTTGCCATTGACGGATGCCGCGCCCGGGCCGTTGGCCACGCTTTCACGGCGATAACCCAGCGCATCGAGCTCGGTGAGGAAGTCGTTCTTGCTCAGCTTCTGGCCGACGAACAGCTCCAGCGGGCGCGCATACACCTTGGCCGGGATGGTCCAGCGCTTTCCGGAGAATTTCTCCTGAACGATGGCATCCAGATAGACGGCAAAACCTGCCAGCACCACCAGGCCGACCAGACTGAGCTTGATTGCCCAGCCCAGCCAGGGCCTGAGGCCGCCAGAGGGACGTTTGGAACGGGAACGAGGAGATCGGGTACGAGTCATGGCGCGAGATTATACGCACTTTATTCATGTTCATCATGCGCAGCCCGGCGGTTTGCACTCCCGCTGCCAGCCGCCATAATGGCGCATCGAATATTCCCGACCTTGAAGGATCAACCGTGAGCCAGAACCTGATTGCCGCCCTGCAAAACCCGGACCTCTATCCCCATGAAGTCGAAGGATTTCAGGTTATCGAGACGCATATCTCCTGGGTCATCCTTACCGGGCCGTATGCCTATAAATTGAAGAAACCGGTCAACTTCGGCTTTCTTGACTTCACCGAACTCAGTGGCCGCGAACACTTCTGCAATGAAGAGTTGCGTCTCAACCAGCGCCTGACCGAAGGCCTGTACCTGGACGTACTGCCGATCACCGGCAGCGCCGACGTACCAGCATTCGGTGGTGAAGGCCCGGCCATTGAATACGCGTTGAAAATGCGCCAGTTTCCGCAAAGCCAGCTGCTGAGCACACTGCAAGCCAATGGCGAACTGAATGCCGGCCATGTCGACGAAATGGCCCAGCAGATCGCCCGCTTCCACATGCAGGCGCCCCATGTGCCTGCTGCGCACTACCAGGGCACGCCTGAGGCGGTAATGGACCCGGTTCGTCAGAACTTCGAACAAATTCGCCCGTTCCTTTCGGACAAAGCCGACCTGTTGCAACTGGAAGCACTCCAGGCCTGGGCAGAGGCCAGCTTCACCCGCCTCAAGCCGCTGTTCGAGCAGCGCAAGGCCCAAGGCTTCATTCGCGAATGCCACGGTGACATTCACCTGGGCAATGCCACGATGATTGACGGCAAGGTGGTGATTTTCGACTGCATCGAGTTCAACGAACCGTTCCGCTTCACCGACGTCTACGCCGATACCGCTTTCCTGGCGATGGACCTCGAAGACCGCGGTCTGAAATGCCTGGCCCGCCGTTTCGTCAGCCAGTACCTGGAACTGACTGGTGATTATCAGGGCCTGGAGCTGCTGAACTTCTACAAGGCCTACCGCGCACTGGTTCGCGCCAAAGTCAGCCTGTTCAGCATGCCTGCCGAAGCCAGCCCGGTGCAGCGCGCAGCCACTCTGCGTCAATACCGCAACTACGCGAACCTGGCAGAGAGCTACAGCACGATTCCTTCACGTTTTCTGACCATTACGCACGGTGTTTCGGCTGTAGGTAAAAGCTCGGTAGCCATGCGACTGGTTGAAGCTTTGGGGGCGATTCGCCTGCGCTCAGACGTCATCCGCAAGCAACTGTTCGGTCAGCAGACGGCAGAAAACGCAGTCGGCGATGGCATCTACAACGCCGACGCCAGCGCAGCTACCTACAATAAACTGCATGAACTGGCCGGCATCGTCCTGCGTGCAGGCTTCCCGGTGGTGATCGATGCCACCTACCTCAAGCGTGAGCAGCGCGATGCGGCCGCCAAAGTGGCCGAAGCGACAGGTGTTCCTTGCCTGATCCTTGACTGCACCGCCCCGGACGCCGTGATCGAAGGCTGGCTGGCCCATCGCAAGTCCGTGGGTACCGACCCGTCTGACGCCACCCTGGAAGTAGTCAAAGCTCAGCAAGCCAGCCGCGAAGCGCTGGGCGCTGATGAGATCCTGCGCAGCAAGCGTGTTGAAACCCACAACAGCAAAAGCCTCGACACTCTGATTGCCGACATTCGCCAGCGCTTGCCGGGCCTGTAAGGTCCATGTTCGCCGTGGAACCGCAACGGTTTCACGGCGTTTACCTGCGTAACATCGCCCGTTAACACAAATACGACATCAGTTCCGGCGCTGGCGTTTCACAGTCGCCAAGGTCGATTGAATGGCCATGGGCGCTCTACCCTCTTGGGTCCAGGGAACTGATTTGCGCCTTACTACAGCACATTCGCTCAATTCCAACTCCGCCTTGTTCCAAAACCGACTAACGGACTACGAATTTCCTACTGAGCGCTACACTCAATAGAGTCAACATACCCCGTAAACGCTGAGCTCACGCCGTCGCAAGGAGAGCTGATGAACGATGAACTCCAGCATTTGAAAAATCTTGGCAAGACTTCTTCACAATGGCTGCACGCTGTTGGCATTCACAGTGCCGCGGACTTGAAGCGCCTGGGCGCAGTGGATGCCTACCGGGCGGTGAAGGCACGAGGGTTCAGAGCCTCCAAAGTACTTTTATATGCTATCGAAGGTGCCCTGCTGGATGTTCACTGGAACGATATTCCTGCAGAACGCAAAGAGGCCCTCAATCAGCAAGTCGAGCATCTGGCCACACTGAAAAAGGCCTGATACGGCAGGCTGGCAACGAACACGATGAACGGTAAAAAACAGTTGTTGACTTGGTAATGAGAATTGTTATGATTACGCCATCTGGTCGCGAGACCAGTCGATCTTCTGAAAGGCCCTTGGTTCGGACTCTCAGAAAATCTCCTCATCAGGCTAATCACGGTTATTTGACCCGGCTCTTGCCGGGTCTTTTTTTGCCTGTGGAAAAGTGCTTGGGCGTCTGCTCAGCGAGCAATTACCATCGGGCAACCCAGCTCCGGGTGCGGCTGCACTAAAACATCGAGCCCAAACACGGCCTTGAGTTCATCCGGCTGCAATACCGCTTGCGGGCAATCCAGAGCCCGTGGGCGCCCCTGTTCCAGCAAGAGCAAGCGGTCACAGTAACGCGCCGCCAGGTTAAGGTCATGCAGGATGATCAACACCGCGGCGCCGCGATCAGCAAATGCCCGAATGGCCTTGAGCGTGGTGTGCTGATGCAAGGGGTCGAGCATTGAAGTGGGTTCATCAAGCAACAGGGTCTGCCCGTTTTGCCCCGGCCATAATTGCGCCAGTACCCGTGCCAGATGCACACGCTGACGCTCGCCCCCCGATAAGGCCAGGTAGCTGCGCCCCGCAAGATGCTCAACATCGGCGGCCTGCAATGCCTCATGGATTATTTCGGCGTCGCGAGTGCGACCCGTCTGATGAGGCAGTCGGCCCATGCCCACCACTTCTTCAACGCGAAAGGCAAAATCCAGGGTCGAGGTTTGCGGCAGGACAGCGAGGCGTTGTGCCCGCTGCGCGCCCTTCCAGTGGCTCAAGGCCAGCTCATCCAGCCAGACCTGCCCGCCACTCGGCGCCAGCTCCCCGCACAAGGCCGCCAGCAGGGTACTTTTACCCGCGCCATTGGGGCCGAGCACACCCAGTACTTCCCCCGGGCGTACATCAAGGGTGACATCCGCCAGCACGATTTTCTGATCGCGACGGATCTGCAGGTTTTCCGTACGCAGCATCAGTGGCGTCCTCGCATCAGCAAATACAGGAAGAAAGGTGCACCGAGAAACGCAGTAACAATCCCGATTGGCAGTTCGGCTGGCGCCAGCGCCAGGCGAGCGATCAAGTCGGCAAACAGCAACAAGGTGGCCCCCGCCAGTACCGAAGCAGGCAACAGCACCCGGTGATCAGGCCCCGCCAGCAGTCGTACCAGATGCGGCACCACCAGCCCGATAAAGCCAATCATGCCTGCCGCTGCCACAGCGGCCCCCACCCCCAGGGCCGTGCAGAACACCAGTTCGCGCTTCAGGCCTTCAACGTCGATGCCCAGGTGATTGGCTTCGGATTCCCCCAACAGCAGTGCATTGAGCGCATTCGCCCGCCGGGGCAGCCACAGTGCGACCCCCACCGTCACAATCAACAGTGGCCACAGCCGTGCATAGCTGGCGCCATTGAGACTGCCCAGGTTCCAGAATGTCAGAGTGCGCAAGGTCGCGTCATCGGCGAGATAGGTAAACAAACCCACAGCAGAACCAGCCAAGGCTGTCAGGGCAATGCCCGCAAGCAACATCACCGCCACATTGGTCTGACCGTTGCGCCGGCCCAACCGATACACCAGCGCCGTCACCCCCAAACCACCGATAAACGCACACAGCGACAGCAGGTACGGGCCCATCACTTCCGGCAACCCGCCAAAAGCAGCCCCGCCGACAATCGCGATCGCCGCCCCGAGGGCGGCGCCACTGGATACGCCGACCAACCCCGGATCGGCCAGCGGGTTGCGAAACAACCCCTGCATGGCTACACCTGAGAGCGCCAGCACGCCACCCACCGCCAGCCCCAACAAGGTTCGCGGCAAGCGGATCTGCCCCAGGATCAATTCGGCCTGCTCCAGGCCTTCACCCGCAATCGGCACCCCGATCAGGCGCAGTGCCGCGCGCAAGGTGTCAAACAACGGCAGGCTCACCGGCCCCAGCGCCAGCGACAGCCAGATCGACAACAGGCACAACGCGCTCAAACCTGTAAACAGGGCCCGGGGTTTAACCAACGTCCTCATTGGCTGACCGGAGCCGCGGGATAGAACTCAGCCGTCAGTTGCTTCAGACGTTCCGGCAGACGCGGCCCCAGGCCACCCACCAGCAGCGTCGGGTCCAGCTCATAGACACGGCCATTTTTAGCGGCGCGTATAGATGCCAATACCGGGTTTTCTTTCATAAGCGCTTTGCGCGCCGCCTCACCGGTCAGGCTGCGATCGGCAAATACCAGCACTTCAGGGTTGAGCCCCGCCAGCGCTTCCACCGAAAACGGCTTGTAACCGCTGTGGGTCGCCAGGTTATGTCCCCCCGCTTGCGTCAGCAGCCAGTCCGCCGCCGTATCTTTGCCAGCAATCATCGGTTTACCACCGGCATGGCCCAACAGTAGCAATACCCCGGGTGCCTGATGACTGGCTTGTGCGGCCTTGACCTGCTGTTGATGCTCTTCCAGTTGCTGCTGGTAGTCCTTGAACACTTGCGCTGCCTGCGCCTCATCCCCCAGCAGGCGCCCCAAATGCTGCAAGGTGCCCTCAAGGCTGGCAAGGTCTGCCTGGGCCGAAAACATCTCCACCGGCACACCGGCACCGCGAATCTGCAACAACACCGCGGCCGGGCCCATTTCTTCAGTGCCGATCAGCACATCCGGCTTCAGGCTCAGGACACCTTCTGCCGAGAGTTGGCGCTGATAGCCGATACTGGGCAGCGATTTGAGTGATTCAGGATGCTGGCTGGTGGTATCGACCCCAACCAATTTAGACTCCGCACCCAATACGCTGACCCACTCCGAAAGCGCTCCTCCGGCGCTGACCCAACGTTGTGGCAACTCGCCAGCCAGGCTGACATGACTGATCATAAGGCCTGCACAGAACGTAATCAGGCGGGTACTCAGGCGCATACAGAGGCTTTCCTTGAATAAAGAGGGCTCACAATTTTCACGCTGTGAAAACAGCACATGCAGAGCAAGCCGCCATTTGATAATTGTTTGCATTTGCACGTCAACCTGTTAACCCGCTCTGAAACCCGTCATCGACTCAACCGTTTAGCTGTTATTAAGGATTGTCATGAAGTTTTTATGCTCATCGCACGCACTGAGCGAAGGTACCAGCCGTGGCTTTGAGCTGGATGAAGTGCGGCTGCTGATCACTCGCCGGGAGGGCCGGGTGTATGCCTACAAAAACCGCTGCCCCCATCGCGGGGTGGCACTGGAATGGCAACCCGACCAGTTTCTCGACCCCAGCGCCAGCCTGATCCAGTGTTCAACCCACGCAGCATTGTTCCTGATCGAAAGCGGGGAATGCGTGGCCGGGCCTTGCGCGGGACAATTTCTGACAGCCCTTGACTGCCGTGAAGACGGCCAAGGGATCTGGATTACACCGCAAGCCTCAGAGGATGACGCCTAGACGGCGATCAACCACTACAGCATCCGATGTCAGGCTGACCCCATATGCCAGCACCTGCACCCCGGCCGCCACAGCCTCGCGCAGGGCAGCGGCATAACCCGGGTCGATTTCTTCAGCCGGACGCACCGCATCGATCCCCGTCAGGTTGACGCAATACAGCTGCACCGCACGCACGCCTTCCTTCGCCAGGGTCGCCAGCTCGCGCAGATGCTTGGCGCCACGCTGGGTCACGGCATCCGGAAATGCCGCGACACGGGAACCGTCAAACCCCAGGGTGACACTCTTGACCTCGACATAGGCAAAGCCCTGCGGGTACTCAAGGCGAAAATCGATGCGACTTTTTTCCTGCCCGTAAGGGACCTCGCGCTTGAGCGCGGTAAAACCCTCCAGCTCGGTAATCACCCCGGCCAGCAGCGCCTCTTCGATCAAGTGATTGGCGCGCCCGGTGTTCACGCACGCCAGCCGTCCTTGCGGGGTTTGGCTGATTTCCCAGGTACCCGGCAACTTGCGTTTGGGGTCGTTGGAACGACTGAACCACACCTGACCACCCTCGACCATGCAATTGAGCATGGAACCGGTGTTCGGGCAGTGGATGGTCATCAACTCGCCAGCGCTGGTTTCGATATCCGCCAAAAATCGCTTATAGCGCTTGATCAGGCGCCCTTCTTCCAGTTCAGGTGAAAAACGCATCAGCCCTTCCAGCTCTTGAGGCCACGGGCAATCCGCTCAACAGCTTCCTGCAGGCGTGGCAAATTTTGGGTATAGGCAAAGCGTACGTGATGCCCGGATTTGTAACGGCCGAAATCCAGGCCTGGGGTAAAGGCGATGTGCTGGGTTTCCAGAAAATGCTGACAAAACGCGAAGGCATCACCGCCAAACGCGCTGATGTCGGCATACAGGTAAAACGCACCTTCAGGCTCAACCGCAATGCCAAAGCCCAGCTCGCGCAAGGCCGGCAACAGGAAATCGCGACGACGGCCAAACTCGGCCCGACGCTCTTCCAGAATCGCCAGGGTCTGCGGTTCGAAGCAGGCCAATGCTGCGTACTGGGCCATGCTTGGCGCGCTGATATAGAGATTCTGTGCGAGTTTCTCCAGGTCGGCCACTGCCTCAGGCGGCGCCACCAGCCAGCCCAGGCGCCAGCCGGTCATGCCGAAATACTTGGAAAAACTATTAAGCACAAACGCGCTGTCATCAACTTCCAGCACACTCGCCGCATCACAGCCATAGGTCAGGCCGTGATAGATCTCATCCACCACCAGATGCCCATTGCGGGCCTTGACCGCTGCAGACAGGGCTGCCAGTTCGTCACGACTCAACAGTGTGCCGGTCGGATTGGCCGGGGACGCCACCAACGCGCCTACGCTGTCCTGGTTCCAGTGGCGTTCGACCAGTTCGGCTGTGAGTTGATAGCGCACATCGGGGCCTACAGGCACCAGTTGGGCCGCCCCCTCTACCAAACGCAGGAAATGTCGGTTACATGGGTAGCCTGGGTCTGCTAGCAACCAGTGTTTACCCGGATCAACCAGCAGGCTGGAAGCCAGTAACAGGGCACCAGAACCACCGGGCGTTATAAGAATTCGCCCGGGGTCGATATTCAAGCCATAGCGCTGCCGGTAAAACCCGCTGATCGCTTCACGCAGTTCCGGCAGGCCACGGGCGGCGGTATAACGGGTTTTGCCGGCGGCCAGGGCAGCCTGGCCGGCAGCAATGATCGGCTCGGCCGTGGTGAAGTCCGGCTCGCCGATTTCCAGGTGAATCACATCGTGCCCGGCAGCCTGCAACTCATTGGCCCGCGCCAACAACGCCATCACGTGGAACGGTTCGATTGCGCGGCTGCGCGCACTGTATGACTGAGCCATGAGCCTGCCTTCCTGGGTAAGCAAAAAGCCGATTCTACCCAAGCAGTGCTATAAGAGAGAGCTAATTACGGTCTTAGCCCACTTGCCGATAGAACCAAACAACCCGGCCTTTAGTCATAGCTCGACTAAAATTATTAATTAGCCACTAATCTCAAGCACCACAGGCTCTGCACACATACCCTGAGAACGGGCTGGACATGCGGGAGTAGCGCAGCCCGATTTGATCTGGTAAGTTCGCCCGCTTGCAGCCGCAGGGCCGGCAGGTGTCGGTGATGTTGCAATCCTGCGCAATGGATTAGAAGAATGAGAGGCGGTCCATTTCATGCCCACACAAGCAAAGCAACAGAATACTCAACTTAGCGGCTTCGAACCCTACGTTGAAAAGAAGGGTGAAGAGTACATGGGCGAGCCCATGCGTAAACACTTCACCAAGATTCTGCAAAAGTGGAAACAGGACTTGATGCAGGAAGTCGACCGCACCGTTGATCATATGAAAGACGAAGCGGCAAACTTTCCTGACCCATCCGACCGCGCGAGCCAGGAAGAAGAATTCAGCCTGGAACTGCGCGCCCGCGATCGCGAGCGCAAGCTGATCAAGAAAATCGACAAGACGCTGCAACTGATTGAAGACGAAGAATATGGCTGGTGCGAATCCTGCGGCGTCGAAATCGGTATCCGTCGACTCGAGGCCCGCCCTACTGCCGACATGTGCGTAGACTGCAAGACCTTGGCTGAAATCAAGGAAAAACAAGTCGGCAAGTAATCGCCAACTTGACCAGATGGGGCGTGCGAACGCCCCATTTTTGTTTGTGAAATTTCAGTGCCCTGCGTGGGAGCGGGCTTGCTCGCGATAGCATCACCGCGCCAAAGGTTCAAAACCGGGTTGCCCCATCGCGAGCAAACCCGCTCCCACAAGAAATCGGCCCACGTCCATGACTGCACCCTCCTATATCGGGCGCTTCGCCCCAACGCCCAGTGGCCATCTGCATTTTGGCTCGTTGGTCGCCGCCCTTGCGTCATACCTCGATGCCCGCTCCGTAGGTGGCCGCTGGTTGCTGCGCATGGAAGATCTCGATCCGCCGCGGGAAATGCCCGGCGCCCAGGCCGCGATTCTCGATGCCCTTGAGCGCTACGGTTTTGAATGGGACGGCGAACTGGTCCGTCAAAGCGAGCGCCACGAAGCCTATGCGCACGTGCTAAACCGACTGTTCAGCATGGGCCTGGCCTACGCCTGCACCTGTTCACGCAAACAGCTGGAAGGTTACAACGGCATTTACCCCGGCTTTTGCCGCAATGCCGGGCACTCAATGGATAACGCAGCCATCCGCATTCGCGTCCCTGAGCTGGAATATGCCTTCACCGACCGGGTTCAGGGCGAGTTCCGCCAGCACCTGGGGCGCGATGTCGGTGATTTCGTGATTCGTCGCCGCGACGGACTCTATGCCTACCAATTGGCGGTGGTGCTCGATGATGCCGCCCAGGGTGTGACCGATATCGTGCGTGGCGCCGACCTGCTCGACTCCACCCCGCGCCAACTTTACCTGCAAGAGTTGCTGGGTTTGTCACAACCGCGCTATCTGCATGTGCCACTGATCGTGCAGCCTGATGGCCACAAACTCGGCAAATCCTATCGCTCACCGCCCCTGACCCCGGAGCAGGCCACCCCGCTGCTGCTGCGGGCCCTGCGTGCTCTGGGTCAGAAAACAGAGCAACACCTGAACGACGCTACCCCGCGTGAGGTGCTGGATTGGGGCATTGCCCACTGGAACGCCGCCAATATCCCACGCACACTGACCCTCGCCGAGGCGCAATTACGCTGACAGCCCTTGCAGGTTGCCAGCCATCCGTTACCATCGCCGCACGTTTTTGGGCATGCGGCCTGTAAAAGTGAGGGCGGGATGTATATCTATCGATTGGTCCTGTTGCTGGTTGTCGGGATCTACCTGTTTTCTCCCGCCATCATGGATTGGTGGATCGATGCGACAGGCGCCTGGTACCGGCCCTATCTGCTCTGGCTGATTCTGATCGTTGTGACCTTTATTCTGCAGAGCCAAAAAGATGCCGATGAGCTTTAGCCTGACCCAGATGATCCTGATCAGCGCCGCCTACCTGCTGGTGCTGTTTGGCGTGGCCTGGATCAGTGAACGCGGCATGATCCCGCGCGCAATCATTCGTCACCCGCTGACCTACACCCTGTCTTTGGGCGTTTACGCCAGTGCCTGGGCGTTCTACGGCACAGTGGGGCTGGCTTACGAATATGGCTACGGCTTTTTGTCCAGCTACCTTGGGGTTTCCGGGGCTTTTCTGCTGGCGCCTGTGTTGCTTTACCCCATTCTAAAAATCACCCGCACCTACCAGCTCTCATCGCTGGCCGACCTGTTCGCCTTTCGCTTCCGCAGCACCTGGGCCGGAGCCCTGACCACGATTTTCATGCTGATAGGCGTGTTACCGCTATTGGCCCTGCAAATCCAGGCCGTGGCCGACTCCATCAGCATCCTCACCCGCGAGCCGGTGCAACACCGCGTAGCCCTGAGCTTCTGCGCACTGATCACCCTGTTTACGATCTTCTTCGGCTCTCGGCATATAGCCACCCGTGAGAAACACGAAGGCCTGGTATTCGCCATTGCCTTTGAGTCGGTGATCAAGCTGATCGCCATTGGCGGTGTGGGCCTTTACGCGCTTTATGGCGTGTTCGATGGCCCGCAACAGCTGGAAGTCTGGCTGCTGCAGAACCAGACCGCCCTCGCCGCACTGCACACACCGCTTCAAGAAGGGCCATGGCGCACCCTGCTGCTGGTATTTTTCGCCTCGGCCATTGTGATGCCGCACATGTATCACATGACCTTCACCGAGAACCTCAACCCGCGCGGGCTGGTCAGCGCCAGCTGGGGCCTGCCGCTGTTCCTGTTGCTGATGAGCCTGGCCGTGCCGCTGATCCTGTGGGCCGGCCTCAAGCTGGGCGCCACCACCAATCCGGAATACTTCACACTCGGTATCGGTATTGCCGCCAACAGCAAACCCCTGGCGCTGCTGGCTTATGTGGGCGGGCTTTCGGCCTCCAGCGGGCTGATTATCGTCACCACCCTGGCGCTTTCGGGCATGGCCCTCAACCACCTGGTGCTGCCGCTTTATCAACCGCCCGCCGAAGGTAATATCTACCGCTGGCTGAAGTGGACCCGCCGCGCCCTGATCGTTGCCATTATCATGGCCGGCTACGGCTTCTACCTGCTGCTGGGCGCCGAGCAGGATCTGGCCAACCTCGGCATCGTGGCCTTTGTCGCCACGTTGCAGTTTTTGCCGGGCGTGCTCTCGGTACTGTACTGGCCGACGGCCAACCGACGTGGCTTTATTGCCGGTCTGCTGGCCGGGATACTGGTGTGGATGGCGAGCATGCTGTTCCCGCTGATCGGCAACTTCCAGGGCTTCTATATCCCGTGGTTGAACATGATCTATGTGCTGGACGATACCAGCTGGCACATGGCAGCCATCGCCTCGCTGGCGGCCAACGTGCTGATGTTCACCCTGATTTCCCTGTTCACCAACGCCAGCCCTGAAGAAGCCAGTGCCGCCGAAGCCTGTGCTGTGGATAACGTACGCCGCCCGCAACGTCGCGAGCTGCACGCGGCCTCCCCGCAGGAGTTCGCTACTCAGCTGGCCAAACCTCTGGGCGCCAAAGCGGCGCAAAAAGAAGTCGAACAGGCGCTGCGTGACCTTTTCCTGCCTTTCGATGAACGTCGCCCCTATGCCTTGCGACGCCTGCGCGACAGGATCGAAGCCAACCTTTCCGGCCTGATGGGCCCCAGCGTCGCACAAGATATGGTCGAAACCTTTTTGCCCTACAAGTCCGGCGGCGAAAACTACGTTACCGAGGACATTCACTTTATCGAAAGCCGGCTTGAGGACTACCACTCACGCCTTACCGGGCTGGCAGCCGAGCTCGACGCCTTGCGCCGTTATCACCGCCAGACCCTGCAAGAGTTGCCGATGGGCGTGTGTTCACTGGCCAAGGATCAAGAGATCCTGATGTGGAACAAGGCCATGGAAGAGTTGACCGGCATCCCGGCCCAGCGCGTGGTGGGTTCGCGCCTGGGTACCCTGGGCGATCCATGGCGCGAGTTGCTGCAAGGTTTTATCGACCTGCCGGACGAACACTTGCATAAGCAGCACCTGGCCCTTGATGGCCAGACCCGCTGGCTCAACCTGCACAAAGCCGCCATTGACGAGCCGCTGGCACCGGGTAACAGCGGCCTGGTGCTGCTGGTCGAAGACCTGACGGAAACCCAGATGCTCGAAGACAAGCTGGTGCACTCCGAACGCCTGGCCAGCATTGGGCGGCTGGCGGCAGGGGTGGCTCACGAAATCGGCAACCCGGTCACCGGCATTGCCTGCCTGGCGCAGAATCTGCGCGAGGAACGCGAAGACGATGGCGAATTGACCGAAATCAGCAGCCAGATACTTGAACAGACCAAACGCATCTCACGCATCGTCCAGTCTCTGATGAGCTTCGCCCATGCCGGCAGCCATCAACACAATGACGAGCCCGTCTGTCTGGCCGAAGTAGCCCAGGATGCCATTGGCCTGCTGGCCCTGAACCGACGCAATTTCGAAGTGCAATTCTACAACCTGTGCGACCCGGACCACTGGGTCGACGGCGACCCGCAGCGGCTCGCCCAGGTATTGATCAACCTGCTCTCCAACGCCCGCGACGCGACGCCTGCCGGCAGTGCCGTACGGGTCAAGAGCGAGGCCAGCGAGCACACCGTCGACCTTATCGTGGAAGATGAAGGCACTGGCATTCCGCAGAACATCATGGACCGGTTGTTCGAACCGTTTTTCACCACCAAGGACCCTGGCGAAGGTACAGGTCTGGGCCTTGCACTGGTCTATTCCATCGTTGAAGAGCATTATGGACAAATCACCATCGACAGCCCGGCTGACATTCACAGCCAACGCGGAACCCGTATCCGGGTGACACTACCGCGTCATGTCGAAGCGACGTCCGCTGTGAACTGAGACCGTCGAGAGAACCGAATCAATGCCGCATATTTTGATCGTCGAAGATGAAACCATCATCCGCTCCGCCCTACGCCGCTTACTGGAGCGCAATCAATACCAGGTCAGCGAGGCTGGCTCGGTGCAAGAGGCGCAGGAGCAGTTCAGCATCCCGTCGTTTGACTTGATTGTCAGCGACCTGCGCCTGCCCGGCGCTCCGGGGACCGAGCTGATCAAGCTTGGCCAGGGCAAGCCGGTGCTGATCATGACCAGCTATGCCAGCCTGCGCTCGGCCGTGGACTCGATGAAAATGGGCGCGGTGGACTACATCGCCAAACCTTTTGATCACGACGAAATGCTGCAAGCGGTGGCGCGCATTCTGCGTGACCGGCAAAACACCCAGAGCGCGCCGGCCGAACGCCCTGCCAAAGCAGGCACCGCTGACAAAAACACGGTGGATAACAGCAACGGTGAAATCGGCATCATCGGTTCGTGCCCGCCAATGCTGGACATGTACAGCAAGATTCGCAAAGTAGCGCCCACTGACTCCAATGTGCTGATCCAGGGTGAATCCGGCACAGGTAAAGAGCTGGTAGCCCGCGCCCTGCACAACCTGTCGCGCCGCGCCAAAGCACCGATGATCTCGGTCAACTGCGCGGCCATCCCGGAATCCCTGATCGAGTCCGAACTGTTCGGCCACGAAAAAGGCGCGTTTACCGGCGCCAGCGCTGGCCGTGCCGGTCTGGTTGAAGCGGCCGATGGCGGCACGCTGTTCCTCGATGAAATCGGCGAATTGCCGCTTGAGGCCCAAGCCCGACTGCTGCGCGTGCTGCAGGAAGGCGAGATTCGCCGGGTTGGCTCGGTACAGTCGCAAAAGGTCGATGTTCGCCTGATTGCCGCGACCCACCGCGACCTGAAAAGCCTGGCCAAGGTAGGCCAGTTCCGCGAAGACCTGTACTACCGCCTGCACGTTATCGCGCTCAAGCTGCCTGCGCTGCGTGAACGTGGCGCTGACGTCAACGAAATCGCCAACGCCTTCCTCGCCCGCCAAAGTGCTCGCGTGGGTCGCACCGACCTCAAATTCGCCCCCGATGCCGAACGGGCGATCAGCCATTACTCATGGCCGGGTAACGTGCGCGAGCTGGAAAACGCTGTTGAGCGCGCGGTGATCCTCTGTGAAAGCCCGGAAATCTCGGCTGAACTGCTGGGTATCGATATTGAACTGAGCGACCTGCAAGACGATGACTTCATCGGCCTGGCCCCGCAGCAGAGCATCAGTAACGGTAACACCAGCCTTGATCCCACCGAGGACCTGTCACTGGAAGACTACTTCCAGCACTTCGTCCTTGAGCATCAGGACCATATGACCGAGACCGAACTGGCTCGAAAACTGGGGGTCAGCCGCAAATGCTTGTGGGAGCGACGTCAGCGTCTGGGAATCCCGCGACGCAAAACCGGCGTGCCAAGCGAGGGCTAGGTAACAGCGCCAGAGGTAACCAACTGTTACCTCTGTTAAATCACGTAACAAAAGCCGGGGCTTACGGTAACGATGACCCGGCTTTTTTTTGCCCGGAAAAAGGCCAAAACCCTGAAAACCCCTTATTTTGCTGGGCCGCACAAAAGTTGGCACGCACCCTGCTATATGTATTCGTACAAGAACAATAAGAATCACAGCAGCACACAATAAAAATAAGACGTATCGGCTCACGCATAACAAGAACAACACGGCGGAGGCGCAGCTAACTGATTGTTTTGGAGAGGTGTTGTAAATGGGGCTTGCCCCGCGACCAGGCAGAGAACAACAAAAACTGCACTTAAAGCAGAGCCTGAACTGGTTGGATCATTGATCACATCAACGCAGCGACCAAAGCAATCCGTTTGCTCTTATCTCCCGATTGGGAGGGTTGCACAGGCAAGACCTTTGTAACCAGGGCGATTAACAAAAACAAAAAGCCCGCAATCAATAATAAAAATAGAGCACGCAACTAATTCTGGGGGAGCTTCGGCTCCCCTTGTGGTTTCTGCGATTTAACAAATCCCCTAGCAACCGTCTAAACCGCGCCTCTTACAGCTATTTATGCTTACGGCTTGCAGCTTCGCTCGCAAGAGCGGCTAAGCGTCCTACACCATCCCCTGACTAAATGCTAGAATCCCCGCCCATCATGCGGTCATTCTTCGTTTTGGCCGAACATTCCTTCAAACAGTGCATCCCATGCTGAAGAAGCTGTTCCAGTCATTCCGTTCTCCCAAGCGTCGTACGCAACAACTGCGCAGCACCCCTGAAGTGCTCAACAGCAGCCAACACTCGCTGCAACGTGCCCAGTTCAGCCGCTACGCGGTCAATATCGTCGAACGCCTGCAGAACGCCGGTTACCAGGCCTATCTGGTTGGCGGTTGCGTACGCGACATGCTGCTCAATATCACGCCAAAAGACTTTGACGTCGCCACCAGCGCCACGCCCGAGCAAGTGCGCGCCGAATTTCGCAATGCGCGAATCATCGGTCGTCGTTTCAAGTTGGTGCATATCCACTTTGGCCGCGAAATCATTGAAGTCGCGACCTTCCGTGCCAATCACCCGCAAAACGACGAAGAGGAAGACAGCAACCAGTCCTCGCGTAACGAAAGCGGGCGCATCTTGCGCGACAACGTCTACGGCACCCTTGAAGAAGACGCCCAGCGTCGTGACTTCACGATCAACGCCCTGTACTACGACCCGGTCAGCGAGCGCATCCTCGATTACGCCAATGGCGTACACGATATCCGCAACCGCTTGCTGCGCCTGATCGGCGACCCGCAACAGCGCTACCAGGAAGACCCGGTTCGCATGCTGCGCGCCGTGCGCTTTGCCGCCAAGCTCAACTTTGGTATCGAAAAGCACACCGCCGAACCAATCCGCGAACTGGCGCCGATGCTGCGGGAAATCCCTTCCGCGCGCCTGTTCGAAGAAGTGCTCAAGCTGTTCCTCTCCGGTAACGCTTCCGACACCTTCGAGATGCTGGTTGACCTCGAGTTGTTCGACCCTCTGTTCCCGGCCAGCGCCGAAGCACTGGAGCACAACCCGACCTACACCCACACCCTGATCAGCGAAGCCTTGCGCAACACTGATCTGCGCATCAAACAGGGCAAACCGGTGACCCCGGCCTTCCTGTTTGCCGCCCTGTTGTGGCCCGCGTTGCCTGCACGCGTATTGCGCCTGCAAGATCAAGGCATGCCGCCCATTCCTGCCATGCAGGAAGCCGCCCATGAACTGATCGCCGAGCAATGCCAGCGTATTGCTATTCCCAAGCGCTTCACCATGCCGATTCGCGAGATCTGGGACATGCAGGAGCGCCTGCCGCGTCGCAGCGGCAAACGCGCCGACATGTTGCTCGACAACCCGCGTTTCCGTGCCGGGTATGACTTCTTGCTCTTGCGTGAAAGCGCCGGCGAGCAGACCAATGGCCTGGGCGAATGGTGGACCGACTATCAGGACGCCAATGACAGCGGCCGCCGCGAGATGATCCGCGATCTGAGCAACGCCAAGGATGACGGTACCGGTCCTGCACCGCGCAAACGTCGCCGTACCAGCGGTGCCAAGCGTAAACGCAGCGCCGCAGCGGACGAGTAAGCGATGGAACGCGTCTACATTGGAATGGGCAGCAATCTGGCTGACCCGGCGGATCAATTGCGCAGTGCTGTCCAGGCCCTGGCGCAATTGCCGGACTCCCGACTCATCGGGGTTTCAGCATTTTATCAAAGCGATTCGCTGTTGCCTGGCCAGCCGCGCTACACCAATGCCGTAGCGGCCATCGACAGCTCGCTGGCGCCGCTGGACCTGCTCGATGCCCTGCAGGCCATCGAACTGGACCAGGGACGCGAGCGTCAAGAGCGTTGGGGCCCGCGCACTCTGGACCTGGACATCTTGCTATTCGGCGATCGCCTGATCGACGAGCCCCGCCTTAAAGTTCCGCACTACCACATGCACGCCCGGCCTTTTGTGCTGTATCCGCTGGCCGAACTGGCGCCAGCATCGCTGAAACTCTCCGATGGCCGCACGCTCGCGCAATTGCTCGATGACTGCCCATTTATCGGGCTTGAGCGAATCCCCTCTTAAGCTGAATCGAATCAATACCCGGGTAACACCATTGCGGTAACACCCGGAATTGACTTCCAGTGCCCTCGTCACGACTATAGGCATCCCGCAGCCATCCACAGGATGGTGCAATGTGAAAAGCAGGCTTTATAAGCGCCCTCTATAAAGGTGTGCCTGTTCATAACGATGAATCACACGCGTTACTCGCAGTGGTTACCACACTGCCTGACGAGGATCCTTTTCATGCCAGCTATTACCCTGACCACCCTGCAAGGCCTTAAGCAAAAAGGTGAAAAAATCACCATGCTGACGTGCTATGACGCCACCTTCGCCCACGCCTGCAATCAGGCCGGTGTTGAAGTGCTATTGGTAGGCGACTCCCTGGGCATGGTTCTACAAGGGCATGACAGTACATTGCCTGTGACGACCGCTGACATGGCCTACCACGTGGCCTGCGTCAAACGCGGTAACCAGGACGCTCTGATCCTGGCGGACATGGCCTTTATGGCCAACGCCACCCTGGAACAAAGCCTCAACAACAGCGCGGTGCTGATGAAGGCCGGCGCGCATATGGTCAAGGTCGAAGGCGCCGTGTGGCTGGCCGAGTCGATCCGGGCCATGACTGAACGCGGCATCCCCGTGTGCGCGCATATGGGCCTGACCCCGCAGACCGTGAACGTGCTGGGGGGTTACAAGGTACAAGGCCGCAACGAAAACCAGGCGCGCCAGATGCGTGCCGATGCCATTGCCCTGGAACAGGCAGGGGCGGCCATGCTGTTGCTCGAATGTGTACCCAGCGAACTGGCAAAAGAGATCACCCACGCGGTCAAGATCCCGGTCATCGGCATCGGCGCCGGCAGTGACACCGACGGCCAGGTCCTGGTGCTGCACGACATGCTGGGCCTTTCACTGACCGGCCGCGTGCCCAAGTTCGTGAAAAACTTCATGAGCGGCCAGCCCGATATCCAGTCCGCCCTGCGCGCCTACGTCACTGAAGTCAAAGCCGTCAGCTTTCCTGCTACCGAACACGGATTCTCTGCATGAACACAGTTAAAACCGTTCGCGAACTGCGCGCCGTCATCGCCCGCGCACGCCGTGAAGGCAAACAGATAGCACTGGTCCCGACCATGGGCAATCTGCACAGTGGCCATGGCGCACTGGTAACCACCGCCGCACAACAAGCCGATTTCGTGGTGGCGAGCATTTTCGTCAACCCGCTGCAGTTTGGCGCCAACGAAGATCTGGATACCTATCCGCGCACCCTGGCAGCCGACCAGGAAAGGCTTCTGCAGGCAGGCTGTGACTTGCTGTTTGCCCCGACCGTTGAAGAAATGTACCCCAACGGCATGGACGGCCTGACCCGTGTTACTGCTGCCAAATTAAGCAATGAACTGTGCGGCAGCCGTCGCCCGGGGCATTTCGATGGTGTGACCACCGTGGTCAGCAAGCTGTTCAACATGGTTCAGCCCGACCTGGCGATCTTTGGGCAAAAAGACTACCAACAGCTGGCAGTCATTCGCGCAATGGTCAACGATCTGAACTTCCCGATCCAGATCATCAGCGAACCCACCGTGCGCGCCGAAGACGGCCTGGCCCTGTCCTCGCGCAATGGTTACCTGAGCGAAGAGCAGCGAGCCCTGGCGCCAGCCCTGTACCGTCACCTGAGTGAAATGGCGCGCGCCATCGAAGCCGGTGAGCGCGACTACCCGGCCCTGGTGCGCCAGCATCTGGCGCAAATCGAAGCCATTGGTTTTCGTCCGGACTACCTGGAAGTGCGCCACGCACAGACCTTGCTACCGGCGCAGGCGACTGATCGCGACCTGGTAATTCTGGTTGCGGCCTTCCTGGGTGCCACCCGTTTGATCGACAACGTACATCTTAATCTCGACAGCGCGCTCTGACAGAGTCGCCTGTGCGGAACCGCGGAATGACCCGCACTCCATAAAGAAACACTGAAACGTTTCACCTGCTGTGACGTAACTGTGACAAAAGTTACTTCTCGGTGTCAGACAAAGCCAAGACAGAAGCAGGCGCGAAGGTTACTGTAATCGCCCTGCTTCCAGTTAACGTGCAGAATCAGACCGACCGAACGCCTGAACAAGAAAAACCAGGCGCAGGTGTTTTCAGTGTCCAAAGGCAGTTCAAGCAAAAAGGATATCCGCAGCGATGGCGTACTACCGCACCCCTCACGACGTTACCGCTCTGCCCGCTTGGCAAGCGTTGAAACTTCACCGTGCCAGCATGCAAAACTTCAGCATGCGTGACGCGTTTAACAGCAACCCGAAACGTTTTGAAGAATTCACCCTGAGCAGCTGCGGGCTGTTTCTGGACTACTCGAAAAACCTGATCACCAACGAGACCCGCGACCTTCTGGTCGACCTCGCCAATGAGGTCGACCTCAAAGGCGCGATCAAATCGCTGTTCGGCGGTGAAATCGTCAACGCCTCCGAAGGTCGCCCGGCCTTGCACACCGCGCTGCGTCGCCCGGTTGCCGACAAACTGTCGGTCAACGGCGTGAACATCATGCCCGAGGTGCATAAAGTCCTGAACCAGATGACCGAGCTGGTCGGCCGGATTCACGACGGTCTGTGGCGCGGTTACACCGAGAAGCCAATCACCGACATCGTCAATATCGGCATCGGCGGCTCGTTCCTCGGCCCTGAGCTGGTTTCTGAAGCGTTGCTGTCCTACGCGCAAAAAGGTGTGCGCTGCCATTACCTGGCGAACATCGACGGCAGTGAGTTCCATGAACTGACCGCAAAACTGCGCGCCGAAACCACGCTGTTTATTGTTTCGTCAAAGTCCTTCAATACCCTCGAAACCCTGAAAAACGCCCAGGCGGCACGAGCCTGGTACCTGGCTCAGGGCGGTTCGGAAGCTGAGCTGCATCGCCACTTTATCGCCGTGTCGAGCAACAACGCGGCAGCCGTGGCATTCGGCATTCGTGAAGAGAACATCTTCCCGATGTGGGACTGGGTCGGCGGGCGTTACTCGCTGTGGTCAGCCATCGGTTTGCCAATTGCCCTGGCCATCGGCATGTCCAACTTCAAAGAGCTGCTGTCCGGTGCCTACAGCATGGACCAGCACTTCCAGACTGCTCCGTTCGAGCAGAACATGCCGGTACTGATGGCCGCACTGGGCGTGTGGTATGGCAACTTCTGGGGCGCGCAAAGCCACGCGATCCTGCCGTACGACCACTACCTGCGCAACATCACCAAGCACTTGCAACAACTGGATATGGAATCCAACGGCAAGAGCGTGCGCCAGGACGGCACTCCGGTGTCAACCGATACTGGCCCGGTGATCTGGGGTGGAGTGGGCTGCAACGGTCAGCATGCGTACCACCAATTGCTGCACCAAGGCACCCAACTGATCCCGGCCGACTTTATCGTGCCGATTGTCAGCTTCAACCCGGTGTCCGACCACCATCAATGGCTGTATGCCAACTGCCTGTCGCAAAGCCAGGCGCTGATGCTGGGTAAAACCCGCGCAGAAGCCGAAGCTGAACTGCGCGACAAGGGCATGAGCGAAGAAGAAGTTAAAAAACTGGCACCGCACAAGGTGATCCCGGGCAACCGCCCGAGCAATACCCTGGTGGTGGAACGCATCAGCCCGCGCCGTCTGGGTGCACTGGTTGCGCTGTACGAACACAAAGTGTTTGTGCAAAGCGTGATCTGGGGCATCAACGCCTTCGACCAATGGGGTGTTGAACTGGGCAAGGAGCTGGGCAAAGGCGTATACAACCGTCTGACCGGTATCCAGGAAGAGCCTGCCGACGATGCGTCGACCCAGGGCCTGATCAACTACTTCCGCGGCCGTCACCGCGGGTGATTGATAGCCAGCCAGTTTTCATCGACTGGCTGGCACCATCGAGAAAGGCATAATGGAATTTATCCGCCGCCCCATCGAGCGCCAGATCATGAGCCTGACCGGGCTTTCCCTCGGCAAGCTCGACCTCGAAAACCCCAAGGGCGACCCCGGCCTGTTCGGCCCGGACTCCATCAGTTGGCAGGTCCACGGTGACTTCACCAGCATGCTGATTGGCGGCATCAGCGCCTTGATGCTGCAAGCCTTGCACCCACTGGCCCTGGCCGGGGTGTGGGACCACTCCAGTTTCCGCGAAGACATGCTGGGTCGGCTACGCCGCACCGGGCAGTTCATTTCAGGTACCACCTTCGGCGCCACTGGCGATGCCAACTGGCTGATCGACAAAGTGCGCACCATCCACCTGCAAGTCAGCGGCACCGGTCTCGATGGCCGCCCCTATGCGGCCAGCGACCCCGAGCTGCTGACCTGGGTGCATGTGGCCGAAGTCAGCAATTTTCTCGCCGCCCACCTGCGCTATCGCAACCCGCATTTATCCGCTGAAGATCAGGACCGCTACTACGACGAAATCGCCATGATCGCTGAACGCCTGGGCGCCACCCACGTACCGCGCTCACGTCAGCAAGTAGCCGATTACCTCGACAGCGTTCGCCCGCAATTGCTTTGCGATGAGCGCAGCAGTGAAGTCATTCGCCTGCTGCTCAACGCCCCTGCCCCCAGCCTGCTGGCCAAACCATTTGGTGCATTGATGATGCAGGCCGGGATCGATTTACTGCCCGACTGGGCCAGCGATCAATTGGAGCTGCATCAAGGCCCGATGGTTCGCAAAGGGGTGCGGGCCGGGGTCAACAGCACCGCGCCAATCCTGCGCTGGGCCGTACGCAACGGTTCGGTACAACGGGCGCGACGGCGCATGGGGCTTGGCTGAAAACCGCTACGTTGGCATCGCGGGCAGGCCCGCACCCACAGGATCTGTGGTGCTCTTGTGGGAGCGGGCCTGCCCGCGATGAACTCAACACCGATTTATGCCACCATGCCCGCCTGAATCCGGACACAACACTCCAAGAATAAAGAGGACTCAAGCAATGCAAGACGTCGTAATCGTTGCGGCTACCCGCACCGCCGTTGGCAGCTTTCAAGGTTCGCTGGCCCATGTACCTGCCGTGGAACTGGGTGCCGCCGTCATTCGCCAATTACTCGCACAAACTGGCCTGGATGGCGCCCAGGTCGACGAAGTGATCATGGGTCAGGTACTGACCGCCGGTGCCGGGCAAAACCCTGCCCGCCAGGCGGCAATCAAGGCCGGCCTGCCGTTTGCGGTACCGGCACTGACCCTGAACAAGGTTTGCGGGTCGGGCCTCAAGGCCCTGCACCTGGGGGCCCAGGCCATTCGATGCGGCGATGCCGAGGTGATCATCGCCGGCGGCCAGGAAAACATGAGCCTGTCCAACTACATCATGCCCGGTGCCCGCACCGGTCTGCGCATGGGCCACAGTCAGATCGTCGACACCATGATCAGCGATGGCCTGTGGGATGCGTTCAACGACTACCACATGGGCATTACCGCCGAAAACCTTGTGGCTAAATACGACATCAGCCGTGAAGCGCAAGACGCCTTCGCCGCCGCCTCACAGCAAAAAGCCACTGCGGCGATTGAAGCCGGGCGCTTTGTCGATGAAATCACCCCCGTCCTGATCCCGCAGCGCAAAGGCGATCCGATCGCATTCACTACCGACGAGCAACCGCGCGCTGGCACCACCGCCGAATCGTTGGCAAAACTGCGTCCCGCATTCAAAAAAGACGGCTCTGTCACCGCAGGTAACGCCTCCTCACTCAATGACGGCGCAGCCGCGGTCATGCTCATGAGCGCCGCCAAGGCCAAGGCCCTGGGCTTGCCGGTGCTGGCCAAAATCGCGGCCTACGCCAATGCCGGCGTGGATCCGGCCATCATGGGCATCGGCCCGGTCAGTGCCACCCAGCGTTGCCTGAGCAAAGCCGGCTGGACTTTGCAGCAACTGGACCTGATCGAAGCCAACGAAGCCTTCGCCGCACAAGCGCTGGCCGTGGGCCAGGAACTGCAATGGGACGCGAGCAAGGTCAACGTCAATGGCGGCGCAATTGCCATTGGCCACCCTATTGGTGCGTCAGGTTGCCGGATCCTGGTGACCCTGCTTCACGAAATGCTCAAGCGCGACGCCAAAAAAGGCCTGGCCACCTTGTGCATCGGCGGTGGTCAGGGCGTAGCGCTGGCGATCGAGCGGGAGTAATGCAAAACGTGTAGATACTCTGTTGCCGGTCAAGCCATCCTGTGGGAGCGAGCCTGCTCGCGAACGACCTTCGCGAGCAGGCTCGCTCCCACAGCGGCTACAAGAGCAACGCAGCAATAATCACCAGCCCTATTCTGCTAAACTGCCGCGCCTTATCTGTCCCCCAAGGCGCAATGCATGTCTTCCTTGAATCAGGCGCTGCGCGCCGCCCTCGATAATCGTCACGACCTGTTGGCCGAGCTGCACGCCCAAGGCACCGACTGCTATCGCCTGTTCCACGGCAGCCAGGAAGGCGCCGGCGGCCTGACCATCGACCGCTACGGCCCGCAACTGCTGGTACAAAGCTTTCATCAACGTCTTGAGCGCGATGATTTGCTGCAACTGCACGAAGCCATCAATCGCCACCTGGGCCTCGACCTGCTGCTGGTCTACAACGACCGCTCCCAGGGCAACTCGCGTATCGATCGCGAAGACACCGTGTACCGCGCCGAAGACGCCGCCCTTGAAGACACCGTCGGCCACGAATGGGGCCTCAAGTACCGGGTGCGCGGCCGCCATGCCGGGCAAGACCCGCTGTTGTTTCTCGACCTGCGCAACGCCCGTGGCTGGGTCAAGCAGCACAGTGCCGGCAAAAGCGTGCTCAACCTGTTCTCCTACACCTGTGGTGTTGGCCTGAGTGCCGCTGCAGGTGGAGCCAGCGAAGTCTGCAACCTCGATTTCGCCGAAGGCAATCTGGCGGTTGGTCGCGAAAACGGCCTGCTGAACCCTGAACTGCCAAAAATGAAATTCGTACAGTCCGACTATTTCGCGGCCATCCGCCAATTGGCCGGTCTGCCAATCATTCAGCGTCGTCACAAGCTGCCTGCCTACCCGCGCATGGATCAGCGTGAATACGACCTCGTGCTGCTCGACCCGCCTGCCTGGGCCAAGAGTGCCTTCGGCACGGTCGATCTGCTGCGCGACTACCAAAGCTTGCTCAAGCCGGCCGTACTGACCACCGCACCAGACGGCGTATTGATCTGCTGCAACAATCTGGCAAAGGTCAGCATGGACGACTGGCGCGAGCAGGTTTTGCGTTGCGCCGAGAAAGCTGGCCGCCCGGTTCGCGACTGGCAGGTCATGAGTCCGGCCAGCGATTTCCCGTCCCTGGATCAGCAGCCACCGCTGAAAACCCTGATCCTTCAGTTTTAATCCATTCTCCCAATACGGCGTTCGTCTCGGAACCAGAAACGCGTGCCATACTCCAAGGCACTTCCGACTGCTATAGACGACGCCCCACATGCTCAAAGGATTGATCCGCGCCCTTGGCGCCGTGCTGATTGCCATCGCACTTTACAGCGTGCTTGGGTTCCTGATCTTGCCGGGCATCGGCCTGCGCATCATCAACCAGCAACTGGCCAACTACGCCACGGTGCCCGCCAGACTCGACCGGCTGGAGTTCAACCCCTTCAGCCTTGAGCTGACGCTGTGGGGGTTCAGAGTCGGCGAACCGGGCAAGGAACAGGTCGGCTTCGAGCGGCTGTACACCAATCTGCAAGCCGACAGCCTGTGGACAAAAGCCCTGCACCTGGCCGACGTGCAGCTGGATAAACCGAAAACCGAGCTGCTGTTCAACAAGGACGGTACGCTCAACCTGACACAACTGTTCAAGCTGCCCGAGAGCGAGCCCACCCCGGCCGATCCCGAGAGCAAACCGTTCCCGCTGCGTATCGACAACATCAAGCTGGCGGGTGGCTACCTGCACTTCACCGATATGCGTCCCAGCGAACCCATCGAATTCCTCTATGACACGATGGACCTGGAGCTGAAAAACCTCAGCACCCTGCCCGATGACAACGCCGATATGACCCTGGTGGCCGCAGGCCCTGCAGGCGGGCGGATCGACTGGACCGGCACCCTGAGCCTGGTACCCATCACCTCGACCGGCAAACTGAAAGTCACCGACGGCAAGATGAAAGTCTGGTGGCCCTATGTGCGCGATGCATTACCGCTGGCCCTGGAAGATGGCGTACTGAATTTCAGCACCGACTACACCCTGAACCTGTCCAAAGAAACCGAAATGCTCCTGAGCAATGCCACGGCCAGCATCGCACCGCTCAAGATCAATGCACCCGATGGCCGCCCGCTGGTGCGTCTGGAGCGCCTGGATGTCAGCGACACCAGCGTCGACCTGGCCAAACAGGAAGTGGTGGTCGGCAAGATCAACAGCCAGAACCTCGAAACCTGGGCCGCCCGCGAAAAAGACGGCCAGCTTGACTGGCAAAAGCTGTTTGCCAGCCAGCCCGACAAACCATCGACCAAAACCGAAGAAGTGGTGACCGTCGAAGCACCGAAACCGGCCCCGGTGGCGCCGAGCAAACCCTGGGCCGTGCTGCTAAAGGATGTCGACCTGCGTGACTATCGCATCCACCTTGCCGACAAGGAGCCCAAAACCCCGGTGGAGCTGGAGGTCGGCCCGCTGAACCTGAACCTGAAAAACTTCGACAGCCTGAACCGTTCTCCTTTCACCCTCAACCTCGACACCGGCGTGGGCAAGCAAGGCAAACTCACCGCCAGCGGCGACGTCAGCCTGAGCCCGGTAAGCGCCAGGCTCAAGGTCAACACCAAAGATATCGACTTGCGTATCGCCCAGGCCTATATCGACCCGTTTATCCGCCTTGAGCTGCGTAGCGGCATGCTTGGCAGCGACCTGGCGGTTGATCTGAAAAGCACCGCCCCCCTGGCCTTTACCGTGGCCGGCCGCGCCCAGATCGATCAACTGCACACATTGGACACCCTGAAAAACCGCGACTTCCTGAAGTGGCAAAAACTGGTGCTGGAGGATCTGAAGTACCAGCACGGCGATAGCCTCTCGCTTGCACGGGTCAATTTCGAAAAGCCCTATGTGCGCTTCATGATCAACGATGACCGCACCACCAATATCGATGACCTGCTGATCCCGCAACCTGCAGGCAGTACGTCGGCCAAAGGCACGGCCAGCAAGGAAAAACCGCTGGGCATTCACATCGGCGCAATTGCGATCAACGATGGTTCGGCCAATTTCGCCGACTTCAGCCTGACACCCAACTTCCAGACCGCGGTTCAACAGCTCAACGGCCTGATTGGCACCATCGACAGCCGTAACCCCAAACCTGCCCCGGTCAATATTGCAGGCAAGGTCGACCGTTATGCGCCGGTGACCATCAAGGGCAGCGTCAACCCGTTTGACCCGATGGCCAGCCTGGATATCGCTACCAGCTTCAAGCGTGTCGAACTGACCACATTGACCCCCTACTCCGGGAAGTTTGCCGGTTACCGCATCCGCAAGGGTCGTCTCAACCTCGACCTGCATTACCTGATCACCAACGGCCAGCTCAAGGCCGAGAACAAACTCGTGGTCGAACAATTGCAGCTGGGGGAAAAGGTCGACAGCCCGGACGCCGTGGATCTGCCGATCAAACTGGCGATTGCCTTGCTCAAGGACACGGACGGCAAGATATCCATTGAACTGCCCATCAGTGGCGACCTCAACAACCCGCAGTTCAGCGTGATGCCGATTATCTGGCAAACGGTACGCAACCTGGTGCTGCGTGCCGCCCAGGCGCCCTTCAAGTTCATTGGCGGGCTGATCAGCGGCGGTGGAGCCGAGGACCTGGGCACCGTGTCATTCGCCCCAGGATCAAGCGAGCTGAGCCCTGAGGCACAAAAAGCCCTGACCACACTGGCCCAGGCCCTGAAAGAACGCCCGGCCTTACGCCTGGAGATCGAAGGTACGGCCGCACAGAGCAGCGATGGCCCTCTGATCGCCAAGGAACGTCTTGAGCGCGAGTTCCAGTACACCTACTACAAGATTCTCCAGCGCCGTGGCGACAAAGTACCGGCCAGCGCCGGCTTGCTCACCGTGCCGGACGATGAGAAAGGCCCGTTACTTGAAGGTATCTACCGCACGCGTCTCAAGCAGCAACCGCCTGCTGAATGGAAAGACCTGAGCCGTGACGAGCGCGCGGCCAAAATGACCGCGGCACTGATCGACTTCTGGAGCAAAAGCGAAGTGTTGTTGCGTCAGCTGGGGCAAGACCGTGCAAGCAGCATCAAGGACTACCTGGTGGACAAGGGCGGGCTGGCGGATGACCGCGTGTACTTTATCGATGCCACCCTGGGCCAAGCCGAGAGCGACGGCCGGGTAATCTCGCCACTGCATCTGGATAGCGAATAATGCACAACGTCGCTGATTTGTAGCAGCTGCCGAAGGCACGAGGCTGCGTTCGGCAGCTGCTACGCGGATTTTCGTAGCCCCAATCCCAAATAGACCCAATCCCAAAATAGAACAGCCCCCGACGCAAGCGCCGGGGGCTGTAATGGCCACATCCGTGTGGCCGTCGCATGAACCTTTTAAACAATGCCTGCAGGCGTACTGCTTCAATCACCTGCCAGAACCTTGTTCCCCCGGTTCTACGAGAAAGGGTGCTTTATTCCGCTTTCAGACCATCAGCCGATACAGCTTTAACGCCTTTGATCTTTTTGGTGATCGCAACAGCAATCTCTTTTTGCGCTTCAGTCACCGGTACCATCGAGGACAGGGAAACAACGCCTTTGTTGGTTTCTACCTTGATGTCCGTGCCCGGAATGCCTTTTTCAGTGACCAGGTCAGCTTTTACTTTGGTAGTGATCCAGGTATCAGAAGTAGCTTCCTTGGCTTTGGTTACTTCGCCTGCAGCCACCACCATGGGTGCCTGGGTGGTCGCCTGGGCAGCAAATGCAGCATTGGCCATAGTCAGGGTCAGAGCGGTGGCAGTTGCGGCAGCGATAGCGAACTTCTTCATACGAGTAACTCCTGTCTTCTTTAGAATCTGCGCCGTCTTGCAGCAGCAGGGTTATCAGTACTATTGCAGGCCGCGTGCCAACTTTTAAAAACAAATAAACCTATATAAATCAACAACTTACAAAATAGCCAAAATTGCCCCGTCGTGCAAAATGCATGGCGCCGGTTAATTCTGCATGCAAGTTGCGGCTTTCGACTCGTGGCCTATGGCCCTATGGTGCTGACTTTGCTCCAGGCATAAAAAAAGGACCCCGAAGGGTCCTTTTTCAAAGCAGGTGTCGAGAGCGATTAAGCTTCCGAAGCCTTGGCAGCAGCGACGTCCTTGATGGACAGCTTGATACGGCCGCGGTTGTCCACGTCCAGTACCAGTACTTCCACTTCCTGACCTTCTTTCAGAATGTCAGTCACTTTCTCAACGCGAGCATCGCTCAGCATGGAGATGTGAACCAGGCCGTCTTTGCCCGGCAGGATGTTTACGAATGCGCCGAAGTCGACGATACGCTCAACCTTGCCCACGTAGATCTTGCCGATCTCGGCTTCAGCGGTGATGCCCAGAACGCGCTGACGCGCGGCTTCTGCTGCTTCCTTGGACTCGCCGAAGATCTTGATCGAACCGTCGTCTTCGATATCGATCGAAGCCTTGGTTTCTTCACAGATTGCACGGATCGTCGCGCCGCCTTTACCGATAACGTCACGGATTTTGTCGGTGTCGATTTTCATCGCGATCATGGTCGGAGCGTTGGCCGACAGTTCGTTGCGCGATACGGCAATGATCTGGTTCATCTGGCCCAAGATGTTCAGGCGAGCGTCCAGGGCCTGGCCCAGAGCGATCTCCATGATTTCTTCGGTGATGCCCTTGATCTTGATGTCCATCTGCAGCGCGGTAACACCTTTGGCGGTACCGGCTACCTTGAAGTCCATGTCGCCCAGGTGGTCTTCGTCACCCAGGATGTCGGTCAGAACAGCGAACTTCTCGCCTTCTTTAACCAGACCCATGGCGATACCGGCAACCGGCGCCTTCATCGGCACACCGGCATCCATCAGTGCCAGGGAAGCACCGCAAACCGATGCCATCGAGCTGGAACCGTTGGATTCGGTGATTTCCGATACAACACGGATGGTGTACGGGAACACGTCGGCAGCAGGCAGCATGGCTTGAACCGAACGACGGGCCAGACGGCCGTGACCGATTTCGCGACGACCAGCACCACCCATGCGACCACACTCACCTACCGAGAACGGAGGGAAGTTGTAGTGCAGCATGAACGGGTCTTTTTTCTCGCCTTCCAGGGTGTCCAGCAGTTGCGCGTCACGGGCAGTACCCAGAGTTGCAACAACCAGCGCCTGAGTTTCACCACGGGTGAACAGGGCCGAACCGTGGGTCTTCGGCAGAACGCCAACTTCGATGTTCAGAGGGCGAACAGTCTTGGTGTCACGACCATCGATACGCGGCTTGCCGTTAACGATGTTTTCGCGAACGGTGCGGTATTCGATTTCGCCGAATGCAGCTTTAACTTCGCTGGCAGAAGGCTGGCCTTCTTCACCGGACAGCTTGGCAACAACCTGATCCTTCAACTCGCCCAGACGCGCGTAACGGTCTGCCTTGACGGTGATGGTGTAAGCCTGGGAGATCGCTTCGCCGAACTCGGCACGGATAGCGCCCAGCAGTGCGGTCGCTTCCGGGGCAGCAGCCCAGTCCCAAGTTGGCTTGGCAGCTTCGGCAGCCAGCTCTTTGACAGCCTGGATAACCACCTGGAATTCGTCGTGGGCGAACAGTACGGCGCCCAGCATCTGGTCTTCGGTCAGCTCTTTGGCTTCCGATTCAACCATCAATACGGCTTCCGAAGTACCGGCAACAACCATGTCCAGGCTCGAAGCGGCCAGTTGCTCGTAAGTCGGGTTCAGCAGGTAACCGGTGCTTTCGTGGTAAGCAACGCGGGCAGCGCCGATCGGACCATCAAAAGGGATGCCGGAAATGGCCAGGGCAGCCGAAGTACCGATCATCGCAGCGACGTCCGGATCGGTTTTCTTGCTGGTGGACAGAACGGTGCAGACAACCTGCACTTCGTTCATGAAACCTTCTGGGAACAGCGGACGGATCGGACGGTCGATCAGACGCGACGTCAGGGTTTCTTTCTCGGAAGGGCGACCTTCACGCTTGAAGAAACCGCCAGGGATTTTACCCGCGGCGTAGGTTTTTTCCTGGTAGTGAACCGACAGAGGGAAGAAACCCTTGCCTGGATCCGCTTGCTTGGAACCGACCACAGTCACCAACACGCTGACGTCGTCGTCAACGGTGACCAATACTGCGCCGGAAGCCTGACGGGCGATACGGCCAGTCTCGAGAGTAACGGTCGACTGACCGAACTGAAATTTTTTGATAACCGGGTTCACGGTGTCCTACCTTCTTTGTGGCTCTTGGGGAACGGGTTTCTTGCGAAAGTCATATGCAACATCGGGTATTGGCCCGACTCAAGATGCTTACGAAAACAGCCCTATAGGCAAGCTTTCGTAAGAATCCGGGTAGTCCAGATAAAACTTGAGGCTGGAAGCCTGCCATGAGACTGCGGGAAACCCGCAGACACACGACAGACAACCAGCCTCTAGCAACATCGCTATTAGCGACGCAGACCCAGGCGAGCGATCAGCGCTTTGTAACGCTCAACGTTCTTGCCTTTCAGGTAGTCCAGCAGCTTGCGACGCTGGTTTACCATGCGGATCAGACCACGACGGGAGTGGTGATCTTTGCTGTTAGCTTTGAAGTGACCTTGCAGCGTGTTGATGTTAAAGGTCAGCAGTGCAACCTGCACTTCTGGAGAACCTGTATCACCTGGAGCTTGCTGGTAGTCTTTTACGATTTCTGCTTTGTGTTCAACTGTAAGTGCCATTTGGCTTTCCTTTCAATTAGGGCCTGCTTGCGAACAAGACAGATCCAATAGGCCGAGGACAAATCCTCGTATTTAAATGTGAGATGTGACCGTGCCTAATAACAGCCACCCTCATTCCAGTCTGCGCCGGTAATACTACACCCGATGCAGCCTGGTTCCGGTCATTCCGACCGAATCAGTCGACGCGGCGCAATACGCCCGTCTTCGCTCACTTCACCGATACCGATAAAGCGACCGTTGTGATCCTGTACCCGCACCATACCGAACTTCGGAGCATCCGGAGCACGCACCGGTTGACCATTGAGCCAATAAAACGAGCTGGCTTCCGAGAAGTGCAGCAATGGCCAGTCGAGCAAACCGCTGTCCGATGGCATCAGGAAGCGATCAACCGCTTCATTGCCGCCTTCGGCATGCACCGCCTCCAGCTCTTCCAGGGTAACCGTCTGGGCCAGGCTGAAAGGTCCGGCGTGGGTACGACGCAGTTCTGCAACGTATGCCCCGCACCCCAATTGCTCACCGATATCTTCCACAAGGGTACGGATATAGGTGCCTTTGGTGCAGTCGACGGCCAGGCGCGCAGTGTCGCCTTCGCTGGCCAGTAATTCGAGGCGGGTAATAGTAACAGAACGCGGTTCACGCTCCACCACTTCGCCTGCACGGGCCAGCTTGTAAAGCGGCTGTCCGTCACGCTTGAGCGCAGAGTACATCGGCGGTATCTGGCTGATTTGCCCACGAAAATTGGGTAAAACAGCTTCAATATCGGCGCGACCAACGGTCACCGGGCGAGTCTGCAAAACCTCGCCTTCAGCGTCTGCCGTGGTCGTGGTCTTGCCCAATTGCATCAGGGTTTCATAACCCTTGTCGGAATCGAGCAGGTATTGCGAAAACTTGGTGGCTTCGCCAAAGCACAGCGGCAATACACCGCTGGCCAATGGATCGAGGCTACCGGTGTGCCCTGCCTTCTCGGCATTGAGCAGCCAGCGAACTTTCTGCAGGGCCGCATTGGAAGTAAACCCAAGTGGCTTGTCCAGCAGGATGATGCCGCTGACGTTACGACGGATACGCTTGACCTGAGCCACCGGTTACTCCTTGGTGTCTTCGGGAGCAGTGGTTTCAGGGTGCTGATTGTCTTCAGCCACTGCACGCTCGATCAAGGCGGACAGATGAGCACCACGCACGACGCTTTCATCGTAGTGGAAGTGCAACTGCGGAACGCTGCGCAGCTTCATTTCACGCGCCAGTTGCATGCGCAGGAAACCCGCTGCCGAGTTCAGCACCTTGATGCTCTGGGCGATATCTTCAGCGCTGTCCTGACCCATCACGGTGATGAAGATCTTGGCGTGACCGACGTCACGGCTGACTTCAACAGCAGTAATGGTGACCAGGCCCACGCGCGGGTCTTTGACTTCACGACGGATCAGCTGTGCCAGCTCGCGCTGCATCTGATCGCCAATACGTTGGGTACGGCTATATTCTTTTGCCATGTCTTGTTACCTGTTACTCACCCATGGGAAACCCATGCGGTCTGAAAGCGGCAAACGCCCGGCACGACAGAAGCCGGACCGGGCGTTGCGTTTAGAGTCCAGGCCGAGCGCTGCGCATTTGCATGCGCGGGCTCGTCCTCGCTCTTGAGGCTCGCGAGTTAGAGGCTGCGAGCAACCTGGACCTTCTCGAACACTTCGATCTTGTCACCGACTTTAACGTCGTTGTAGCTCTTGACGCCGATACCGCATTCCATGCCGGCACGCACTTCGGACATGTCATCTTTGAAGCGACGCAGGGATTCCAGCTCGCCTTCGTAGATAACGATGTCTTCACGCAGTACGCGGATTGGACGGTTACGGTGAACAACACCTTCCAGCACCATGCAACCTGCAACCGCGCCGAACTTAGGCGAACGGAACACGTCACGGACTTCAGCGATACCCAGGATGTTCTCCCGAACGTCGCTGCCAAGCATGCCGGTAAGGGCTTTCTTGACGTCTTCGATGATGTCGTAGATGACGTTGTAGTAACGCATGTCCAGGCCTTCCTGCTCGACAATCTTGCGAGCGCCGGCATCGGCACGCACGTTGAAGCCAAACAGTACAGCGTTGGAGGCCAGTGCCAGGTTAGCGTCGCTCTCGGTGATACCACCGACACCGCCGCCCACTACGCGCACTTGCACTTCGTCGTTACCCAGGCCGCTCAGAGCGCCCTGCAGAGCTTCCAACGAACCACGGACGTCAGATTTGAGGACGATGTTAAGCGTCTTCTTCTCTTCCTGGCCCATGTTCTCGAAGATGTTTTCCAGCTTGCCTGCGTGAGCACGCGCCAGTTTCACTTCGCGGAACTTGCCTTGACGGAACAGGGCAACTTCACGTGCCTTCTTCTCGTCGGTCATTACGCTCATCTCGTCGCCAGCATCTGGCGTACCGTCCAGGCCGAGAATCTCGACAGGGATGGATGGACCGGCTTCCTTGATAGGCTTGCCGTTCTCGTCGAGCATGGCGCGGATGCGGCCGTAGTTGGAGCCGACCAGTACCATGTCGCCTTGGCGCAGGGTACCGTCTTGAACCAGAACGGTAGCAACAGGACCGCGGCCTTTGTCCAGACGGGACTCAACCACTACGCCACGGCCAGGAGCCGATGGAGTTGCCTTGAGTTCCAGAACTTCAGCTTGCAGCAGTACGGCTTCGAGCAATTCGTCAACGCCGGTACCCATTTTCGCCGAGACCGAAACAAACGGAGTGTCACCACCCCACTCTTCCGACGTCACGCCGTGAACGGACAGTTCGCTACGAATGCGATCGAGGTCAGCACCTGGCTTGTCGATCTTGTTCACTGCAACAACCAGAGGCACGCCAGCGGCTTTCGCATGCTGAACGGCTTCGATGGTCTGCGGCATTACGCCGTCGTCTGCAGCCACAACCAGAATCACGATGTCAGTCGCCTTGGCACCACGAGCACGCATTGCGGTAAACGCAGCGTGACCCGGGGTATCGAGGAACGTGACCATGCCGCGTTCGGTTTCAACGTGGTACGCACCGATGTGCTGGGTAATACCACCGGCTTCGCCAGCCGCTACCTTGGCACGACGGATGTAGTCGAGCAGGGACGTTTTACCGTGGTCAACGTGGCCCATTACGGTCACAACCGGTGCACGGGAGAACGACTCGCCTTCGAACTTCAGGGACTCGGCCAGGGAATCTTCCAGGGCGTTGTCGCTGACCAGAGTCACTTTGTGGCCCAGTTCTTCAGCAACCAGTTGGGCAGTTTCCTGATCCAGTACCTGGTTGATGGTTGCTGGAGTACCCAGCTTGAACATGAACTTGATGACTTCGGCAGCCTTGACCGACATCTGTGCGGCCAAATCGCCGACAGTGATGGTCTCGCCAATCTGCACGTCACGAACTACAGGGCCGGTTGGGCTCTGGAAACCGTGAGCGTTGCGCTTCTTCAGCTTGCCCTTGCCACGACCACCGCGACGGAAGCTGTCGCTTTCTTCGTCGGAAGTGCGCGGAGCAACACGTGGAGTCGGTGCTTTTTCTTTAACCGAGGCACGATGCGGAGCGTTTTTGCGATCGCCGTCACCACTGCCGCGACGATTGTTATCGTCTGCGCGTGGTTTGTCCGGGCGACGCTGTTCGTCACGCTTGCGTGCATCAGCGGCTGGAGCCGGTGCTGGCGCTGCGGCTTGCACAGGTGCAGGCGCTGCAGCGGCCGGAGCCGGTGCTGCAACAGGAGCAGATGCAGGCTGGCGGCGCGCTTCTTCTTCGGCGCGACGCTTGGACTCTTCTTCAGCCTTTTGACGTGCGGCATTTTCTACTGCACGACGTTCATCCATCTCACGTTTGCGCTCGGCTTCGATTTCTTCCGGGCTTTGCTGTACGAAGACTTTCTTCTTGCGTACTTCAACGCTGATGCTTTTGCTGCCAGCTACACGCAGGGTACTGGTGGTTTTACGCTGCAAAGTGATCTTGCGCGGTTCTTCCACTTTAGCCTTGTGGCTGCTTTTAAGGTGAGTCAGCAGAGCCTGCTTCTCACTATCGGTTACATTCTGCTCGGCGGCGTTGTGCGGCAGACCTGCCTCACGCATCTGCTGCAACAGGCGCTCAACCGGTGTTTTGACCTCATCGGCCAGTTGTTTCACCGTGACTTGCGTCATGCATTTCTCTCCTCAGGCCGCGCCTAATTACTCGAACCAATGGGCTCGGGCGGCCATGATCAACTTGCCGGCACGATCATCGTCAATGCCGTCGATGTCGAGCAGGTCGTCAATAGACTGCTCGGCCAGGTCTTCGCGGGTAATTACGCCGCGCACCGCCAGTTCCATCGCCAAATCCTTGTCCATACCCTCAAGCGAGAGCAGGTCTTCGGCCGGATGGGCGTCTGCCAGCTTTTCCTCAGTAGCGATGGCTTTAGTCAACAGTCGATCCTTGGCGCGAGCGCGAAGCTCGTTGACGGTATCTTCGTCAAAGCCATCGATGTTGAGCATTTCTTCCACCGGTACGTAGGCAATCTCTTCCAGGCTAGTAAAGCCTTCATCAACCAGTACCTGCGCCAGGTCTTCATCAACTTCCAGCTCTTCGATGAAGTTGCGCAGGATATCGCCGGTTTCTGCTTGCTGCTTGGCCTGGATGTCCGATTCGGTCATCACGTTCAGGGTCCAGCCGGTCAACTGGCTGGCCAGACGTACGTTCTGACCGCCGCGACCAATCGCCTGGGCCAGATTGTCTGCGCCAACGGCGATGTCCATTGCATGGGCATCTTCGTCGACGATAATAGCCGCCACTTCTGCTGGCGACATTGCGTTGATCACGAACTGCGCCGGGTTGTCATCCCAAAGGACGATATCCACTCGCTCTCCGCCCAATTCGCCGGACACTGCCTGGACACGCGAACCGCGCATACCAATGCAGGCACCTTGCGGATCAATGCGTTTGTCTTTCGAGCGAACGGCTATTTTAGCGCGTGATCCAGGATCGCGGGAGGCCGCCATCACTTCGATCAGGCCTTCGGAGATTTCTGGCACTTCAATGCGGAACAACTCGATCAGCATCTCTGGCGCTGTACGCGACAGGATCAGCTGAGGACCGCGGTTTTCAGTGCGGATTTCCTTGAGCAATGCGCGAAGGCGTACGCCAACACGGAAAGTCTCACGCGAAATGATGTCTTCACGGGCCAGCAACGCTTCAGCGTTGTTACCCAGGTCAACGATCACATTGTCGCGGGTCACCTTTTTAACGGTGCCGGAAATGATTTCGCCCAGACGCTCACGATAGGCATCGACTACTTGAGCACGCTCGGCTTCGCGAACTTTTTGCACGATGACCTGTTTGGCCGTCTGTGCAGCAATTCGACCGAATTCGATAGAATCGATTTTCTCTTCGATAATATCGCCGGCTTTCGCGCCTGGCTGTTTCGCCTGGGCCTGGTCTACAGCCAACTCGTATGCTGGATCATCCAGATCTTCGTCTTCGACCACAGTCCAGCGACGGAAAGTCTCATAGTTACCGGTGTGGCGATTGATTTCCACACGCAGTTCGACTTCGTCTTCAAAACGCTTTTTAGTAGCGGTGGCCAGAGCCAGCTCCAGCGCTTCAAAAATAACGTTTGCCGGTACGCCCTTTTCATTGGACACCGACTCAACAACCAGCAGTACTTCTTTGCTCATCGTACGCCTCGCCTTTCGCAAGCCATTGGATCCGCGGGATCCGCGTCTCAGTCAAAACTGGGAATAATGTTGGCCTTGTCGATCATATCGATCGGCAACAGGAACTCATGGTCTTCAACCTGCACCACGATGTCCTGCTCTTCTACGCCGCGCAGAAGGCCCTGAAAGTTGCGTCGCCCTTCAAAAGGCGAGCGCAGCTTGATCTTCACTTGCTCACCGACAAATTGGGCAAACTGTTCAAGGGTGAACAGCGGGCGTTCCATGCCAGGAGAAGAAACTTCAAGGGTGTATTCAACAGCGATAGGATCTTCGACATCCAGAACGCCGCTGATCTGACGACTCACGATAGCGCAGTCATCCACCAGTACGCCGCCTTCCTTGTCGATATACACACGCAACATTGAATGGCGGCCTTGAGCCGAAAATTCAATACCCCAGCATTCATAGCCAAGGGCCACGACCACCGGGGCCAACAAGTCCTGCAACTGTTCTAGCTTGCTCGACACCTGAACCCCCTAGTGCATGTTTGTGCATGCTGTGCAAAATGAAAAAATGGGCGAAGCGCCCATCTCTGAAACGTCGTTGAATACCGACGCTATAAAGTGTCCAGCTAACAAAAAGCCCCTGAAAAGGGGCTCCGCTGAAACTGGTTGCGGGAGCCGGATTTGAACCGACGACCTTCGGGTTATGAGCCCGACGAGCTACCAGACTGCTCCATCCCGCGACAAAGCTGGAGCGGAAGTATACGGTTGATCCCGTGACGGGTCAATCCAACCTTCCACATACAAGAAAGCCCGCTACTGCGGGCATTCTTGATAATTGGTACCGAGAAGGGGACTCGAACCCCTACACCCTATGGGCACAACCACCTCAAGGTTGCGTGTCTACCAATTCCACCACCTCGGCAATACAACGTTTACATCATGAAACCCGTTTTACTTTTGCTCTTGAGCTGGAGGTACGTCAGTCGCAGGAGTTGCCGACTTTTGCTCTTGAAGCACCGGAACATCATCTGAAGCCGGCTTTTGCACTGGAACTTCCAACACCGCTGGATTTGGCAAACCTACTTGAGTCAGCTGTTCAGCCTTCTCTTTAGCAAAGTAACCTAACCCCAAGCTGGTTATGAAAAAACCTGCGGCAAGTATAGCAGTAAACTTACTAAGAAAGGTAGAGGAACCTTGGCTTCCGAACACAGTATTTGATGCACCTGCGCCGAAAGATGCTCCAGCATCCGCTCCCTTGCCCTGTTGCAGCAAAACCAGGGCAATTACACCCAATGCTGTCAACAGATGAAACACAGTTACGACGTTATCCAGCATTTTCAGTTTCCTGCGGCACGAATGATCGCACCGAACTCATCTGCATTCAGGGAAGCCCCGCCAATGAGTCCCCCATCGATATCCGGCATGCTGAACAGTTCGACCGCATTGGCCGCCTTCACGCTGCCGCCGTATAGAAGCCGCACACCTTGTGCCACTTCAGAATTCTTTTGCGCCAGCTGTGCGCGAATGGCCGCATGCACATCTTGCGCTTGCTGTGGTGATGCGGTCAGCCCGGTGCCAATGGCCCAGACCGGCTCGTATGCAATCACGGCATTTACAAAAGCATCAATACCAAACTCGTCAATCACGGCATTCAGCTGACGCTCTACCACTTCCAGCGTTTGCCCCGCTTCGCGCTGCTCCAGGGTTTCCCCTATGCACAACACTGGCGTCAAGCCTGAGGCTTGGGCCGCTGCAAACTTGCGATTGAGTGTCTCGTCCTGCTCACCCAGTATCAGGCGGCGTTCGGAGTGCCCCACAAGCACCAGCTTGCAACCTGCGTCGGCCAACTGACTAGAGGAAATCTCGCCAGTCAGCGCGCCCTGCCCCGACTCCACTGCAGCATCCTGAGCACCGACCGAAATCGCTGCGCCTTGCAAGCCATTGATAACACGATCAATAAATAGCTGAGGCGGAAAAACTGCAACATCAACATCGTTTGGCAGGACCAGACCACGCAGACCGTCGATCAGCTCAGCGACGCTGGCGCGGGTACCGTGCATCTTCCAGTTACCAGCTACCATAGTGCGACGCATGCTTTACCTCGTCGGTCAAAGTGGGCGCAGATGTTACCCAACCAAATCAAAGCTGGCAAGCCGAATCAGACACAAACTTCACTTACCAGTTTTGCCAGCTCTTCGGCGTAGCCGCGAACCATGTTTTCGTCATCGCCTTCGACCATCACGCGCACCAAAGGCTCTGTTCCGGACTTGCGCAACAACACACGACCACGGCCATTCATGGCAGCCGTCACTCGCGCGCACGCCTCCTTCACCGCCGGGTGCTCGACAGGGTCGACGCCACCGGCAAAACGAACATTCAGTAACACTTGCGGGCACTTGCGCAGCGCCTGACGCGACTGGGCCAGGCTTTCATCGCGACGACGCAAGGACAACAACACCTGCAGCGCAGCAATGATCGCATCGCCAGTGGTGGTGTGGTGGAAGCACACGATATGCCCGGAGTTCTCGCCACCCACCAGCCAGTTACGCTCTTGCAGGGCCGCGATAACGTAACGGTCGCCCACATTGGCGCGTACGAACTCGATACCCAGGTCAGCCAATGCCAGCTCAAGGCCAAGGTTGCTCATCAGCGTACCGACAACGCCACCCTGCAATTTGCCACGCTCGTGCAGGTCACGGGCAATGATAAACAACAGCTCATCGCCATCGACCACGGCACCGGTATGGTCAACCATCAACACGCGATCGCCGTCGCCATCAAAAGCAATACCCAGGTCCGCACCTTCAGCCACCACGGCAGCCTGCAACTGACCCATATGGGTCGAACCGCAGTTTTCGTTGATGTTCAGGCCATCAGGCTGCGCCGACAGAACAACGACTTGAGCACCCAGCTCCTTGAAAACACTTGGCGCAACCTTGTAGGTAGCACCGTGGGCGCAATCGAGAACAATCTTCATACCGCTGAATTTGGTGCTGCTTGGCACGCTGCTTTTACAGAATTCGATATAACGGCCCGGCGCATCATTGATCCGCGAGACCTTGCCGAGCTTGTCGGAATCGACAACGGTCATCGGCGCATCCAGCAACTCTTCGATCATCAGTTCAACGTCGTCAGGCAGCTTGGTGCCCTCGCCGGAAAAGAACTTGATGCCATTATCGTCGTGGGGATTGTGCGAAGCGCTGATCACGATGCCCGCTTCCGCATGGAAGGTACGTGTCAGGTAGGCAATGGCCGGTGTCGGCATAGGCCCCAGCAACATCACATCAGCCCCGGCAGCCGACAAGCCCGCTTCAAGAGCCGACTCAAACATGTAACCCGAGATGCGGGTGTCCTTGCCTACCAGGATCCGGCAAGCGCCCTTGCTGCGAAACGCCATGCCCGCTGCCCAACCCAACTTGAGCATAAAGTCAGGGGTAATCGGATAAACGCCGACCCGACCACGAATACCGTCGGTGCCAAAATACTTCTTTGTCATAAGTGCTCCATCATTCTTAGTCGGCGGAATCTACCGCTGCGATCATCCGTACCACATCAACTGTTTCGGCAACATCATGGACGCGCAGAATGCGCGCACCCTTGGTCATCGCCAATGCTGCAAGCGCCAGGCTGCCATAGAGACGCCCTGCAACTGGCCGGTTCAGTGTCTGCCCGACCATGCTTTTACGTGACACGCCCACCAGCAAAGGCCGACCCAGCGCATGCAAGGCCTCCATATGCTTGAACAGGCTCAAATTGTGCTGCAATGTCTTGGCAAAACCAAAGCCCGGATCGAGCACGATGCGTTCGGCCCCAATGCCAGCAGCAGCGCAACGCGCCATGCTGTCAGCGAGAAACGTCGACACCTCGCCCACCAGGTCTTCGTAATGCGGGTTGTCCTGCATGTCTCCAGGCTCACCGAGCATATGCATCAGGCATACCGGCAAGCCTGTCGCCGCAGCGGCCTGCAAGGCCCCTTCACGGCGCAGCGAGCGCACATCATTGATCAACCCTGCTCCCAGGCGCGCAACCTCGGTCATGACGATTGGCGCGGATGTATCGACCGAAATAATCACATCCAGTTCCCGGGCAATTCGCTCGACAACAGGAGCAACCCGGTCGAGCTCTTCCTGCGGCAATACCACAGGAGCTCCGGGGCGCGTTGACTCACCGCCAACATCAATCAGGGTTGCACCCGCCTGCACCATCGCCTCTGCATGGCGCAGAGCCGCATCCAGGGCAGCAAAGCGGCCGCCATCGGAAAAGGAATCAGGGGTGACATTGAGGATGCCCATAACATGCGTATGGGCCAAATCAAGAACCCGGTTGCCGCAAGGCAACCGGGTTGAGGACTGAACAGAAGTCATTTCAAGCCTTATTGATCAGCAGCAGGGCCGCCGATAGGTGTTTCCGGGCGCTCGGTTTTATCCAGCGTAGGGGCAGTCGGGGTACCCGAGTTGCCATCTTCCCAGTCACGCGGCTCACGTGGCGGACGACCCGCCATGATGTCGTCGATCTGATCGGCATCGATCGTTTCGTACTTCATCAACGCGTCAGCCATTGCATCCAGCTTGTCGCGATTTTCGGTCAGGATCTGCTTGGCCGTGTTGTAGCACTGATCAATGATGCTGCGCACTTCCGAGTCGATCAGCTTGGCTGTCTCGCCCGACACGTTTGCAGACTGACCACCGCCACGACCCAGATAGGACTCTTCGTCTTCGGCATACATCAGCGGGCCGAGCTTCTCGGACAAGCCCCACTTGGTCACCATGTTGCGGGCAATCTGGCTGGCTCGCATGATGTCGTTGGAAGCGCCGGTGGTCACACCGTCAAAGCCCAAGGTCATCTCTTCAGCGATACGGCCGCCATACAGCGAGCAGATCTGGCTGATCAGCGCACGCTTGGACAAGCTGTAGCGATCTTCTTCCGGCAGGAACATGGTCACGCCCAGGGCGCGGCCACGAGGAATGATCGACACCTTGTAGACCGGATCATGCTCAGGCACTACGCGACCAACGATAGCGTGACCCGCTTCGTGATAGGCCGTGTTGCGCTTTTCTTTATCGGACATGACCATCGATTTGCGCTCGGCGCCCATCATGATCTTGTCCTTGGCCAGCTCGAACTCTTTCATTTCAACAACACGCTTGCCGGTACGCGCCGCGAACAGGGAAGCTTCGTTGACCAGGTTGGCCAGGTCGGCACCCGAGAAGCCCGGGGTACCACGTGCAATAACAGCCGGCTGGACGTCGTCGCCCATTGGCACTTTACGCATGTGTACTTTGAGAATCTGCTCGCGACCACGGATGTCCGGCAAGCCAACCACCACCTGACGGTCAAAGCGACCTGGACGCAGCAGCGCAGGGTCAAGCACGTCAGGACGGTTGGTGGCGGCAATCACGATGATGCCGTCATTCATCTCAAAGCCGTCCATCTCAACCAGCAACTGGTTAAGGGTCTGCTCGCGCTCGTCATGACCGCCGCCCATACCGTTACCACGGTGACGGCCGACAGCGTCGATCTCATCGATAAAGATGATGCAAGGCGCGTGCTTCTTGGCCTGCTCAAACATGTCACGAACACGGCTTGCACCAACGCCCACGAACATTTCAACAAAGTCGGAACCGGAAATAGTGAAGAACGGTACCTTGGCCTCACCCGCAATCGCCTTGGCGATCAGGGTTTTACCCGTACCTGGCGGACCCACCATCAGTACGCCGCGAGGGATACGCCCGCCCAGACGCTGGAACTTGCCCGGATCGCGCAGGAACTCAACCAGCTCGCCCACTTCTTCCTTGGCTTCATCGCAACCTGCCACGTCAGCCAGGGTCGTCTTGACCTGGTCTTCCGACAGCAGCCGCGCCTTGCTCTTGCCAAAGCTCATCGGGCCGCCTTTACCGCCGGCACCGCCCTGCATCTGGCGCATCATGAACATGAAGACCGCAATAATCACCAGGATCGGGAAGCTCGCAACCAGCAACTGGGTCCAGATGCTTTGTTGCTCAGGCAATTTGCCTTCAACGGTGACGTGGTTATCCACCAGGTCGCCGATCAAACCGTTGTCCTGAATCGCCGGACGGATGGTTTTGAAGGTATCGCCATCGCTGCGTTTGCCGGTAATCACGTAGCCATCCACGGCAACGCGCTCGACCTTGCCATCCTTAACTTGCTGGATGAAGTCGGAATAGTTGAGGGTTTGTGGCTCGTTTGGACTGGAGAAGTTGTTCATCACTGTCACCAGGACAGCGGCGATGATCAACCACAGGATCAGATTCTTTGCCATATCGTTCAATTAGCTACCCTCTGAAGCACAAGCCCCGCTACTGAAGCGTGCTTCGCATGATATTCACCGGCATAACTTACTACATTGCCTACAACCCTTGCAGGCTCCGTCTGTAACCCTTTGTGAAACTTTGCCTACACAATATTCGTTATGCCAGATCTGTAAAGCGATTCAAAAAAATCTATCGCCCTTGTTACAGACGTTCATCACTGGCCGAACCTTCAACACCGCGGAAGCCGCGCCCCAGCAAATACTGCTCGCGGGACCTGTCTCGCGACGAGGACGGCTTGCGCATCTGTACCTTGTCAAACAGCTTGCGAATGTCCTTGTGGTACTGATCGAAGCCTTCCCCCTGGAAAACCTTAATCAGAAAATCACCACCTGGACGCAGGACGCGACCGGCAAGATCCAGTGCCAATTCGCACAGAAACATCGCCCGCGGCATGTCGACAGCTGCCAATCCACTCATATTGGGGGCCATATCTGAAATCACAAGGTCTACTTGTGTATTTCCGACGGCCTCGAGGATCTGAGCAAGCACGGCGTCCTCGGTAAAGTCGCCCTTGATGAAGGTCACATCAGGGATGCTGTCCATGTCCAGGATGTCGGAAGCAATCAAACGCCCCTGACCACCGATCAGACGACTGGTCACCTGCGACCAGCCACCCGGGGCTGCACCCAGGTCGATAACGGTCATACCGGGACGAATCAGCTTGTCGCGCTCCTGGATCTCCAGCAATTTGTAGCTGGCACGGGAGCGATACCCGTCTTTTTGCGCCATTTTGACGTACGGGTCGTTGAAATGTTCTTTCAGCCAGTTAAGGCTAGTCTTGGAACGGGCCACGGGCCACCTCAAAAATTTTAAACGGGTCGTGATTAACTGGGCGGTCTGGGACTCGCTCGGGTAAACTGGCCGCCGCTTTTTACAAGATCAGACACAGGGGTCAGATTATGCCGCTCACTCAAGAGCAGAAGAAACAGTACAAATCCATTGGCCACCATCTGAAACCAGTTTTGACTGTGGCTGACAATGGTTTGACTGAAGGTGTTTTAGCCGAACTCGAACGCGCATTGGGCGATCACGAGCTGATTAAAATCAAAGTCAACATTCTGGATCGCGAATCCCGCCTGGAGGCCATTGCAGAACTGTGCAAGGCCGGCAAAGCGGAACTGGTACAGGTTATCGGCAAAATGGCGCTTCTGTACCGCAAGAACGTCAATGTAAACAAGCAACTGTCGAACATCCACCGTTTCAAGTGATGTAGACAAGGGTCAAGGGTGCGCCTGGCGCGCCCTGAAACTCTTCCAGGGCCAAAGCCCGAGAGTCATGCAAGCACTGCCCGCGCAACGCATCAGGCAGCCAGAGACGCCCAACGCACTACTTCCCCAATTGCTCCATGCCACTTCAACAGCTTCGCTGCCAACCGCATTGCGGCCAGCACCGGCAAACAATTCTGTGTGCAACAACCACAGGCCGCCAACCCGGAACACCCGGGCCGACCGCCAAAAAAGTGCGCCCGCACACGGCGGGCGCTCTTCTTAGATGTGACTTACTTTGACAATTTCGTACTCAATGACGCCGCCCGGTGTTTTCACCGCCACCACATCACCCTCTTCCTTGGCAATCAAGGCACGGGCAAGTGGCGAACCAACGGAGATCTTTCCGAGCTTGAAGTCAGCCTCATCTTCACCAACGATCTGGTAGGTCACGCTTTCGTCAGTTTCAACGTTGGCGATCTCGACCGTGGTACCGAAAATCACTTTACCGGTGTGAGGAATAGTCGTTACATCGATGATCACCGCGTTCTGCATGCGGCCTTCGATGTCACGGATACGCGCCTCAACCATACCCTGCTGCTCACGGGCAGCATGGTATTCAGCGTTTTCTTTAAGGTCGCCCAGCTCACGCGCCGTGCCGATATCCTGGCTCAGCTTGGGACGAACAACCTTGGTCAGATGTGCGTGTTCTTCTTCCAGGGCTTTGGCGCCCTGGACCGTCATTGGGTACTTGATCATGCCTTTAATCCTGCGTGTAGATCCTGCAAGCGACGTACGGTTTTTTCAGGACCGAATTTAAGCGCTTCACAGATCGCTTCGCCAGCAGCAATAGTCGTGGTGCAGTAGATCTTGTGCTGCAGCGCGTTGCGGCGAATGGAATAGGAGTCAGCAATCGACTGACGTCCTTCGGTAGTGTTGATGATCAAGGTTACTTCGTCGTTCTTGATCATGTCGACAACGTGCGGACGACCTTCGGTCACCTTGTTCACACGACGTACTTTCAAGCCTGCTGCTTCGATGAACTTGGCAGTGCCAACGGTCGAAACGATTTCAAAGCCCAGGTTGATCAGGTCGCGGGCAACGCCGGCCACCAGCGGCTTGTCGTCGTCGCGCACGCTGATGAAAGCAGTACCGCCAGTCGGCAGCACTTCGCTTGCACCCATCTGGGCCTTGGCAAACGCTTCGCCGAAGGTATCGCCCACGCCCATCACTTCACCGGTGGACTTCATCTCAGGGCCGAGAATCGGGTCAACACCCGGGAATTTGGCGAACGGGAAGACCGCCTCTTTCACGCTGTAGAAGTTAGGAATGATTTCTTTGGTGAAACCGATTTCCTTAAGGGTTTTACCGGCCATTACGCGAGCTGCGATCATCGCCAGGGAAACACCGATGCACTTGGAGACGAAAGGAACGGTACGCGATGCACGCGGGTTCACTTCGATCACGTAGATATCTTCGCCTTGCAGAGCCAATTGCACGTTCATCAGGCCGACAACGCCCAACTCCAGAGCCATTTTCTTGACCTGCTCGCGCATCTCGTCCTGGATGTGCAGCGGCAGCGAGTACGGCGGCAGCGAGCAAGCGGAGTCACCGGAGTGAACGCCAGCCTGTTCGATGTGCTGCATGATTGCGCCGATCACTACATCAGTACCGTCGCAGACAGCATCCACGTCCATTTCGATGGCGCAGTTGAGGAAGTGGTCCAGCAGCACGGGGCTGTCGTTGGACACTTTCACTGCGTCACGCAGGTAGCGCTTGAGCTCGTCTTCTTCGTAAACGATTTCCATCGCACGGCCGCCCAACACGTAGGAAGGACGAACAACCAGCGGGTAACCGATCTTGCCAGCGGCACGAATGGCTTCGTCTTCGCTGCGCACAGTAGCGTTAGGCGGCTGACGCAGGTTGAGGCGCTCAACCATCTGCTGGAAGCGCTCACGGTCTTCTGCACGGTCGATCGCGTCAGGGCTGGTACCGATGATCGGCACGCCGGCTTCTTCCAGGGCACGCGCCAGTTTCAGCGGGGTTTGGCCGCCGTACTGGACGATCACGCCTTTTGGCTTCTCGACACGCACGATTTCCAGCACGTCTTCCAGGGTTACGGATTCGAAGTACAGACGATCCGAAGTGTCGTAGTCGGTGGAAACGGTTTCCGGGTTGCAGTTGACCATGATGGTCTCGTAACCGTCGGCACGCAGCGCCAGAGCGGCGTGAACGCAGCAATAGTCAAACTCGATACCCTGGCCGATACGGTTCGGGCCACCGCCCAGAATCATGATCTTGTCACGATCCGAAGGGTTGGCCTCGCACTCTTCCTCGTAGGTGGAGTACATGTAGGCGGTGTCGGTAGCGAACTCGGCTGCGCAGGTGTCAACGCGCTTGTAGACCGGGAACACTTCCAGCTTGTGGCGGTGGCGACGCAGGTTCTTCTCGGTCACACCCAGCAGAACGGCCAGACGCGCGTCGGAGAAGCCCTTGCGCTTGAAGCGGTACATGGCGTCGCGATCGATCGACGACAGGGCCATGGTCTTGATTTTTTCTTCGTCCTTGATCAGATCTTCGATCTGTACCAGGAACCAAGGGTCAATCATGTTCATGCCGAAGATATCTTCAACGGTCATGCCGGCGCGGAACGCGTCAGCCACGTACCAGATACGCTCGGCGCCCGGCACGGTCAGCTCGCGCTTGAGCACGGCCATGCTTTCCGGGTTGCTCAGGTCCAGCTTTGGATCAAGACCGCTGACACCTACTTCCAGACCGCGAAGGGCCTTTTGCAGGGATTCCTGGAAAGTCCGGCCGATGGCCATGACTTCGCCCACAGATTTCATCTGTGTGGTCAAACGGGCGTCAGCCTTGGCGAACTTCTCGAAAGCGAAGCGCGGCAGCTTGGTCACAACGTAGTCGATGGACGGCTCGAAGGACGCAGGCGTAGCGCCGCCGGTGATTTCGTTTTGCAGCTCATCCAGGGTGTAACCGATCGCCAATTTGGCAGCGATACGAGCGATCGGGAAGCCGGTGGCTTTCGATGCCAGCGCCGACGAACGCGATACACGCGGGTTCATTTCGATCACGACCATACGGCCGGTGTCCGGGCAGATACCGAACTGAACGTTGGAACCGCCGGTTTCAACGCCGATCTCACGCAGTACCGCCAACGAGGCGTTACGCATGATCTGGTATTCCTTGTCCGTCAGGGTCTGTGCCGGAGCAACGGTGATCGAGTCACCGGTGTGCACGCCCATCGGGTCGAAGTTTTCGATCGAGCAAACGATGATGCAGTTGTCTTTTTTGTCGCGGACAACCTCCATCTCGTACTCTTTCCAGCCGATCAGGGATTCGTCGATCAGCAGCTCTTTGGTTGGCGACAGGTCCAGACCACGGGTGCAGATCTCTTCGAACTCTTCACGGTTGTAAGCAATACCGCCACCGGTGCCGCCCATGGTGAAGGACGGACGAATGATGCACGGGAAGCCCAGTCGCTCGAGGACCGCATTGGCCTCTTCCATGGTGTGGGCGATACCGGAGCGCGGGCAATCCAGGCCGATGGACTTCATGGCCTTGTCGAAACGCGAACGGTCTTCAGCTTTGTCGATGGTGTCAGCGTTGGCGCCGATCATTTCTACGCCGAACTTCTCGAGCACGCCTTCGCGCTCCAGGTCCAACGCGCAGTTCAGAGCTGTCTGGCCGCCCATGGTTGGCAGCAGTGCATCCGGACGCTCTTTTTCGATGATCTTGGCAACGGTCTGCCACTTGATCGGCTCGATGTACGTGGCGTCAGCCATGTCCGGGTCGGTCATGATAGTGGCAGGGTTGGAGTTCACCAGGATGACGCGGTAACCCTCCTCGCGCAGGGCTTTGCAGGCCTGGGCGCCGGAGTAGTCGAATTCACACGCCTGGCCGATAACAATCGGGCCAGCGCCGAGAATCAGGATGCTTTTTATGTCTGTACGTTTTGGCATGGGTTTGTCACTCAAATCCGCAGGTCAGTCGGCAAGCTGTCAATCAGGTTCCTGAAGCCCCCTGGGGGCCACCGAGATTCGGGGCCGCCACAGGGCGCTGCAAAAGGAGGCTGATTAACGGCGCTTGGCCATCTCATTGATGAAGCGATCGAACAGCGGTGCAACGTCGTTCGGGCCAGGGCTTGCTTCAGGGTGACCCTGGAAGCTGAAAGCGCTTTTGTCGGTCAGCTCGATACCTTGCAGGGTGCCGTCGAACAGCGACTTGTGGATGGCGCGCACATTGGCTGGCAAGCTCGCTTCGTCTACCGCAAAACCGTGGTTCTGGCTGGTGATCATTACAACACCGGTGTCCAGATCCTGAACCGGGTGGTTTGCACCGTGATGGCCATGACCCATTTTCACGGTCTTGGCGCCGGAGGCCAGGGCCAGCAGCTGGTGACCCAGGCAGATACCGAAAACCGGAATCTCGGTGGTCAGCACTTGCTTGATTGCTGTGATCGCGTAGTCGCAAGGCTCAGGGTCACCCGGGCCGTTGGATAGGAACACGCCATCCGGGTTGAGTGCCAGAACGTCACTGGCCGGAGTCTGTGCCGGAACCACGGTCACGCGGCAGCCGCGCTCAACCAGCATGCGCAGGATGTTCCACTTTACGCCGTAGTCATAAGCGACCACGTGGTAAGGCAGCTCGCTGGCTTCGATGGTCGGGTGACTGTCGGTAGCCAGGTTCCAGACGCTGGAGCGCCACTCGTAGGCTTTTTCGGTGCTGACGACTTTCGCCAGATCCATGCCCTTCAGGCCCGGGAAGCCGCGGGCCGCTGCGATGGCAGCTTCTTCAGAAATGTTGTCGCCCGCCATGATGCAACCGTTCTGCGCGCCTTTCTCACGCAGGATGCGCGTCAGGCGGCGAGTGTCGATACCGGCGATAGCCACAACATTGTTGGTTTTCAGGTAGTCGGCCAGCGACATGGTGTTGCGCCAGTTGCTTGCAACCAGCGGCAGATCACGAATTACCAGACCTGCGGACCAGACACGATCAGACTCGGCGTCTTCCGGGGTAGTACCGGTGTTGCCAACATGCGGGTAAGTCAGGGTCACGATTTGCTGAGCGTAGGAAGGATCCGTCAGGATCTCCTGGTAGCCAGTCATTGCGGTGTTAAACACCACCTCACCAACGGTTTGACCGTCGGCCCCAATGGCTTCGCCGCGAAAAATGCTGCCATCAGCGAGGGCGAGTATGGCTTGCTTAGTCAAGAAGACCTCCCGTAAATAAAGCCTGAAAGGGCGATCGCAGGTTGTAAAAAAGCGGAGTGACGTATGGACACGTCACCCCGCTTCTTCATCGAATTATCTGCGCGCTTTTAGTGGACACACTAAAGCTGTAGCTTACAGAAAAAGGCTTTTTTGGTCTACCGCTAAAGAGTCTAAAAGACAGGGGAATGCGACAGAACATCGCTTAGCGGTTAAAAATCGGGCTACTGGCGCGCCAACAGCCCGATTTTACAGAGGTTACTCAGCGCAGGTCGAGCACATCCTGCATGTCATACAGGCCAGGCTCGCGCCCTTGCAGCCAGAGAGCAGCACGAACAGCGCCCTTGGCAAAGGTCATGCGGCTGGATGCCTTGTGGGTAATTTCCAGGCGCTCGCCTTCAGTGGCGAACAAGACCGTGTGATCACCCACCACATCACCGCCGCGCACCGTGGCAAAACCGATGGTTTCGCGCTCACGGGCACCGGTATGGCCTTCACGACCATAGACCGCAACCTTTTGCAGGTCACGACCCAGCGCATCAGCAATCACCTCGCCCATGCGCATCGCGGTACCCGAAGGCGCGTCGACTTTGTGCCGATGATGAGCTTCGATGATTTCGATATCGGCATCCTCACCCATCACCCGCGCTGCCATATCCAGCAACTTGAACGACAGGTTGACGCCGACACTGAAGTTGGAAGCAAAGACAATCGCAATATCCAGGCCAGCCTCGACCAGCAACTGCTTCTGCTCGGCATTCAGCCCCGTCGTACCAATGACCATGGCCTTGCCCAATTTGCGACACACCGCCAGGTTGGCGAGCATCACTTCAGGCAAGGTGAAGTCGATCAGCACGTCGAAATCAGCCGCGACCGCTTGCAGGCTTTCGGACAACGGCACGCCGATGCGCCCGATAGAAGCCAGCTCACCGGCATCAGCCCCCACCAGGGAGCTGCCAGGACGCACGATGGCCGCCGTCAGCCCGCACAGCGGCGAACGCTGCTGCACCGCATCGATCAAGGTCTTGCCCATGCGCCCGGCAGCGCCCATCACAGCTATACGTCGCATCTACCGCTCCTTACAGGTCGCCGAAAAAACGCTTTACGCCTTCGAACCAGCCAGTGGCGTTCGGCGAGTGACTGCTGTCACCTTCCAGCGTGGTGCGGAACTCTTCCATCAGCTCACGCTGGCGGCGGCTCAGCTTGACCGGGGTTTCGATCACCACACGGCACATCAAGTCGCCAGCACCGCCACCCCGTACAGGGGCCACACCCTTGCCACGCAAACGGAACTGCTTGCCGCTTTGTGTGCCTTCCGGGATTTTCAGCTTGACCCGACCATCCAGTGTCGGCACTTCAATTTCAGCACCCAGCGCAGCGTCGGCAAAGTTGATTGGCACTTCACAGAACAGATGCTTGCCGTCGCGCTGGAAAATCGCGTGCTCGCGCACATCGATCACCACATACAGGTCACCCGTAGGCCCACCCTGCACGCCCGCCTCGCCTTCGCCCGACAGACGAATGCGGTCACCGGTATCAACACCAGCCGGCACTTTCACAGAAAGGGTTTTGTATTCTTCTACGCGGCCTTCACCACGGCAGCTCTCGCACGGATCAGAAATCACCTTGCCTTGACCGTGGCAGCGCGGGCAAGTCTGCTGAACCGCGAAGAAACCCTGCTGCATGCGCACCTGACCAATACCGCCACAGGTGGTACAGGTCACAGGCGAAGAACCTTTCTTGGCGCCCGAACCGTCACATGGTTTGCAATTGACCAGTGTAGGAACGCGGATATTGACCGTAGTACCGCGTACGGCTTCTTCCAGATCCAGCTCCAGCGTGTAGCGCAAATCGCTACCGCGCTGAGCGCCACCCCGGGAGCCGCCACGACCACCGCCAAAGAAGTCGCTGAACACATCACCGAAAATATCGGAGAAGTTCTGACCGCCGAAACCTGCACCGCCGCCGCCCATTTGTGGATCAACACCGGCATGACCGTATTGATCGTAAGCAGCACGTTTGCTGGAGTCCGACAGAACCTCGTAAGCCTCGTTGGCCTCTTTGAACAATTCTTCCGAAGCCTTGTCATCCGGATTACGGTCCGGGTGATGCTTCATCGCCAGGCGACGATAAGCCTTTTTCAGCTCTATCTCGGTCGAGGTGCGTTCAACACCCAAAATTTCGTAATAGTCGCGCTTTGCCATAATTCTTTGCACTCTCAAGGACGTTCGACAAAACCCTCCCGAGCCTCGCCAAACCCGCCAAGCCCGAAAAGGATCAGACCCGACTCACGTCTTTTCAACGATATAGGTTTGTGTTTAACAGCCAATGCATTGGCCGCCAGGAGCGGTTACTTCAGGCCGGAAAACAGAAAAGATCCAGACCAAACCGCCAGCATTCGACTTTGTCGCATGCTGTAAAAATTTCGGTACTCCAGACACGCCAACGCGGGAGCAAGCTCCCGCGCGGCGACATCCTACCAGTCACCGCGCAAGCGCGGTCAACCGGGCGACAAACAAGCTGATTACTTGTTGTCTTTTACTTCTTCGAACTCAGCGTCGACAACGTCGTCCGCTTTTTCAGCCGAATCAGCTGGCTTGGCCGCTGCGTCTGCCGGGTTCGCCTGCTCGGCGTACATTTTCTGTGCAACCGGAGCCGATACCTTGGACAGCTCTTCAACCTTGGCTTCGATAGCCGCCTTGTCGTCGCCTTTAACAGCGGTTTCAAGTGCAACTACAGCAGCTTCGATTGCAGCTTTCTCTTCCTCGGTCACTTTATCGCCAGCATCGACGATCATTTTGCGAGTCGAGTGAACCAGTGCATCGCCCTGGTTACGTGCAGCTGCCAGCTCTTCGAACTTGCGGTCTTCCTCAGCGTTGATCTCGGCATCGCGAACCATCTGAGCGATTTCTTCCTCGGACAGACCCGAGTTAGCCTTGATCACGATCGACTGAGACTTGCCAGTCGCCTTGTCTTTTGCACTTACGTGCAGGATGCCGTTGGCATCGATGTCGAAGGTCACTTCGATCTGAGGCACGCCACGTGGAGCAGGTGGAATGTCAGCCAGGTCGAACTTGCCCAACGACTTGTTCTGTGCAGCTTGCTTACGCTCGCCTTGCAGCACGTGAATGGTCACAGCGCCCTGGTTATCGTCTGCAGTCGAGAACACTTGCGATTTCTTGGTAGGAATCGTGGTGTTTTTCTCGATCAGGGCAGTCATTACGCCACCCATGGTTTCGATACCCAGAGTCAGCGGGCTCACGTCCAGCAACAGAACGTCTTTAACATCACCGGCCAATACCGCGCCCTGGATAGCAGCACCCATTGCAACAGCTTCGTCCGGGTTCACGTCTTTACGTGCTTCCTTGCCGAAGAACTCGGTTACCAGCTTCTGTACCAGCGGCATACGAGTCTGGCCACCGACCAGGATCACGTCGTTGATTGCGCCAACGTCGATACCGGCGTCTTTCAGCGCGATGCGGCAAGGCTCGATGGTGCGTTGAACCAAGTCTTCAACCAGCGATTCCAGCTTGGCGCGCGAAATTTTCACGTTCAAGTGTTTAGGACCGGTGGCATCTGCAGTGATGTAAGGCAGATTCACGTCAGTCGACTGGCTCGAAGACAGTTCGATCTTGGCTTTTTCCGCAGCTTCTTTCAGACGCTGCATCGCCAGCGGGTCACCTTTGAGGTTCATGCCGCTTTCTTTCTTGAACTCGTCAACCAGGTAGTCGATCAGACGGATGTCAAAGTCTTCACCACCCAGGAACGTGTCACCGTTGGTTGCCAGCACTTCAAACTGGTGCTCGCCATCCACTTCGGCAATTTCAATGACCGACACGTCGAAAGTACCGCCACCCAGGTCATAAACGATGACAGTGTGGTCGCCTTTCGCTTTATCCATACCGTAAGCCAGAGCAGCTGCGGTTGGTTCGTTGATGATGCGTTTTACGTCCAGACCCGCGATACGGCCGGCGTCTTTGGTCGCCTGACGCTGGCTGTCGTTGAAGTAGGCCGGAACGGTGATTACCGCTTCAGTCACTGGCTCGCCGAGGTAGTCTTCGGCGGTTTTCTTCATTTTCTTCAGAATTTCAGCCGAGATTTGTGGCGGAGCCATTTTCTGGCCGTTCACTTCAACCCAGGCGTCGCCGTTGTCAGCCTTGGCGATCTTGTACGGAACCATCTGAATGTCTTTCTGTACAACTTCTTCGTCAAAACGACGACCGATCAGACGCTTCACCGCGTACAGTGTGTTATGCGGATTGGTCACTGCCTGACGCTTGGCCGACTGGCCAACCAGAATTTCGCCATCATTGGCGTACGCAACGATCGACGGCGTAGTACGCGCGCCTTCTGCGTTTTCGATAACTTTTGCTTTACCGTTTTCCAGAACCGACACACACGAGTTGGTGGTCCCGAGGTCAATACCGATAATTCTGCCCATGTTTACTCTCCCTAAATTTGAATTTTGTTGCCGCAGCAGTAATGACCAACTGCGGCACTGCTTAACGCTTGACTTCTAAATGGGGGCCTTGTGGCCGATTTCAAGCCTGCTCGTCAATCGATGGCGAAACCGGCGCTGGCGCCTTGCTGACTACGACCATAGCCGGGCGCAGCAAGCGACCATTGAGCTGATAACCTTTTTGAAACACCTTGAGCACACTGTTTGGCTCCAGGTCTGCGCTTTCCTGCATTGCCATCGCCTGATGATGCTCGGCATTGAAGGGTTCGCCGTGCGGGTCGATGGCTTCCAGCTGATAGCGCTTCAGGGTGTCCTGGAACATTTTCAGGGTCAGCTCGATCCCTTCACGCATCGGACGGATGTTTTCATCGTCCGGGCTGGACAGCTCAAGACCGCGCTCCAGGCTGTCGATCACCGGCAACAGGTCGCCAGCGAATTTTTCCAGTGCAAACTTGTGAGCCTTCTCAACGTCCTGCTCGGCGCGGCGGCGAACGTTCTGCAGATCGGCAGCTACGCGCAGAGCCTGATCGTTAGCGGCTGCCAGCTGCTCTTCAAGCACCTGCACGCGGGTTGCCAGATCTTCGCCAGCTACTTCGGCTTCCTGGTTCTGCGTATCCATAGTCTGTTCGTCTGCCATAGATTTCTCCTTTCAAACTTCGTCCGCGAGCTCGACTCGCGCTTGTGCCAAGGTATATGGGGTCGCAATTCTCAGGTTCAAGAGCCAAAAACCCATAAAAGGCATGTTTGGCGAACCACCCTCCCACTGCCGAAAAAACCAAACGAGCTAAGAACCCGAATAAAACAAGCAAATCGAACTAAACACAGCCATTGTCAGCACGAAACAAAACACTGTATAAATAACCAGACATTACGTTTTGGAGCAGCTCCCATGCTGGTGCACCTGTCCGTACACAACTACGCCATCGTTGAACATCTCGATCTGGAACTGGATCGCGGGATGAGTGTAATCACTGGCGAGACCGGTGCCGGCAAATCGATCATGCTCGATGCATTGGGCCTCACCCTGGGCGACCGCGCCGACAGCGGCGTCGTGCGCCCCGGGGCCGACAAGGCCGATATCCTGGCCACGTTCGACCTGCAGGATATCCCCGAAGCCCGTGCCTGGCTGGCCGAGCGCGACCTTGAAGGCGACGGCCCGTGCATCCTGCGCCGGGTCATCACCGCCGAAGGCCGCTCGCGCAGCTATATCAACGGCACGCCCTGCCCCCAGGGCGACCTCAAGGTCCTGGGCGAGCTGCTGATCGATATCCACAGCCAGCACGAACACCAGTCGCTGCTCAAGCCCGATACCCATCGTCGCCTGCTCGACGAGTTCGCCGGTGCCACCGACCTGGCCCGCCAGGTACAACTGGCGGCACAACGCTGGCGCCAGACCAAACAAGAGCTTGAGCACCTGTCCAACTCCGGCGACGAGCAGCGCGCGCGCCATCAGTTGCTCAGCTATCAGCTTGAAGAGCTGGAGACACTCTCGCTGGGAGAAAACGAACTGGAAGAGCTGGAGCAGGAACATAAAAACCTGACCAACGCCGAAACCCTGCTGACCATCTGCCGCCAGGTAGTCGAGCAATGCAGCGAAAGCGATTCCGGCAACGTGCTCAATGCATTGACGGCCAGCCTCAATCGGCTTTCGAGCATCAACAGCAACTCCGGCTCACTGGGCGAAGCCACCGACCTGCTGGCCAGCGCACAGATTCAGGTCGAAGAGGCCGTAGGTGAGCTCAACCGCTTTATTGATCACTTCGATGCCGACCCGGGCCGCCTGCAGTATCTCGAGGAGCGCCTCGACACCATTTATACCCTGGCACGCAAACATCGGGTTCAACCCACCGAAGTGGCCGCCTTGCAGCAAAAATTGCTGGATGAGCTCGAAACACTCAACGCCAATGATGAAAATATCGAGCGTCTGGCCAATGAGCTGACCTCCTATGCCCGCCACTATCAAGAGTGCGCCCGCGAACTCAGCAACCTGCGCAACCTGGCCGCGACACGCCTGAGCAGTGCCGTCGAAGAAGAGATCCAGCGCCTGGGCATGCCTGGCGGCCGCTTTGTGATCGAACTGCGCCCGCAAGCCAGCAGCGACCCGGCGCCCTTCGGCCTCGAACACGTTGAACTGCTGGTGAGCGCCAACCCCGGCCAACCGCTCAAAGCCCTGGCCAAAGTGGCCTCGGGCGGCGAACTGTCGCGTATCAGCCTGGCCATTCAGGTCATTACTGCACAAACGTCCCGCGTACCGACCCTGGTATTCGACGAAGTGGATGTGGGCATTGGCGGCCCCACTGCCGAGATCGTCGGGCAACTGCTGCGCCGCCTGGGCGAACGCGGCCAGGTGCTGACGGTCACTCACTTGCCGCAAGTGGCAGCGCAATGCCATCAACATCTGTTTGTCCATAAGGTTCGCGAGAGCGATACCACCCGCACGGCCGTGGCCAAACTGAGCAAAAAAGAGCGCGTAGAAGAAGTCGCCCGCATGCTTGGCGGTATCGACCTGACCAAGGAATCCCTGGCCCACGCCAAAAAAATGGTGATCACTGCAAAAAATCTTGCAGCTTAACGACGAACGGTCATGAAATAACCGATATCAGAAAGCACGAAGGCGGCCCTTGGGCCGCCTTCGATCGTTTCGCGAACCGTAATTCGCGTGACATGCTCTTACTTGGCCTTCTTGCGCACGTACAGCACCAAGTTGTGATCCACCAACTCAACACCGTGCTTGGCTGCAATGGCGTGCTGCAGTTTTTCGATGTCTTCGTCGAAAAACTCGATCACTTCACCGCTGTCCACGTTGACCATATGGTCGTGGTGGCCGCCGTCAGCATCAGCCAATTCAAAGACAGCATGACCGCCATCAAAATTATGGCGAATCACCAGCCCAGCTGACTCAAACTGGGTCAGAACACGGTAAACCGTGGCCAGACCTACGTCCTCGCCTGCTTGCATAAGTGCCTTGTAAACATCCTCGGCGCTCATGTGACGCTGCTCTGCAGAGTCAAGCATCTGTAGAATTTTGACTCGTGGCAGAGTCACCTTAAGTCCGGCCTTACGTAGTTCGCTATTTTCAACCATGGTTAGCTTTCTCGCGGAAGCCGCTTCGCAGCTTCTCTTAATACGGGTATGATCGGCGTTTACGTTGTCCCAGCCAAGATAGTGGAAGTCGCCCACCGATGCAAAACACCAAGCTCTTGCTAACCAGTTTCACCTTTGTGGGACTGCTCGCACTCGCCGGTTGTTCATTCCCCGGGGTTTACAAAATCGACATCCAACAGGGCAATGTCGTCACGCAGGACATGATAAACCAGTTACGCCCGGGAATGACCCGCCGGCAAGTGCGGTTTATCATGGGTAATGCCCTGCTGACCGATACATTCCACCCTGATCGCTGGGATTATCTGTATAGCCTGCAGCCCGGCGGCGGAGAACGCCAACAGGAACGCATCAGTGTGTTCTTCAACCAGAACGACCAGCTCGTGAGCCTGTCAGGTGACTTCAAGCCTGGCGTCAGCCGCGACGAAGCCATTCTCGGCAAAACCGGCGGCACAGACGTGACCGAACCGGCTGCTCAAGCTCCAGCCGAGAAGAGCGAAGTTCCAGCCAAGCCTGGTTCATTGCTTGATCAGATCCAGAAGGACGTAGACGGTGTTGAAACCGTACCGGTTCCTACGCCAGAACCTCTGGATACCACCGAGCAATAAGCGCCCGGTACAAAAAAGCCCGGCATGCCGGGCTTTTTGTTGCCTGCAAGAAAGCTGTCAGGGCTGACTGAGGCGCTTGGCCTCGGCAGCCTTGGCCGCACGCTGACGGCGAATCTCCTTGGGGTCGGCCAGCAGCGCTCGATACATCTCGATACGATCCCCTGCCTGCAGCACCCGGGTATCAGGATCAGCCACCTGCTTGCCGAAAATCCCCACCGGGCAATTAGCCAGGTCAACCTCGGGAAACTCGCGCCCCATGCCCGACACCAATACCGCTGCCCGCAGCGTCGTGCCTTGCGGCACAACCACGGTCAGCAGGCACTGGCGATCGACCGCGGCATAAACCATCTCAACTTCAATCACCGGCTCAGCCATACAACTGCTTGGCGCGCTGGCAAAAAGCATCCACCAGCGTATTGGCCGCCTGATTGAACAAAGGCCCCAGGGTGGCCTTGACGATGGCCCCGGCGTAATCAAAGGTCATGTCCAGGCTGATTTTGCACGCTTTGTCACCCAAAGGTTTGAACACCCACAGGCCGTGCAGCTTGGTAAAAGGACCTTCTTCCAGGTTCATCTCGATGGACTGCCCGGGCACCAGGGTATTGCGGGTGACAAAGTGCTGGCTCAGGCCACCCTTGGCCACCCCCAGGCTGGCGCGCATCAGCACTTCAGTGCTTTCCAGGATTTCGGCAGACGAGCACCACGGCAAAAACTGCGGGTAGCTCGCAACATCATTCACCAGGTCATACAGCGCCTGGGCTGGATAAGGCAACAAGGCAGAGCGTTGGATATGGGTAGTCATGTCAGCGTTACTTCCACAGCTGGGCGGCAAACACAATCAGAATGCCGAGTGGCGCCACATAGCGCATCAAAAAAAGAGTCAGGGCGAACATCACCGGGCTGCGCATCGACAATTCGTCACGAACCGCGCCGCGCCCCATGATCCAGCCTGCAAAGACCACAAAACACAGGCCGCCCAAGGGCAACATGATACGCGAGGTGAAGAAATCGACGACACCAAAGAAGTCCAGACCGCTGGCCGCGCCCCATTGATAGAGATGAAAACCGGAATCTTCGTTCACGAAAAACTTCGCCTGTTTCCAGATATTGAACGAAAACACCGTGCCCAGGCCAACAAACCAGCAACTGAAAGCCAGCCAGAAAGTGACCCACAAGCGCCGCACCCTGGTGCGCTCCACCAGGTACGCCACCATTGGCTCAAGCAACGAAATGGCCGAACTCCAGGCAGCGACTGCCACCAGCACAAAAAACACCACGCCCATCAACTGACCAAAGGCCACGTTACCGAAGGCAAACGGCAAGGTCACGAACATCAGGCCCGGGCCTTCGCCAGGGTTGAGCCCCGACGCAAATACAATTGGAAACAATGCCAGCCCGGCGAGCAATGAGACAAAAGTGTCTATCAGCGCCACCCCGACTACGGTGCCCGAGATCGATGCATTCTTGGGCATGTATGCGCCATAAATCATGATCGACCCCACACCCACGCTCAGGGAAAAGAACGCATGCCCCATCGCGGCCAGCAACCCGTCGAGTACGCGATCGGGGTTGAAGTCGAACATGAAATGTACGCCCTGCATAAAGTGCCCGGTGGTCATGCTGTAACCCAGCAGTACCAGCAGCAGCACAAACAGCAGCGGCATCATGATCCGCAAACTGCGCTCAAGCCCCGCCACCACCCCCTTGGCGATCACATACGCAGACAGCAACATAAACCCGGTATGCCAAAAAGTGAGGCGCCAGGGATTGGAAATCACATCACCAAAGTACTGGCCGACCTGATCGGCCGTCGCCCCCTGAAAATCGCCCTTGCCCATATTGATGATGTAATCCAGCGACCAGCCGCCCACCACACTATAGAAAGACAAAATCAGCAGCGCAGTGATCATCCCGGCAAAAGCCCCCCACGACCAACGCCCCGAGTGCCCCGCCTCGACCGCCAACACCTTCAAGGCATTCGCCGGACTCAGCCGGGCACGCCGCCCGATCAGGGTTTCAGCCAGCATCACCGGCACACCGATCAGCGCGATACAGGCCAAAAACACCAACACAAACGCGCCGCCGCCATAGACGCCAACCATGTAAGGGAATTTCCAGATACTGCCCAAACCCACGGCAGAACCGGTCGCAGCGAAAATAAAGACCCAACGGCTTGCCCAACTGCCGTGGACAGAAACCTTGTCTGTCGACATCGTTACTACGCCCAACCACTAAAAAAAGAGGGCGCATTGTCCGGGAATCACCCTACGTGCTCAAGCACGCAGGTGCCCGTAGCCGACACGCTCGCAACTGCCTATAATGCTGCCCCTATGGCTAAACAGAAGAAACACCCAACAGGGACCATCGCGCAGAATAAAAAAGCGCGACACGATTACTTCATCGAACATCGGTTCGAGGCTGGTCTGGTCCTGGCCGGCTGGGAAGTAAAAAGTCTGCGTGCAGGCAAGGCACAGCTGGTCGACAGCTACGTGCTACTCAAGGATGGTGAAGCATGGTTGCTCGGCAGCCATATCGCGCCTCTGACGACAGCCAGCACGCACGTTATTGCCGACCCAACGCGCAGCCGCAAACTGCTGCTTAACCAGCGCGAGCTGGAAAAGCTGTTTGCCTCGGTGCAGCAGAAGGGTTACGCCTGCGTCTGCCTCTCGCTTTACTGGAGCAAGCACTTGATCAAGTGCGAAATTGCCCTGGGTAAAGGCAAGAAGGAATACGACAAGCGTCATACCGAGCGTGAGCGCGATTCCGATCGCGAGCTGCAACGTGCGGTGCGCAACAAGGGCAAGGAAGACTAGTTCTTCAGCCCTTGTACTCGTAGGAGCAACTGCCTTGATGCTGCCTCAGCTCTTGTGGGAGCGGGCTTGCTCGCGATGGAATCGACTTGGTATACCTGATATACCGAGTTGCATGAATCGCGAGCAAGCCCGCTCCCACAGGGTTTGCATCAACAATTACAAGCCATTGCGCCGCTCGGCCCGCGCCATGCGCTGAACTTCCTGACGCACTTCTTCCAGCACTTCCTGCACATACACCAGGTGACGGCTCGCCACTTCCCGGGCGTCTTCCGCCCTGCCCTCGATAATCGCCAGATACAACTCGCGATGCTGACTGATCAGCATGTCGCGCGTTTCACTGCGCTGCTTGTACATGCCACCAATATTGGTCACCACGTTGCGCTTGAGCAGGTCGAATAACCCGCGAATCGTATGCAGCAACACCGCGTTATGGCTCGCTTCGGCAATGGCCAGGTGGAAGTTGGCATCGGCCTCCCCCTCTTCTGCGCGACTGACTTCATCCACCCGTGCATAACAGTCCTGCAACCGTTCAAAAGCCAGCCGCAGCCGCTCACGGTCCATCTCGGTGGCACGCGATGCCGCGTAAAAAGCGCACGAAGCCTCAAGCGTGTGACGGAACTCAAGCAGATCGCGCTGCGCTTCAGGGTTGCTTTCCAACAGTTGCAACAAAGGATCACTAAAGGTCGAGCCCAGGGATGTTGCCACATAATTGCCGCCACCCTGGCGACTGACCAGCAGCCCCTTGGCCGACAATTTCTGGATCGCCTCCCGCAACGAAGGGCGCGACACCCCAAACTGCTCCGCCAGCGCACGTTCGGCAGGCAAGCGCTCACCTGACTTCAACGTGCCCTCGAGGATCATGCCCTCGAGCTGCTCGACAATATCGTCCGACAAACGGCGCTGCCGGATCTGATCAAACCCCATAACTGCTCTCCACCCTCCCGACCACGCGCCGGGGGCCGCTATTCTCGCCGATTGGCGCCACGCATACACCCATCAGAAACACCGCTAAAAACCCCATCAGATGCCCGGACAACGAACACCCCGACGAAAGTTTGTGAGGCGGCAAATTGACACATGCCTCATAAGGCTTTTAACCTAGCCAACAGTGATTGTAAATTGGTAATACCAATATACCAAACACAGTCTGCAGCATCGACCAATAACAATTAGGGGCCACCCCATATGCAAACCTGGCAACAGCTCTACAGCCCGCTCGGCAGCCTCGGCCTGTCCGCTCTCGCGGCCGTCGTCCCGATCGTATTCTTCTTCCTCGCCTTGGCCGTGTTCCGTCTCAAAGGTCACGTCGCCGGCAGCATCACCCTTGCCCTGTCGATTCTGGTGGCCATCTTTGCCTTCCAGATGCCTGTCGATATGGCCTTCGCAGCAGCGGGCTACGGATTTGCCTATGGCCTGTGGCCAATTGCCTGGATCATCGTTGCCGCGGTGTTCCTCTACAAACTGACCGTCAAAAGCGGCCAGTTCGAAATCATCCGCAGCTCCGTGCTGTCGATCACCGACGACCAGCGCCTGCAAGTACTGCTGATTGGCTTCTGCTTCGGTGCTTTCCTTGAGGGTGCAGCCGGTTTCGGTGCGCCGGTAGCGATTACAGCAGCACTGCTTGTAGGCCTGGGTTTTAACCCGCTGTACGCCGCTGGCCTGTGCCTGATCGCCAACACGGCCCCGGTCGCGTTTGGCGCCCTGGGCATCCCGATCATCGTGGCGGGTCAGGTCACCGGAATCGACGCGTTCAAGATCGGCGCCATGGCCGGTCGCCAGCTACCACTGCTGTCGCTGTTCGTGCCGTTCTGGCTGGTATTCATGATGGACGGCCTGCGCGGCGTGCGTGAAACCTGGCCCGCAGCCCTGGTGGCCGGTTTGAGCTTCGCCATCACCCAGTACTACACCTCCAACTACATTGGCCCGGAACTGCCGGACATCACCTCGGCCTTGGCCAGCCTGGTCAGCCTGACCCTGTTTCTGAAAGTCTGGCAGCCAAAACGTAGCGCAGGTGCACGAATTGCTGGCGTTAGCTCTGACGTAATTGTTACCGCGAGCGCAGGTGGTTTCGGTAAACCGACCAATCTGATGGCTTCGCCTTACAGCCTGATGCAGATTCTGAAAGCCTGGTCACCGTTCCTGATCCTTACCGTGCTGGTCACCATCTGGACCCTCAAACCGTTCAAGGCGATGTTCTCTGCCGGTGGCTCGATGTACGGCTGGGTGTTCAACTTCGCGATCCCGCACCTTGATCAACTGGTGATCAAGACCGCCCCTATCGTCAACGCGCCGACCGCGATTGCCGCCGTGTTCAAACTTGATCCGATTTCGGCCACCGGCACGGCGATTTTCTTCTCGGCACTGATCTCGATGCTGATCCTGAAGATCGACATCAAGACTGGTCTGACCACTTTAAAAGAAACCTTCTACGAACTGCGCTGGCCGATTCTTTCCATCGGTATGGTGCTGGCCTTTGCCTTTGTCACCAACTACTCGGGCATGTCCTCGACCATGGCCCTGGTACTGGCAGGTACTGGCGCCGCGTTCCCGTTCTTCTCGCCGTTCCTCGGTTGGCTGGGCGTGTTCCTGACCGGTTCCGACACCTCGTCCAACGCCCTGTTCAGCTCGTTGCAGGCCACCACCGCGCACCAGATCGGCGTGAGCGACACCCTGATGGTGGCTGCCAATACCAGTGGCGGCGTGACCGGCAAGATGATTTCCCCGCAATCGATCGCTGTCGCCTGTGCGGCGACCGGCCTGGTGGGCAAAGAATCGGACCTGTTCCGCTTCACCCTCAAGCACAGTCTGTTTTTCGCCACCATCGTCGGCCTGATCACCCTGGCCCAGGCCTACTGGTTCACCGGCATGCTGGTTCACTGATAAGCGCTATGGTTACTGCACGTTAATGTCGCCGGGGCACAGCCCCGGCGTCAGTAATTCACGACCCGGTCCACCTCGGTGGACACATAACCGGGACCACCCGGAGACGCCTGATGAGCGAGCTTTTTTACAACGCCGTGCCGAATGCGACCCGTGTCGCCCCGCCCTTGCCTGTACCCCGCCAATACCCCGCGCAAAAACCGCGCAAGGTCTACCTGTTCGGCACCTGCGTGGTCGATCTGTTCTTCCCCGAGGCCGGGATGGACGCCATCCACCTGATCGAGCGCGAAGGTATCGACGTCGATTATCCCCAAGGCCAGAGCTGCTGTGGTCAACCGGCCTATACCTCGGGTTACACCGAGCAAGCCCGGGAAGTGGCCCGTGCGCAACTGGCCCTGTTCGCCGAAGACTACCCGGTCGTCGTGCCTTCCGGCTCCTGCGCCGGCATGCTGCGCGAACACTATGAAGACCTGTTCAAGGACGAGCCCGACACCCTGAAAAAGGTTCACGCCCTGGCTGAACGCACCTTTGAACTCACCGAATTTTTGCTGTTTGTGTGCAAGGTCCAGTTCAAGGACCACGGCGCCCCGGTCAAGGTCGCGCTGCACACCTCCTGCTCCGCCCGCCGCGAAATGAACACCCACCTGCACGGCCGCGAAATGCTCGCGCAACTGGGCAATGTGGAGCGCATCGACCACAGCCACGAAAGTGAATGCTGCGGTTTTGGCGGGACCTTCAGCGTGCGCATGCCGGATATTTCCGGCGCCATGGTCGCTGACAAAACCCGCTCCCTGATTGATACCGGCGCCCATCAAGTGCTCACCGCCGATTGCGGCTGCCTGATGAACATCAACGGCTCCCTGGAAAAACAGAAGGAATCACTGCGCGGCCAGCATCTAGCCAGTTTCCTGTGGCAGCGCACCGGAGGTGGCCAATGAGCGCCAGCACCCTGATCCCCACCGTCGCGGTCGAAGAAGACTTCCGCGAGCGCGCCCACGAAGCCCTGGGTGACAAGCAACTGCGAAACAACTTCCGCAGTGCGATGGATTCTCTGATGACCAAGCGCGCTGTTGCCTTCAGCGACGCCCATGAGCGCGAGCACTTGCGCGCTCTGGGCAACGCCATCCGCGCCCGCGCCCTGTCCAAGTTGCCTGACCTGCTGGAACGACTGGAAGCCAACCTGACCCGTAATGGCGTGCAGGTTCATTGGGCTGAAACCGTCGACGAAGCCAATCAAATCGTCATGTCCATCGCCCGCCGGCGCGCCGCCAAACAGGTGATCAAAGGCAAGTCGATGGTCAGCGAAGAGATGGAGATGAACCACGTACTCGGCGCCCAGGGCATTGAATGCCTTGAGTCCGACATGGGCGAATATATTGTTCAACTCGACAACGAAAAACCCTCCCACATCATCATGCCCGCGATCCATAAGAACGCCGGGCAAGTGGCCGACCTGTTTCACGAAAAACTCGGCGTGGAATACACCAAGGACGTGGATCAACTGATCCAGATCGGCCGCCGCGTACTGCGTCAGAAATTCTTTGAAGCGGACATCGGCGTGTCTGGCGTCAACTTTGCCGTTGCTGAAACCGGCACCCTGCTGCTGGTGGAAAACGAAGGCAACGGGCGTATGTCGACCACGGTGCCGCCTGTGCATATTGCCGTTACCGGCATCGAGAAAGTGGTCGAGAACCTGCGCGACGTTGTACCGCTGGTGTCCCTGCTGACCCGCTCGGCCCTTGGCCAGCCGATCACCACCTACGTCAATATGATTTCCGGCCCACGCAAACCCGGCGAGCTGGACGGCCCTGAAGAAGTGCACCTGGTGCTGCTCGATAACGGTCGCAGCCAGGCGTTTGCCGACAGCGAATTGCGCCAGACACTCAACTGCATTCGCTGCGGTGCCTGCATGAACCACTGCCCGGTTTACACCCGCATTGGCGGTCATGCCTACGGTGAGGTGTATCCCGGCCCGATTGGCGCAATCATCACGCCACATATGGTGGGCTTGAACAAAGTCCCGGATCACCCGAGCGCCTCGTCGCTGTGCGGTGCCTGTGGCGAAGTGTGCCCGGTAAAAATCCCGATCCCGGCCCTGCTGCGGCGCCTGCGTGAAGAGAACGTCAAAGCCCCCGATACCGTACCGCGCATCATGCGTGGTCAGGGCAGCAAGTATTCGCGTAAAGAGCGCCTGATCTGGAATATGTGGGCCAAGCTCAACAGCTCACCCGCGCTTTACCGCACCTTCCTGAAAGCCGCTACCCGTCTGCGCGCCCTGACGCCGAGCAAGGTAGGCCCGTGGACGCAAAACCACAGCGCGCCCAAACCCGCCGCCCGTTCGCTGCACGATATGGCCCGCGAGCATCTGGCGAAAAAGTCGGGAGAAACACGATGAGCGCCAAGCAAAACATCCTCAATAAACTGCGTAAAAGCCTGACGGGCACCACACCGGTGCCTGACAATTTTGACGAAGTGCTGGTCACAGAGCCCTGGACCTACACCCCGGAGCAACGTATCCCGCAACTGCGCAAGCTGATGGAAGCGGTCCACACTGAAATCCACCTCAGTACCGAGCAAGGCTGGCCTGCATTGCTCGCGCAATTGGTCACCGACCGTCAGTTGCCAAGCCTGCTGATCGCACCGACTACAGCGCACGGGCAAAAGGTCAGCGAACACTGGGCACAAAACCCCGGGTTGCCAGCACTTAAAGCCTACGACCGGCCGGTAGAAGCGTGGAAAGCCGAACTGTTCAACGATACACCGGCCAGCCTCACCACCACCTTGGGGGCAATTGCTGCCACCGGCAGCCTGATCATGTGGCCAACCCCGGAAGAACCACGGCTGATGAGCCTGGTGCCGCCGGTGCATTTCGCCCTGCTTAAGGCCAGCGAAATCCGTGACAACTTTTATCAGGTGCAGCGTGAAATGAACTGGACCGCCGGCATGCCGACCAATGCGCTATTGGTGTCCGGCCCGTCGAAAACCGCCGATATCGAGCAAGTGCTGGCCTACGGCGCCCACGGCCCCAAAGACCTGATCGTGCTGATTCTGGAGGATGCATGAGCCTGCCCGCCGCCTTTGTGCGTGATGCCGAGCGACTGATCCCCCAGGACCGCCGTTTTACCGATGCGCTGTCGACCCTAGCGTTCGGCACCGATGCGAGCTTTTACCGACTGATCCCCAAGCTGGTGATTCGCGTCGAGTCCGAAGATGAAGTGGTGGAGCTGCTGCGCCTGGCCCGTCGCGACCAGGTATCGGTGACCTTTCGCGCAGCGGGCACCAGCCTCTCTGGCCAGGCCATCAGCGACTCGGTGCTGATCGTGCTCGGCGACAACTGGAACGGCAAGGAAATCCGCGGCCAGGGCAGGCAAATCCGCCTGCAACCGGGAGTGATCGGCGCCCAGGCCAACGCCTGGCTGGCCCCGTTCGGACGCAAGATTGGCCCAGACCCGGCATCGATCAACGCCTGCAAAATTGGCGGCATCGTCGCCAATAATGCCAGCGGCATGTGTTGCGGCACCGCGCAAAACACCTACCACACCCTGGCGGGCCTGCGCGTAGTGCTGGCCGACGGTACCCGGGTCGACACCGAAGATGCCGCCAACATCGCCGCCTTTCGCCAAAGCCACGGGCCATTGCTCGAGCAGTTGGGGACGTTGGCTCGCGAAACCCGCGCCAACGCTGAACTGGCTGCAAAAATCCGCCACAAATACCGTCTGAAAAACACCACAGGCCTGTCCCTTAATGCCCTGGTGGATTTCGACGACCCGCTGGATATCCTCAGCCACCTGCTGGTGGGCAGCGAAGGTACCCTGGGCTTTATCAGCGCGGTGACCTACGACACCGTGATCGATCACCCGAACAAGGCTTCGGCGCTGATCGTGTTCCCGGATGTCGAGACCTGCTGCAACGCCGTCACCGTGCTTAAAAGCCAGCCCGTGTCTGCCGTGGAACTGCTCGACCGTCGCAGCCTGCGTTCGGTGCAGGACAAACCCGGCATGCCGGCTTTCGTACAACAATTGTCGGCCAATGCCTGCGCGCTATTGATCGAGTCCCGCGCAGCATCCCAGACCTTGCTGCACGAACAACTGGCGCAAATCATGGCCTCGCTGGTCGACTTCCCGGTTGAAAAACAGGTCGACTTCACCGAAGACCCTAAAGAAAACGCCAAGCTGTGGGCGATCCGCAAAGACACCTTCCCGGCCGTCGGGGCGGTGCGCAAAACCGGCACCACGGTGATCATCGAAGACGTGACCTTCCCCGTTGAACAACTGGCCATCGGCGTCAACCGCCTGATCGAGCTGTTCGACAAGCACCACTACGACGAAGCGATCCTGTTTGGCCATGCGCTGGAGGGCAACCTGCACTTCGTCTTTACCCAGGGTTTCAACAACCCCGAGGAAGTGGCGCGCTACCAGGCCTTTATGGATGACGTGGCGCAACTGGTGGCCGTGGAGTTTGGCGGTTCGCTCAAGGCCGAACACGGCACCGGGCGCAATATGGCGCCCTTTGTCGAGCTGGAATGGGGCAGCGACGCCTACCAGTTGATGTGGACGCTCAAGCGTTTGCTCGACCCGCAGGGCATTCTCAACCCCGACGTGGTGCTTAGCGAAGACCCGCATATCCACCTCAAGCACCTCAAACCGATGCCGGCGGCGGACGAGATTGTGGATAAGTGCATCGAGTGCGGTTTTTGCGAACCGGTGTGCCCGTCCAAGGGACTGACCCTGAGCCCGCGGCAGCGGATTGTGATCTGGCGGGATATTCAAGCCAGAAAGCGCGCCGGTATCGACACCGCTGAGCTGGAAAAGGCCTACGCCTATCAAGGCATCGATACCTGCGCAGCTACCGGTTTGTGCGCGCAACGCTGCCCGGTAGGCATCAATACCGGCGAACTGGTGAAAAAACTCCGGGCACGCAGCGCTGACAGTGTGAAAACGGCTGACTGGCTGGCCAGTCACTTCACCACAGCACTGCAGGGGGCACGTTTTACCCTGCATGTGGCCAATGGTGCGCGCATGCTGCTGGGGGCGCCGCGACTGGCAAAACTCTCATCGGCCCTGAGCAAGGCCAGCAAAGGCCGCGTGCCCTTGTGGACCAACGCCATGCCCCAGCCGGAGCGGGCGATTCGTTTTACCCCGCCGGTCAAGGATGCCCGCCCGCGGGTGGTGTACCTGGCGGCTTGCGTGTCGCGGGTCATGGGCCCGGCGGCAGGAGACAAAGAACAAATGTCGTTGCTGGACAAAACCCGCGGCCTGCTGGAAAAAGCCGGTTACCAGGTGGTGTTCCCCGACAATATGGACAGCCTGTGCTGCGGCCAGCCGTTTGCGTCGAAAGGTTACAACGAACAAGCCGAACACAAGCGCCAGGAACTGATCGGCGCACTGCTGCATGCCAGCCGTGGCGGGCTTGACCCGATCTACTGCGACACCAGCCCCTGCACCCTGCGCCTGGTGCAGGACCTGGGGGAAAGTCGCCTCGACCTGTACGACCCGGTACGCTTTATCCGCACCCACCTTGTGGACAAGTTGACCTTTACCCCGCAAACCGCACCGATTGCCGTGCATGTCACCTGCAGCACCCAGCACCTGGGCGAAAGCCAGGCCCTGATCGATATTGCGCGGCTGTGCAGCACCGACGTGGTGATCCCCGAGGGTATCCATTGCTGCGGCTTTGCCGGTGACAAAGGCTTTACCACCCCGGAGCTGAACGCCCACTCACTGCGCACTTTGAAAGACGCGGTGCAATATTGCAGCGAAGGGATCTCCACCAGCCGAACCTGTGAGATTGGCTTGAGCCAGCATGGCGGGATCGACTATCACGGCCTGGTGTACCTGGTAGACCGCGTCACCAGCGCCCAGGCCTGAAAATGTGGGAGCGGGCTTGCTCGCGACAGGATCGCTGCGGTGTGACCCATACACCGCGTCGATCCTGTCGCGAGCAAGCCCGCTCCCACCAAATCAAATATTCGCTCTACTTTCGGGCACAAAAAAAACCAGAAATTAATGGCCTGACCCAGGCAGAACTCCCGAGCGTGGCTATAGTCAATTGGCTTAAGGCCCCAATGTTTGGGGCATAAAACCGAGCCTGGAAACACCGGGCCTACCCTGTGCACAAGGAGTTTTCCCCATGAAGCGTACCGCTCTTGCTGGTCTGTTTATATCCGCAGTGATGTTGGCCTCCCCGGTGTTTGCGGCAGACGACCTTTGCCAGATCAACCTGCAAAAGATCAACGACGCCGTAGCCAGCTCTGGCGAAATCAGCTCCGACTTACAAGACAACATCGACAGCACCGTTGCCCAGGCCAAGGAAGAACAATCCAAAGGCACCAAAGAAGGCACTCAGGCCTGCGTTTCACTGACCACCCAGGTGCTCCAGGACATTGCCAACAACAACAAAGGTGGTGAGTAACCCCTTTGGGTTGGCCTTCTGCGTCAGAAAGGCGTAGACTCCGCTAGCTTGCTGGTTATATACAGCAGGCATCGGGGCCGTTTAGGATTCGACGCCGGTTGCGAAACTCTAGGTGCATGCCGAGTTGGTAACAGAACTCGTAAATCCACTGTTGCAACTACTTATAGTTGCCAATGACGAAACCTACGAGGGTCAAGCTCTCGCAGCGTAAGCTGCCTTAGCCATCCTCCTGGTACCTTCGGGTCCAGCAATCACTAGGGGATGCCTGTAAACCTGAAGTGATTGTCATATAGAACAGGATCGCCGTGCAGTACGTTGTGGACGAATCGGCTAAAACTTACACAACTCGCCCAAAGCACCCTGCCCTTCGGGTCGCTGAGGGTTAACTTAATAGAAACGGCTAAGCATGTAGTACCGACAGCGGAGTACTGGCGGACGGGGGTTCAAATCCCCCCGGCTCCACCAAATACACATCTAAAGACGTCCACGGACGTCTTTTTTTGTGTCTGAAATCCAGCAAATACGGGGCTTTCAGCGCCATTAGTGTCCGCGAACGTCCAGCAAGATCTATGTCTTTTGGTATTCCAGATGGTATTCCAAGCCTTCAAGTGCTAATTTTTGGAATACCAAAACATCTCATGGAATACCAATGTGCGCTCAAGCTACTCGCCTTTCTGAACTCAAGATCAGAGCCGCCAAACCTTTAGAGAAGGATTACGTCCTAGTTGATGGTGACGGCCTTCAGATGCGAGTGAGAATCAATGGCTCTAAGCTCTGGAACTTTAACTACTACCACCCTGTAACCAAGAAGCGCATCAACATGGGGCTTGGCACGTACCCTGAGCTGTCTCTCGCCCAAGCACGAAAAATGACCATTGAGGCAAGGGAGCTTCTGGCTACTGGTATTGATCCGAAAGAGCAGCGAGATAATCTAAAGCAGGCCAAGAAGGCTGAAACCGAACACACATTTCAGAACGTAGCCACTGCTTGGTACGAGCTCAAAAAAGACTCGGTCACGCCTGCTTATGCCGAGGACATCTGGCGCTCGTTGACGTTGCACGTTTTTCCGGACCTGGGCACCACACCGATCTCAGCCATCAGTGCACCACAAGTCATAAACCTGCTTCGGCCACTCGAAACCAAAGGCAGTCTTGAAACAGTTAAACGGCTATCACAGCGACTCAACGAAATCATGACCTACGGGGTCAACTCGGGAGTGATTCACGCAAACCCGCTTAGTGGGATTCGATCCGTCTTCAAGAAGCCGAAAAAGAAGAATATGGCGGCACTTGCTCCCGATGAGCTGAAAGAACTCATGGTGGCAATTGCCAATGCCAGCATAAAAAGGACCACTCGCTGCCTGATCGAATGGCAGCTCAACACCATGACCCGCCCAGCAGAGGCAGCCACCACTCGCTGGGAGGACATCGACTTCGAGAAGAAAATTTGGACGATTCCTGCTGAGCGCATGAAGAAACGCCGTATACATATTGTGCCGCTCACAGATCAAGCACTGGCACTGCTGGAGGCAATCAAACCCTACAGCGGACATAGAGAGTATGTATTTCCTGCAGACCGTGACCCTCGAACCCATTGCAACAGCCAGACCGCTAACATGGCGCTAAAGCGCATGGGCTTCGAAGGTCGGTTGGTAAGCCATGGCATGCGCTCAATGGCTAGCACTATTCTCAACGAACACGGCTGGGATCCTGAGCTGATTGAGGTGGCGCTTGCCCACGTCGACAAGGACGAGGTTCGTAGCGCCTACAACCGAGCGGAATATATCGAGCGCAGACGCCCGATGATGGCTTGGTGGAGCGAGCACATTCAGGAAGCAGCCACCGGCAACATGTCGGTGTCAGCCATAACGGAAAATCGGGACAGAAAAGTCGTTTCGATTCGCTGACGAGCTTATCCCTGACCAGGAGCAAGCAGTGCCGTTCCAGGTCAGGAGCACCCAACAAGTGTTAAGTATCTGGCACGCAATGGATCGTACTTACCAGACGCCTGACAGCATGCAAGAAGTTATCAAATGCGCGGTAATCGCTTGGAGTGCAAGGCACGCTAACAAAGCCTCTTCCTTCGGGCGGACGAATGCGGCCATGAGAGCGCCCTGACTGATATGACCAACCTTCAGCGAGAAGACGCCTAATCAGCAGATTGATGTCCTTGGATGAGCTGTATCTTCTCATTATCGCCCCTCCACCAATGCGTCCCGATATCTCGCAGCATAGGCGCCGGCCGAAAAGCGCCATTCGCTGAACGCACGCTCAGCACCAATCACGTCAATAGGGTTGCTGTAGTAGTAACCCGTCTGACCGATTGTGTTCTGAAAGAAGCGGCCCAGCGGGTCGATCATAATGTACGACTCTGTCATGTCGTCATTACCCTCGACACACATCACGTCATGAAAAATGTCATGCCGTGCAACGAATGCGAGAAAATCCTCAGACGAAACCGCCAGATCACTGGTTACTACCTGCAGCATGCGCAACACTTTCCATCGATCTGGCATAAGCGCATGCATGATCGGCGACATGTCTTCTTGGTGGTTCAGCGCATTGACCACTGTATTGACCTTCAATCGCAGAGCCGAATTCTGCGACTTTGCGCGCACCAGTATTTCGGGGAGCGAGGCCACGTCCAGCAAAGAGCCACGGCTGTCGAGGCGGCCAATGCCGATGTTCCTGGTAGGATCCGCTGAGTCAATACTCAGTCCGAGCATGGAAACCAGCGGTGCGAGCCGGTCAATCAAATCGTTTGTGAGCCGGCTACCATTGGTGATAATGGACGCACCCATCCCCTTAGTTCTCGCATAATCCAGTGCGCGAAGCAGAGCATCTTGATACAGCAGCGGCTCTCCACCGGCCAGATTCAAACGAATACTGGACCACGTCATGTGCTGACTGAGCGGATTGGCATCGTTCTCCGGATGAAAGAATGCCTGCAGTTCATCGAGCAAATTACGGACGCGAGTCCAGTCATGCAGCAACTCCCTGCCGGCACCATCCCATTTCGCATAGCAGTAGCGGCACTTGTAGTTACAAGCTTCAGTGATGTGCCAGTTGATAACCAATTCGGAAACATGAGGACGCATAGCCCCCTCTCCACTTCGGAGATACACCATGATTCAGCTCCTGGTGAAAGAGGGTTAGGCGTCGAGATGAGCGACGTAGCAAAGCCGGAACCCGACTTTGACGCCCTTGTAGCTCATCGTCATATGAACAGGGCAGAGACTGCGCTCAATTGAGCCACCGACGATAGATTGGCCAGTTGCTACAGAGGCAATCGGCGCTGCTCCATGCTGGTGGTCAGACAGCCACTCGCCGAAACCCGGCACCGAGAGGAATGGGATTCCTTCGTCATTGTCGACCCATTTCAGGTTCGGTCCATAGTGCATGGAGCCGTCAGGCCGGTAGCAATGCGAAGAATTGCCACCCAGCCTGCCATCCCCACCGACAATGCCCCAGCCCAACTGTTCATAAATAGGATCGTCTGGCATCTCTCCCTTTTTGACGACAAGGCTACGCACCGATGACACATGGCTAAAGTCCATCGGCGGCGGGGCGATCTGCTGCCATTCTTCGACACTCAGCAGTCGAACAGGAAGCCCTGTCCGCCGCTCATAGTCACGACAATAGGCCAAAGCATCCAGCCAGGTCACGCTCACCGGTAGCTCAGCGGGATCCATGTTGATACTGCCCAAGTCGTCGATTTCCTTCGAACTTGTTTTGAGCGCCTTCTCTTGCCTGGCCTGCCCCCAATTCGACCGAGCACAGAAATCGAAAAAATCAACGATCGAAACGAGGGGAGAAACCATCAAGCAGCTCTCACCGAGCCGGTGCGGGATGAAGTCATCGGATGAGACCCCAGTATCAGTGCGTGGCGTTCGGTACCCCTTGCCGGCAATGAGCTCACGCTGAATCAGCTTCGCATAACCAGGCCACTTGGCTGCCGTTCCACCTTCGGCGTAATGACGCGATTCTGCATCGTGCTCCAGCTTTTCCGTCCAAGTGCCGGTTGCAAAGTACAAATGCCCGTCCAGCTTGCTCCGGTCCATAGCCTTGGGGACTTCGTCCTTATTAAAGAACGGGTAAAGCAGGTTGGAGGAAAACTCCTTGTCGCGTTGATCACGAACAACCCAGTCAAAAGCGCCGTTGGCACCTTTCAGGAATATAAGGTTGGCATTTCCTGGAACTGGTAGTACGTCCACCCAGCCTTCATCGGAGCCTTCAATTTCTTTACGGAACAGCTGGAACAGCTGCAGCTCAAACGCTAGATCTTCTTCGGACATGTTGTAACTGCGCATCACCGGCTTACCCACTGCCGGCTCCATCAGATTGTTGCCCATCATGTTGTACATGCCGCCGATGAACTCACTTACCGCGTTGAGCATCAACATCCGGCCGGTCATATCGAGGTAGTCGAGACCGCAGCCATCCTGCATGTACTCCGCACGCATGAGGATTTTTTCCTCATGCTGCTCACAAAAAGCGTATCGCTGCTGGTCTGTCCAAAATGTGCGGCCAGCTACTTGGTCAAAATCCAGACGACCGTACGCGCGCGGAGCGAACAGGCAAGAACCCACCCCGGTAAAGATCCGCTTAGGCAGTGCCAGACCGGAGTTGAACAACCGATCGGCAACCTGCTGTGCCACTAGAGCACCAGCCATTCTTGGTGAATACGACCACTTAATGAGATCAGTCGGCACCGACATGCCGTGCTCGCACAGAAAGTCGGCAACCTTCTGCTGCTCGACCTCGCGCCAGTGGGTATAGGACTGCGCACCGAGGGTGCGGGCAAGAGCGTCCTGTAGCGCAACCGATTTGACGGAGCGCGCAATCTGCTTGGGAATAGGCCGCGACCAACGACTGCGCAGCTCGTCTACAGCACCACGGATGTGGTCGTGATGAAGACCTTCGATTCGCATTGACCAGAAGCGCTCAGAACTCCCGTCTTCGGTGTTCGGCTTCTCAGTCAGGACATGGACGTCACGCGATGCACGCAACAAATCAGGCATATTCATAGCTCTCTCCAATAAAGCCACGGCAACAAAGCACCGTGATGCCTCAGGCAACAGGTCATGGTCAGCAGGGATTTGGAGAGAGAGGGCAAGGCCCTTTGAGCTGATCAACTGAGGAGGCAACTGCTCAGCCGTGGTTGCTCAGGCACCACACGCACTCAAGCGATGGTTGATCTTATTACTGACCATAGCCCGATTACAAGGCCTCGATTGTTGAGGTTTTCGATTCAAAATAATTTCAACCACACATTACTGCTATGACATCACCACCAAAGAGGTTCGTCCCATGTCATTGCAGTGTCCTCGCTGTCATTCCCCCAAAATCGCTTCTTTCCATCACGCCATGAAAGTCGGCGCGGCCATCGGCACCGTGGGTGGTGCTGCGCGCGGCGTCAGTGCTGCGCTGGCTGGGGGGCAAGCGGGCGCGCTTATTGGCGCTATCGCCGGCCCTGTCGGTATCACCCTCGGTTCTGTATCGGGTGCCATTCTCGGCGGGTTGGCCGGCGGTGTCGGCGGTTGTGCTCTCGGTGCCCAACTGGGCGAGTCGCTTGATCGCCACGTTCTGGCCCATAACCTCTGCTTGCTATGTGGACACCGCTTCAACCTCCCGACCTAACCAAGTCAACGTCACTTCTATTTATTAGGTCCGGACGGTGCTGCGCTGGGCGCGGCGCTTTATGCCGGCCTGCACCCAAAGGAATCTCAACCATGGCTCATCTCGTCGAAACTATGGCCTACGCTGGCGCTGCACCGTGGCATGGCCTAGGCAACCTGCTCACACAGAAACAATCCATCGAGGTCTGGCAACGCGAGGCCGGAATGGACTGGGCGATCCAAGAAAGCCCCGTTCACTTCAAAGCCGACACTGTCGGCCATCTCGGCAGCAACCACTCCTTCCCCGAGCAGAAGGTGCTCTTCCGTTCGGACACCAAGGCACCGCTGTCGGTGGTTTCCCAGCGCTACCACACCGTGCAGCCGCGAGAGGTGCTGGAGTTCTACCGCGATCTCACCGAGGTCTCGGGCTACGAGTTGGAGACTGCGGGGGTACTCAAGGGCGGTCGCAAGTTCTGGGCGCTGGCGCGTACCGGGCAAGGCGCAGCGCTCAAGGGTAACGATCAGGTCAACGGCTACTTGCTATTGGCTACATCCTGCGACGGCACCCTGGCCACCACAGCAACACCAACCACCGTGCGAGTGGTGTGCAACAACACCCTGACCATCGCCCTGGACGGCACCAGCCGCACGATCAAGGTGCCGCACAACACCCGCTTCGACCCGAAAGCAGTGAAGAAACAGCTCGGCATCGCCGTCTCGCAGTGGGATGAGTTTATGTACCGCATGCGGGCCTTGTCTGAGCGCAAGGTGCAGTGGCATGAGGCGCTGGGGTTCTTCATGACCGTGTTGTGTGAGACCAGTCCAACCGGCGCACTGCCGGAGGTACTGCCAAACGAACGCGCTCTGCGCAAGGTTCAGGAGCTGTACGAAGGTCGTGGTCGGGGCAGTCAGCTCGACTCGGCACGCGGCACCGCCTGGGGCCTGCTCAACTCCGTGACCGAGTTTGTCGACCACGAACGGCGGGCACGTAACAACGAGTACCGCATGGACTCGGCCTGGTTCGGCCAGGGGGCGCAGATTAAACAACGTGCCCTGGAAACCGCCCTGCAACTGATCGCTTGACTGCCCACATACTCACCCCATAACGCCCGATCAGCCTGGTAGCTGATCGGGCGTTTCTATTTCCCCAAGGTGAACGTTATGAAAGCCACTTCATTGAACCGCAGCACCGACAAGCCACGCCCAGCGCTGCGCCTAATCAGTACCATGGAGTTACCGCGTGAAGATTGGCTGGCCGTGCGTAAACAGGGCATCGGCAGTTCGGATGCAGGCGCGGCCGTTGGCCTCAATCCCTATAAATCACAGCTAGAACTGTGGCTGGAGAAAACGGGACGCGACACCACATTGCCCAAGGCCGACCCGCACGATGAAGAAAGTCCGATGTACTGGGGCAGCGTCCTCACAACACCCGCCACATTGACCATCGCGACATTAACGGCCGCAGCAGGAGTAGGTCATACGCTCGTTACCTCCAACCCCGATTACGAAATCATCAAGGACTACGTCAACAAACAGCTCAAGGTTGTTTACAAGCAATAGCAGCCTGTTCAAGACCTCTTTCTCTCTCACCTTCATAGTAAGAAACAGACCATGAAACGTATTTTTAGCATTCTCCTTCTCGCGCTCTGCGCCCAAGCCAACGCTGAAATCTCCGCGTACCAAGGTACAGCGGCTTTCTTTCCCGACGAAAAATCGACGCACAACCTCCCGGAGGCAATCCCATGCGTCACCCGTCCAGCAGCGGCGGGTCAACCTATGCTTTTTTGTACTTGGCTCACCAGCACGCGCTACGTGGATATCTGGGACGCTCAGCGCCAGCAAAACGTCCGTATCACCAACAAGGTCAATGGCATGTGTCAGCGTGGCAACTGCCGAATCCAAGGTGCAGAGGTAGGTCAATGGAAGGAAGACACCCCATTCCAGCTCTCCATCTGGTATCGCATAGGCAGTAGCACCGATGGCAAGCCAGTTGCCTACCGCACCGACGCGACTCGGCAAGTGTCGTACGTTGAAGCTGGCAGTCTATTGATGAAGTTCTACCTGGATGCAGGCGTCCCGGACAATGAGCTGGTTTCGACCTTCGACAAGCGCTACATCGGTGGCTGGGTCGCGTGGAATCAGGAGAAACACGGAACTGCATCAACAACGACGAATACCCCAGCCGCTCCCCAGTCCGAATGGCCAGAAGTCAAAACCGCCTGGTGCAACCCGCAAGCTGATGACGACTGCTATATCAACAACAACAAGATACCAGTCGCTGAGCTGGGTAAATGGTTGCCCGATATCAGCGAGTCAAATGCCGATCAGCTAGGCGGTCACTGTGAAACCATCCTCTGCTTCGACAAAGATGACCAGCCAATGGGCTATCTGTTGCAATAATGATTCTGAGTACTGCCGGACCAGTGAAAAGCACAGTCGGCTTGGTAAACCTGACAATAGGGGGCATATGCCCCTTATTGGTTTCACTTCAGTATTTTTTTGGCCAAGTGCATAGCTGAGCAGATACTCACCTTGCGCTTATGATGGGGATGCTCTTTTTTCCTCAGTCGGGCAAAATCTACGCCCCATTGAGCTTGCATCCGAAACCTATGAAACTGCTTAACACCTACGACGACCGCGACGAAGCTGAAGAGGCTGCGGAAAAGCTAACAGGCGAGAAGCGTCTGGCCAGCGAGCGTGACTCCACCGTGGTCATATACAACCTGTTCGGCATTCCCAGCTGGGGCAATTTTCACCGACTTGGCATGTACAACCTAGGCGAGCTGAAGAGCCTGCTGGAACGACGAGCGACCTGGCAGCCAGCCGACAAGGCAAGGCACGCAGAGATTCTCGCCACACTGAAAACCGCCGCGAAGAACTACAGTGTCGAAATCCCTACTCACTGGATCTAGCGGTCGACGCCCGAACTATCGATCGCTCCAGGAGTACAGCCCAATTAAGCAAATTACCCACACGCCATGCCAATAAGCCTTGCCGAATAGGACTGTTCAAGCTTGACGATATTTTTGTGATGAAGCTCGCGCTCCAAAACGGCCTCTATCTTGTGCAAATCCACTAACGATTCACCGCTGCCGGTTTGTGCTTGAAAGATGCTGTCTATTTGCTTTTCTAAATGGGGCAGCCGATTACCATCCCCATCCACGGCCAGCTTCATGATCGAATGTACGGTATGCCCTTTTTCATTGGCTGCACGTACTTGCCAAATAGAAACTGACTCACCGGGATTCAGCACACCTGAATAAAAACCTAAAACCTCAGGTTCGATATTTCTGTACTTATCGAGCTGTTCCGAAATGACCGGATGATCCAAACCTATCAGATGTAATTTTTCTGAATTGGTGGCTTCTTCGCGATCTGTGGTGAAGAGCATCTGATCAAGGCCATCTTTCACCAATGCAAATTGTTTTTCGCCACGAATTTCAATAGTTCCCCCTTCATACGGTAAGGCTTTTTGCATAAACCTTATCAGATCGTCTATAGATCCTTTGGTATCGGATAGCGGGGTGTATTCATCCAGACTGAAGCCATCCAAATCTTGAAAGAGCTCAAACACCGCATCCTTGGCATGACGGGCGTTGTCCATCGCGGCCTCAAGCTCCAACCGGGTACGTTTAAGCTCCGGGTCTTGCAAAGCCTGGGAATAGAGCTGCTGGTAATTAACCTGCTCCGACAGCTGCCCAAGGATCTGAGATCGGAGATCTTCTTCTACCTGACCTTTCTCATCTACCTTACCGAGCGCTCTGGCAATCTCTTTAAGCTTTTCATCGAGAAGCAGGAAAATTCGGCCTTCAATGGTATCCCCCAACACTAGGTTATAAACCTGAGCGGTATCGGTCTGTCCATAACGATGAATGCGCCCGATGCGCTGCTCCATATCCATCGGATTCCACGGCAAATCAAAGTTGAACAACACCCTGGCATGTTGCAGGTTGATGCCTTCTCGACCCGCAGCAGTACAAATCATTACTCTTGGGCCATTCGCTTGTTTGAAACGCCTTTCAGCCGCGAGCTTGCTGCCGTGATCGCCCCCTTTAAGAACCACCACGCCTTGTCCTGGGTAAGCCTTTTCAATCTGCACTCCCAGCATTTCTACCGTGCCAAGGTAGGTTGCGAAAATCACGATGCGTTCATTCGGGTTTTGTTGCCAAAGAACACCTAAAGCTCCAATCAGCTTTTCCAGTTTGGTTTCGCGAGCGACTGGAAACAAGCCCAGAAGTTCTTTGATACGGAATCGTTCTTCGGGCAAAGCGTACGAAACGGCGTCCATCGCGGCGTCTTCAGCTGCAGCAGTCTCCAGTTCATCGCTAAAGGTGTCGGAAGCTGCAGCTAGTTGCTCTTCATTGATTTTTTTAAGGAGGCGACGCTTGATGTCATTCAGAACTCGATCAATTTCAAGCTCTGCAATGCGGTCATGGCCTAAATCAAACTCAATGCGGATCTGCTCTTTAGCTTCATTGAACGCAACGTCTCTGGCGTCGAGATCCAGATTTTCATCGTGCATCAAGCCTTCGTGTACGGTTAACGCCAATAGCCGTCTTCTCAGGGTGCGGTGCACTGCTGCAAAACTGGATGCTGCGATTTTTTGGAAAATCGTCATTACAAAACCGAGTGCCGTTCCTTTGCCACCTTGCTTCTTCGCCAAAGCAAAACCATCACGCAAGTATTCATTTAGAGCGTTATAGAAATCGCGCTCTGTGTCTGACATGGAAAAGGCTTCGGTATGAACCCAACGTCGTGCAAACAAGGTAGAACCATCCGGTTTACAAGCATCCGCCTTTGTACGCCGGAAGATGATTGGGTTCAGGCGGTGACGCTCCTCAATCATTTCCGTTTCGCTGGAGAACAGGGTTGGATCGAGCAGATCGATCAATTTCCAAAACCGAAAGTGATCGCCCTGGTGCGGTGTAGCCGAAAGCAAAATCATATCGCGGCTATGGTCGCGTAATGCCTCTGCCAGCTTGTAGTTCTGCGTCTTGCGTGTTTTACCACCCTGCTTAGAGGCCGTGCAGTGATGGGCCTCATCAAACACAATCAAATCCCAGCGCGGCGCTTCGAGTATTTTTTTGATTCTGGCTGGTCGTTTTAAGGTATCGATACTGGCGATCAACAGATTGTGCTTTGCAAACGCATTGCTGCGCCTGTCGCTGACATCACCTTCTCGGCCAAATACTTCAAAGTTCAGGTTAAAGACTTCGTTAAGCTCACGGTGCCAGTTGTTCACCAGGCCAGCAGGCACCACCATCAACGCCCGGTTTAGTTCGCCACGGCTTGCCAGTTCTCTTAAGACCAACGCGGTTTCAATGGTTTTACCTAAACCCACTTCGTCGGCGATCAAAAAGCGACGCGGGCTTGCACAGGCAATACGATGGGTCAGTACCACCTGGTGCGGTAGTAAATCGATCTTGGCAGACGTCAGCGAGCTTGCAGAATCCTGAAGCGGCAATTCGTGAGCTTTCCAGGACAGCCATGCCTTTGTAGCGCTATCTGTGCGACTGCCAATGTTTGCCACCACGCGCTCATTATGGCTAAGCGCCGCCGCCAAAGTGCTAACAGGTACCTGTCGTTCACCTTGAGGAAAGAACACGCGGGCGTAACCGCCCGCAGAGGATATAACGACACCTTGGCCAAAATCATGATGGCTAACGCGTTCACCGGGTTGAAATTGCATGCTTACTCCTGTCAGCTGATCCGCTCCAGGTACAAACCCAGCCATTCGTTATTTTTCCCGCCAGAAGCAGATTCAATTCTGCGCACATCTTTCTGTGCGCCATTCCATATGCATTGCCCCAATGGGAACAATTGGGCGTCGTACTTTCCAGCAAGGCACCATTGATAGGTACTGGTGGTGAAATCTTCCTTCCAGCGGCCTTGATCCGGCATCCAGAAAATCAGGGCAGCATCGGCATGGTTTTGAAAGTCATAGATCATTTCGTAGATTTCTGACTCTAGCCATTCAAGTGCATCTTCCGGAGACATGGCATCAGCAGCAACATCAAGCCCTGCCACATACAAGCCATCGTCACTCACCAAGGGCATGTCGTCGGGCCAGCCCGCTTCGTAAAAGCTGATAAACTGGCGCAGGCTGATAACCTGACTGGCAGCATTGAGCTCAGCCAAAGTTTTGCCACACCACAGCACAGAGATACCTCGTCGCTTCCATTTGTCGTCGGTCAGCGCGCCGCTCATACCTCACCTTCCATATCAAACAACGAGATCTGCTGCTGCACCACTGACTGGTGCTCTGCCTCCCAGCGGGTATAGAGCTGACGAGCCGTTGTCGTAGCCGTACGCATGGCACTGTCTGCTCCATTGTGAGTGAGCCAATCCAACAAATGCCCCAACGCCGGGTGAGGTTTAAAGCTTTCGTCCAGAATTTTCTTGGTGTTGATGCCACTCTCTGGATAGCAGGCACCGACCAGCAACATGGCCTGATCAAAGTCGCGGCTCACGCTCCGATTGCTGGCCATACGTTCTTGGGCCATTTCCGGCGGCGAGCGCCAATTGAAGGCTTTTGGGCGCGTAGTTTCGGTGGCCCATCCCAGTGCGACAAAAGTTGAAGGAGCTATACCGCTGCCGCGCAGGAATTTCTGCATCTGGTCTCGCTCCACCGATGGTTGGCGGGCAAAGATACGCAAGAACTGACGGGTGTTTGGCTCACACACAACCGGCGTACCGCCAGATTCCGACTCAGACTGATCATCAAGTATCTGATTGATGCCTACCAAGGCTTCGTTAACAGTGAATTCGCGGCCTTCTTCGACATACACCTGGCCATAGTGGCGAGAGAAGTACTCCAGCGCTTTACCGCGCTTAATAACCTGAATATCCGCAACCGGCAGACCGTCTGATTGATGATGCTCCAACAGGCCTTGCAACTGGCGCACATCCGCCAAAATTTTCCGGCGCAGGCGTGCCCAGCTAATTTTGCTCGGTGCTTCGGTGCGCTTACGGCAAACGTGAATGATGTCGTATTCGATGGTCTTAGAGCCAAACTCACCCTTGCCCTTAGTTTCATCGCTGCGGATCGGATAAGTTGCTTCCAGGTAATAACCTGAATCAAACAGGCTCTCTAACACATCGACCCAAGGCTCGTCTTCGCTGTGGTGGAAGGTGAAAGCCAAAATACCGCCAGGTTTCAACAGGCGATTAGCTTCCCGCCAACACTCTGTCAGCAGACGCTTGTAAAAGGCGTCCGGGTCATCCGGGTGACGGGCTTTATTCGAAACTGCCTCAAGTGTTTTTGGCGTGTATTCTCCGGCATAAATCTCCGGGTACTTGTCTTTCAGTACCAGGCGTAGCCAAACATAAAAGAAATCCGCCAATTCTGCGTAGTGTAGCAGTCCGCCGAATGGAGGATCAGTAATGACCAAGTCGTAAGACTGATCAGAATATTGATTTAACTCGGTTGAAGAACCACATGTGACCAAGGTACCCGGCAGCACCGAATCATGTGCTAGTGCTTTGGAACTTTTCCCGCTTACAAGCTTCGCCAAATCGGGAGAAATATTCGATAGCATCTCATTCGACACTGTTTCCCAAGGGTTTTTACACCACTCTAACCCTTTCAGGGTATTAGCTCGACATGATGCCCAGTTCCCACGACCCAAATTAGCAAATACCGAATTTTCAATGACCGTAGATTTGGGGTGGTAATTGTTGTTACTAAACATCGGTTCAGGAGTATCACGCTGAGGATTCCAGAAACAGAACATATTCTGGTTGCGTAAATATTGTTGAAATGAACCTAGTAAGATTTCCTTGCTCGTCTCACTGAAGCCGTGTGAGGTACTGATCGCTTTCAAAATTTGCGTATGAATCAGAAGCTGTAACGGGTTAAACATGGTCTTCCAGTGAGTAAAACCATGGTTGGGTACGCCGCCTTGCAGATGATGCGTCATAAATCCATAAGGCAATTCAGACTCCGGCCAATACCCATGAAGGTCAGAATTTTTTCTTTCCTCCCATTCCGATACCGCCAAATTTTGTCGTTTGGCTGCGTTGATATCAGCCGGGGCGAAATAACGTCCGTTATAAGGAGCCCCTGCTGCACCTCTAGCAGGTGAGTAGCACTGCAATACATAAGCTGCCATAGGGCCCGTCTGCCCTGATGCCTTGATGCTATCGAGTACGTCCTGCTGACGGCCGCAAGTATTTTCCTGGCAAGTGAAATTAGACTTCTTAGGTATAGTGCCCTGCTGCGTGTTTATTACCAGTCCGGACTCCGGACTGGTAATCTCATTTGGCAGTTTACCCCTTACTTCAATCAGCTTGAGGGTCTTGGTTCTATGAAGATTCCAGCGCTGGGTTGCAGTCACGTTACTGATCGAAGTGCCACCAAAATCACCAAATTCATCAGCTTGAGATGCCCCCTTTAACCAATCAGACTGAACCAATAGTGTCAAATCGACGCTCTTGTTTTTGCTCATCTTTTTCAGAAGGCGCGAAGATTCGCCTTTTTGCGCTGCCGCCTCATCACGATAATGATGCTGACAGTGGGGGCACTGGTAATTACCCGCATCGTCCATAATGGCATAGGGTGCTTCCGACTCGCTGACCACCAAAGGCACATCCGGCGCCATACGAGCGTCTTGACGCTCGATGTCAAAAATTCTCTCGCAGTGCTGACACTCAATATCTAACCAGCTCTTAACCGACAGTGTTTTCACTGCAACAACGGGTGAGCTCATTAAGGGCGTGCGATGACCACAGCCCGAAGCAGCACAAGGTCCATGCTTGGCCCAGAAGGTGTAAATAACCTCTGGGCCTTCGTAGTCGTAGTCTTTACGTTCTTCCGGTGTCAGGGCAAGCGCATCAAACTCGTCGCTCATGACTTTGCCGGTGGAACGCTGTGTCCATTTGCCTTTTTCACCGTTGGGGCCTTCGCAGGCATAAAACGGCATGATCTGTGGTTTAACTTCGCGCTCGATGTGATCGAAGAGTTTGTTCACCTCATCAAGATCCACATCAGCCAGTTCATTCTTCACGACCAGCCAGGCTACTGGATTGAGGTCGTTCCCCGTCATCTGCATACCTAGGCGGGCGCCTTCCACCAAAGTGGTACCGCCACCCATGAAGATGTCAGCTACCTTGAGTTTTCTGAATGCCTCATTGTCTTGGTGATTGGCGTAGTAGTTGTCCCACACCAATTTTGCTGCTTCAGATGGCTCATCAGGTGCTTTGGTGGCGGCTGCAATTAGCATCGAACGGAACACGCTTGACCGGCGGCGCGCCCACCATTTACTCATCTGGTAGATGGGCTTGCCCGCATTACCTTCGATTTGTGCGATCTGGTTGATCGGCAGAATGGGGAAATCCACCTCAAGGCAGGTTAAGGGCCGATTAGGATCAGAAAAATCTACCGACTCAAGCTGCACTTTCTTGCCCGCACCAACGGCTTCGGCCACAAGCTCATCAGTCAGCTCTGCTTTCGTTTTCTTAGAAGCCATAAAAATTCTTACCCCAAGGCCAGCAATAGTTGCTGACCATTAATTATTCGGTTTCGACAGTTCGATAAATGGTACGGCCACTTCTAAAAGGCTCAGCCCACCATGAGCCAGGCTTGGATAGCCACCCTGGCTTCGCCACTTTTTGCGGCCAAGCACAATGTTCCAGTTGCCGTGTTGTGTCGTCAGTACCTGCGACAAGGGTGGTACCCAGTGCTGCTCGATTTTTTCGCCTTTCACTTCGTTGTTGCGCCCTGATTTGAATTGACTCTTCAAATAGGTTTTCTGGTCTTCCGGATATACATCGGGGAACAGGGCCGGGTTGGAATAACCGTGGTCGGCGGTAATCACCAAACGGCGGCCAGTGGCCAGCTTGTCTACAAATGCCCAGAATTCATTACCGGTTAAAACCTCGGCCGCTTCTTTTGCCAGAACCCGGTAGCCAGCCCCTTGCTCAGCCAGGTGATGCATGCGGTCGTCTGGCCAGTGATGCCAGAAGACAATATTAGGGTCGGCTTTTATCAGCGATGCGCAATCTACCCAAGGCAAATCTGTCGATGCGGTAAAGGCACCATTGAAGTCAATGCTTTTTCCCTGATCGTTTTGCAGTTTGGCTCGTTGACTAAAGCCTAACGCTCGGGCAAACGGTGTTGTATCGCCAGGTAGCTCTGAGGCTGTAGCTCCAGCACTATGAATGGTGTAACCCCGCTGTCGAGCTCCCTCCAAAATCCAGGGCGCTTCTCGAAGAGATAGCGCATCAAGAATCAGTATGGCTTTCGGCGTCGTTTGACGCTGCCAGAATGCTTTCAGTGCATCAGCGGTTTTGGGGGCAGCACTCTCAAATGCAGCCCACAAATCCCAGGCACTGCCAGCTAAAACGTCATCCAGAGGTTTAATAGCCCTGTCTCGCTCGGTCGTTTTTGCATCAGCCAGATCTTTACGGATCGGCGCTGCAAATAAGGGCCAGAGTGCCGAAAATATTTTCGGCCAGGCTTCCTGTGCAGGCAGTCTGTGTATATCAGCGATCAGTGACTTATCCATGTGCTTTCGCCTGTTGGTTATTGTTCTTTATCAAGATCCAAGGAGTAGGTAACACCGTCTGGAAGATTCTTCAGAAGATGTTCCAGTTGTGCTCCGGTGAGCTGCGAGGTTGATAGCTTAACCTCCTTGACCTTACTGCCCTTGTTAATGCCCCACTGCTCAAGCTTGCCCAGCAAGCTCAAGGTAGAAGTATTCAGAGCGCTGTGGTGGGCAACTGAACTACCACAGGATCCACCAAAAAGTGAGCCCGGGCTGGGCGGAGTCGGTTCTGTAGTGACGCCATGATCTGGCTGAGGCGCACTCCCACCACCAGTTGTAACACCCGTTACTGCAGGCGATGGTGGCGGCACCGGGATAGAACCTCCTGAGCCGACAGATCCCCCTGGTAAATGCAGAGTGATTTCTTCCAGATCTTTACCACTACCGAGCTTCCCACGCACCCGAAGCCAAGCGTCCTCTGTCGTTTCTGACGGCTTTTTCTCATAGAGGCTGCCTTTGGTATTGATGGCAATTTTTCCTTCAGCACAGGCTCGCCCGATGCGCTCTTTAACGGCTGTCTCACCTAACCATGGGATGCTTTCCGCGCCCTTGGGCGCTGGCTCTTTCAGCTGTTCTATCAGGTCTGCGACACTGCGGCTGTTGGTGGCGGAGTCAAGGAGCATGTTGTCAAACTCCTCTGGAATAAACAGCTCGCTGCGAATTTTCTCGTCCAGCTTGTCAAGAATCTGCAGACCCTCTGCGCCGTGCTGTGAAATCTCAAATTCACATTGCGCCGGATCTGCAAAATTCCACACAACCAGTACGGCGAAACGATCAAATCGTGATTGCAGCTGCTCCCTGAGTTCCTTTTGATATTTGAGATGTAACTGAGCGTACTCACGCTCTGATTTCTTCCAGTCACTCGCCAAATAGACGGCACGGGCCAGAACTAGTAATGACTTGTCATAGAAAATATCGCCAGTACCTACCCGGGGTAGGAGGAAGCGCAGAGTGTTTCGCGCTTTGGCTACGTGATTCTTCAACCACTCACCCAGCTCTTTGTTATCAAGCGAAGCCTTAGGCATGACAACGACTGGAATACGGTTATCCCAATGTTGTGGATGATCTTTTTCTTCTATTTCGGACCAAGGAGCGGTTTGCCATTGCTTCTTTAAAACAACCGTACGGTAGATATTTGACTGATTTCCTTCACCTACCAGGGCGTAACGAATCTCCTTGGCAAGGTGCTCTATGTCTTCGTCGTTCGTAAACAGCTTATCGTTCTTGGCATGAGCCAGCAGCTTAGCCTGAGGATTAACCTCATTTTTGAAAACCAGCCTGTTGGCCTGACGGTGAATATTAAAACTATTGTCTTCAATGACTGCGAGTTCAGCTGCAAACAGGTTGTCGTCTATCGCCTTTCTTTCGGTGATATCTAGCTGCAATTCTGACGGTTCTGCACCCGCATGATTTTCCAAAGACAGTGAACGAAGCCAAAGCGCGGAAAGAATGGCCTCAAGGTGAGGCACTTGGGCTGCTGGCACGCCGTTATTAACGGCTTCCAAATTTCGGAGCGCGTTCTCGCGCAAATCCCTGTGCAGCTGGCTCGCAACGGAATCCAGCAGAGAAGTAACGCCAGACTTTTCGCTCGTTAAACTGAAATTAGCCGGTGTCAGGATGGCGGTGTCTTCGTCGGAAGCTTTAAAAACGTCCACCAGAATTCGCAACAGGTCTCGGGTTTCCTGGGTTTCGGTCGCAATCAGTACCTGATCGTCGAGTAATTGCAGTAGGCGCGGCGAGTATGGCCACGCCTCAATAAACTGCTCTCTATGCTTTCCGTGTTCAGAGCCAGATATGTGGCTTAAGCGCAAGAACTCATCGACGTGGGTTTGAATCAGCGCTGCGATATCAGAATCAGGAATGTTCATCCGATTTTCGAAGATCCGATAAAGCAGAAGACGCTGCCTGTCGCGCTTTGCCTCTGGCCCTTTAAAATCAATTCGAGTCGGGTTAACACGGAATAGCTGCTGTGCTGCGTCGGAGTTACCCTCCCGTACAGATACTACAAGCGTTAAAAGCTCGGGATGCTTTTCAGAAATCTCTGAAAGAATTTGAATAAAGTTAAAAGCCCATGACTTACGCTTGTGCTGGTTGGAGTTGGTTAAGCCCTCGAACCAGGTTTGAAACTCATCCAGAATCAGAATGAAGGGCGTCTTCTCGGCCATTTCAAGAATCAGGTCATAACCCGGCACTTCTGTACCATGGACTTCCCATTTAGCCTTGATGATATTGCCATGCGGGTGCTGTTCGAAAAGAACATCCCAGACGTGCTTGTAGCGTTGAAGGTGCAAGCTTTCAGTGATGACATGCATTCCGTACTGCAATTTTAGGTTTGCAATAGCGGGGTTATTTAACCGCGCAGCCCAATCATTCAGCCAGTTTACTGTTGCCTCCTGATCCTGATGCATGTGCGAAAGCGCGGCCATAAGGTGCGATTTACCTTGGCCCCGTGAACCAATAATCACGACAGGCTCAGCGCGTCCCGCCTGCACTGCTTCAACGGTCTTGAGCATATCGATTGAGGGGTAAGTAATTTTCAGAAACTCACTTGCAGACTTGTCGAGCGCACCAGTGCCATTCCGATTATGCATTTCGATCATCGTCCCCTTGATACGACGACCGGAAAACTCCTCACGTAACTTCAGTCCTAGCATGGTTAGCTCTCTTTATTACTTGATATTTGGTTGTGTTGCAGCGCAACCCAGGTAGCTATCTGTTCTTCCTGAGGTGCCAAGAGCCCCTCACTTTGAAATCAAGGGTCATTTCTGACGTGGCCATGCGATACACAGGATCCTCGTTGAAGGTATCCTGGATCTCTAACCCTTCAACCAATGTCTCAATCTGGTCGACATCCAGCTGTTCTAGCCAAGAGACGAGTTCTTTACTCATGCGAGTGGCTCGCTACATGAGCACGCACTAGATCATGTGCCTTTTGCCAGTTACGCACCACGAGAAAAGCCCACCCGTGGCGAACGAAAAAAGCAAGGCTCAGACATGCGCTGGCTCCGAAGGCGCATCATCACTGGCTCCGCCAACTTTGACCCAGCCATCTACCTCGACCCTCTGAAACTTCCACAACCGCCCAACCTTGTGGGCTGGCATGCTGCGCTTGGCGATCCATGCATAAACGGTGTCCTTGCTGACGCCGAGGTGTTCGGCAATTTCATCAACGCTGAGCCAACGATCGGTCATGACAAAATTCGCAAGAAAAAAGAGCTGCTGATCTTACCCGGTTATGTCGGGTTTAATAAGGTTAATGCAGATTTTCACCATCCCTACCTAGACGATTGTCAAGATCCCCACAGGGTACTGCTGTCTTGGCCTAACAAATGTCTCGCCAAAGCTCCCCTGACTCGGTTACCTCAACGAATCGGTCAGCAGTAAACCCACCAGGGAACAATGTGAGTGGATCATCTTCATCAAGCGGGTCTAACGGGCGGAGAAGACGCTTCTCATCGCGCAGAATGACTTCAAGGACTTCACGAGATACCACTTTGAACCCGACGACTGACTGGCCATCGAGCTCAATGGATGTGTCGACGATCCACGCATGCAGATGCGCTCCAGGATACTGCCCGTGATAGCCCAATCTGGCGCGCAGCGCTTGATCAGCCATCAGCGCAGTGAGCACTGCCACCTGCTTGCGCCGTAACTGCCAGGCAGCCTTGCGCAGGGTGTTGGTGCGATGGAGCCAGACCTCATGGGTAGTCGAGCGGATATACCCTGACTTGACCTCCAGAAGCAGCACTACGCCATCCTGGTGGCAGATCAGATCCACCTCACCGGCATCGTCCTCTTCGGTAGCCAGTGGCCGATAGCCCACTTCAACAGCAAAGCCACGCTGCCTAAGGCTCTCGGCCAGCGCGAGTTCTACTCGCTGGGTTTCAGCCAGCATATCGGCCCGACGCGCATTTACGCGCCGCAGGTTATTGATGGCTGCCGTCAGGTTGTTTTGCTGCGCGCCAACCCAGGGAAACTGAAAGCTGTAGCGGCCGATTTTGTAGAAAGGCTGCTCGTATAAGCGAGGCGCAGGCGTGCGTGGCTGCTGCTTCAATTGCTGAGCAAGCGACTTTAGGTCGCTGGTCCAGAACGTGAGGATTGCCTTGGCTGAATCGGCGCTGCCTTTCGGGTATTCGTCGCAAATAGTCCAGCCTGTGATCTTGCGGATCTTTTCTTGCTCTTCGGACCAGGTCATGGGGCATCGGTTTTCACCGGAAAGCATGCCATCCATTGCCAAACGACACAGCGCTTGGTCAAGCCCACCCGACTCGCGAAAATGATCCTGGAAGGGCTGAATGAACTCACTCTGAAAGAAAACCGAGGTCAGCTCGGTCGCTAGCAGCAAGTGGTGAAGCTGAACCTGGGAGTCATCACTGAGCGAGACGCGATCACCCAAACCGTAGATATGCTCTAACTGTAGCTTGCTGCGAACCGCCTTGATATAGGCCAACTGGTTCAGCTCATGATTCTCAGGCGAGCCGATGATTTGTTCAGCCATGCCGGAGTCGATGTAGGCGTGTACGGCACGATTCATCCAGTAGTGCCAAAGCAGATCGCTCTTACGCCCGGTTCGTTGCCAGCGCTCTGTTCCCCCGTCCGACTGGTTGTAGATCACCGACTCGCCCGGTTTTAGCTGATAACGGCATTCAGGATTGAAACAGAACCAGTCGATTGAGCCTTCGTAGTCGATTCGCTCTTGGATTGCCCCAATCAGAACGGCTAACGATTCGAGATTTTGACGACATGCCACCAAGTCAGAATTGCTGGATTCAGGAAAGATAATCGGTGATAGGTGACGTTTCAGCGATTTCCCGAACCGTGACTCGCTCAGGCGGAAATCCTCTTCCGAGCAAGCGCGGAGTTTGTTCAAGATAATACGGTTGTAGACCTTCCACTGCTGACCGGAATGATCATCGGAACTATCTCCGGTAAATGCCTGGTAGGCCAGAACACTGAGGTAGGAAAACAGCTCCAGCAGGGATAAATGCTCAAGCTGTTTTTCGGCACGGGTAATCAGCTCATCAAAGGGCTTGAGCTGATCAAGCAAGCGATCACAGACACCCAAGAACACTAGCCACTCATCCCCGGCGAGCGCCGCACGCAGCGCAAGCCAGAGAGGCGACTGGGTGCGTTCAAACAGTTTCGCGTAGCGAATCGCCCATCTGAGAGTTTCTGGGTTATGGCTAGCGAGGTGTAACAGCAGCTCGACACTGACTGCATTATCGGAATGCAGCACTTGGCTGAGGGCCAGGCTGGCGAGCTCGGCCCCAGCTACCGCATCCACATCAAGCCATAACGATGCCGTTGCCAGACCTTGCGCACGATCAATGGCTTACAGGCTCTTACCTACCGGGCGCTGATCAAGGAAATGATGCAAGGAATCATCAAGAGCTCGGCCCTTGCTGAGTGCTGGCTGATTTCGTTCGTATACCGACTGATAATGCTGTCGGCAGCGCTCTCCCTTTTCTGTCATCCCACAGCGCTCACACCCCCAGCTCATCGCTGGCTTCGGCGATCGACTGGCTGATTTCGGCGCCCAGTGAAGCCCCGACTTTTTCACCCCGATCAACGATGATCACTTCCATATCTGCATGCTCGCCCAGTATGGCGCGCAGACGGGCCGGCATTTCGGTTGCCGTTTCAATGCCGGTGAAGCCTCCGCCCGCCACAACCACCGTGTTGCGACCACGGCTTGGTGGCAGTTCTGCCAGGGATTTGAGGTGGTTTTCCAGGCGTATGGCTTGCTCGATCTGGTCCACGTCGAAGGCGTATTGCGCCACACCTTGGGTGTCAGGCAGCGCAAGGCCGCTGCCAGTAGCCAGGACCAGTTTGTCGTAGGGACGAATTTGTCTGGCGCCTGCGGCATCGGTGTAAACGACCTGTTTTTGCTGCACGTCGATGGTCTCTGCAGCGCCCTTGATAAAGGTGACACCTACCGCGTCGAGCAGTTCGCCAATGGGCGCGACCAGCCGGTGCGCTTCAGGCTCGTAAAAACGCGGGCGTATGCGCAGCTCGGCCTGGGGGGCCAGCACGGTCACTTCGACTTGGTTGTGGCCGTGAATATCCAACAGCCGCGTTGCACTCAAAGCGGTCCACATGCCACCGAAGCCTGCGCCAATAATCAGAATCTGCTGTTTCATTTTTTATCCCCTGATGAGAAGCCCGAGCAAAGCAACCCCGAATGACGATCACCACCGAACCTCAATAACGGCGACTATATTAGTCGTAGTTACAGAGAGCAATCTTTATTTGTGGTCCATGCCACTGCTGTCACGCCCAAGGAGCGTTGCTCGCCTGACTGATCACTGCTAAAATATGCGACTAATTCAGTCGGAGATTTTGATGTCTCTTTACAGCGCGGGCGTTGAGTACGGCATTCACTGCCTGCTCTTTTTGGTAGGCGATGGCGGCGAAAGCCGTGAGGCGAGCGTGCGTGATCTTGCAGAGTTGCAAGGCGTACCTCAGGACTATCTGGCGAAGATCTTCACCAAGCTGGCCAAGGCCAAACTGGTCGTGGCCACCGAAGGCGTGCGCGGCGGATTCAAACTGGCCAGGCCTGCTGACGAAATCAGCATTCTCGATATCGTCAACGCTATCGACGGCCAAAAGCTTATTTTCGATTGCCGGGAAATTCGTGGCCGCTGCGCACTCTTCGAAGGCTCGCCGCCTGCCTGGGCGCTGGACGGCCACTGTTCGGTTCACGCGGCGATGATGACAGCACAAAAGCGCATGGAAGAGGCCCTGGCCCAACAAACCATTCTTGATCTTGCCCGAAAGGTCGGCCGAAAATCCCCCGCCGAGTTCCCGGCACAGGTCGGCAAATGGATCAACGATCGTCGAGAGAAGAAAAGCGCCGCGCAGACTTCTGACGACCAGGCCATCCCGGTAACTGAAATCTCGGACTAAGCCCCGGCCCTTTTACAAACCCCACCGCCAGCGCCGCCAATATCAGCACAATCGCAAGCCCTTCATTGAACCCAACCTTGTGCCCCAGCATCAGCATCGAACCTGCGATCCCGAAAACCGGAATCAGCAGGGACAGCGGCGCCACCCTGGATACCGGGTACTCGCGCAGCAACAGATTCCAGCCCCAGTAACAGAAATGCGTCGCCGCGTAGACCTGAAACAACAGGGAAAACAACGCCACCCACTCAAAGTGGGTGACCAAAGAGGTAAAAGGCGCAGATCCGTGGGCAAACCAGGTAAGTGCCAACAGCGGCAGCGGCGCAAACACACTGGCCCACACCACAAAGGCGAACATCTCCCGCACTTTCGACTGTTTGATAATGACGTTGCCGATACTCCAGCTCAGAGCACTGATCAGCAACAGGCCATAACCCAGGGTCGTGCCCCGGCCGGGGCTGGCCACAATGATGCTGATCAACCCCAACAGTGCCAGCCCCATCCCCAGTATCTGGCCGAAGCCCAGACGCTCGCGAAACAGCAATACCCCCCAGCCCAGGGTGAAAAAAGCACTGAACTGGATCAGCAACGCAGCGGTTCCTGGGGGCACGCCCCATTCAATACCCAGATTGATCAGGGCCCACATGGCCACTCCAAAAATCAAGCCATAAGCAGCCAGCCACTTGATGGCAATCGGCGGCCGTTTGACGAAAAATACCCACGGCAACGCCGCAAGGGTAAAACGCAGCGCTGTTAGCAACAGCGGATCGATAGCTGCCAGGCCCAGTTTAGTGATGGGGAAGTTCAGCCCCCAAACGGCCGTCACCAGCACGGCCAGGATCAGATGTTTCTTTTGCATAGGGGGGCTTCCAGTGGCAAGGAGGGCGGCGTCATGCGCCACCCAAAATGCCACTATGCACACTTGCCGTATCGGCCCGCTTACACTATCAGGTCAAAGATCATTAAATTCGGGCCATGGGCGAATTTGAATCCGACACCTGCGAAAATATCCCCCGCGACGCTGTGGTCACGGCCATTGACTATGCCGACGGGCAGCGCTTTGCCCTGCACAGGCATAACCGCGGGCAGTTTGCCTATGCCGCCTGCGGTGTCATCACGGTGTTTACCGACCAGGGCAACTGGGTGGTACCGCCGCAACGGGCCATCTGGGTACCGGCAGGGGTACCCCACGAAATGAGCATGAACGGCCCGGTCACGATGCTGAACACCTATATCCGCGAGCCCGCGTCTGTGCGCCTTGGCCTGCCGGCGCATTGTCAGGTTTTCGGCATATCGCCGCTGCTGCACCAGTTATTGATCCAGGCCACGGATATTCCGGCGCTCTATGACGAAACCCGCAGAGAGGGGCTGCTGATGAATTTGCTGCTCCACGAAATAGCCGAGATGCCACCCCTTTCGCTCAATGCGCCGCTACCGGGTGAGCCCAGGCTGGCGCGGGCCTGCCGCACTCTGCTGGAGCAGCCGTCGCTGGATATCGGGATTGATGATATGGCCCGGCAGGTTGGCATGAGCCGCCGTACCTTTACCCGCCTGTTTCGCCAGCAAACCGGCATCAGTTTTGTCGAATGGCGCCAGCAAGCCTGCCTGTTGGCAGCGGTGGTGCGCCTTGGCCATGGCGAGGCCGTTACGCAAGTGGCGACCGATCTGGGCTATAGCAGCCCGAGCGCTTTCACCAGCGTCTTTCGCCGGGTGCTGGGCGAGGTGCCAAGCCGGTATTGCCTGAAGGAACCGAGTTGAACCAACTGCCCAACCCGCTGCCGGCAAACACAGCACCCGGCTCAAAAGGGTATGTGCCTCAGTGCGGATTTCGTATCCCCACAACGCGGTAGGCAGCGCTCCCCGTGCGCTCGAACATCAGACGCCAGGCGCCTCGCCTGCGGCTGTTGTTATAGCCAATAAGGTCAGCGGACATTAATCGATCGCTGTGGGGGTGCCAGTTAATCGACCGCAAACGCCCCTCGCGCAAATGGCTCAAGGTCAGGGCAATACTGATACCCGCAGAGCCCGCTGGCAAAGGTGTCACCGCTGAATCATCGATCGTCAGGGCGGCAGGCGAACGGGGGGGCGGGAGCGCAGCGGCGACCGGCCTCGCGCTTTGCAGGGGCTGTTTTTTTGCGGCCGCGCTTTTACCGGGCAGTCGGGTCATGGCCGTTGCCTCGGGTGTCCCCGTGGCACTCGAGGGGCCTGCGGCCTGTGGTTCCCGGTGGGCACGAAGCAACAGACTGCGAACGCCCAGATGCCTCAGCTCACGGGTGGGTGGCCGCCCTGATGCCACTACAGCGCGCAAACGCTCCCGATACTCGACGCCCACGACATATCCGTATAGGTCACCACGCACGGTGGGGTAAACCGCCAACGCCACACCTGTGCTCTGCAGAACCTGACTGTGCTGGCTGTAAAAAAAGTTGACCAGCTTGACTGTTTCTTCAGGGCTCAGCGCCATGTCCCGGGCAAACTCCAGGGCTTTTTCCGTGACGCTTTGCGCCAGCTCATATTCCTGCGCATCCCTGAGGCCTGGTGCTGGCTGTTGCGCCTCGGCCAAATCCAGATACCGGTTCAAGGCAAAGAGTGCCGAGCCTGCCACTGCCCCCAGTCCTGCAACGGCTTGAGCAGCATTAAACAGCCAGCCCAAGGCATAGCCAAGGGCGGTAAAAATGACGATCAGGCTCAGACCGGCAACGACCCGATAGCGTTGGGGTAGATCTTCTTCCCGCCCATCAGGATCTATCCGATTTATCGGGTTGTTACCGACCATGGCATAAACATTCAAGCCGTCGATGGTCCCTGCCGGGTCTGCACTGACCCAACGCTGGAGCCAGGCCGCGTAATAACGCAAACCGTAGTAGTAAAGCCCGGACGCATCGCGTTCCTTGCCCGAGTAACGCAGGGTCTTGAATGTGGCTTCAAGCGCGCTTTTCGCCGCCCACCATGCCGTCGCCCCGAACGGGTAAAAACCCTCCTGGCTGAGCAGTGCCGCGCGCTCATCAAGCTCCAGTACGCCGCTGCCCAGGTGATCGCAAAGGCTGAAGCGCACATGCTCATTCTCGACCCCATCGGGCAACCCCTGCTCCCAGGCAAGTAAACGCACCCCGGTGCGGCCTGCTTGCAGCGTCAAGGCACTTGAGCGCTCTCCCGTGGCCCGGTTGAGGCGCAGCTCCAGCCCTGGCAAATAACGCACTTCATCCACATGGGTGAGGTTTGCGGCCCGGGTCGTTCTACGCTTGAAAACCCGCTGCCCCTGACCGTCGTAGACGTAGGCTTCTTCATCATTCTCACCGTTGGTGCGCTGCACGCTGGTGACACGGCACAGTTGATTGCGCACATTCCACTCCAGGGCCTGACCACGCACCAACACCCGTTGATTGCCACAGGCATCAAACGCCTCGCCTGAAGCCAGCAGAGAACCGGGCTCAATCATCTGGCTGCGGTTACTGGTTTGTGACACGGACATACGCCGGGTGTAGCCCTGGCCGGCAGAAGGTACATGCTGCATCTGTACCAGGTTGGCGCCGGCATCGTACTGATAGTGCCGCGTGTAGTTGCGCCACTGCTGCGTGTCCGTCGTGTCAAAGAGCACCGCCGCAGGGGTACTGGCGCCACCGGGGTGGCGCGCATTTTCTCGTCCGCTGGCTTTGACCAGTTGGTAGAGGGTGTCGTAGGTAAAAGTGCTCGAAGCCTGGATCATCGCGTTGCTGGCCCAGGTGGTCGGTTGAGCGCCATCCACCACATGGGTCACATTGCCCACCCGGTCGTAGGTGTAGGTCAGATCCTGCAAGATGCCACCCTGTGCCCCCCCGCGACTGGCCTGCAACCGTCGCAAACTGCCATCATCGTCAGCGTAAGTAGCCCGGGTGACAACACCGTTGCCTGCCCGCTCGCTGGTCACTTGTCCGGCGGCGTTGTAGACCAGCTCATCCACCAACAGTTTTGACTTGCCACCTGCCGTAAGCAGGCCAACACGTACCTGTTCCCCTGCAACGTTATATTCCAGGCGCTGCCGGTTGCCCCTGGCATCACGCAGCCCGAGCAGTTCACCCAGCGCATTGCGATGCCAGGCCGTCAGGTAATGCCGAGCCTCCAATTGTCGATCGCGCCACGCTTGCGGCTCAGGCCAGTCGAGCGCTTCAGGGGCCTGGCAGAAACGCCGCGACTGGCTGTTTGCCTCGCCGGTCAAATCGTAATGTTCGTTGATGACGCTGCCAGCCGGGTCATCATGGCGGACCAGACGGCCGCATCGGTTCCGCGCCCTGTCCGCTGAATCGGCCGGCCCGTAGGTAAAACGCTCAAGACATCGGGCGTGGGGCTCATCACTGCGCTGTTCATGAACGGCCACAAGCCTGGACTGGGCATCGTAGTCAAAACACTGCTGATGCCCGCGCCCGTTCCAGGTTTTGCGCATCTGCTGCGCGACGCCAAACAGAGTGATGTGCCATCCGCTATCGACACTGTCAGTGCGCAACGCCAGCCCTGAAAGGCTGGAAATCTGGCGTTGATTGGCCGCGACTGTGGCCCCATGACGACGCAACGCCCCCAATCGCGGGTCCCACTGCCCGAGTACAAAACCGGTGGCGCCAAAGACAGTTTCGTGAATCCGCGCCCGGGGGCTCTGCTGTGCACTCAGACGGTGGTATTGCACCCTGCGTACACTCAAGCCCCTGGGGTCAACCGCCGTCAGTGACGGCGTGTGGTGATGCACATGGGTCATGGCGCCTGGCCTGTTTAACGAAATGGAGCAAAAAGGCTATGGCTCAAGTCGAGGGCAAAGGTGGTAAATAATTAGTTTTATTTAAAATCCGCAGCCCCAAGGATCTGGGCTGAGGGCGGCTTTATCGCGCTCACAAAAAAACGCCCGAAGGCGTTTTTATATCTGACAGCCGGGGTTTCACACCCGCGACTTGCGCCCGAAAAACGGATGGCTCGGGTCGTTGTAGCCCGGTGTCGTCGAGTGCCCGGTGACCACCAGATCATTGATAAAGGCTTCGTCCTGCGCGGTGAACCTGTAGTTCAACGCTGGCACATAGTCTTCCCATTGCTGCTCAGTTCGCGGCCCGGCAATGGCCGAGGTGATCAACTGGTTATTCAGCACCCAGGCCAAAGCGAACTGGCCTGCGGTAATGCCTTGCCCTTCGGCATAGTCACGAATGCGCTGGGCCAGGTTGAGGGACTCGGGGCGCCATTCGGTCTGCTGCAGGCGCGGGTCGTTGCGCCCGGCGCGGGTGTCCTGGCCAGGGGCCTGATCGGGGTCGTATTTTCCGGTGAGCACACCGCGCGCCAGCGGACTGTAAGAGATCACGCCAATGCCGTAATGCTCCGCCGCCGGCAGGTGCTCGACTTCGATCTGACGGTTGGCCAGGTTGTACAGCGGCTGACTCACGCTCGGACGCTGGATGCCCAGCAGGTCGGCGCTGCGGCTGAATTCGGCAAGTTTCCAGCCGCGGTGGTTGGACAAACCGTAGCCACGGATCTTGCCCGCCCGGATCACGTCATCCAGCGCGCGCAGGGTTTCGTCCACCGGGGTGTCGTGGTCTTCGCGGTGCAGGTAGAACAGGTCGATATAGTCGGTGTTGAGGCGCTTGAGGCTGGCGTCCACCGAGGCAATCACGTTCTGGCGCGAGGCTCCGCTGTTGTTCGGCCCGCTGCCGCCCGGGTTGGGATTGACGAACTTGGTGGCCAGTACCCAGTGCTGACGACGATCACCGATCAAACGGCCCACCACGGCTTCCGAGGCACCGTCGTTGTAGCCGTTGGCGGTGTCGATGGAGTTGATGCCCTGCTCGAAAGCGCGGTCGGTGATGCGCCGGGCGACGTCGTCCGGGGTCTGCCCGCCGAACATCATGGTGCCCAGAGTAATGGGTGAAACCTTCACGCCGTTGCGGCCCAGGTTGCGGTATTGAATGTCGCTCATGCTGACTCCCTGCGTGGTGATCGTGAAATCAAGTGGCGCAAACAGTAGTCAGCCGTGTTCTGGCGGTCAACGCCCAACGGGGCATAACCATAGAGCGGTTTTGTCAGGGTATCTCTTATTCAAAACGGGTCTTTAAACGTCGGAATTAATTATTTATGGATCTAAAAAACCCTCGGTAATCTCATGATTTTTCGGACCGCATGAAAAGGAATCATCATGAGCCGTCGCCCCCATGGCCCTGACAATTCACCTGCATTCACCTCACTTGCAGGTTCACGCCCATGAATATCCCTACCGGTTTTCTCGACAGCAGCGGCAGCGTTCCCTTCAGCTTGCCCGAGCGTGATCCACAGGGCGACGATCCTGTCGCCAAACGTATCAGCCACAACCTGCAGCGCTTGCGCGACAAGCGCCAGTTGTCCCTGGAAGCACTGGCCCATGCCAGTGGTGTGCGCCGCGCGATGATTGCGCAGATCGAAGCAGGCCGCAGCTTTCCTTCGGTCAAGGTGCTGAGCAAAGTCGCCGCCGCACTGAAAGTGTCCATCGCCGAGTTCCTCGACCCCGACGGCGCCGGCATGGTTATACGCCGCGCCCTGCCCCCTGAGCACACCGCCCCCCTGGTGACGTTCAACGAGCTGCGCCTGGGGCCCCAGGCCGAGGAAAGAGTACCCGGCAACCCCCATGGCGTGCAAAACCACCTGCTGGTGGCCGAGGGCACTCTGGAGCTGAAAATCAATGACGAACTGGTTGTGCTGCACGCTGGCGACTCGATCCTGTATCGCGCCGAACGACCCCACCGGTACCGCAACCCGCACAACAGCGAAGCCGTCGCCTACCTGCTGACCAGCCCTGCGCAAGTGCAGGAATAGCCCGCGTTTTCCTATCCCCTGCCTGGAGCCTTCGCCTTGTCACGTCAGCCCTCCCCTCTGGATTTTCCTCAAAGCCCGCTGTCCCGTGCCTTTGAACAACCGTTGTTTCTGGGCTTGTTCCTGCCGGTGCAGTCCGGTGGCTGGAGCCCTTCGGCACTGCCACGCAGTACCACCTGGACCTTTGACTACAACCGCCAGTTGACCCTGCGCGCCGAAGAGTTGGGATTTGACCTGGTGTTTGCCCTCGCTGAATGGTTGGGCAAGGGCGGCTACGGGGGCGATATCCGCTACCACGACGAATCACTGGATGCCTTTATCACTCAGGCAGCGCTGGCGTCGGTAACCTCGCGCATCCTGCTGATCTCTACCCTGCATGTGCTCTATGGCCCCTGGCATCCACTGCACCTGGCCAAGTTCGGCGCCACCCTTGACCATATCAGCAAGGGCCGCTGGGGCCTGAACCTGGTGACCGGGCATCGTCATCGCGAACACCGGCGCTTCGGTCAGGCCCCCATCGAGCACGATCAGCGCTACCGCCAGGCCGACGAATTTATCCGCGTGGTGCAGGAACTGTGGCACAGCCCGGACAACGTCGATTTCAGCGGCGATCATTACAAGCTCGAAGAGGCCTATGTCAGCGTCAAACCGTCCTTTGGCCGTCCGGTGCTGGTCAACGCCACCGGCTCACCCGCCGGTATCGACTTCGCGGCACGGCATTCCGACATTGTGTTCACCACCAGCCCCGGCAGTGCCGAGATCGAAAACGCGCTGGAGAAACTGCCCGAGCATTTGCAGCGCATCAAACACGCCGCCCGTGGCTATGGCCGTCAGGTGCGCACCCTGATCAACCCGCTGGTGATTTGCCGCGACAGCGATGCCGAAGCCTGGGAAGTCCACGCCGCGATCACGGCCGCAGGTGACCCCGGTGCACTGGAGGGCCATGCCCGTGAAGCCAGTGATGCCCATGCCTGGCGCGGCCATCAACCGGCCGAGCGTTATGTGGGCGGCAATATCCAGCTGGTCGGCAGCCCCGAGACCGTGGTGCGCGACATCATCCGCCTCAAAGAGGCCGGTATCGACGGCTTGCAACTGAGCTTCTTCGACTTTGCCCCCGACCTTGAACAGTTTGGCGAGCGCGTGTTGCCCCTTTTGCGCCAGGCCGGCCTGCGCCGCTAACCCACCCCAGGAAGACCGCCATGCCCTTTACCCGTCGTCAATTTGTTGTTGGCCTGTCTGCCCTGTCCGCGCTCGGCGCCAGCGTGCCGTTCCTGCCCACTGCCCTGGCCGATGCCACGGGGCAGGCCGTCAGCGGACGCCGGGTGTTCAACTTGCTGATCAATCCCGAGCCGCCTTCGCTGAGCTCTTTCAACACCACCGCTGGTACCAGCGTCACCGCCAGCAGCAAGGTGCTGGAGGGGCTGCTGACTTACGATGAAGCCCTCAATGCCCGCCCTGCACTGGCCACCGCCTGGGAGGCCGCACCCGATGGCTTGAGCTACCGCTTCACCCTGCGCGAAGGGGTCAAATGGCATGACGGCGAGCCGTTCACCTCGGCCGACGTGGCGTTCTCCCTGGACCTGATCAAGCGTTTTCACCCCCGGGGTTCCAGTACCTTTGCCAACCTGGAGCGGGTCGACACCCCCGACGACCACACTGCCATCGTTCATTTGAGCAAGCCGGCGCCGTACTTGATTCGCGGTTTTGCCGGCGGTGAAACGCCGATCCTGCCCAAGCACCTGTATGCCTCGGGCGACCCGCTGAGCAATCTGCACAACAACGCCCCGGTGGGCACCGGCCCCTTCCGTTTCAAGCGCTGGGAGCGCGGCAGTTTTATCGAGTACGAACGCAACCCGAACTACTGGGACCCGGCGGCAACGGTGGTCGATACGCTGATTCTCAAAGTCATCCCCGACGGTGCCGCGCGCCTGGCCGCGTTTGAAAACGGCACGCTGGATGCAGGCGGGCAAAGCCCGGTGCCGCTAAGCGAGCTGGAGCGCCTGACCAAATCCGGCCGATTAAAAGCCACCACCCGCGGCTATCGCTACACCATTACCCCGACCATGCTCGAGTTCAACCTCGATAACCCGCTGTTGTCTCGCCTCGAGGTGCGCCAGGCAATTGCCCATGCCCTGGACCGCGAAGTGATCCGCAAGGTGGTGTACTACGGCTACGCCGAAGCCAGCTATTCACCGATCCCGAAAAGCTTCGCCAACTACGTCTACGAGGGCCCCAACCCGTATCCCTTCGACACCGAGGCAGCCAATGCATTGCTGGACAAGGCCGGGCTGGTAAAAAAAGGTCCCTGGCGTTTCAGCCTGACCCTCGACCCGCTGCCCTACGGCGACAGCTACAGCCGCACTGCCACCTATGTGCGCAGTGCCCTGGCACGCATTGGCATCGAAGTGAAACTGCGCGCCCAGGATTTTCCCACCTATATCAAACGTATCTACACCGACCGCGACTTTGACTTTGCCGTGGTCGGCATGGGCACCCTGTATGACCCCACGGTGGGTGTGCAACGCCTGTTCTGGTCGAAGAATTTTCGCCAGGGCGTGCCGTTTTCCAATGGCACCCACTACAACAATCCCGAAGTCGACCGCCTGCTGGAAAGCGCCGCAGTAGAGACCGACGAACAAAAACGCGGCGAGCTGTTCAAGGCGTTCCAGAAGATCGTGATTGAAGAAGTGCCTTCGATCACCCTGGTCATGCAGCAACAGGTCTCGGTGTACAACGCCCGGGTCAGCGGTTTCGAAGATGACGCCAACGGCCTGGACAGCAGCCTGGCCAATATCAGCCTGGCTGACACCGGAGGCGCCCATGCTTGAACGGCGCAGAATGTGGCGCCTGTCACGGCGCACCTTGTGGCAGGCCATCCCCACCGTAGTCGGCATCCTGTTGCTGAATTTTTTGCTGCTGCGGCTGATCCCCGGTGACGCCGTGGATGTGCTGGCCGGTGAGTCCGGCGGCGCCAGTGCCGAAACCCTGCTGCAGTGGCGCAGCCATTTTGGCCTGGACTTGAGCCTGCTGGAGCAATTGCAACGCTACCTCGGCCAACTGGCCCATCTGGACCTCGGCCTGTCGCCACGCTTCAACCTGCCAGTCAGCCACCTGGTACTCGATCGCCTGCCCAATACCCTGGTGCTGATGGTCGGCGCATTGGGGCTGGCGCTGGCCATCGGCATCGCCGCCGGTACGGCAATGGCCACCTGGGTCGGTCGCTGGCCTGACCGCGTGTTGTCACTGGCGGTGTTGCTGCTGTATTCCACGCCGGGGTTCTGGATCGGCTTGATGGCGGTGCTGCTATTTTCGGTCAAGCTCGGCTGGTTGCCCAGCAACGGTTTTCAGACCCTGGGCCTCGATCTGCGCGGCACGGCCTGGCTGCTCGACCGCCTGCAGCACGCCGTGCTGCCAGTGCTGGCGCTGGCCACGTTCTATATCGCCCTGTATGCCCGCCTGACCCGTGCCGCGATGCTCGAAGTGCAACGTCAGGACTACGTGCGCACCGCACGGGCCAAGGGCCTGGCGCCATGGCGAGTGGTGTCACGGCATGTGCTGCGCAATGCCCTGCTGCCGGTTTCGACCCTGGCCGGGCTGCATTTCGCCGCCCTGCTCGGCGGCGCCGCCGTCACCGAAACCCTGTTCGGCTGGCCCGGCCTGGGCCGTCTCACCCTCGAGGCGGTGATGTCCCGTGACTACAACCTGCTGCTGGGCATCCTGCTGCTGTCATCGATGCTGGTGGTGGTGATCAATATCGCCGTCGACCTGCTGCAAGCCTGGCTCGACCCGCGTATCCAGGCCGACTGAAAAGGAGCTGCCCCATGACCACTGCCGTACTGCCAAACGCTCCGACCGGCTACAGCGAAAGCGTCTGGACGGCCCTGTTGCGCAATCCCTCGGCGCTGATTGGCGCGACCATGCTGGCACTGGTGCTGACCCTGGCACTGCTGGCGGGCACGCTCTACCCCGGTGACCCGCTGGATATGGTCGCCATGCCGATGCTGTGGCCCGGCGACGATCCGGGCTACTTTCTGGGCAGCGACTCACTGGGCCGCGACGTAGCTGCCGGGATCGCCCACGGGGCCCGCGGGTCTTTACTGATTGCCGCCAGCGCCACCCTGATCAGCGTGCTGATCGGCGGGCTGGTCGGGGCTCTGGCCGGCTACCACGGCGGCAAGCTGGGGGATGTGCTGATGCGCCTCTGCGAAGTGTTCCAGACCGTGCCGTCTTTTTTGCTGGTGATCGTGATCGTGGCCATCGGCAACCCGACGCTGGGGGTTATCGCGCTGGCGATCGGTATCTCCTCATGGCCCACGGTGGCACGCCTGGTACGCGCCGAGTTCCGTACCCTGCGTGAAGCCGACTTTGTGACTGCCGCGCGCAGCCTGGGCTTCGGCAACAGCTCGATCATCCTGCGTGAAATCCTGCCCAACGCCCTCGCGCCGCTGGTGGTCACCACCTCGATCCTGATTGCCCAGGCGATTCTGGTGGAAGCCGGGCTCGCCTTCCTCGGTATGAGCGACCCGAATCAGGCCAGTTGGGGCGCCATGCTCGGCAGTGGCCGCGAGCAGATCGCCAGCGGCTGGTACCTCACCGCCCTGCCGGGGCTGGCAATCATCTTCGTGGTGCTGGCCCTCAACCTTCTGGGCGACGGTCTCAATGACGCCCTCAACCCTCGCCTGCGACGGTATATCCCATGAGCCTGCTGGACGTACGCGGTTTGCGCGTGAGCTACGACAACGCCGATGCCGTCAAAGACCTGAGTTTCACCCTGCAAGCCGGCGAGACACTGGCGCTGGTGGGTGAGTCCGGATGCGGTAAATCCACCACGGCCCTGGCCCTGATGGGCCTGTTGCCGGACAACGCCCGGCTGGGCGGTCAGGTCTTGTTCGAAGGCCGCGACCTGCTGGTCATGCCCCCGCGCCAACGGCGCCAATTGCAGGGCAGCGCACAGGGCATGATCTTTCAGGACCCGCTGTCGAGCCTCAACCCGGTACTCACCCTGGGTGAGCAAGTCAGCGAAATCCTGCTGACCCACACTGACCTGACCCGGCGCCAGGCCTGGCAGCGGGCCGAAGAACTGTTCGCCCTGGTGCAATTGCCGCGCCCGGCAGCGCATTTACGTGAGTACCCACAGCACTTGTCGGGCGGCCAGCGCCAGCGGGTAGTGATCGCCATGGCGATTGCCTGCCAGCCCCGACTGTTGATCGCCGACGAGCCGACCACGGCGCTGGATGTCAGCGTGCAGGCGCAGATCCTTGAGTTGCTGGCTCGTTTGCGGGGCGAGCTGGGCATGGGTCTGCTGCTGATTACCCATGATCTGGGCGTGGTCGGCCAGCACGCCGACCGGGTCATCGTGATGCACGATGGCCACGCCCTGGAAAGCCGGTCGACCCGCGACCTGATCGAGCACCCGCAGCACCCCTACAGTCGCGGCCTGCTGCAGGCGTCGCTGGGGGCTGAACATAAGCAGCATTACTTGAGTAACCGTCTGGCTGAAATCAATGTCGAGCGCCAGCCGGAGCAGGCCACCCGCTATGGCGTCAAGTCCACCCTCTACGCGCCGGGCCGCCAGCCTCGGGCACCCACGGGCAACCCGGCGTTGCTCAAGGTCAGCGACCTGACCACCGGCTATGGCAACAGCACCGTACTTGACCGCATCAACCTTGAAGTGGGCGAGCGCGAGAGCGTGGGCCTGGTGGGCGAGTCGGGTTGCGGCAAGTCGACCCTCAGTCGCACCCTGCTGCGTTTACTGCCCGCACGCAGTGGCACAATCGAATTCGACGGACGCGATATCGCCAGCCTCAAGAACGAGTCGCTGCTGGGCTGGCGCCGTCAGGTGCAAATGATTTTTCAGGATCCCTACGCGGCGCTTAACCCGCGCCACAGCGTGGAGAGCATTCTCGATCGTGTGCAGCGCCTGCACGGGCAGACCGACCCGGGCCAACGCCAGCAGGCCCGCTTCGCAATGCTCGATGCCGTGGGGTTGGCGCGCAGCAGCCTGGCGAGCTTGCCCCATCAGTTTTCCGGTGGCCAGCGCCAGCGCATCGGCATTGCCCGGGCGTTGATCCTCAAGCCGCGGCTGGTGATCTGCGACGAACCGGTGTCAGCGCTGGATGTTTCGACCCAGGCGCAGATCCTCAATCTGCTGGTGGAGCTGCGCGAAGAGCTGGGCCTGTCCTATCTGTTTATCTCCCACGACCTGTCGGTAGTGCGCTATTTCGCCGACCGGATTCTGGTGATGGAACAAGGGCAAATCGTCGAACAGGCCACCCCGCAAACCCTCTGGCATTCACCCCGACACCCCTACACCCGTCGCCTGCTGGCGGCGATACCCGGCGCCGCTGCGCCGGAACCGGCCCCTCAACCTGTATCCGGCCTGCGCTTTGCCGTCGGCTGGTAATCCGTTCAACGCCAAGGAGCACGACATGTCGCAAATTGACTCTGCCTGGGGCGCCGTCCCGTCGGCGCGATACGAAGCATTGGCGGCCCGTTATCGGCCGGTCTTTGCGCAGATTCGTGAAGGAGCCGTAGATCGCGAACTGGAGCGACGCTTGCCGCTCCAGGAGTTGCAATGGCTCAAGGAGGCAGGCTTCACCACCCTGCGCGTGCCCAAGGAATATGGCGGTGCCGGCGCCAGCCTGCCGGAACTGTTCAACCTGCTGATCGAACTGTCCGAGGCCGACTCCAACCTGGTGCAATCGTTGCGCGGGCACTTCGGTTTTTGTGAAAACCTGCTTAACAGCCGCGACCCTGAGTATCAGGGCGTGTGGCTGGAGCGCCTGGGTCGTGGCGAAACCGTCAGCCCGGCGTCCGGCGAAGTGGGCAATGCCAAACAGCTTGAATTCGGCACCCGCCTGAGCCTGCACGGCGGCCACTGGCAATTGAGTGGCAGCAAGTTCTACACCACCGGTGCGCTGTATGCCGACTGGGTCGATGTCAGCGCCAACAACCCGGATGAACAGCGCGTATCGGTGACGGTGCGCAGCAATGATCCGGGGGTGGAAATCATCGACGACTGGAACGGTTTCGGCCAGACGTTGACCGCCAGCGGCACCGCGCATTTTCGCGAAGTGCCGGTGGACCCGCTCAATGTGATCCTGGCTGAAAACCGCTTTCGCTATTCACCGGCTTTTTTCCAGTCTGTGCACACGGCAACCCTGACCGGGATTGGCCGCGCGCTGGCCGACGAAACTGCCGGGCATGTGGCCAGGCGCACCCGCAGCTTCAGCAGCGGCAATGCACCGCGCGTGGCCCACGACCCGCAAGTGCTGCAAGTGGTGGGCAACCTGCGCAGCGCGGCCTATGCCGCCGGCGCTATTGCAACGCAGAACTTCCAGGCGCTGGAGCGAGTCCATCAGGCCCATTTGAGCGATGATGAACACGCCCTGAGCCACGCCGTGAATATTGCCGAACTGGAAGTGGCGCAGTCGCAAACCATAGTCTCGGACTTGATCATCAAGGCCAGTGGCGATCTGTTTGATGCACTGAGTGCATCGGCCACCCTCAAGCCCTTGGGACTGGACCGTTTCTGGCGCAATGCGCGCACGCTGTCGTCGCATAACCCGCGTATTTACAAGAGTCGCATCGTGGGGGATTTTGCGGTGAACGGCACACCGCCACCGGCGCAATGGCGCATTGGTGTGGCGGAGTAAACCCTGTGGGAGCGGGCTTGCTCGCGATGGTATCGACGCGGTTTGCCTGACAGACCTCACCGTTTGCATCGCGAGCAAGCCCGCTCCCACCGTGGCGTGGTATCGCTCAGTGACACACCAGCCCGTCGCCGATCTTCAGGCTGTCCACCAGCAACGCATTACTGCGCAGCTCCCATGCACGGGTCTGGCCGCCACGGGCCTGCCAGTCGCGCAGTGCCGCATTGATCAACGCGCGGCTTTGCCTGTCGACTACGGGCAGGTAAACCCGCAGGTCGCTGCTTGCCTTCAAGGTCTGCGGTAACAGCGCATAGAAGCGCCAGTCCGGCGCCTGTGCCAGCGCCTGCAAGCTGTTGCGCTCTTCCGCCAGCAGGTTGCACTCGCCCGCCATAAACGCCACCGCGGCACGGATCGACGACACATAAGTGCGCAGCTCGGCGCCCTGTTGCTGCAGGGTTTGCGCCCACGGGCTACCCATCGCCAGGCATACGCTTTGCCCGCGCACAGGACGGGCGGGAGCATTGCGCAAGCCAATCAACGCCCCCGCACGGTACTGCACCGGCAAATCCCGCAAGCTCGCCACCCGGTCTGCTTCGACCGGTAGTTTCAGACTGCCGGCAATGACCAGGTCGACGTGGCCGTCACTCAACGGGCCACTCTGCGGCAATGCCTGCAACTGCACCTTCAGTCCAAGGTAAGCCCCCAGGGCCTCGGCCAACTGACTGTCCAGTTCATCCGGCTCAGCCACCAGCGCCTCTTGCCCCAGGCTCGGCCGTGGGTAACTGCGTACGCCCACACGCAAGACCTGGCGCTGTTCGGCTGCCTGCAACAGCGGCCCACGAGGCATCTCACCCGGTGCCAATGGCCATTGCCAGGCGACCAGCGACACAGCGCCAACCACCACTGCTGCCAGCCACCTAACCACCGTGGCGCAAGCCCCGGCGCCAGTAGGTAAAGCGCCGTTCCAGCAAGGCCAGCAAAAAGTTGAGCAGCAAACCCACCACCGCCAGCAGCAAAATGCCTGCGTACATGCTGGGAATCTGGAACACCTCCTGGGAGTTCAGCGTGAGGAAGCCCAACCCGGAATGAGCACCAATCATCTCGGCGGCCACCAGTGCCGTGATGCAATACGCACCCGCCAGACGAATCCCGGTAAAGATCGACGGCGACGCCGCCGGCAGCACTATTTTGGTAAACAGAAACCAGCGGTTCGCGCCCATCGACAGCGCCGAGTTGATCAGCAACCCGTCGACCTGCTTAACGCCGCTGATGGTACTCAACAGGATCGGCCAGAACGACGCCCAGAAAATGATCGCGATTTTCGACAGTTCACCGATACCCAGAAACAGAATAAACACCGGAAACAATGCCAGCGCCGAGGTCTGGCGGAAGAACTGCAACAACGGATCAAGCACATGTTCGACCCGTGCAAACCAGCCCATTATCAACCCCAGGCTGACACCGCAGGCAATCGCCAGCAGCAGTCCGGCAAAGGAACGAAACAAGCTGGCCTGCAAGTGCTTGATCAGATCGCCACTGCTGGCCAGGTCCAGCACCGCACCCAGCACCGCCGATGGCGGGCTCAGGTAGCCGGGGTTGACCACGCCCAATTGCGGTAAGGCCTCCCAGAGGGCGAGGAACAGGACAATACCCACCGAGCTGTCGATCACCCGCCGCGAAGTCAATTTAAAGCCCATGTTTACACTCCAATCCGATAACCACCCTGGGTCGCGATGCTCTGCCAGTTCTGAGGCACTGGCGCCGCAACGGGCTCACGGGCCACGTCTGTGACCTCGTCGCGCAGGGCTTCCCAGGCACGCTGGCGGTAGTGCACAAAGGCCTGGGTATTACGCAATTCCGGCTGGCGCGGGCGCGGCAGGTCGATGTCGAAGATCTCCTTGATCCGCCCCGGGCGCTGGGTCATCACCGCCACCCGGTCCGACAGGAAAATCGCCTCGTCCAGGCTGTGGGTAATAAACACGATGGTTTTTTTGTGCGTATCCCAAATGCGCAGCAACTCACTCTGCAGGGTCTCGCGGGTTTGCGCGTCGAGGGCGGCGAAAGGTTCGTCCATCAGCAGCACATCCGGGTTGTAGGCCAGCGAGCGGGCAATCGCTACGCGCTGGCGCATGCCGCCGGACAACTCGTGAGGGTAGCGCGAGGCGAAGCCATTGAGGCCCACCAGCTCCAGGTATTCGCGGGCAGTTTCCAGCCGCCGGGCCTTGGCCACCCCGCGGATCTCCAGACCCACGGCAATGTTGTCGAGCACCGTGCGCCAGGGCAGCAATGCATAGCCCTGGAACACAACACCCTGGTTACGGTTGATGCCCTGCAGGGGCCGGCCATCGACCAGAAGGTCGCCGCCGGTCTTGTGCGCAAGCCCTGCAAGGATATTCATAAAGGTCGACTTGCCGCAGCCCGAAGGCCCGAGGATGGACAGGAACTCGCCCTCGCGTACCTGCAGGTCAAACCCCTCCAGCACGGGCACCCGCTCCTCTCGCCCCGCTTCATTCAAGGCCCGGTACTCCATGCTCAGGTCACGGGCGGCGATCTTGTGTTCCGGCATCAGGCATGCCCCCGGGCGAACGGGTTGAAGTCGTTGGTGTAGACATCCTTGACCCCTATCGAACCTTTTTTGATCTTGCCTTCGTTTTCAAGAATGTCGATGTAGTACTGAATCGGCGGCTCGGTCACTACCAGGTCATCGACATAGGCAAAGCGCTCCACCAGCTCGAGCTTCATGCCGATGCGCTCGGAGGTGATTTTGCGCGCGTCGTCGGGGTTGGCATTGACCCAGTTGGCCGCGCGGGCGATCGCGTTTACAACGTCGCGGGTAGCCTCCGGGTTCTCGCGGCTGAACTTGCCATACACACTGTAGGGCGCCATGCCGCCCAATCCGCCATCCAGATCGTAGTCGCTCCACAGCTTGCGTAATGCCGGGTTGTGCTCGGCACCGCCGGACGATGGCGGATGAATGATTGCAATGTCGATATTGCCGGTGGCCAGGGTCTGCTCGGCCTGGTTGTCCGGCACCACCACCCAGTTGATCTTGTCGACATTGACGCCCTGCTCGCGCAGGTACTTTTTGGTGACAAATTCGGCGCAGGCGCCAAAGCTGTTGAAGCCTACGGTCTTGCCTTCCAGGTCTTTGGGCTTGACGATGCCGGAGTCGTCGCGCACGAAGTATTTCATGTGCGGAGCTTCTTGCAGGGTCTTGCCGCCGGCGGCCACCACCTTGAGGTCAAGACCACTGGCGATGGCTGAAATCACCAGCGGTACCATGCGCGCGCCGAAGTCTATTTCGCCGGTGCCGGTCAATGGAATGATCTGGGGCGCGGCAATACGGCCGATGTACTTGGGCCGTGCCCGCGAGCCTTCGAAATAGCCGAGGGAGTCGGCGACATAGACCAGATCGAATGAGGGGTTGTCGGGGTATTTGAAGTCCACCACCTGATCGGCGCGGCTCTTGATCACGGCGGCGCTTTTAGCGCCGCTGTCCTTTTTTTCGCAGCCGGGCAGCAGAATGCCCGCAGCGCCGACCGCACCCAATACCGCGCAACTACGCAGGAATGCTCTTCTGTTGTTGATCGGGTTCATGCCCGCTCCTTGTGGGTTTTGAATTGTGGGAGCGAGCCTGCTCGCGAAGGCATCAAGGCCTGCTTCGCGAGCAGGCTCGCTCCCACTAGGGTGGGGGGAGTCAGGCGGTTTTCAGGGTGTAGCGCGACTCCGGGCGAGTCAGGCCGTAGTGTTCGCGCAAGGTGCTGCCCGCATACTCACTGCGGAACAAGCCGCGCTGGCGCAAGATCGGCAGCACTTCGTCGAGGAACACGTCAAAACCATCGGGGAATGCCGGCGGCATCACGTTGAAACCATCCGCCGCACCGCTGCGGAACCACTGCTCAATCAAGTCGGCAATCTGCACCGGGGTACCCACCGGCACCCAATGCCCGCGCGCCCCCGCCAGGCGGTTGATCAGCTGGCGCAAGGTGACGTTTTCGCGGTCGACAATATCGATGATCAGCTTGAAGCGGCTGGACTGGCTTTCGACGCCTTCGAAGTTGATCAGATGGCGCGGAAACGGGGCGTCCAGATCCTGACCCGACAAGTCCACACCCAACATGCGCCGCAATTGGCCCAGGGACACGTGGGGCAATACCAGCTCATTGAGTTCATCAAACTTGCGCTGCGCTTCGGCTTCGGTGCTGGCGATATATGGGCTGATGCCCGGAAGAATTTTCAGCTGGCGCGGATCGCGGCCCACGGCTTTCGCCCGGGCGCGGATGTCATTGGCAAATTCCGTGGCGCTTTGCAGTGTCTGGTGCGCGGTAAAGATGGCTTCAGCATGCCTGGCGGCAAAATCACGACCATCCTCGGATGAGCCGGCCTGCACCTGCACCGGTCGCCCCTGGGGCGAACGCGGCGAGTTCAGCGGGCCCTTGACCTTATAGTAAGCGCCGACGTGGTTGATCGAGTGCACCTTGCCGCTGTCGGCAAATACCCCGGCGGTTTTATCCAGCACCAGCGCATCGTCTTCCCAGCTGTCCCACAGGTCACCGACCACCTGCACGAACTCTTCGGCCTGGGCGTAGCGATCATGGGCCGAAGGGTGTTCATCAAGCCCAAAGTTGGCCGCTGCGGCAGCCATTGACGTGGTGACAATGTTCCAGCCCGCACGGCCCTTGCTCAGGTGATCCAGCGCGCTGAACGAACGCGCCAGGTTGTAAGGTTCGCTGTAGGTGGTGCTGGCCGTGGCAATCAGGCCGATGCGCTGGGTAACCGCCGCAATGGCTGCCAGCCAGGTCACCGGCTCGAAGCGGATGCGCAGGCCTTCGCGGCCGCTTTCGGCCAGTGACGGCGAGTCGGCAAAGAAAATCGCATCGAGCTTTTCGCGCTCGGCGCGTAACGCCAGCTGCTGGTAGTAGCCAATGTCCATGGACGACTCCGGCACTGACTGCGGGTGGCGCCAGGCGGCTTCGTGATGGCCGTTGGGGTAGATAAACAGGTTGAGGCTGAGCTGACGTTCGGACATGTTCTGTTCTCTGAATTCAGGTGGCAGGGGTTCAATGCAATTCGGCGAAGTCACTCAGCACGTCGTCGCGCAGGGCGATAAAGCGGCTGTCACTGCGGTTGCGCGGGCGCGGCAGGTCGATATCGAGGATGCGCCGGATACGCCCGGGGTTGGGCTGCATGACCACCACGCGATCACCGAGAAACACAGCCTCATCCACATCGTGGGTCACCAGGATCATGGTGATTTTTTCCTTGGCCCAGATGTTTTGCAGCTCGCCCTGCAAGCGCGCCCGGGTCAGGGCATCGAGAGCGCCAAGGGGTTCATCGAGCAACAGCACGCTGGGGCGGTTGACCAGCCCCCGGGCAATCGCCACACGCTGGGCCATGCCGCCGGAAATCTGGTGCGGGTAGGCGTCGATAAAGTCCTGCAGGCCCACCAGTTCGATATGTTCGCGCACGGTGTCGCGCTTTTCCTTTGTGCTCAGCGGCGAGTTTTTCAGCGCCACGGCAACGTTCTGCTCAACGTTGAGCCAGGGGAACAAACGGTGATCCTGAAACACGATGCCGCGCTCCAGCCCCGTGCCGTCAATGGGCTGGCCATTGAGCAGGATGCGCCCCTCATACTCTTCGTCCAGGCCCAGAATCAGGCGCAGCAGGGTGGACTTGCCGCAACCGCTGGCACCGACGATGCTGATAAATTCGCCGGGAGCGATATCCAGCTGGATATTGTCCAGCACTTGCAACTGGCTGCTGCTACCGGGGCGCGAAGCAAAGCGCTTGCTGATGTTTTCCAGGGTCAGGCTGTTATTGAGCATGCTGCAATCCTTTTGAAAGTGCCGATCAACGCGGTTCAATGCCGTACAGGCGTTGCATGCGTCGCTCAAAAATTCGGGCCAGGGCATTGAGGCTCCAGCCCACCAGGCCGATGACCACCATGCCGAACAGCACCAGGTCCATCATGAAATGCTCGCTGCCATCGATCAGCGTGTTGCCGATGCCCTCCCCCGACACCAGCAGATATTCGGCGCCGATGGTCGCCAGCCACGAGTACACCAGCGCCAGATACAGCCCGGTGAAAATCGAGGGCAAGGCGGCGGGCAACATGACTCCGACGATGGTCTGCCAACGGCTGAAGCGGTAGACCCGCGCCACTTCCAGCAGGTTGGGCGGCACATTGCGCAGGCCGTCGCAGGTATTGACCACCACCGGTACCAGGGCCGCCAGTGACAAAAACACCACCTTGGCCACATCGCCCAGGCCGAACCACACCGAGATCAGCGGGATCCAGGCGAACAGCGAAATCTGTTTGAAGGTGTTGAAGCTCGGGCCGACCAAACGCTCGAAATAGTGCGACAGGCCCAGCAGGCAACCCAGCACCAGGCCCAGGGTGGTGCCGATAAAAAAGCCGCTCAGGTTGCGCGTCAGGCTGGCGCTGATGGCCCGCCAGAACTTGCCCGAAGCGATCTGGTCCCAGGCCGTGGCCGCCACTTTCTCCGGTGAAACCAGCAGCCCGGACTGGCTCCAGCCCATATGCGAAGCCAGCCACCACAGGGCGACGGCACTGATCGGCAGCACCCAGCCGCGATAGCGACGGCTGCTGCCATGACTGATAGCCAGTGCGCTGCTCATGACAGGCGCCCCGCTACCGGTGCGCGGCCACGATTAAGGCGGCGCTCGGCATAATCAAAACCACGGTCGATCACCAGGCCGATCGCCCCGACCACCACCACGGCGGCCATCACCAGATCCAGCTGGAACAGTTGGCGACCATAGACAATCAGGTAACCCAGCCCTTCGCTCGACGCCACCAGCTCAACCACTACCAGCGACAGCCAGGCCTTGGTGAAGCCCAGGCGCAGGCCGGTAAACAGGGTCGGGATAGCCGCCGGCAACACGATAAACACCACACTCTGCCAGCGGCTGAAACCATAGGCCCGCCCTGCTTCCAGCAAGCCCTTGGGCGCCTGGTGGAAAGCCTGCAAGGTGCACAAGGTGATCGGCACCATCGCCGCCTTGGCAATCAGCACGTACTTGAGCGGCTCGCCAATGCCGAACAGCAACAAGGCAAACGGCAACCAGCCCAAGACCGGGATTTGCACAATGGCATTGAAGGTGGGCAGCAGATAATCTTCGACGGTTTTCGACAACCCCATCGCCAGCCCCAGCGCCACACCGATAGCGCCCCCCAGGGCAAACCCGACGACTACCCGCTGCAGGCTGGCGGCAGCATTTATCCACAGGTCGCCAGAAGCAAAGAGATCCGACAGGGTTTCGTAAACATAGGCTGGTGGCGGCAAGACCTGCTCTGACAGCCAGCCCTGCTCAACCCCCAGATACCACAGGCCCAGCAGGGTCAGCGGCAAGAGCCAGGGCAAGCTCCGGTCACCCAGGGTCGTGGCCCAGGCCGAGGTGCGCGGCACTTCGACCTTGCGTACCGGGCGTGCCGGGGCCGGTGGCAAACGCTTGACGTTGCCCTTGGGTAGCGCCGGTGCGTACTGCTGCGGTATGACGGTCTGTGCCCTGGCCATATGCCTGGCTCCTTTGTTGCTACTACAAAAAACGGAGTCCCTGTGGGCTCCCACAGGGGTATCCCCATAAGGGTATGCAGTTACTTGCCCGCCACCGCATTGCCGGCGGGCTGTTTGCCATCCACGCCATAGGCCGTCCAGAAGCTCTCCAGGCCCTTGGCTTTCAACGCGGTCTGCAAATAGTTCGGCTCAAACCAGCCTTCGATACTCACCGGGCGGCGGATCAGCTTTTCGTCCTTGGCCTGCTCTGCCACTGCCTGGTAGCGACTCACCAGAAAGGTGTCGATCAGCGGCGAATTCCGGTCCCGCAAACTGACCCCGGTAAAGTCGGCGCGCAGTGAGTCCACCGGGTCGTTGCTCTTGGCCCACTCGCTGAACACCTCATCACGATGGTTGTCTTCGGACGCCCATTTCGCCGCATCCACCAGGGTATCGACGACTTTTTGCACATTGCCCGGGTGCTCTTTTTCATAGGCACCGCGCACCACCAAGGCGGTCTGACGGGTGTAGCGCACATCCTGGGCAGGGTTGTCGTAAACGATGTCGATCAGGCCCTTGTCACGCAGCTTGAACAGCTCACGACCACCGAAGGCCGCATCCACGCCATTGGAAACCAGGGCTGCCTGGGTACTGCCGGCATCGAGGTTGATCACCTTGATATCGCGCTCGCTCATGCCGTGCGCTGCCAGCAGGTTGATCGACACCAGATGACCGTTGGTGCCGCGAAACACCGCGACCTTCTTGCCTTTGAGGTCTTCGATGGTCTTGATGTCAGAGCCCTTTGGCACCGCCAGATACAGGTTGGCCCGCACCCCCAGTGCTGCCAGCAGTTTGGTGTCCAGCCCGTTGGAGCGCCCGACCACCGCCGGCAGATCACCCTGATAGGCGAAGTCCAGCTGCTGGTTGGACAACGCTTCGTTGACCGCAGGGCCAGCGCCTTTGAAGAAGAACCACTGCACCTCGGTGCCGGTGCCGGCGAAGGCTTTTTCCAGCAGTTGCTGGTTGCGCACGATGCCCAGCGGCGAGCCACTGAACGTGACCGGATCACCGCCACCGGCGCTCGCCACACCGACGCGCAACACATCGGCCTCGGCCAGCGGAACAGCCATGACCGCCGCCAGCACGGCGGCAATGCGGGTCTTGCGCAACAGGGCATTTACTTTGAATGTGGCCATGGGCAGGTCTTCCTTGAAGCAATAAGGCGCGGCCCGTCAGGCGGCGAGGTGTTTTTTGTCGGCTTCGGTTTTCGGCGAGCGGGTGTCCGGGGTCGGCTTGAGCGCCTGGCTCAGGCGACCGTCGACACCCACCGGCACATCGCCGTCGATGGTGGTGCGACGTACGATGCGCGGGGCATCGCCGTAGTCGTTGATCGCAATATGCTGGGTGGCGCGGTTATCCCAGATCACCACATCACCTTCCTGCCAGCGCCAGCGCACGGTGTTGTCGACATGGGTAATGCGGTCATGGAACAGGCGAATCAGTTGCTTGGAATCGTTGCTGCTCACACCCTGAATATCTTTGACAAAGTGGCCCAGCAACAAACTTCTTTCGCCCGATTCCGGGTGAACGCGAACCAGCGGATGTTCAGTTTCATAAACTTCGGCAGTGAACTGTTCGCGATAGCGCTTGAGACCGGACTCATCGGTACCGCGAGGCGTCGCATAGTCATAAACATTGGTGTGCAGGGCGCGCAAGTTGTCCGCAAGTTGCTTTAACGGCTCGGGTAAATCGTTATAAGCCGATGCGGTATTGGCCCACACTGTGTCGCCGCCATAGGGTGGAATGACCACACCGCGCAAGATGGAGATTTTCGGGTAATTGGCCACAAAGGTCACATCGGTATGCCAGGAGTTGGCGCGGGTTTCCTTGGCGTCCAGGTGCAGGATGGCGGAACTTTGCTCGGCAGAGCGCACGGTCGGGTGGGGCACCTGATCACCGAAGCGGCGGGAAAATGCTTCGTGCTCGGCGTCGCTTAAATGCTGGTCGCGAAAGAACAGGACTTTATATTTCAACAAGGCCTGATGAATAAACTCGAATGTTTCGCCACTGATATCACCGCCCAGTTTTACGCCTTCAAGTTGTGCACCAATTCGACCCGCTACGGGTTTTACTTGAATAGTCATCGCCCCACTCCTGCTTCACGAGTTGTTGTGAACAGATCATAAAGGCATAAAAACTCGGGCAGCCAATCACTTTTTAGTCTAACGATAGATGAGCAGTTTTATAGAACATGTCCGGTTTTAGCGGGGTTAAAGGGTTATAAACTTTTCAGTTGTAAGTTAATAACCCTTTCAATTATTCACCTGTTTGCCTGGCTCGCGCATAACCGCTTTACGACGCGGCAACCGGCCATTGAGCAGCGGTGGAGCGAGACTCTTCCCCGATTTGGACAGGCGCAAGCGAGCGGGATTACGCTCGGATGTTTCACGGGAATGAAAGCGAATCGTCGTACGAATCACCTGATTATCTCTAGCTAGGCTCACAGATCTGACCACCCTTCTTTGGTTTGGTGGCTTAAATTCAGGAGCGCATATGAACAACGCAGAACACTTAACCGCCCAATGGCACTTGCAAAAGAAACGGGCAGAGGTCAGCGTAATGACAAACGTCATTACACGAGTCAAAGCCATGGCCTCTATCAACATTCGCATTGACGATGAACTCAAAGCCCGCGCTTACCAGGAACTTGAGCGCCTGGGTGTCACCCCCTCTGAACTGGTCCGCCAGGCATTTCAGTACGTAGCCGAACGCGGCCAACTGCCCTTTCGCCCCATGCTGGTAACCGAAGAAGACGAAGCCCTCATCAACACTGTGCGCGAACGCCTGGCTGCACCGCAAAGGGTCAAGGTAACACTGGATGACCTTTGATCTTGAGTTTGACCAGCGCGCACTCAAGGAATGGCACAAGCTCGCAAACCGGTCATGCAGCAACTCAAGAGCAAACTGTCAGAGGTGTTGCTCAACCCCCGCGTTGAAGCCAACCGGCTGCGCAAGCTGCCCGATTGCTACAAAATCAAGTTACGCAGCGCGGGTTACCGACTGATCTATCAGGTTATTGATCAAGAGGTTGTGGTGTTCGTGGTCGCCGTTGACAAGCGCGAACACGAGACCGCGTATCGCAAGGCGCAAGACCGCTTGAAGTAAGCCACCCCATTAAAGGCAAGCGCAAATCCAAAGCCCTGTAAAATCCAGGTTTTCAACTGGGTCAACACCTCTGGCATATGCCTTGCACCCTCACAGTATGCTTTTGCCAAGGTGCTGCCTCCCATGAACGAATCACTCGCCGGCCCTCTGGCCTGGGTCAACGGCAGCGATGCCCCGGAAAAAACCGAAATCAACCTCGGTTTTATGGCCCTAAGCGATTGTGCCTCGGTGGTGGTGGCCGCCACTCAAGGGTTCGCCCAGCCCTTCGGGCTGACGCTGAACCTCAAGCGCCAGTCGTCCTGGGCCAGCCTGCGGGACAATCTGGTCAACGGCCAGCTCGACGCCGCCCACAGCCTCTACGGGCTGATCTACGCCGTGCACCTGGGCATTGGCGGCGTGGCGGCCACCGACATGAGCGTACTCATGGGGCTTAACCAAAACGGCCAGAGCCTCAACCTCTCCCACGGTTTGCAGGCCCTGGGCGTGACCCGTCCTGAGGCGCTGCAACAACACGTGCACCAAAGTCGATCGAAACTGACCTTCGCCCAGACTTTTCCCACGGGCACTCATGCCATGTGGCTGTATTACTGGCTGGCGAGTCAGGGCATTCATCCGCTGCAAGACGTCAACAGCGTAGTGGTACCACCGCAACAGATGGTTGCGCACTTGCTGGCAGGTCGCATTGACGGCTTTTGCGTCGGCGAGCCGTGGGCTGCCAGCGCGGTTGCACAGAATATGGGGTTTACCCTCGCCACCACCCAGGCGCTGTGGCCCGATCACCCGGAAAAAGTCCTGGGCTGTACCCGGGCGTTTGTCGAGCAGTACCCCAATACCGCCCGGGCGCTGGTGATGGCGATCCTGGAAGCCAGCCGCTTTATCGAGCAGAACGACGAAAACCGGCGCAGTACCGCGCAGTTGCTGAGCGCCCCCGAGTACCTGAATGCACCCGTAGAGTGCATCGCGCCGCGCCTGCTCGGCGACTACAACGACGGCCTGGGCAAGCACTGGCAAGACCCGCACGCCCTGCGTTTTTATGGTGACGGCGAGGTCAACCTGCCGTACCTGTCCGATGGCATGTGGTTTATGACCCAGTTCCGCCGCTGGGGCTTGCTGCGCGAAGACCCGGACTACCTCGGTGTTGCCCGTCAGGTTCAGCAATTGGCCCTGTACCGCGACGCGGCCAACGCCGTTAACGTGCCGGCAGGTGCCGCAAACATGCGCAGCAGCCAGTTGCTCGATGGCAAGGTGTGGGACGGCTCGGATCCCGCAGGCTATGCCCGAAGCTTTGCGCTGCATGCCATGAGCACCCGCGCTCCTCTTGCTGCCCGTCGTTGACCGGAGCCACCCCCATGCTGCGTATCTTGCTGATCAACGACACGGCGAAAAAAGTCGGCCGCCTGAAAGCCGCGCTGAGTGAAGCCGGATTTGAGGTAATCGATGAATCGGGCCTGACCATCGACCTGCCTGCTCGCGTCGAAACGGTGCGCCCGGACGTGATCCTGATCGATACCGAGTCGCCAAGCCGCGATGTGATGGAGCAAGTGGTGTTGGTGTCTAGGGACCAACCACGACCGATTGTCATGTTCACCGACGAGCACGACCCCGGCGTGATGCGTCAGGCGATCAAGTCAGGGGTTAGCGCCTACATTGTCGAAGGCATTCACGCACAGCGCTTGCAGCCAATTCTCGATGTGGCCATGGCTCGCTTCGAGAGCGACCAGGCCCTGCGCGCCCAACTGCATGCCCGCGACCAGCAACTGGCCGAGCGCAAGCGCATCGAACTGGCCAAGGGTCTGCTGATGAAGATGAAAAGCTGCAACGAAGAAGAGGCTTACACCCTGATGCGCCGCCAGGCCATGAGCCGCCAACAAAAACTGATACAGGTGGCGGAACAGATCATAGCCATGAGTGAGCTTCTGGGGTGACCCATGATCCTCCTCAATTGGCACAGTTTTCGCTAAGCAATCCTTACCGGTAACCAACGGCGGTTGCCCCATCTACGACAGAGACGTCGCTCCCCTGATTCGCCCATGGCGGATCCGGCAGCGGCGTTTTTTCGTTTTGGCCCCAGCGACCGGGGCCGGTGGTGCGGCCGTTACGGCGCCCCATCGCAACTCTTCTTCTAAAAACGATCAACCGTTGAGGTGCGCGATGAATTCAAGCTTCTGGAAGTCCGGCCATACTCCAACCCTGTTCGCGGCGTTTCTGTATTTCGACCTGAGTTTTATGGTCTGGTATCTGCTCGGCCCACTGGCCGTGCAAATCGCCACCGACCTGCACCTGACCACGCAACAGCGTGGGCTGGTGGTGGCCACGCCGATCCTCGCGGGGGCCGTGCTGCGCTTTGTGATGGGCCTGCTGGCTGATCGCCTGTCTCCCAAAACCGCCGGGCTGATCGGTCAGGTCATTGTTATTGGTGCGCTGTTTGTGGCCTGGAAGCACGGTATTCACAGCTACGAGCAGGCTCTTTTGCTGGGACTGTTTCTGGGCATGGCTGGCGCCTCGTTTGCCGTTGCGTTGCCGCTGGCCTCGCAGTGGTATCCACCGCAACACCAAGGCAAGGCAATGGGCATCGCCGGTGCAGGCAACTCTGGCACGGTGTTCGCTGCGCTACTGGCCCCGGTGCTGGCAGCGGCGTATGGCTGGAGCAATGTGTTCGGCTTTGCCCTGATCCCGCTGGTGCTGTGCATTTTCGTATTTGCCTGGCTGGCCAAAAACGCCCCGGAACGGCCCGTGGCCAAGTCCATGAGCGATTACTTCAAGGCCCTGGGCGACCGCGACAGTTGGTGGTTCATGTTTTTCTACAGCGTGACGTTCGGCGGCTTTATCGGCCTGGCCAGCGCCCTGCCCGGCTACTTCAATGATCAATACGGACTAAGCCCGGTGACGGCGGGTTACTACACAGCCGCCTGTGTGTTTGGCGGTAGTTTGATGCGGCCGCTGGGCGGTGCGCTGGCGGATCGCTTCGGCGGTATTCGTACCCTGTTGGGGATGTACACCCTGGCGACCATCAGCATCGCCGCCGTGGGTTTCAACCTGCCAAGCTCCTATGCAGCACTGGCGCTTTTCGTCTGCACAATGCTGGGATTGGGTGCAGGTAACGGTGCAGTTTTCCAATTGGTGCCTCAGCGCTTTCGTCGTGAAATTGGCGTTATGACGGGTTTGATCGGCATGGCAGGCGGCATCGGCGGTTTCGCCCTCGCAGCAGGCATGGGCGCGATTAAACAAAGCACCGGCAGCTATCAACTGGCCTTGTGGTTATTTGCCAGCCTTGGCGTACTGGCCTGGTTCGGCCTGCACGGGGTCAAGCGCCGCTGGAGAACAACCTGGGGCTCGGCTGCCGTGACCGCTGCCCGAGTGTGAGGCTGCGATGAGTCTGCAACTGAGTTTCGCCCACGCCAGCGCCATCGGCCCTCGCGCAGAGAATCAGGACGCACTGCGCGAGGTCACGCCTGTGCCCATGCTGGCGGCGAGCAAAGGGCATTTATTTGCCATTGCCGATGGCGTCAGCCAATGCGCCGATGGCGGCCTGGCCGCCCGTTCGACTTTGCAGGCACTGGCGCTGGACTACTACGCCACACCAGAAACCTGGAGCGTCGCCCAGGCACTGGAGCGTTTGCTGCTCGCGCAAAATAGCTGGCTGCGCGCCAATGGCGGCGGGCAACCGCTGCTGACCACGGTAAGTGCTGTGGTCATGCGCGGCAGGCGTTTTACGTTGGCCCATGTGGGTGATTGCCGGGTCTACCGCTGGCACGCCACAACCTTGCAGCGCATCAGTGAAGACCACGTCTGGGACCAGCCGGGTATGCAGCATGTGCTCAAGCGGGCGCTGGGGCTGGATCAGTATCTGGTGGTGGATTTTCTGGACGGTGAACTGCAACAGGGCGAGACCTTTGTGCTGCTTAGTGACGGTATATGGTCGACCCTGGGCGATACCGCCATAGCCGCCCTGTTGCGTGATCTTCCCGACCTGCAAAGCGCCGCCAGCACGCTGGTGAATGCCGCGCATCGGGCAGGCAGTCAGGACAATGCCAGCGCTCTGCTGGTGAGGGTCGACGCTCTGGGGGAAAGCGCCATCGGCGACGCCCTGGCGCAACTGCAGCAATGGCCACTACCGCCCGCGCTCAAACCGGGGCAACACTTTGAAAACTGGCAGGTCGAAAGCCATGTTGGCCAGAGCCAGCAATCACTGCTCTACCGGGTGCGGGATGCGCAGCAACAGCCCTGGCTACTGAAAACCCTGCCGGCCCATCTGCACGATGATCACCTGGCAGGGCAAGCGCTGCTATCGGAAGAATGGTTCCTCAAGCGCGTGGCGGGTCGTCATTTCCCCGAGGTGCACCCCGCCAGCCAGCGTCAGCATTTGTACTACGTGATGCGTGAATATCCAGGCACCACCCTGGAAAATCTCTATACCAAGCGCGGGCCTCTGCCCCTGGCACAATGGCTGGATCTGGCCGAGCGCCTGTTGCGAGCTGTGGGCCTGTTACACCGACGGCAGATTTTTCATCGCGATATCAAACCGCACAATCTGTTGCTGGGTGACGACGGTGAATTGCGCTTGCTGGACTTTGGGCTGGCCTACTGCCCCGGTCTGTCGGAGGATCTGCCATCAACGTTGCCCGGCACACCCAGTTATCTCTCCCCGGAAGCCTTTCGCGGCGAAAAACCCAGCCCCGGACAGGATCTCTACGCCGTGGGCGTGACGCTGTATTACCTGCTGACCGGGCATTACCCCTACGGAGAAATCGAAGCATTTCAGCGTCCGCGCTTTGGTATGCCTGTCAGCGCCAGTCGTTATCGACCCGATCTGCCGGAGTGGATTGTCCATAACCTTGGGCGCGGGGTTGCCGCCAATCCGGCGCAACGCTTTGAAACGGCCGAAGAATGGCTGCTACAACTGGAGCAGGGTGAGCGCCAGAGCTTGAGCGTGCGCCCCCGGCCCTTGCTGGAGCGCGAGCCGTTAAAGGTATGGCGGACGGTGGCATCAGTGTCGTTGTTGATAAATCTGGTGCTGATATTTTTGCTGTCTCACCCATAAAGGTGTTCGCTACAGGGCAAGCGGCGCCCCAATAACGGGCGAGGCGCATTGCATCGGTGCACAAAAACACCCCGCGAATATCCAGACATCGTGTAAACACGGGCTCTTGTCAACTTGGCACAACCACTGCATTAGCTAATCCATCAAACATAAAACCCGGTCTTCAACGACGAATACCAGGTTTCCCGAGAGAACGGGACAAGGACAAAGGCGTCCTCGCTAGGCAACTAGCGGGACGCCTTTTTTTGTTTTTGCACAATGTGTCGAGCAAGGCCGCAATGCCCCCCAGAAGGCCGGCCTTGCTCGCGGAGAACCTGATGAAAAAACTCAAACTGGTGATGATCGGCAACGGCATGGCCGGGGTTCGCACCCTGGAAGAGTTGCTCAAACTGAGCAACGAGCTGTACGAGATTACGGTCTTCGGCGCCGAACCTCACGCCAACTACAACCGTATCCTGCTCTCGCCCGTTCTGGCCGGGGAACAGACCTTCGAGGAGATAGTGCTCAACGATCTGGACTGGTACCTGGACAACAACATCAAGCTGCTGCTCAACCGCAAGGTGGTGCAGATCGACCGGGCCAGGCGCCGGGTTATCGCCGAAGACGGTACCGAAGCCGAGTACGACCGTCTGCTGATTGCCACCGGCTCTACGCCCTTTATCCTGCCGATCCCCGGCAACACCCTGGACGGTGTGATCGGCTACCGCGATATTGCTGATACCCAGGCGATGATCGATACCGCCAAAACCCATAAACACGCGGTGGTCATCGGTGGCGGACTGCTGGGGCTGGAGGCAGCCAATGGCCTGATGCTGCGCGGCATGCATGTGACCGTGGTGCATATCGGCGAATGGCTGCTGGATCGCCAACTCGACCCGATCAGCGGCCAACTGCTGCAAAATGCTCTTGAAGCACGCGGCCTGCATTTTCGCCTGCGCGAACAGACCAATGCCCTGCACGATGCTGGAAATGGCCGGGTGGGCTCGGTGGAGTTCAAGAACGGCGAGATCATCCCTGCAGATCTGGTAGTGATGGCTGCCGGTATTCGGCCCAATACCGAGCTTGCCGAGCAGGCGGGCATCCCCTGCAATCGCGGCATTCTCGTCAACGACACCCTGCAAACCTACGACCCGCGCATTTACGCCATCGGCGAATGCGCCAGCCATCGCGGCATCGCTTACGGCCTGGTGGCGCCACTGTTCGAGCAGGCCAAGGTCTGCGCCAACCACCTCGCACAACTGGGTTTTGCCCGCTATCAGGGCTCGGTCACGTCGACCAAACTGAAGGTCACCGGCATCGATCTGTTCTCGGCAGGCGACTTTATGGGCGGTGAAGGCACTGAAATCATCACCCTCAGCGACCCGATCGGCGGGGTCTACAAAAAGCTGGTGATCAAGGACGACATTCTGGTGGGAGCCTGCCTGTACGGCGACACCGCAGACGGCGGCTGGTACTTCCGACAAATCCGTGAGAATCACGCCATCGGTGAGATCCGCGATCATTTGATGTTTGGTGAAAATGCCATAGGCGATGTCGGCCATCAGGGCCAGGACAAGGCCATGAGCATGGCCGACACCGCCGAAATCTGCGGTTGCAATGGCGTGTGCAAGGGCACCATCGTCAAGGCTATTCAAGAGCACGGGCTGTTCAGCGTTGATGAGGTCAAAAAGCACACCAAGGCGGCCAGCTCCTGCGGTTCATGCGCGGGGTTGGTGGAGCAGGTTTTGATCAACACCGTGGGGGGCGCGGCGGACGTCAAACCCAAAAGCGAAAAAGCCATCTGCGGCTGCAGCGACCTGAACCACGGACAAATCCGCCGGGCCATTCGCGAGCAACATTTGCTGACCATCGCCGACACCCAGCGCTACCTGAACTGGCGCTCGCCCAACGGCTGCGCCACCTGCCGCCCGGCGCTCAACTACTACCTGATTTCGACCTGGCCGGGAGAGGCCCGCGATGATCCGCAATCACGCCTAATAAACGAAAGGGCCCACGCAAACATTCAAAAAGACGGCACCTATTCCGTCGTCCCGCGGATGTGGGGTGGCGTCACCAACCCGTCCGAGCTGAGGCGTATTGCCGATGTGGCCGACAAGTACAACGTGCCGATGGTCAAGGTTACCGGCGGGCAGCGCATCGATCTGCTGGGGATAAAAAAACACGACCTGCCGGGCGTGTGGAAGGATCTGGACATGCCCTCGGGGCATGCCTACGGCAAATCCATCCGCACGGTAAAGACCTGTGTGGGCAGCGAGTTCTGCCGCTTCGGCACGCAAAACTCGACGCAACTGGGCATCGAGCTGGAACACGATCTGTTCAATATGTGGTCGCCGCACAAGGTGAAGTTGGCAGTGTCCGGTTGCCCGCGCAACTGTTCGGAAGCAGGCATCAAGGACGTAGGAATTATCGGCGTGGACTCAGGCTGGGAGATGTATATCGGCGGTAATGGCGGGATCAAAACCGAGGTTGCCGAGTTCTTCGTCAAGCTCAAAACGGCTGAAGAAGTCCGCGAGTACAACGGTGCCTTTTTACAGTTGTATCGCGAAGAGGCCTTCTACCTCGAGCGCACCGTGCATTACCTGCAACGGGTCGGTATGGAGCACATCAAAAAGGCTGTGCTTGAAGACCCCGAACGGCGCAAGGCGCTCAATGATCGCCTGCAGTTTTCCCTGTCGTTTGAGCAAGACCCGTGGAAAGAGCGCCTGGTGCAGCCGTTGCTGAAAAAGGAGTTCGAGGTCATCCCCGTGAAAAATCTGGAGGTGCCGGCATGAACTGGCTCGATATCTGTTCACTTGAAGAAATCAACACCCTGGGCTCACGGATCATCAGCGGACCGAAGGGTGATATCGCGATTTTTCGCACAAGCGACGACGAAGTGTTCGCCCTCGACGACCGCTGCCCGCACAAGGGCGGCCCGTTGTCCCAGGGTTTGATCTACGGCAAGCGCGTCGCCTGCCCGCTGCACAACTGGCAGATCGATCTGCAAAGCGGCGAAGCCCAGGCTCCGGACATCGGTTGCGCCCACCACCATCAGGCGCGGGTGGAAAATGGCCGTGTGCAGTTGGCCCTGCGGGACGCAGGCTGATGAGCCGCCAGATCACCGCCTCCACCTGCTGCTACTGCGGGGTCGGCTGCGGCGTGCTGATCGAACATGATGGCGAGCGTATTCTCGGCGTTAGCGGCGATCCGACGCATCCGGCCAACTATGGCAAGCTGTGCAGCAAAGGCTCGACCCTGCACCTGACCGGCGACCTCAATGCCCGCGCGCTGTACCCGCAACTGCGCCTGGGCAAGGCACTGGCCCGTGGTCGCATCGACTGGGACAGCGCCCTTGATCACGCGGCCAATGTGTTCGCCGCCACCATCGCCGAGCACGGCCCCGACAGCGTGGCGTTTTATATCTCGGGGCAGTTGCTGACCGAGGATTACTACGCCTTCAACAAACTGGCCCGGGCGCTGGTGGGCACCAACAATATCGACAGCAATTCGCGGCTGTGCATGTCCTCGGCCGTGGTCGGCTACAAACGAAGCCTGGGCGCCGATGCGCCGCCTTGCAGCTATGAAGACCTGGAGCTGAGCGATTGCGTGATGATCGTCGGCAGCAATATGGCCTACGCACATCCGGTACTGTTTCGCCGCCTGGAGGAGGCAAAAGCCCGACGTCCGCAGATGAAAGTCATCGTTATCGACCCGCGGCGTACCGATACCTGCGATCTGGCCGACCTGCATCTGGCAATTTTACCGGGCACCGACGTCGCGTTGTTTCACGGGATTTTGCATTTATTGCTGTGGGAAGACTGGGTCGATCGCGACTTTATCCAGGCCCACACTCAGGGCCTGCCCGAGCTGAAAAGCCTGGTGCGCGATTACACCCCGCAGATGGTCTCGCAATTGTGCGGCATCAGCGTCGAGCAACTGCAGCAATGCGCCGAATGGGTGGGCACCTCGCCAAGTTTTTTATCGCTGTGGTGCATGGGCCTGAACCAGTCCACCGCCGGCAGCGCGAAAAACAGCGCCCTGATCAATCTGCATCTGGCCACCGGGCAAATCGGCCGCCCGGGTGCAGGACCGTTCTCGCTTACCGGTCAGCCCAATGCCATGGGCGGGCGCGAAACCGGTAGCCTGTCCAACTTGTTACCCGGCCATCGTGATGCGGCCAATGCCGAACACCGGGCCGAAGTCGCCGCTTACTGGGGGGTTGAGCAACTGCCGCAGAACACCGGCCTGAGCGCCATCGAACTCTTTGAGCAAATGGCCAGCGGCAAGGTCAAGGCCGTGTGGATCGCCTGCACCAACCCCGCGCAATCCATGCCGGACCAGACTGCCGTGCGGGCGGCGTTGCAGGCCTGCCCGTTTGTGGTGCTGCAAGAGGCGTTTCACACCACCGAAACCGCGGCCTTCGCCGACCTGCTGTTGCCCGCCGCCAGTTGGGGAGAAAAGGACGGCACAGTGACAAACTCTGAGCGGCGTATTTCCCATGTACGCAAAGCCATTCCGGCACCGGGGGAAGCCCGTTCCGACTGGGCGATTACGGTGGATTTCGCACAGCGCCTGGAAAAACATCTGCGTCCCGAGCACAGCAGCCTGTTTGCATTTGAAACTGAAGCCCAGGTGTTCGACGAATACAAGCACCTGACCTCTGGCCGTGATCTGGACCTGTCGGGTATCAGCCATGCAGTGCTCGATGCCATCGGCCCGCAACAGTGGCCTTTCCCGATAGGGGCCCGTGAAGGCACTGCGCGGCTGTATTTGGACGGGGTATTCCCTACCGCCACCGGTCGTGCGCAGTTCGTGGCCGAGCCCTACCGTGCCGCCAAGGAGCAGCGCGACGCACGCTTCCCCCTCACGCTGATCACTGGTCGCCTGCGCGACCAATGGCACGGTATGAGCCGCACCGGCACGGCCGCGCAATTGTTCGGTCACGTCAGCGAAGCGGTGTTGAGCCTGCACCCGGACGAGTTGCGCCGTCATCGCCTGCAGCCCGGAGATCTGGTCAGCCTCAAGAGTCGGCGCGGCGCCGTGATTGTTCCAGTCAGCAGCGACGACAGCGTGCGCCCGGGGCAGGCGTTTTTGCCGATGCACTGGGGTGACCGCTTCCTCAAGGGCGGGGTCAACATCTTGACCGTGCCAGCGTTTGACCCGCTGTCCAAACAACCGGAACTCAAACACAGCGCCGTGCGCCTGGAACCGGCGCAATTACCTTGGCACCTTTTCGCCCTGATCGAGGGTGATGTTCAACAGAATTTCGAGACACTGCGCCAGCTCTGCGAAACCTTTTCGTACGTCAGTTTCAGCCTGACTGGCCGCGAGCGCCCTGCGTTACTGATCCGTGCCGCCAGCGCCAGCGCACCCGATCCGCAACTGCTACGCGAGATTGATCAATGCCTGGGGCTCAACGAGGGGCCGGTACTGGCTTACGACGACCCGCGCCGCGCCATTGGTAAGCGGGTGCGCATCGAGCACGGAAGCATCACTGCGATTCGTCTGGCGGGCGAAACCCTGGCACGGCACTGGCTGCAAAACCTGTGGCAGGAAGGCCGCGCCGACGAGCAATTGCGCCGCTGGCTGCTGGCGCCACTGAGCGCGCCACCGGGCAACGCCAACGCCCCGACCGCTGGCAACTCGATTGTGTGCAATTGCAAGAACGTCAGTCAGAGCGTGATTGAGGCTGGCATCGCCCAAGGGCTGGACTTGCAGGGACTGAAAAGATCGTTGGGCTGCGGGACGCAATGCGGCTCCTGTGTCCCGCAAATCAAGCGCTTGCTGACTGCCCAGGCGCAGCCGGTCGCCATTAACCCGTGAGGAAATCACAATGAGTGCAAAAGTCTGGCTGGTGGGCGCAGGGCCGGGTGATCCCGAACTGCTGACGCTCAAGGCCGTGCGCGCCCTGCGCGAAGCAGATGTCGTATTGATTGACGATCTGGTCAATGACGCGGTGCTGGAGCATTGCCCCGCTGCGCGGGTGATTTCGGTGGGCAAACGCGGAGGGTGCCGTTCGACTCCACAGGCGTTTATTCATCGCCTGATGCTGCGTTATGCCCGCCACGGCAAATGCGTGGTTCGACTCAAGGGCGGCGACCCATGCATTTTCGGCCGTGGCGGCGAAGAGGCACAGTGGTTGCGTGAACACGGGGTTGAGGTGGAACTGGTCAATGGCATCACGGCCGGCCTGGCTGGCGCGACGCAATGCGCTATCCCCCTGACCCTGCGCGGCGTGGCCCGTGGCGTGACGCTGGTGACGGCACACACCCAGGATGACAGCCAGGTGAACTGGCAGGCGCTGGCGCAAAGCGGCACCACGCTGGTGGTGTATATGGGGGTGGCAAAGTTGAGCGAGATCCGCGAACAATTGCTGGCGGGCGGCATGACGGCGGACATGCCGGTGGCCATGATCGAAAATGCCTCCCTGCCCCACCAGCGCGAATGCCGCAGCGACCTGACGGCGATGGAGAAAGATGCTCAGGCGTTTGAACTCAAGAGCCCGGCGATTCTGGTGATTGGTCGCGTGGCGGCATCCAGCGCGGCACAACCATCACGGGAGGAGAATGTGTGGGAGCCGGGCTTGCCCGCGATGCAGGCAACCCGCTAGTTCTGAAGGGAATTTTAACTGTGGGAGCGAGCCTGCTCGCGAACGACTTTCGCGAGCAGGCTCGCTCCCACAGGGAGGGTTGACCGGCAACAGAGTATCTACAGAAATGGCGCAGAAGGGGTGATCTCAAACGACCCCCTTCGCCTCAACGTTTACCCCGCTGCGGGCCACAAGCCACGCGCAAAGCGACTTGTGACTGAGCCAAATCGACCCCCGCCGTCATCCCGGTGTCATGGGGCTTTGTTTCCTTGACGGGCATTCAGCCCTCAAGGAGCCCCCATGATTCGCCCCACATTACTGGCCCTCGCGCTTTTTTCCGTGATCAACAGCGCTTGCGCCGCCCCCGACACGCCGCTGCCCCACTCCCCCGGCGCGCCTTATGCCGCCAGTGGCCTGGCCGACCGTATCGTGCTGACCCCCGGGGCCGATCCTGCCAGGGAAATGGCCGTAACATTCCGCACCGATACCCGCCAGCAGGCCAGCCAGCTGCAACTGGCTCCTGCCCTCGATGGCCCGCAACTGGCCAAGGCGGCGCATGAGGTCCAGGGCACAAGCATCAGCCTGGACAACGAGAACGGCGCGGCGTTGTTCCACCAGGTACGCCTGCACGACCTGCAGCCGGGCACGGCCTATGTGTACCGGGTCAAGGGCAGCGACGGCTGGAGTGAGTGGTTGCAGTTCCACACTGCGACCAAGAGTTTCAAGCCGTTCAACTTTATTTATATGGGCGATGTGCAGAACGACATTCTGTCACTGGCCTCGCGCAGCATTCGCCAGGCCTTGCAGAGCGTGGCCAACCCCGCGTTGATCGTGCATGCCGGGGACCTGGTGTCGCAACGCGAAGACCTGGTACACGACGATCAATGGGGCGAATGGAACCAGGCAGGTGGTTTCAATTACGGGATGATTCCCCAGCTAGTGGCCGCCGGCAACCACGAATACCTCGACGGCCTCAACCCCGACGGCAGCGAAACCCGCACTCTCGGGCCGCACTGGAGCCGCCAGTTCGCCCTGCCGCAAAACGGTGTTGATGGGCTCAAAGACACCACCTACTTTGTCGACTATCAGGGTGTGCGGTTTATCGTCCTTGATGGCACCTCGGCGCTCGATATGGGCACCCTTGATCAACAGACCCGCTGGCTTGAGCAGAGCCTGAAAACCAGCCCCGCACGCTGGAATATCGTGGTCACTCACCAGCCGGTCTACACCTGCGCCCGCCCCGAAGATACCGAGCCGTTGAAAACTGCCTGGAAGCCGCTGTTCGAGCGTTATGCGGTGGATCTGGTGTTGCAGGGCCATGATCACTGCTACAGCCGTGTCAGCAACGAGGCCGGCCGTGTTGCGTCCAAAGCCGCACAAGCCGGCGGCAAGATTCAGGGACCGGTGTATATGGTCTCGGTGGCGGGTTCGAAGATGTATGGCCTCAATGACCGGGCCCGGCAGCAACCGGATCGCAGTGCTGAAGAAACCCAGCTGTACCAGACGGTCGACGTACAGGACTCAAGGCTGAAGGTGCGCAGCTACACCGCGGCTGGCAAGTTGTATGACGCCTTTGACCTGGAGCGCGACGGCAAAAATCGCAACCACTTGCGCGAGCCGGTGAAAAACCTGCCCGCCGAACGCGCCTGCACGCAAACGGCTGGCCCCGACGGCTTCGCCTGCAGCTCAAGGGCCAAGTAACCCGCTGCTACGGGAAAACTTCAACTGTGGGAGCGAGCCTGCTCGCGAATGACCTTCGCGAGCAGGCTCGCTCCCACTGGAAGGTATCTACGGGGTTCGGCGGCACCTCACTGCTCTAGGTGATCGGCGCCGGATTGAACAGGGTGATGTCGTTGTGCAATTTGTGCTGCTCGGCCCAGGTGTGCTGTTTGCCACTGGCCACGTCCAGGTAGTAATGGAACAGCTCCCAGCCCAGCTCTTCGATACTCGCGCGCCCGGTGGCGATGCGCCCGGCGTCGATATCGATCAGGTCCGGCCAGCGTCGGGCCAGCTCAGTACGGGTCGAGACTTTCACCACCGGTGCCATCGCCAACCCATAAGGCGTGCCGCGACCTGTGGTGAATACGTGCAGGTTCATACCGGCGGCCAGTTGCAAAGTACCGCAGACAAAATCGCTGGCAGGCGTGGCACAAAAAATCAGGCCCTTGCCCTTGACCCGTTCGCCGGGCCCCAGCACGCCATTGATCGCGCTGCTGCCGGATTTGACGATGGAACCCAGGGACTTTTCGACAATATTCGACAGCCCGCCTTTCTTGTTCCCCGGCGTGGTGTTGGCACTGCGATCCGCCTCACCCTTGGCCAGGTAACGGTCGTACCAGTCCATTTCACGCACCAGTTCACGGGCGACGGTTTCGTTGGCAGCACGGGAAGTCAGCAGGTAGATGGCGTCGCGCACTTCGGTGACTTCGGAAAACAGCACCGTCGCCCCTGCCCGCAGCAGCAGGTCCGAGGCAAAACCCAACGCCGGGTTGGCAGTGATGCCGGAGAACGCATCGCTGCCACCGCACTGCATACCTAAAATCAGCTCGGACGCCGGCACGGTTTCGCGGCGACGTTGATCGAGTTTTTTCAACCGCACTTCGGCCAGCGCCATGATCTGTTCGATCATTTCGGTAAAGCCGTGGCTGGAGTCCTGCAAGCGGTACAACCACGGCTCGCTCAAGTCCACTGAGCTGTCGTTTTCGTGCATCACCTGGCCGGCCTGGAGCTTTTCGCAGCCCAGACTGATCACCAGCGCTTCGCCACCCAGGTTGGGGTTGCGCGCCAGGTTGCGCACGGTACGGATCGGGATATAGGCGTCGGTGGCGCTGATCGCTACGCCGCAGCCGTAGCTGTGGGTCAGGGCCACCACATCATCGACATGCGGGTAACGGGGCAACAACTCGTCCTTGATACGCTTGACCGCATGGTCCAGCACGCCGGTCACACACTGCACGGTGGTGGTGATGCCGAGGATATTGCGCGTCCCGACCGTGCCATCGGCGTTGCGATAACCCTCGAAGGTGAAGCCCTCAAGTGGCATTTGCGGTGCGGGAACATCGGTGGCCAGTGGCAGGCTATCGAGCGGCGGTGCGGTGGGCATGCGCAGTTGGTCCTCATTGACCCAACTGCCCCGCGCAATGGCTTGCAGGGCATAGCCGATCACCTGACCGTAGCGGATCACCTCGCCACCTTCGGCAATAGCCGCCAGCGTGACCTTGTGGCTCTGGGGGACAAAATCCACCGTCACCAGCCCGTCGGCAAACACAGTACCCGCCGGTACGCCCTGGTCGTTGACCACCACCGCGACATTATCCCGCGGGTGCAGGCGGATCGAGCGCGGTGAGTCGGAATGTTCAATCAACGTCATTACGCCGCTCCTCAAATATGGACAGGTAAAATGTCAGCGATTTTCGGGTCGCTGGTCGGTGGTTCTTTAAGTACCACACGCTTGATCGGGCCGACGATCACCAGATAGCTGAAGACCGCCACCAGTGCGTTGCAACCGACAAACACCAGCGCCCATTTGAACGAGCCGGTGGCACTGATGATGTAGCCAATGACGATCGGGGTAGTGATGGAGGCGATGTTACCGAAGGTATTGAACAGACCGCCGCTCAAGCCGGCGATCTGCTTGGGCGAGGTGTCGGAAACCACGGCCCAGCCCAGTGCGCCCACGCCCTTGCCGAAGAAGGCCAGGGCCATAAAGCCCACCACCATCCATTCAATGTCCACATAGTTGCAGGCCACGATACTGCTCGATACCAGCAGGCCGGCGATGATCGGCGCCTTGCGGGCGAAGGTCAGGGAGTGGCCCTTGCGCAGCAGGTAATCGGAAATGACTCCGCCCAGCACGCCGCCGATAAACCCGCAGACCGCCGGCAGTGAGGCAATAAAGCCGGCCTTGAGGATGGTCATGCCGCGCTCCTGCACCAGGTACACCGGGAACCAGGTCAGAAAGAAATAAGTGATGCCATTAATGCAGTACTGACCCAGGTAAACGCCGAGCATCATGCGATTGGTCAGCAGTTGGCGTATGTAGTCCCACTTGGGGCCGTCGGCCTTTTTGCCTTTCTGGTCCATGTCGACCATGCCGCCGTTGTCGGCGATGTGTTTGAACTCCGCTTCGTTGATGCGCGGGTGCTCACGTGGGCTGTAGATCACTTTGAGCCAGATGCCCGAGAAGACGATGCCGAACACACCCATCACGATAAAGACGTGCTCCCAACCGTAGGAATACACGATCCAGCCCATCAACGGTGCAAACAGCACGGTGGCAAAGTATTGCGCCGAGTTGAAAATAGCTGAGGCCGTGCCACGTTCGGCGGTGGGGAACCAGGCGGCCACGATGCGGGCGTTGCCGGGAAAGGACGGCGCTTCGGCCAACCCCACCAGAAAACGCAGCATAAAGAGCGCCACCACGGCCGTGGACATGCCGAATTCACCGACAAAGCCTTGCAGCACGGTGAACAGGGACCAGGTAAAGATGCTCAGGGCATAGATTTTTTTCGAGCCGAACCGGTCGAGCAACCAGCCACCGGGGATTTGCCCGGCCACATAGGCCCAGCCAAATGCGGAGAAGATATAGCCCAGGGTCACGGCGTCGATGCCGAGGTCTTTTTGCAGGCTGGAACCTGCGATGGCGATAGTGGCACGGTCGGCATAATTGATCGTGGTCACCAGAAAAAGCATGAGCAAAATCAAATAACGGACATGCGTCGGCTTGGTCGCTTGCATGTAGTACTACTCCCACTGATTATTTTTATGTGCGGGTTAATCTGTTTTGGCTGTAGCTGACGGGTGGAACTTATGTGGGAGCTGCGTGAGCCACCGATCGTATTCCTTTACGTAAAAAGCCGCTGATTACTCAGCGGCCTTGGTCATTGCTTACTGCGGGCCTTGCTTGTCGATCAAGGCTGCCAGCGCCTCGTACTCGTCCGGCAGCAGATCGGTCAGCGGGGTACGCACCGGGCCTGCGCCGTAACCGGAAATGGTGGCCCCGGCCTTGACGATGCTGACCGCGTAGCCGGCTTTGCGGTTGCGGATGTCCAGGTACGGCAGGAAGAACTCATCGATGATCTTGCCGATCGTGCCGTGATCGTCACGGGCCACCGCACGGTAGAACTCCATCGCGGTTTTCGGGATAAAGTTGAACACCGCCGAAGAGTAAACCGGAACGCCCAGTGCCTTGTAGGCCGCGGCGTACACTTCGGCCGTCGGCAAGCCGCCCAGATAGCTGAAGCGATCACCCAGGCGGCGACGGATCGACACCATCAATTCGATATCGCCCAGGCCATCCTTGTAGCCGATCAGGTTGGGGCAGCGCTCGGCCAGACGTTCCAGCAGCGGTGCGGTCAGACGGCAAACGTTGCGGTTGTAGACGATCACGCCGATGTTTACCGACTTGCACACAGCCTCAACGTGGGCGGCAACGCCGTCCTGGCTGGCTTCAGTCAGGTAATGCGGTAACAGCAGCAGGCCTTTGGCGCCCAGGCGCTCGGCTTCTTGAGCGTATTCGATGGCCTGGCGGGTCGAACCGCCGACACCGGCCAGGATCGGCACGCTGGTAGCGCAGGTATCGACTGCGGTTTTGATCACTTGCGAGTATTCGCTGGCTGCCAGGGAGAAGAACTCACCCGTGCCGCCAGCGGCAAACAGGGCCGAAGCGCCGTACGGAGCCAGCCATTCCAGACGTTTGATGTAACCCTCAGGGTGGAAATCACCTTGAGCATTGAAGTCGGTTATCGGAAAGGACAACAGACCGGAAGAGAGGATGGACTTCAGTTCTTGTGGATTCATTATTCGAACACCCTGGGAGCACGTTGTGATGAGAAATACGTTAGCGATTCGTTGCGTCGTACGTCATCGTACAACTTAAAAAAAGAACGTCAATCTCATTTCTTGAAATCGTGGCTGCCCTGGGGCGAATCAGTTTCGATAAAAACAAAAAAGCCCGTCTAGTACGGGCTTTGGTGGAGTGTGGTGAAAGTGAAATTTAATTTTTGGTAAGTGACAGGTTGTCGTAGAACAGCTCATCTTACGCAGCAATACCCGGTGGGAGCGGGCTTGTTCGCGATGCAAGCGCCGCGTTCTGTCAGGCCATCCGCGTCGATACGATCGCGGGCAAGCCCGCTCCCACAGGTGGAGGACGCCCTACCCGCGCTGCGCCTCTGCCTCTTCATGGGCATGGCGCAGGCGCTCGCGGCTGTTGGTCAGGTGCAGGCGCATGGCAGCGCGGGCCGCTTCCGAATCCTGACGGGCAATAGCCTGGTAGATTTCTTCGTGTTCACGGTTCAGGCGGTCCATGTACTGCTGCTGGTCATCATGGGCCAGACGCGCCGAATTGAGCCGGGTTCGCGGGATAATGCTGGTGCCCAGGTGAGTCATGATGTCCGTGAAGTAGCGGTTGCCGGTCGACAGTGCAATCTGCAAATGGAACTGAAAATCCGAGGCCACGGCATCACCGTTACGCGCGGTGTTTTCATTCAGGGCATCCAGCGCCGCGCGCATTGCGGCCAGTTGTTCGGCACTGCGCCGCTGCGCCGCCAGCCCTGCAGATTCAACCTCCAGGCTGATGCGCAACTCAAGAATCGCCAGCACATCGCGCAATGTGACGACAGTTGCCGGATCGATGCGAAAACCGCTCGGGCTCGGTGTATCCAGCACAAAGGTGCCGATGCCGTGTCGCGTCTCGACTTGCCCTGCGGCCTGCAGTCGGGAAATGGCCTCGCGCACCACCGTACGGCTAACACCATGGGCTTCCATGATCGCCGACTCGGTGGGCAACTTGTCGCCGCGCTTGAGCATGCCGTCGCGGATCTGCTCGGACAGCACCGTCACCAACTCTTGCGCCAGGCTGCGGCGCTTGCGAGGGAGGCGGGGTACGTCGTTGTGGTTTTCCATGGTGAACATTTTTCTCGAAATCAAAAGGATCGGAAGCATTGATGATTAAAGCAGCTGATCTATCGCCTTGGCCGACCTGAACACTGCGAAATCGCGCCCCCGTAGGGACGCATCATAGCTCAAGGTGGTTGTACGATCACCTGCTGACACATGACAACGCAAAACCCCAAGGGGCTGGCCTGCCTGTAATACAGGCGCTGCGGTCTGGCTGGCCGGGTCACGGTATCGCGAGCAGGTTCGCGCCTACTGTTCCCCGGCGACCATCAGACGGTCAGTGGCAAAGACTGCTCAGCCTCGACATCGCTCACGGCCAATGTGTCGTCCGGTACCCAGAACAAAAACGGATCTTTGGCCGGACGGTTATCATGGGCCCGCACACGGCCCTCCTCGGTGACTGTTCCTGCGCGTTCAAAGCCATATACCTGACGTCGCTCGACATGAATGCTCGGCGCCGCGCCTTCGCCGCTGGCAGGTTCGATGTTCATTGCCTTCAAGGTAGCCAGCAAATCATCAATGATCTGCTGACGATCAAGGGTAAAAGCCGATGCAAAGCAACGCCAGAAACGCCAGCCTGCCCGCTCCAGAATACGCTGGCGACGCATGTCGCTGTCCCAGCGGTCCGGGCCGTGGAAGCGGTCGCCGTCACATTCGATGGCCAGGCGACTGTCGTTGTCGCCCTCGACCACCATGTCGATGCGATACGCGCCAACGCCCACCTGCGGAATCACCCGATAGCCACGCTGGGTCAGCTCATCGTACATCTCCTGCTCGAAGCCGGATTCGCACAACTCGCGCAGATCACTGACCTGCGCAGCATCCTGGGTAAAAGGGGTTTCAAAGTGCTCAATCAGGCCGCGGCGCAAACTGTCCACAGGGCTGAGGTCGGTCAGCTCGACACTGCGCACCAGGTACATGCGATCCCGTGCCCGCGAAGCGGCCACGTTGAAGCGCTGGGCTATCGAGTCGCGGCTGTTGGCAAAGCAATCGCCGGGAGAGGCCACCATGCTCAGGAACATGATGTCGCGCTCCTTGCCCTGGAACGTGCGGGCATCGCCACAGCTGATCTGGAACTGGGTAATAGCCTCTTCACCCAGCTCCTTGGTCAGCATCTGCATGATCTTTTGCGCTTGCTCGGCGCCCAGCAGCGAGACCACGCCGATGCTGCGTCCAGTGATCTGCGGCAGGGCGATCAGGCGGCGAATTTCCTCGACGATCACCTGGGCTTCGCCAAGGTTGAACTTGCCTTTCTTCTCCCCGTCCATCACCAGCAGATCCACCAGCGGCGGGTCAAGACGCTCAGTCATCAACGGCAGGCGCAGCGGTTTGAGTTCGTGGTTGTAGAACTCTCGCTTGGAGTATTCGATGATCGGCGCCACACAGCGAAAATGCTCGCGCAGCATGGTGCCGCTCTTGGCAAATACCACTTTGAACAGGTCATACAGCGAACGCTCGGGCGACATCAAGGGCCGATACAGGCCCACCTGATTGCCCAGAAAGCGCGCCATCATGTTCTGCACGCGCTCTTCTTCCATGCCGATACCATCGGGCGATACTTGTTTGTCATCGCCCACCACCAGCACTTTTTTCGCCCGCAGCAACGCCGGCAATGCACTGAGATCCGACTGCGACGCTTCGTCGATAATCACCAGGTCAAAGGCACCGTACTGCGCGGGCAGGCTTTCGCAAATGCGGTAATGCGGCATGATCCAGCACGGGATGGCCGAGATCGCCACATCGGCCGCCAGTCGCGCATCCTGACGATAACGCCCGGCGCGTACGCCGGTGCCCTTGCCGATCTTGCGGATTGCGGTGCGGTACAGCTCAAGGGCTGCCCTGACACTCGGCGTGGCGTTTTCCGACAGCCGCAGCCAGGTTCGTTTGACCACCGCATCCTGATAAAGACGCGACAGACTCAGCTCCAGCTCACCGCGTAACTTGAACAATCGCTTGAGGTCTTCGCGTCCGTCGATGCTTTCGAGGTAGCGGGCCAGACGGCTCAGGCGCCACACATCCAGGCAGTTGTCCGGGAGCAGGCCGTCGACCGCCCCGACGACCGGCTCTTCACGCAAACGGGCGGCCCAAAGCAGGCCGCCGCTTTGCGCGATCAGGTCGGTTACCCGCTGTACGGTCTCAAGGGCACTGGCCAGGGCCATCACCCGGCGCAACTCGTCCATCAGCGCGGACCACCGGGTTTGCAGTAAGGCGGTATCAACCTGAGGCTGACCAAGGCTCAAATCCAGAAAGCCTTGCAACTGCTCACTGATATCGCCACCACACCCGGCCAGCGCTATGTTGAAGGTTTCCTTGATGGCCCAGGTGGCCGCCAGGCGATGGCGTATCAGGTAGTGTCGCAGGATGCTTTCGGCCTCGGCCAATACCGGTGCGTTGCTGCGCAACTGGCTAACCTCGGCCCAGTCCGGGAGCAGCTGCTTGAGTTCGCGGTGGGCACGGGCTTCGCCCTGCTCGGTGAGCACAATGGCATCGAACTGCTCGATCGCCCGGGCCGCTGCCATCAGTTGCTCGGCGTCGGTTTCCAGCGTCGGCAAGGGTATTTCGGCAGCCAGCGCATTCCAGCGCAGCAGCAAGGTACGGCTGTGTTGCTGGAAGTGCACAAAGGCTTGCACATGCTGCCAGTCCTGGTCGCTTTGCGGCTTGCTGCCCAGCACCACAATGGTGTCCAGCAACTGTTTTTGCGTGCCCTTGCCAAGCAGGCCGGACAAGCCGAACGGGCGTCGCCCCTGGGCCAGGTTATCGATAGCTGCCACCACCTCGGGTTGCGCATGCAACTCGAACGACAGGCTTACCGGTCGTGCCACAAAGGCCTTGCGCCCTGCCAGCGCGTCTTCGATCTCGCCCTTGAGGCTGGCAAACAGCGCCAGCACATCATCGTTGCCACCACGCATCAGACAAGCCTGCATGGGCGCGGCCCAGCTGTGGGCCGAGGTGCTGATCTGTGTGCGCAGGGTTTGCAGTTGGCCCAAATGCTCGACCAGCGCCTGGGCCTGCTCCAGGGTTTCGGCACTGTTATCCAGCAGGCGCGGCACTTCGCCGGTGCTTTCCTTGAGCTGCAGCTGGCTTTCCTGAGCCAGATCCTGATGCACCTGAATCAGTGTCTGCGCGTCCGGGAAGTCAGCCAGCTGCGGCAGTTTCTGGCCCAGGTAGGCCAGTGAGTCCTTGAGTTCAAGCCGGGCTTCGCGCAAGGCGATGATGTCTTGCAACGTAAAGCGCGGACGATACGCTTCGTCCACGCCGATCCGGTCGGTAAAACCGCTGATTTCATCTTGGGCCGCCGCAACCTGCAAGGCCGCATGGGTAGGGCTCAGGCGCTCACCGTCGATCTCCAGGTCCGACAGATTACGCTCGGCCCAATGAGTGATCTCACGATCAACGCCGGCCATCTGACCATGAAGGGTGTTGATTTCGTCGTCAATCTGCCCGATTTCGCGCTTATACAGCGCACGATCGATGCGCTGTACTTCGGCTGAGATCTTTTGAATGGCGAACTCGAACTGCTTCATGCCGTCCGCTTCACTGCTCAACAAACTGATTGCCAGCGGACGTATGGCTTCCGGGAGTTTTTCCTGCAGCACCGCCAGGGCCGGGTCTTTCATCGACGTCACCAGCACCCGCTTGCCATTGGCCAGGTAATGGCTGATGACGTTGGCGATGGTATGGGTCTTGCCCGTACCGGGCGGGCCCTGCACCACAACGCCATCGTGCACTTGCAGCAGCTGGATGATTTGCACCTGCTCATCGTTGTACGGTTTGGGGAAATACAGCTCCTGCGCTTTTGCCGCCGGCGCATCATCCCCCTGGGTACCGCTGACGTAGGACAAACCACGAAACGGTGGCAGGACCACATCTTCCAGCACACTGGACGGTTCGGTGAGAATGGCCCGCAAGGCCGCCGGCAGCTCACCGGCCTCCTCGATCCCGGCTTCAAAGCGACCCAGGTCTTCAATAAACATATTGCTGTCGCGGGCGCGGGCAAACAGGCACCAGGTATCGGTGACACACAAGAACTCGGCAGCCTTGGGGACGGATCGATCACCCTCGGCCAGCGTCACCGGCAAAAACTGACCATGGGCATCGAGCAGGGTCGATGCTGAACGAATCACCGGCTCGTAGCTGGCGGCGTTGAACGGGCTGATGCCGGCCTGATCCTGTTGGAAAAAATCCTTGGCCAGGGTTGCCAGCGGCCCGACACCGGCAATATCGGCCGCCACATAGGCATCCACTTCCAGGCGTGGCTCGGCAGCGCGCGGACGCACTTCAATGGCCATGCTGTCGGGGTTGATGGCGATCTCCACCAACTGGCTGATTAACGGGTAATGGATGACACCGACCACGGGATGTTCCCACGTCGAAACCCCCAGGCCCCACACCAGTTCCAGCTGCGCATCCCCCAGGTTGCCCTGCATCTGTTGCACCAGCATAAAAAGCTCGGCATACAGTTCGATGCTTTTGCGCCGCTGTTTTTCCTCGGCGGCCCACAGGCGCCAGGCCGTTTGGCTGTAAGACTTGAATTGCGCACGGATCTCGCCAGCATCCAGGCAGTCTTCCAGATTGACCCACTCTTCGACAGCGACGTCTTCCCCGATCTGCAGAGCTACAGGCATCAAGCGCGAGCGTTCGTCCTCGGAGATCGCCGTGCTGTTGATCAGGACCTCCCGTGCCAGGCGGACCTTGAGTGCCGGTTCGGTCTGCGGCGTGCCCTTGAGTTCGATCCACAACCCCAGCAGCGGGCTGAGGGGCGCCGGTGGCTTGCGCTCATGCAGACGTTCGAGCTGCAGCCAGACTTCGTCTTCCTCGCCGTTGTGCAGATCCAGGCTGACCCCGGGCAACGCCCGCAATTTTTCTTCGCTGGCACTGAAGGCGCTGTGTTGGCTAAGTGTTAACGCCGGCCGCTTTTGCATCAGCGCGGTCTGTTTAACAAATTCAATCAGGCCGGCAAGACGGGCACGTACTGTTTCCATGGGTGAGCTGAACCACTTCGATAAGGGGGCACTTCGACAGAATCTGGAAGCGCCGAGTAAAAGCGAAATTTCTTACAATGGCCGACACGATACAGAGGTTCTGGTGGTATTCGGATACATCATTTTGTAAAACCTGTTCGCTATACATGACGACCTTATTATTACAAAAAAGGTCGTTCGTCATGCCCGCCTCACCCCAGCGTCTTGCGCTCACCCTTGCACTGCTGAGTACCAGCTGTTTATCCCCTGTGGCGTTTGCCAAAGCGGCCCTCCTCAGCACCGCCAGCACCGACAGCCTGACCCTCAATGGCAACGACACCCTGACGTTGACGCCCAGCGGCAGCCTGACCACCACCAAGGTGGCGGTCACTCTGAAAGACGACACCCGCGGCTCAGGTGTCGTCATCGACAACGCCGGCAGCTTGATCTCGACAGGCGGGCGAGCCATCGATACCAGCGGCAGTACCCGTGGTGAACGCAACTACAGCATTATCAATCGCAGCGGCGCGACGATTCAGGGCAGTAACGATGCTTTGCGAATCGACACCAATTTCACCAGTGGCAGTGTGTTGATCGACAACAGTGGCACTGTGCGCTCGACCGGCAGTGGCCAGGCCATCGACCTCGACTCGCTGCGCAGCGAGGGTGTCCAGACCACCCTTATCAACCGCGAGGGTGGGCTGATCCGCGGCGAATTCAGTGACGGCATGAAAACCGGTTCCAACGCCACAATCCTCAACTACGGCGAGATTTCATCGGGTGATGCCCTGACCGACGACAACAAATTCGACGGCATCGATATTGACTCGGCAACCGGCGTGACCGTGACCAACCACGGCACCCTTTCAGGTGGTCGCCACGGCATGACCACCGATCTGGGCGCAACCCTGGTCAACTACGGCGAAGTCACCGGGCGCAACGGCTCGGGCTTTGGTTCGGACGGCAACGGCACCGTGATCAATTACGGCACCATCACCGGCGCCTACTCCGGGCTCAAGCCCAACGGTGACGGCGATGGCGTGGATATCGACCTGATCGCCCATATCGAAAACTATGGGGTGATTCAGGGCACCGGCGCCGGTGGCGTCGATAAAAACGGCTTTGCCAATGGCAGCGAAGGTATCGCCCTTGGCGGGGGTTATCTCTACAACGCCGCAGGTGCACTCATCAGTGGCGCCAACAATGCGGTGCTGGTGGATGACGGCAGCGATGGCCCCGGGATCGCGACCACCCGACTGATCAATAACGGCACAATCAAAGGGCTGGACGGTTTTGCCGTCAGATTTGTGGGAGAGTTCGATGATGTGGTCAGCAACAAGGGTCTGATCAGTGGCAGCAATGGTCTGGCCCTGGACCTCGGCGGCGGCGATGACCACCTGACCCTGGGCAGCGCCAGCCGCTTCGACGGCCTGGTGGACGGCGGTAGCGGCTACGACCGGGTGACATTGGATGACCCGGCCGGTGGCCGCTTCGGCAATAGCCAGAACGTTGAATGGCTGGATGTGAAGTCCGGCAGCTGGATCCTCACCAGCCACAACGACTTCAGTGACGGCGGCGAGGTGTTCAGCGGCGCCCGCCTGGTCAACCTGGGAGCCATCAGCGGCGCTATCACTGTCGATGAAGGTGGCATGTATGCCGGTGGTGGCAGCGTCGGCAACCTGCAGGTCAACGGCACGCTGCAAACCGACACGCAGCTGGGCAGCGCCACCATCAGCCATGACTTGACCCTGAGCAGCGGCGCGACCCTGGCCTATGGCGTCAATGCCGATGGCAGCAGCGCACCGGTGCAGGTTGGCGGCACCGTCCACCTCAATGGCTCGACCCTGGCCATCAATGCCGGTAGCGGTACCTATCCGTGGCTAAGCCAGTACAGGGTGCTGAACGCAGCGGCCATCGACGGCACCTTTGGCAAAGTCACCAGCGATTACGCCTTCCTCACCCCGACCCTCAACTACACCCCCACCAGCGTCGAGCTGACCTATGCGCGCAATGACGTAGCATTTACCGATTATGCCAGCAGCGCCAACGGCCACAGTGCGGCCATCGGCCTGAGCCAGCTAAAGGCCGGCAACGCGCTGTATAACGCCCTGCTCAACACCTCGGCACAGACGGCGGGCGCCGCCATCGAGCAGCTATCCGCCAGCAGCAATGCGAGCCTGGGCAGCGCCACACTGGGCGCCTCTTTGCAGGTGGGCAGCAGCATGCTGGCGGCCATGCAGTCGTTGGGCGCAGGCGGTGGCCTACAGGTTGCCAGTGCCGCCAGTGATACCCCTGCCCTGGCCGCCACGGGCCTGGTGCCGGGCGTGCGCTACCTCAACGACCCGAATGCCCGGGGCAGGCTCTGGCTGCAGGGCCTGGGCAGCTATGGCCGGCTGGACGCAATCCACGGCAACAGCGACCTGACCCAACGTACCAAAGGCGGTGTACTGGGTGCCGACTGGGCGCTAACCCCGGACTGGCGCATGGGTGTACTGGGCGGCTACTCAAAAACCGACGTGGACAGCACCGGCATGGAGGGCAGGGTCAACAGCTGGCACGCGGGCGCCTATGCCATTCACCAGAGCGGTGCGCTGGCCCTGCGCCTGGGGGCGGCGTATAGCGGCCATAACGGCGACAGCAAACGCAGCGTGATATTCAACGGCTTCAGCGATCAGCCCAAGGGGGACTACCACGCCAGCAGCCAGCAGGTTTTTGCCGAACTGGGCTACGCCCTGGGCAGCGGTCGTCTGAGTGCCGAGCCGTATGCCAACCTGGGTTATCAGCGTTATCAACGTGACCGCTACACCGAAAAAGGCGGTGCCGCGGCGTTGCAGGTTGACCGGCAAACCCAGGACAACTTCAGTAGCACCCTGGGTGTACGGCTGGCGCATCTGAACCAGCTCGAAAACGGCATGAGCATCACACCCCGCCTGAGCGCTGGCTGGAAACACCTCTATGGTGATGTCGGCAGCTCAACCACCCAGGCCTTTGTGCTGGGCGGATCGGCCTTTGATGTCGAGGGCAGTGCGCTGGATCGCAACTCGCTGGTGCTGGAGGCCGGGCTGGATCTTGGCGTCTCTGCCAGGCAGACCCTGGGGGTGGGCTATACCGGCGATATCGGCAGCAACAGCCGCAACCACGGGCTGATGGGGCAGTGGCAGATGAGGTTTTGATCAAGCGGTGCGTGGAATACTTGTAGCAGTTGCCGAGGACCGAAGGCTGCGTTCGAGGGCGAAGACCTCGTAAAACCTGAGCGTTCAATCTATCTGATGCAGCGAAGTGTCTGATTTCACGACGGCTTCGTTCCTCGGCAGCTGCTACAGGTGTTTATACACAAAAAAAAGGCCCTCCCCGATACCGGGGAGGGCCTTTCGTTTAACGCCGGGGGTTAGCCCAGGTTAACGCCAAAGTTCGAAGCCAATGGCGCCAGGCCACCGGCAAAGCCCTGACCAATTGCCTTGAACTTCCACTCTTCGCCATTGCGATACAGCTCGCCGAACACCATCGCGGTTTCGGTCGAAGCGTCTTCGCTCAGGTCAAAACGTGCCAGCTCCTTGCCGTCAGCCTTGTTCAGAACGCGAATGTAAGCGTTGGATACCTGACCGAAGTTTTGCTTGCGGCCATCCGCTTCGTGAATGGTCACCGCGAAAGCCAGTTTTTTGGCTTCTTGCGACAGACCCGACAGGTTGACGTTTACTTGCTCATCATCACCGTCGCCGGCGCCCGAGCGGTTGTCGCCCTGGTGCACAACGTTGCCGTCGGGCGAAGTCTTGTTGTTGTAGAACACAAAGCTGCCGTCGTTCAGCACTTTGCCGTTCTCACCAACGATAAACACCGAGGCGTCCAGGTCGAACTCCTGACCGTCAGTAACCCGCGGGTCCCAACCCAGGCCTACAACCACTTCGGTCAGGCCAGGTGCTTCTTTGGTCAGGGAGACGTTGCCGCCTTTACTCAGACTTACTGCCATGTTCGTGAACCCTTATATGAAAAGTTGATGGGGTGCAGATTAAAACTTCAGGCCGTAGCTTTCCGCCAATGGCTTGAGACCGCCAGCAAAGCCCTGGCCCACAGCGCGGAACTTCCACTCGGCGCCATTGCGATACAGCTCGGCAAAGATCATCGCGGTTTCGGTGCTGGCGTCTTCTGCCAGGTCATAACGCGCCACTTCACTGTTGTTGTCCTGGTTCACAATGCGGATGAAAGCATTGCGCACCTGACCGAAGTTTTGACGGCGAGCGTCAGCTTCGTGAATGGTCACGGTAAACGCGATCCGGTCGATGTCAGCGGGTACTTTGGACAGGTCGACCTTGATCGCCTCGTCATCACCGTCGCCTTCACCGGTACGGTTGTCGCCCGTGTGTTCAACCGAGCCGTCCACGCTTTTGAGCTGGTTGTAAAAAATGAAATCGGAGTCAGCGCGTACTTTACCGTCAGCCTTGAGCAAGAAAGCGCTCGCATCCAGGTCGAAGTCTTGACCATCGGTGGAGCGAGCATCCCAGCCCAGACCCACGAGGACTTTGGTCATCCCGGGGGCTTCTTTGGACAGAGACAGGTTGCCGCCTTTGGAAAGGGAAAGTGCCATGTGTAATTCTCCTTAGTAATGTGCGATCAAGCTTTCGTGTCGTTGTTAACGTCGGATTGCTCTTCTTCCTTACCGGGAAAGATGATGCTGGCCACGATACCGATAGCCAAGACCACCAACACCACAATCAGACTGGTGTTTGGATCAATTTCATAACCATGGCCAAACAGGTGATCGGTTGCGTTCAGGGCCAGCTTGCCGGCGATAAAGAACAGCAGGGCGATAACCGCTTTTTCCAGGTGCACCAGGTAGCGTTTCAGCGCTTCGAGAACGAAGTACATGGTCCGCAGACCCAGAATGGCGAACATCATGGCCGAGTACACGATCAAGGGTTCACGGCTCACGGCAATCACTGCCGGTACGGAGTCGAAGGCAAACAGAATGTCTGAAACCTCAACCACCACCACACACAAAAACAGTGGGGTAGCAAAAAGAGCGCCCTTGCCTACAAGGGTCATTCCCTTGTTCTGCGGCTTCGTGATCTCTTTTTCAAGCTCTGTACGTGAAACAAAGAAATTATGCCCGTGCAGCTTCGGCCACACCGGGAACAGTTTTTTCGCAAAACGGTAGGCGATGTGCTTGGAGTAATCCTCCTCCTCATCCTCTTCCTTGCTGCGCAACATCATCACTGCGGTCCAGGCCACGACCACGGCAAACAGCACTTCGACCCAAGGGCCAAACGCCAGCAGGCCAGTACCGATCGCCACGAAAATCAGGCGGAACACAATGGCGCCGATGATGCCCCAGTACAGAACCCGGTGACGCAATGCGTCCGGGATCTTGAACCAGGCAAAGATCGCCATGAACACGAACAGGTTGTCGACGCTGAGTACTTTCTCCAGCGCATAACCGGTAACGAACAGGCTGGCCACACTTGGGCCGTGGGCCACATACAGGTAGCCCGCAAACATGAGCGAGATCACCACCCAGAACACCGACCAGACGGCGGCGTTGGTCAGCGAGACCGGTTTATCGCTTTTGTGGGTAAACAGGTCGATTGCCAGAGCAATGACCGCCAGAGCCACAAATACAGCGATGGTAGTTGGCGGAAAGCCAATTGCCGTGTTTTCCATGATGTCCTCAGAGATCAAAATCGCCAGGGTTCAGCCCCAGCTCATTGCAGATAGTGCGGCAGGCAGCCCGCTCACTTTCATCGAAGTTGCCGTCGGCGCTACCGATTGCGCAGCAAACACGCACCAGCAGGCGGGCGGCATCTTCTTTTTTACGTAGCTGACCGATAGATTTCAGCGCTTCAGCGCGACCGATCTGCTGGTCAAATTCAAACTTTTCACACACGGCGTTGAAAGCTTTGATCACGTCCTTGACGTCAAAGACCTTCAACTCATTGGAGTTTTGAATAAATCCGACCATTTTCTGTTTTTCGTCACTGCTGATATTGCCATCGGCAGCGGCCACCAGTGCGCAACCGGAAACCACGGCTTCCATAAACTCACGGTTCTTGAATTTGCTGACTTCCGCCGAGAGCTTGTCACGGGCGGCGCTTGCGTTGGTTTTGAGCCATTCGAGCATTGGAGTCACCTTGTCAGAAATTGCAGGTACGGCGCCTGTTTCATCAGGCGGCCACTTACAGAGCGCTCATTTGGAGCCGGCAGCCCAGCGCATACCCCAACCAAACGCTTTATCCATGTCAGAGTGGCCCTTGAAGAATTCAACCCGACGGTTGACCTTCACACTGCCACCGACGTTTTCGAGCAAAGCAATGGCGCACATGCCTTTGGTCCCGCCCTCTTCGCTCAGGCGCACTTCTATCGGCGGCTCACCCGGGATGTACAAGGTGATGACACCGTCAGTCGCCTGCCAGTTCGGGGCACCTTCGTAGATGAACGCGTAAACCAGCACGCGACGCATCTTGCGCCACTCCTTGCCATTGATGCGCAACCACTCGCCGTCACTTACCGAGCCGGTGCGGTCGTCGCCCATCAACTGGATAAACGGCTCGTCACGGAAATCACCGAAGGCATTGCCCAGGGCCTGTACCGCGCCTTTGCGGCCGTTCTCCATTTCGTACAGGCAGCCCACGTCCAGGTCGATCCCGCCCGACTTGCCGCGCAGCGAAGCAAAGAAGCCGCCGCCCCCGGCGTTGGGGTTGGTACGGTTCCAGTTGAGGTTGATCTTGATCTCGCCGAAGTCACCGTCCTTTTTCTCAAGGCTGATGGACGGACGCTGCTTGTCCAGGGTGATCTTCGACAGATTGATCTTCGCTGCCGGTGCCGGTGCTGGTGCTGGTGCTGGAGGCGCTGGAGGTGGCGTCGGCGCTGCAGCAGGAGCAGGAGCAGGAGCAGGAGCCGCAATATCAACCCCAAAGTGCTCGGCCAAGGGCGCAAGGCCACCGGCAAAGCCCTGTGCTACGCAGCGGAACTTCCACACGCCCTGACGACGATAGAACTCGCCGAGGATCAACGCGGTTTCCTGCATGCCCTGGGTCGGAATCGGTGCTTCGATGCCGCCGCTCACCGTTACGGTCAACTGCGGGAAGGCGTCGAAACGGGCCTTGTTCTCATAGATGGTTGCGGTGAGGGCGACTTTTTCGATGGCCTGATCAATGGCGTCCAGATTGACGCTGAACACACTGCGACCTGCAGCCGATTCCACCAGCTTGACCGCGCCATTATTGACGCTTTGCTGGCCGAAGAAGCACATGTCGTTGTCGCCACGCACCTTGCCCGACTCATTGAGCAAAAACGCAGAAACGTCCAGGTCCGCGCCGGTCACCGGTGTATAGCTGACGGTGACGCTCAGGGTACCGCTGGCAACGCCGGTGTTGGCGCCCGGGGTCAATGTGGTCATGAGCGCACCGCCTGGGCTGCGTCAGTGGCCAGATCCTGGGCGGTACGGCCATTGGCCACGGTGCCGATGGCGGTCAGGTCCCAGCCCGCCGATGTGCGGCTGATGTATGCCATGACCACGCCGGTGTGACGGCCCTTGTCCGACAGGTTGAAGCGCGCCAGCTCTTTGCCGGTCAGCTCGTCAACGATACGGCAGTAGGCGTTTTCTACCGCTTCGAAATTTTGCCCGGTAAACGAGTTCACGGTAAACACCAGGTGCTTGACCCCGGCCGGCAGCTGCTCCAGGTTGACCTGGATCGACTCGTCGTCGCCATCGCCCTCACCCGTGCGGTTGTCGCCGGAGTGCACGATGGAGCCGTCTTTGGACTTGAGCTGGCGAAACCACACCAGGTCCAGCGGTTGTTTGGCACTGTCGAGCAGGATGCACGAAGCATCCAGGTCGATGGCGGTATCACTGCTCAGCAGCTTGGCGAAAAAACCGCTGGGCTTGACCGGATCCCAGCCCAGGCCCATGCGAATTTTCTTGAGACCGGCTCCCGCTTCTTTCTCGAGAGAGATGGTTTGATTCTTGGACAGCGAAATGGCCATGAAACGTCTCCTTGTCTGCACTGAAGCACGATAGGTAATTACTGATTATTGACATGCTTTGCTTGCGCCTGGCTTACAGCTCCTCGCGCAAGCACACGTCAAGTGGCCGCTTGCGACGCCACAATGCGTGAAATTCACGCCAATGCGGCTCTTGAGCGGCTCCGAGCATCTGTTCATCGCCCCGGGTGTCACCCCAGGCACGCAGTGTGTATTGGTCCAGAGGCCCGTATTGCGCCTCCAGCCGAATGACTTTTTGTTCACAGCGACAGTTGGCGCCCTCGATATCTCCGGTCAGCACGCCATCGACTGAGGCCAGCCGTGTACCGATCAAGCCGATACCGAGTTTTTTGGCAAAAGGTGTGAGCACCAGTTCAGGGGACGCCGAGCAAATTGTTACCTTGGCGCCCTGCTCAATCTGGTTGGCGACGGATGTTAAGCCCAAAGGCCGCATCAGACGCTGCCAGGAAACGTCACAAAATGCTTCAGCGCGCTCCTTTACCCAGGCCTCTTTGGCGCCGGTCAGGTAGACCGCAATCAGTTTCTCTTTCAAATCATTGCGAGAAATCCTGCCCAGCAGGTAGCACGCCGTGGCCGGAATCATCCGCAACAGGCGCATCGCGAACAGGCGATTGCCAAAGGCAAAGCGCAAAAACGGCACAAAGCTGTCGTGATAGGTCAGTGTGCCATCGAAGTCGAACGCTGACAGAACCTGCTTGTTGCCTTTGTCCGATGTATTCAAAACGTCGTTCAACCCACTAATTCAGCCAATCTCAGGCTGCCTCCAAAAGTGTCTGTCGGGCAGGCGACTTCAGGGCGAACCCCTTGCCAATGTGCCCGTTCAATAATTGTTTGCGCCCATTTGTAATGGGTCGCAGGCTCGCACATGGCGTCGTTGAACTTGAACACCGCAGGCGCCGCCTCACTCAATATTTGGCGTGCGCTGTTGAGATCTTCAAGGCTGACTTGCAACGCCCTGTGGATAACTGCAATTTGTGACGGGTGAATCGCAGTTTTCCCTACAAGCCCGTGAGCCATATCCAGCGCCAGTTCCTGATCCAGCACGTGTGGCGTATTGAGCTGCTCGAACACCGGTGCGGTCAGGGCAAAACCTGCCGAGCCCATGATCCCGCACAACATGGGAATCACATAGCTCATGGGCGTGCTGTACAGGGTCATGGTTTGTGGACGACGCAAACCCAGGCAGCCCATCAGGTCGTTGCCACCGATGCGCAGGGCAATAATGCGCTCAGGCAACAGCTCCAGCATGGCGCTGCGCAGCTCTACCATGGCATTGGGCACAAAGACTTCCGGGGTTTCCAGAGTGGGCATCAGCATCAGGTCGTCGCGGGTCACCGCCTGCTGCCACTCGCGGATATTGCCCAGGCTGAGTTTGGGCACCACAAAACCGTCGACATGGCGCATCAGCGACCAATCATTAAGCACCGCTGCCATTGCCGCATCACGCGGGCGCACAAACAGGATCGGCCCGCTCGACGGACGGCCGCCACGCGCCTCGATGCCCAACAGCAGGTTCTTGAGGTTGTTCAGCCCCTGCTGCACGTCGATTTCGGCCACGGCGTCTTCCAGGCACACCACCAGCGAGCGTAAACCCTGGATCTTCTCGCCCAGCACCACATCCAGAATATCGGGACGGGTGGCCGGCATATAAAGTGTGGCGCCCAAGGCATAGGCTGAATGCTTGATCATCAGCGAACACTCCTGATTACGGTCACCGCGCGATACGGCCCCAGTTCATCACCGACTTCCTGGACCTCGATATTGGCCTGGCGCGTCAGGTGCAACAGCAGTTGCACGTCCTGATCGTCAAGGTTGCGCACCAGCACGTGGTCCGGTACCCGGCGCATCACGGCGCGGGTGGCCTCGGCGATACCCGGTTTGACCCGGTTGGGGTTGGTCACCGCAAACCGCGTCGAGATACGTTCGACCGCAGCTACCGCCGAGTGTTGCAAGGCTGCGGCCTGATCCAGTGTCCAGGGTTGCGCAGCGGGCAACGGGGCAAGCTGTGCCCGCTCGGTTTCGATGCTGTGGATAAAACTCATGGTCACGTCGTGTTCCGCCAAATGGTCATACACCACGCAACCATGCAGGCCCGGGGTTTGCGGCCAGATGGAACGAGAAACCAGCCCGGAAACCGTAGCCCCCAGAATGCCCGAGGGGATCAGCCAGTCTTCAGCGGACGCCGCCAGCCACGCGCGGCCACAAGGGTCCGCCAACACCACCAGGCGTGGGTCTGCCGGGAAACGCGAGTCTCCCGCCAGGCTTTCGCGGATCTGGCCGCTGATCGCGCCCTTGCCGGTCCAGCCATCGACAAACACGATGTTTTCGGCACCGTGGCTCTTGATGATAGCTTCGAGTGCGACGTTGTCGATTCCACGGTCACGAATAATGCTGATGCCGTAATGCGCAGCCTCGCGCCCCAGATCAAGCAGCGCCCGGCGCAGCAGTACACCCAGCGGTAAACCGGCGCGCACAAAGGACACCAGCGCAATCGAGGGGCCGTTGTAGCGCTCATTCAAGGCCAGCGCCAGCGCCTGCACATCGGCCGCCATGCGCGCGCCATTTTGCATCAGGGCACGCTGGTAAAGGCTTTTATGGGTGTCGGACGGCGCATGTTCCTGGCTGATCATCTCGGAGTAATGGCGTTGCCGGGTCTGGATCAGCCGCTCTTTTTCCTGCACGTCGGTGACTTCAATCTGCAGGGCGCGCAGTAAAAAGTGCACGTCATCGGCGTCATAGCTGCCACTACCGACGGTTTCCAGGCCTGCGAAAGCATTACTCATGGTCGACGCTCGCCAGCACATGAGCGGCCAACTGCCCGCGTTTGGGCGTGCCCCACCAGTCGCACTCGGCCATAAAGCCCAGGTCCGACACACTGTCACCGAAGCCCAGCAACGGGCGCTTGCCGTTGATCGCCTGATCGCGGCGGATCCACTCACGTACCGCTTCACGCTTTTGCAGGGTGATGGGCAGAAACGCCAGGTTGTTGCCATTGCCGTGTACATACAGGCCATCGAGCAACCCGCGCGCCCTGACCTCGGCCAATACGACGAGCAGCGCTTCGTCGGTTTCGTTGTTGTGCTTGGTGACCACGTAATTGGCCAGGCCCTGCTCTTCAACCACCCAGCCACGCAACGAAAAGCCAAGTTCGGCACCAATGGCCAGGGTTTGCTCGCTCAGTTGATGCAACCGGGTTTGCTCAAGGGCCAGCTCCTCGCACATGCGCGCATGCCAGACCGGGTCCAGCGAGCCGTCAGGCTTGAGAATCACGCCGCCGTGGGCACACACCGCGCCGTGGACGAACGGCAATTGCACACGTTGATAGGCCTCGATGCTGCGCGCAGTTACGGGGACGACATCGCTGGTGGCCAGCAGCCATTCCACAAAGCTCTTTTGTGTTGCGCTCATAAAGCCGTTGGGCTGGCCGTCCACATCCAGGGTGGCGGCAAAGCGTGGCTCATCACCCATTTTGCGGGCGGTTTGAAACAGGGTGTCGTCCAGATCAACGAACACCAGAGGACGATTACTGCTCATCAACGATTACCTGCGCATTCAACGCGCTAACCAGCGCCGGATCGACCGCAGCTGCCGGGGTTTCGCTGCAGATCAGCACCCGGTCGAACTGGCCGGGGGCGACGTTATAAAGAAAGTTGGGGATACCCAGGCCATAGTTGTCCGAGAACGACAATGCATGATCGATGCAATGGCCCAAGGCAATGGGCGAGCGGCTGGTGGAGCTGAAGCGCACGTCGGCGCCCGCCCGCTCAAGGCGCTCGGCCAGCAGAAACGGGCGCCAGACAAATTCGCTGGTGCCGACCACCAAGACCCGTTCACCTGGGGCGACCTGCAGATCGGGCGCCAGGGTATCAAGGTGTTCGCGAACGCCCATGCGCCCCCAGTCACGGCTGGCATCAAGTGCCCAGTCGCCCTGGGCCACGCTGCCCACTTCGGGCATTTGAGGGAGTTCTGCGGTGGTATCTTCGGCGAACGTGTAGCGACCATCGAGCAAAGAGACGCTGCTGACATGATCGCCCATGGCCTTGCGCACAGCGTCCCGGGACCAGTCGGTCAGGGTCGTGGTGACAATACGCTCGACCGAGTTGAGCCCTGCTTCGGCCAGCGCCCGGGACAGATTGATAAAGGTATTGCCGGTAGAGGCTTCATCGTCCACCAGCACCAGCGAGCGGGCGTTGAGCATCATCTCGCGGGTGTGTGCGTCTTGCGGCAAATGCAGCAGATGCGAGCTGGCGTGGCTGTGCTCTTCTTCAAAACGGGCAAACAGTTCACTGCCCGTAGGGTGGCGGCTGCTGCACAGGTACACGCTGTCATCACGGGTCTGGCTGAGCGCGCGGTGCACGCCAGCACCCAGGCCAACGGCGGTTTCAGCCATGCCGATAACCAGCACCGGGCCGGGCAGGTCGGCAGGGATTTTTGCAGCCAGGGCATTGAAGCTTTCCGCCATCAGTGACGGCCGTGCCGGGATATGACGCCCCAATACACGGGAAACGAATAAAAAGGCGCGCTTGGGGTTTCGGCGCTCGGCAAAATCGAAAAGTGCCTGTGGCTCAAAGGTCGATGCATTGACCTCTACCTCCAGACGACCGCGCTTGAGGTTTGCATGCAATACCTTGGGTTCGGTCTTGGAATTACCGCTGTTCATTGATGTTTACTACCTGAACATACTGAAAAAATGGGGGACGATTAGGGAGACGGGGGGTTAAGACAAGTAAAAAATGGTTACTGAAGATGGCTGGCGTCAATCCGCCACAGTCCAGCCTGCGAAGCGCGTACCAACTCCGGCGTGCTCAACGAACGTTCACTGCACCCGCGCCGGGCCGGTACACGGGCTGCCTCAAGGAACGCCAGTACCAGTGCCGACTTGACAGCAAAGTTCATGTTCTGCGCATCCGCCATGCTCGAGGTCACCAGGCCACTGACCAATCCTTGCGGGTCAAACACCGGGCTTCCGCTGGAGCCGGGCTGAATCGGTGCGGTGAACTGCATCAGGCTGGCATCGTCGCGAAGGCCAAACAGGCCCGAAACCACACCTTGGGAAACTTGCACGCCACCGCCTGCCAGCCCGGCGAGCGGAAACCCCAGGGTGACGACACTTTCGCCCAGCTCACAGCCCACGCCCTCACGAAAAGTCACCGGGTTCAAAGGGGGGGCACCAATGACCCGCAGCAAAGCGAGGTCGTTCTTGCGATCGACCACCACAGACTCCGCCTTGTATCGACCCTCAAAGGACGTAATCGACAATTGCTCGAGGCCTTCAATGACATGGGCACAGGTCAAAATATGCTGGGTGCTTACGGCAAAACCAGTACCTGTAGCCCCTTGGCGCGCAACGCTGTCGTCTGATGCCTCAGGTCTCATGCGTTGCGGATGACGATCATCCAGAGCCAGCCCCAGGCGTCGGGCAAACGCGCTCAAGCCGTAGGCGGACGCTTCGGCGAGTGCGCGGATTTTCCATTGATCGCTGCGTCGGTACACCTCGGCAATGACCATTGCGCCATCACCGAACTCATCCAGTGCCAGACTGTGCTCGATCTGCTCTCCGACCTTGAGCCGGAACTGGCCGAGTTCACGTAACGGACCCAGCGCGCCGAACACATAGAGCACCAGCAATACACGCTCACAATCTGCAGGCAATTGTTCCAGCACCAGGCTGAAGCGTGCCAGGCCGGCGGTGTCATGCCATGCCAGCCAGGGTTGCGGGGCGTGTATCAGCGCAGGCTCCCCGACGGGTTGGCGCTTGCCATCCACGGCCAGCAACGCCAGCCCCGCATAGTCACCCAATGCGCCCGCTCGCGAGCAGGTCAGGCTCATCTCACAACGCACAGATTCAAGGGCCGCATTGGCGCCCGGCATCAATATCATCGCTTGTGACTCCCCTGTGCCCGCGACAAACAAGAGCTGATCACCTTAACAGCTCTTCTCCGCGAACCGGAACCACCACCGTGATTGCCTTGACCTGCACATTCTCGCGCCATGTACTGGCTGGCACGGGCAGGCCCAGGCGGCGTGCGGCAAAGATACCCGGCAGGTTGACTCCGGCTTCGCGGGTGTAGCCGATACCGCCAGAATAGCGCAGGTTGATCTCCAGCAAATGCGGCTGGCCTGCGGCATCATCCCGGGTCTGCACATTGACGATACCGTCGCACTTGAAGTGCCGCGCCGCCTTGATCGCCAGTTCGACCGCCGCACCGTCGCGCTCGAATGTCTGCATCAGGCCCTGCTTGCGCCGCCCCACATAGGCCACGGCCTCGCCCGCCTCACAGACCATGTCCACCGAGCATTCGCTGCCGGGCATATAAGGCATCACCAGCAACGGTTGGGGCGCATCCGATTGACCGTAGGCCTGGGCAAACACCGCCGCATTGACTTCATGGGCGTCGGCATTGGCAAAACTGCGAAACGGGTCCACGTTATCGGCCAAACGCCAAAAGCCCTGGCCGTAAATACCGCGCGTCGGTTTTACACACACCTGGCCGTCGCGGGCCAACTGGGCGTAAGCCGTCTCCAGTTCAGCCTGGGTGCTCACCGTCATCGCCGGTATGCACGCCAGCCCGGCCGCCAGGGCCTCACGGGTAAACGTCGACTTGTCGTCAACCCGCTCAAAGGTTTCCAGGTCCAGCGCCCCGGTAATCAATTGCAACCCGGCTGCTTCGAACTCGGCGCGGTGCGCTTCATATACCTGACCCACACGCCCGGCCAGCACCACCTTGATCTGCCGGGCGCGGGCCTGCTCGATCACCCAGCCGATGCGCTCCTGATTGTCTTGCGGCTCCCGCCAGGCGACATCCGCCAATCCGGTGATTTCAGGGCGATTTTGGCGGTGCGAGGCGAAAATTTGCACGGTGTCCGGCAGCGCCGCCCGGGCACCTGCAATCACATCGCGTTGGCTCGATTGCCCTTCAAGAAACCAGATCATGAACATCCCTTGGTACGGATAAACGCGGGAGTCTAGCGGATGGCCGCTACCAACGCCCTTAGTCATTAGAGGGAGGTCGTGTAACCAAATATGAAATTAATTAACTAAATAGTTCATAATGTGCGGCATCGTGTCGCGCCCCGTCGCCGACACTTCATATAAAGGAGCTTCTGTAGATGTTTTTCTCTTCCCGCGCCCTGCTGAACACCAGCCTGTGCGGCGGCTTGTCATTGCTGGCCCTGACGCCTGCCTGCGTACTGGCCGACACCACCGACAACCTGATGAACCGTTCGACCCTGACCGGCGACTGGGGCGGCGAGCGCCAAAAGCTGATCGACAAGGGCATCAAGCTGACCGGTGATTACAACTCCGAAACCTTCTCCAACTTGCATGGCGGGATCAAGCACGGCACCCGTTACTCGCAACAAGTGCGTATCGGTGCCCAGTTCGACCTGAGCAAAATACTGGGTAGCGCCGATGCTGGCCTGGTGCAAATCACCGTCAATGATCGTCGCGGTCACAGCGCCTCCGAAGACCTCGTAGGCAACCGCCTGCCAATCCAGGAAAACGCCGGCGGCAACTACACCCGCCTGTCCGAGTTCAGCTACCAGCGCACGCTGTTTTCCGAAGACCTGACCACCAAGGTTGGCTTTATGCCAATGGGCAACGATTTTGGCGGCATGCCGCTGTTGACCAGCTTCGTCAACGCCGGTTTCTGCGCGCATCCGCTGACCCAGTCCAATGGCAGCGGCTGGACCAACTACCCCACCGGCCACTGGGGCGGCGAACTGCGCTACACCGTCAGCCCGGCCCTGACCCTGCAAACCGCCGTGTTCCAGGTCAACCCCGAATACAACAGTCGCTCCTCCGAAGCCTTCAGCATGACCACCAAAGGCACTACCGGAGCGATCATGCCGCTGGAAGCGATCTTCACCAACAACGCCTGGCTCAATGGCCAATACAAAGTGGGCTGGTACTACGACACCTCCAATACCCGCAAGATTGGCAGCACGCAAAAAGCCAACAACCGCACCGGCGCCTATGTGCTGGTCGACCAGGCCATCTGGCGTGATGAGCAAGACCCCGAAAGCGTATTGCGCGCCTTTGGCCAGGCATCCAGCAGCAATGCCGCGACCTCGCCTATGCGCCACTGGTACTCGGTAGGCCTGGTCAAACAAAAGCCGTTTGCCAGCCGCCCCAAAGACAGCATCGCCTTTGCCTACGGCCGCGCCGTATTCAACTCGCGCTCCCGCGACGTGCAGGAAGCGGCAGCCAGCAGCCCGGAACAGGCGGACATGATCGCCAGCCTGGACAGCGGCGAGCAGTTGCTGGAGCTCAACTACGGCGCGCAAGTCACGCCGTGGCTGCTGTTGCGCCCGGACCTGCAATACATCATCGAACCAGGGGCTTTCTACGGCGCCAAGCGCAGCAATGCGCTGGTCGCGGGGCTGCAGGTCAAGGCAACGTTCTGACACAAGCGTTTATGTAGCTTTCACAAAGCTTTAAGGTTTGCCCTCCTATACTCCAGTGCAGTACTCCATTCGATTGCTGCCTGGTAGCCCAATGCGTCTGACTCGTCCTGCCCTGCTGTTACTGCTTCTCGGTTGCGTGCTGTTCTTTTTTGCGCTGGGGAATCACCAATTGCAGGGCTCGACAGAGTCCCGCGTGGCAGGCATAGCCATGCAGATGCACCTGAGCGACGATTGGGTAACGCCCAATTTGCTCAATGCCCCCTTCCTGGAAAAACCACCCCTGAGCCTCTGGCTGGATGCAGGAGCCATTCGCGTATTCGGCGGCGAACTGTTCGCCGTGCGCCTGGCTTCGGCCTTTGCCGGTCTATTTTGCGTGTTGCTGCTCTATGCAATGCTGCGCAAGCTGGGCCGCCCCACAGCACTGGCCTGGACAGCCGCCGCCATGCTGGCAACCATGGGCATATTTTGGGGCAACACCCGCCAGGTGGGCGAAGATGCCTTGCTCACCCTGGGCGTAACCATGGCCTTGCTGGCGTTTTTTCATGCCAACCGCCAGCCCGGTTTTGCACGGGGCAGCTGGCTGTTATTCGCGACCGGCATCGCCATTGCCACCTTGAGCAAAGGCGTACTGGGCCTGGCACTGCCGGGCGTGGTGATTTTTGTCTATCTGGTGTGTGAAAGCCTGCTGGAAAAACGCTTCAAGCCGCGCAACTGGCTACGCCCTGCCCTGCTGACCCTATTGGGGCTGATCCCGCTGACGGTCTGGCTGTGCATGCTCTATCAGCGCGGCGGCATGCAGGCCGTCAGCGAACTGCTGCTGACCAACAGCGTTGGCCGTTTTAGCGGCTCCTTTGTTGAAGCCGGACATTACGAACCCTTTTACTACTACCTGCGAAAACTGCCCGAAGCCTTCCTGCCGTGGAACCTGCTGACCTATCTGGGCCTGTGGCACTTTCGCAAACAACTGCGCAGCAACCCCTTCCTGTTGTTTTTCTGTGTATGGCTGGTCGCGCAATTTGTGCTGCTCAACCTCGCCTCCAGCAAGCGGGCGGTGTACATGATGTCGATGGCCCCTGCGGCTGCAGTGATTGCCGCCGAGTACGCCCGGGTGCTGCTGGGCTGGCTGTACCAAAAAAGCGCGCACTCGACCGTGGCCAAATTCTTCAGCGACAACCATCGCCCGCTTGCCATCGCGCTGCTGGCCGCTCTGGTGGGCGCCTACCTGCTGGCGGCCCATCGGGCACCGCTGGCCGACAAGGAACAGTCTTTCCAGCCCCTCGCCGCTGAGGTCATGAGCCTGCAGGCCAGCGGCAAGCAGGTCGCACTGCTGCGGCCCGACGAACGCCTCGGCGCCGTGGTGTTCTACAGCCAGCAGTTGCAGCACACCCTCAGTTCAACCGAAGAGTTGCAGGCATTCCTCAGCGCATCCCCCGACAATATCGCCCTGGTAGAAAACCCCGAGATACCGGGCATGGCCCTCAAGACTCTCGACAAGCTCAGCGTCGGCCGGCACCACTTCTACCTTGTCAGCCTGGCCGCTTCAGCCCCATAAACTTGATCCCGGGCAACGCAACCGCAGATACCGTGGCCGATCACGGCACATTGACTACGCTCCTTGGACAATTCCCGACCAAGGAGCCCGCCATGACCATCGGTATATCCAGCAAAACATTGAGCGACTACGACGCTCACCTGGCCTTCAATACGGCCACCGCCTTCTTGCGCAAATCCGATCTGGCCAACTATCTGATCGATCAGCTAGAGCAGCAGCATGTGAAACTCAATGTCGAGGTCAGCACCGACCCGGCATTGGCCAATCAGGAGGTGTCGAACAACGGCGCGATTCTATGGAACCTGCGCAGCAACCTGTCACCCGGTGCGAACCTGCCTGACGTGGCCGCCCTGCTCAACCGCATCCCCGAGCAACAAAAGCCCTACATCACCAGCCTGTGGGCGCTGATGCACTTGCTCGCCCAGGCGTGCCAGCAATTGAACAACCAGCTCAACTTCCGCGATGCGGATGCGACCTGGCCATGGCTCGACGAAAAAGTGCTCAGCGCCAACGATATCGAAAACGTGGTGGCCCGCGAACTCAGCGACCTGCCATTGCCGGCAGAACAGAACTGGGATCGTTTGTTCAAGCACAATTGAGGGGGGATGGATTGACTCTATGGGCGCGAGCCTGCTCGCGCCCACGATTAGAACTGCGAGGCTTCAAACCCGTGACGGTTGTTCGGGGTGACCACCGGCACGATATTTTTCCAGTCTTTGGGCTCGATATAGCCCAGCATCTGCGGATCCTCGTTCGCGCCATCGGTCTTGATAAACAACGAAGCGCCATAGCCAAACGTGGTGCTGGTTGACAGGTTCATGTCCATCAACAGTTGGTCCATGCATTCGCTGTGGCTCACCAGAATCAGGTTGTGGCCCGCCACTTTGTGCTTGAGAGCATCACGCAGCATGCTGCCGCGGCAGTTGAACAGCCAGTCCTGCGCCTCTACCGGGCGGGCAAACATGGCATCGGCGGTTTGTCGGGCCCGGGTCAGCAGGCTGCTGTGAATATCAGTATGGCTGAGCCCCAACTGCCTGAAGTCTGCGCCCAGCGCCTGAACTGCTGCTTCACCGCGCACCGTCACGCCGTCCATGGGGCCCAGGCACTGGGCCGAGGAACGGTCGCAACGCTCGCCGTGTCGAACCAGCGCAATCACATCACCCTTGGCCCAGCTGTCGGTGAGCAACAACACACGATCGGCATGGCTGGGCTGCGCCAGATCAGGCGGGGCCGCAGGGGCCAGCAGCCTCAATGTCAGCGCAACGGCAAGCGCACTTGCCACGATCACCACCAGCACATTTTTGTAACGGAGCAGAGCACGACGCAACAGCGTACGGTTAATTCCGGTCTGATCAAGACTCAACGTCACGATGCTTATGCCCTCTGCGCCAGCCAGTGATATCACTGACCGACACCCTATAGCGCGAATATGACAACGGGTCGTTTCGCGGCCCGGCGGTATAAACAGACTTGCATAAAGCAGGTCTCTATTAGCTGAACGCAGGCTAAAAAAAGGGAGGTCAGAGGCAGGTGAAACGGATGTGAAAAAAAGCGTAAAAGCGCAATCCAGGCACGCTACTCAAATGGATAGGTTGTTATGTGAACTGGCGCCCAACAAAACGTTTCAGCTCTGGCGAATGCAGCCGATACCCCTCCAACACAACACTCGGCTGGGTCAAAAAAAATAATTCCCTCCAGCGAACTTAGATCATGCGTGCAGCGTTCCTGGAGAACTCTATGAATAGATGGCTGAGCAATATCAGCGTCAACCTGAAACTGTCCCTGGGCTTTGGCCTGGTACTGGCCCTTACCTGCGTAATGGCCGTCAGCAACTGGATCAGTCTGGGCCAGATGATTGATCGCAGTAACTGGATGAGCGACATCACCCGTTTAAACACCGCGTTTACCAACCTGCGGGTGACGCGTTTGCAATACATGCTGACCGATGGCGACGAAACTGCCGCACAAAGTGTACAGGCCAGCATTGACGCGTTTTCTGCGCAACAAAGTCAGCTGATTGCCACCTTCCAGAGCCCGGAAAACCTCAAGTTGCTCAAGGAGCAACAAGCCATCATCGGCCGCTACGAGCGTGCACTGGTGAGCATGCGCAAGGCTTACGTCGAGTCCGCCGCATCCCGTGCCGACATGGACCGCAGCGCCGCTCTGGCCCAGGACGCCATCACGACGTTGCTGAACCGCGCCCTGCAACTGCCCGCAGGTGACGAAAACCGTTTTGCCATGTACCAGAGCGTGTCTGAAGTACGTGAACAGTTCCTGCTCTCGCGCTATCAGGTGCGCGCTTATATTGCTGCGCCCACCCCCGCCACGGAAAAGGCCGCACGCCAGCAACTGGACGCGGCCCTTGCCAGCCTTGACCGCCTGAGCTCGCACTTTGCCGCCAATGCCGGCGACACCCTGCGCACCCTGAACAAAACCATGGAGCAGTACCAGCAGGCGCTGGAGCTGTACACCAGCACCGACAACACCATCATTGCCATGCGCAAGGACATGACCGAATACGGCTCCAGCATCCTTGGCCGCAGCGATGAGCTGTACAAGATTCAACTGGAACGCCGCGACATCGAAAGCGCCACGGCCAACAGCATGCAACTGATCACCACCTTGCTGGTATTGCTGTTTGGCATCACCGCGGCCGTGATCATCACCCGCCAGATCACCGTGCCCCTGCGTGAAACCCTGGCCGTGGTCGATCGCATCGCCAGTGGCGACCTGACCCAGAACCTGCGCGTCACCCGTCGCGACGAGCTGGGCGTGCTGCAACAAGGTATTGCGCGCATGGGTACGACCCTGCGCGAGTTGATCAGCGGTATCCGTGATGGCGTCAGCCAGATTGCCAGTGCCGCCGAAGAGCTGTCCGCGGTGACCGAGCAAACCAGCGCCGGGGTCAACAGCCAGAAGATCGAGACTGATCAGGTGGCCACCGCCATGCATGAAATGACCGCCACCGTGCAGGAAGTGGCGCGCAATGCCGAGCAAGCCTCGCAAGCCGCCGCGGCCGCAGACAATGAAGCCCGCGAAGGCGATACCGTGGTCAACCAGGCCATTGACCAGATCGAGCGCCTGGCGGTGGAAGTGGGTCGTTCAACCGAAGCCATGGCCGTATTGCAACAGGAAAGCGACAAGATCGGCAGCGTGATGGACGTGATCAAGGCCGTGGCCGAGCAGACCAACCTGCTGGCCCTCAACGCCGCAATCGAAGCAGCCCGTGCCGGTGACGCCGGGCGCGGTTTTGCCGTAGTGGCCGATGAAGTGCGTGGCCTGGCCCAGCGTACGCAAAAATCCACCGAAGAGATTCAAACCCTGGTCGCGGCCCTGCAAAGCGGCACCCAGCACGTGGCCAGCGTGATGCACAACAGCCGCACCCTGACCGACAGCAGCGTGACCCTGACCCGTCACGCGGGGACCTCGCTGCAGGGCATCACCCGCACGGTGTCGAATATTCAGTCGATGAACCAGCAAATTGCTGCTGCCGCCGAGCAACAGAGCGCGGTGGCCGAAGAGATCAGCCGCAGCATCGTAAACGTGCGCGACGTTTCCGAGCAAACCGCAGCGGCGAGTGACGAGACGGCCAAGTCCAGCGTTGAATTGGCGCGCCTGGGTAACCAGCTGCAAGAAATGGTGAGCCATTTCAAAGTGTAACAACTCAGGGTTCAACTTCTGTTGCAGAAGTTGAACCCTCTTCAACTCCTTAAGATTAAATCCGGATAAATGACGATTTAAACGTGGCGCCCCAACATAGCCGGAAATGACGTTTGCAACCTCGCAGCGTTATAACTATAAGCCCACAACATCAAGGCTTAATGGCATCACCTATACCGAAGCCACTAACTACTCCTTACTACAACTTATAACGACTGCCCCCACATCTAAATGTAATCCCGCCCATCGCCGTCGCTGATTACAGCACTTAAGATCTCTGGACCTCATTAAAAACAGGCCCCTGGACTATGCTAATCAAAAATAAACGTGCGCTCCTGGCAGGTCTTGCTATCGCCAGTGTACTGACCGCTTCTCCACTGCTGGCTGAATCTCGCAAAGACTACACCCTGAGTTGCTCGGCGAATGGCTTTACAGGTACCGCTTATGTAACGGCCGTCAGAAACGGAGACTTGCTCTTCGCTACCACCACCGGGTATACAATCAAAGCACCTAGAGAGTCACAATCGCGTACCAGTGCCAATTTAAATCTTCGGGTGTGGGGCGCCACAAAGAATGCCTGGTCTCCTTGGAGCTACTCGAATGACAACCTTCAGCAGGATGGAGTGCGTCGCCCTGTATTCGTGAAAGCCAGCGTTAACGAATCACGTCTAGGAGCAGTAGAAGTCAACTTTATATTTGATAAAACCGGCACCGATCCCCGCTGCACAGCGAAAGAGATGATTCGCAAGTTTTAATCGGTCATAAACAATAAAAGTCGCATGTTCCACATGCGACTTTTTAAAAACCCCGACAGCACCGCATCACTGTAAAAATCGCAGCCTTCGGCAACCCCCGCGTTAACGGGGGCGATAGCCGATTCAGTCGTGCCCCACCCGTGCACGCTTAAGCAGCTTCTTGCTGCGCTCGGACAGGTGCAGCACCAGCAGATGCTTGCCCGCTTTGCGATAACGCTCGCGCAGGGTGTCCAGTGCCGCAATGGCCGAGTAATCGACCAGGTTCAAATGGCGACAATCGAGCGTCACCTGCGCCGGGTCATTACCCGGATCGAACTGTTTGAGAAACGTCGTAGTCGAGGCAAAAAACAGCGTGCCGTGCACACGGTAAAGCTTGCTGCCATCGCTCTGCAGATCCGCGTCGGCATACATCTGGCGCCCCTGCTGCCAGGCAAAATTGAGCGCAGCAATAACCACCCCGCACATCACCGCTACCGCCAGATCGGTAAACACGGTAATCACGGTCACCGCGACAATCACCAGCACATCGTTGAGCGGCACTTTGTTCAGTACTCGCAAAGAGGCCCAGGCAAAGGTCTGCTGCGACACCACAAACATCACCCCCACCAGCGCCGCCAGCGGAATGCGTTCAATAAATGGCGACAGGAACAACACAAACAGCAAAATCATCACACCGGCGGTCACGCCGGACAATCGCCCGCGCCCGCCGGAGCTGAGGTTAACCACGGTCTGGCCGATCATCGCGCACCCGCCCATGCCGCCGAATGCCCCCGACACCATATTCGCCGCCCCCAGCGCCACGCACTCGCGGTCCGGGTAGCCACGGCTTTCGGTGATTTCGTCGGTGAGGTTGAGGGTCAGCAGGGTTTCCAGCAAACCCACCACTGCCATCACGATCGCATAGGGCGCAATGATGCCCAGGGTCTCAAGGGTCCAGGGAATCTGCGGCAGGCTGAAGCTGGGCAAACCACCGGCGATATGCGCCATGTCACCCAGGGTGCGGGTTGGCAAACCCAGCAAGTACACCGCCAGCCCTACGCCCAAAATGGCCACCAGCGCAGGTGGCGCGGCGCGGGTCAGACGAGGCAACAGATAGACGACGGCCATGGTCACGGCCACCAGCCCGATCATCATGTACAACGCCATACCGCTGAGCCAGGTGTCGCCATCCTTGAAGTGATCCAGTTGCGCCATGGCAATCACGATTGCCAGGCCGTTGACGAAGCCCAGCATCACCGGGTGCGGCACCATGCGTACCAGCTTGCCGAGTTTGAACAAGCCGAACGCCAGCATGATCAACCCGCTCAGCAGCACCGTAGCCAACAGATACTGCACACCGTGTTGCACCACCAGGGCAACGATCACCACCGCCATCGACCCGGCAGCACCGGACACCATGCCCGGCCGGCCGCCAAACAGCGCGGTTAGGGTGCAAATGATGAACGCGCCATAGAGCCCCATCAAAGGGTTGAGATGGGCGACCAACGCGAACGCAATGCACTCGGGCAACAGCGCGAAGGACGTCGTGAGTCCGGCCAGGACATCAGCGCGCAGACGTGAGAGTTTCATGGTTTACCTAAAATTCGGGACGGGAAAAACTGAGGGAGTTACAGGCAACAGATGGTAACAAATTGCAGGGGCTAAAAAGCAATTGTGGGAGCGGGCTTGCTCGCGATGGCAACAACTCGGTGAACCAGAATGGCCGAGGTGTCTGCATCGCGAGCAAGCCCGCTCCCACAAGAGTGATGCGTCTATGTGCGTTGCGGGCTTACTTCACCACCATCCCCACACCACGGCCACGCGGGTCGGAGGCGGTTTCAAGCTCGGTGCCTTTAACCCGGATGGCCTGAATATCCCCCATGTTCCAGCCCTGATCCTCCAGGGTGTAGCCCATCGCTTTCAGCTCCTGAGCCACCTTGCCGGTAAGTGGCGCATAGGTGTCGAAGTAGATCGTGTCTTTAGGCAGCAACTGGTGATGCACACGCTGTGCAGCTACGGCTTTCTCCAGTGGCAAGTCGTAGTCGTAGATGTTGTTGAGCACCTGGAAAATCGAGGTAAAAATCCGCGAGCCACCCGGCGTGCCCAGCACCAGCGTAACCTGGCCATCGCGGGTTACCAGACTTGGACTCATGGAAGACAACATGCGCTTGCCCGGCTCGATAGCGTTGGCATTGCCGCCCACCACACCAAAAGCATTGGCCACCCCGGGCTTGGAGCTGAAGTCATCCATTTCATCGTTCAGCAAAAAGCCCGCGCCCTTAACCACAACACCACTGCCGTAATCCCAGTTCAGGGTGTAGGTATTGCTGACCGCATTACCCTGTTTGTCGACGATGGAGAAGTGCGTGGTCTGATGCGGTTCCAGGCCCGGTTTGACATTGGCGGTCGGTGAAATCGCTTTCGGGTTAACCTCTTTCGCACGCTTGGCGATATAGGCCGGATCGGTCAGCTCGGCCACAGGCATCTTCCCGAAAGCCGGGTCGCCGAGGTAGTCGGCACGGTCGGCGAACACACGTTTTTCGATTTCGGCCAGCAGGTGGATATAGGGCGCAGAGTTCAGCTCCACACCTTTGAAGTCCGCTGCGCGGTCCTCCTTGATACCGATCAACTGCGCCAGGGCAATACCGCCCGAGCTTGGCAGCGGCGCGGTGTACAGGGTGTTGCCACGAAAATCCACGCGCATCGGCTCACGCCAGCTGACCTTGTAGTCGTTGAGGTCTTGCTTGGTGATCAAGCCCTTGTCCTGCTGCATTTGCGCGACCAGCAGGTCGGCGGTCTTGCCGCGGTAGAACTCCTTGGCGCCCTGGTCGGCAATGCGCTCCAGGGTCACGGCCAGCTCTGGCTGTTTGAACGTTTGCCCGGGCTTCATGCTGCCAAAGTAGTCCGCGAAATTGGTAGTGCCCTTGAACAGCGCCAGTGCATCTTCGCGGTACTGAAATTGCTGATCGGCCACTTTAAAGCCGTTTTTCGCATACCCCACGGCCGGGGTCAGCAATTCGGCCCACGGCAATTTGCCAAAGCGTTGATGCGCTTCCCACAGCCCCATCACCGTGCCCGGCACGCCGGCAGCGCGGGAACCGACCAGGCTCAAGTTCTCGATGATGTCGCCTTTGTCGTCCAGGTACATATCGCGGCTGGCGGCTTTGGGGGCGGTTTCGCGATAGTCGAGGAAATAGGGTTTGCCATCGATGTACATCGTCATAAACCCGCCACCGCCGATATTGCCGGCTTCGGGATAGGTCACGGCCAGGGTAAAGGCGGTGGCGACTGCGGCGTCGACGGCGTTGCCGCCTTTTTTGAGAATTTGTGCGGCCACTTCGGCGCCGTATTGATCGGGTGCGGCGACTGCGCCGCCGTCCAGGGTGACGGCATACGCCGAAGAGCTGGCCGCGATGGCAGCCGTCAGGGCCAGGGTTTTGAACCACACAATGCGCATTCGATACATCCTTTTATTGTTATCAACTGTGGCCGAACCTTGTCTGAATTCGGCGATATTTTCAAACAACAAACGTAAAAGTGCGCAATGACACACACCCTTGAGGGCAGCGCGGTTCTGCACCAAAACAGAACTGGTAGCAGCTGCCGAAGGCGTTATGTGCGCGTTTCGGTGATCAGTGCATCCACCAGACCACGGGCCAGCTCGACGCCGTGAATGACGCACCACAACTGTTCGGCCTCAAAACCGCTGAGGTGGGAACGGATGTCGTCGGCGGTCAGTTCTGCGCCCTTGAGCAACAGCGAGGCATGTTTGAGCGCCTCCTGCATCGGTACGCCGGGATATAAAGCGACGCAGTAGGTGCAGACGTTGCTTTATATGTAGGAACCTCACTCAAGCCCTGTGGGCTTGTCGCAGATCGCGTAGCTGGCCAGCTTGGCCTGGATAAAGTCCAGAAAGCACTGAATGCGCAGCGCCAGCTGCGAGTTGCGGTAATACACGGCATGGATCGGCTGGCGATAGCCGCTGTTGAACTCGCCCAGCACCACCTGCAGGCGCCCGGCGCTGATATCTTCGTGGGTCATAAAGTGCGACAGGCAGGCGATGCCCTGACCTTGCAACGCCAGATGACGTACGGTTTCACCGCTTGAGGCACTGATGGCAGGCTGAATGGGCCAGCGGTCGCCCTGGGCATAACGCAGCGGCCACTGGTTGAGGCCATCGTTCTGGGTAAAACCTATCAGGGTATGGTGGGCCAAATCCGCAACATTTGTGGGCATGCCGTGGGCGGCAATGTAGTCCGGGCTGGCGAGAATATTCAGCGGGCTGCACCCCAGGGAGCGGGCATGCAGGGTGGAGTCGGCCAGGGTGCCGATACGAATGGCAATATCGGTGCTTTGTTCCAGCAGGTCGATAATCAGATCGTTGCTGTTGAGTTCCAGCTGGATCTCGGGGTACAGGGCACGGAATTCAGGGATATACGGCACGATGGCATGTAGCACAAACGGCGCGGCGGCATTGATGCGCAAGCGCCCGGAGGGGGTACGCTGGTGCGAGATCAGGCGCTCTTCCAGCTCGTCCATTTGCTCAAGGATCAACTTGGCCCGTTCGAAAAAGAACTTGCCCTCCTCGGTCAGGTCCATGCGCCGCGTGGTGCGGTTGATCAGCGTGGTTTCAAGCTTGGCCTCCAGCCGTGACAGCGTACGGCTCACGGCCGAAGGCGTTTGCCCGGCCTGCTCGGCGGCGGCAGATATCGAGCCGCACTCGATGACCGAAACAAAGATTTGCAGCTCATCGGATCTGGCTTTCACGCGGTCGACCTTATCTACGTGTGGGAGCGGGCTTGCTCGCGATGGTATCACCGCGGTTCGTCATAACAACCGAGTTGCCTGCATCGCGAGCAAGCCCGCTCCCACCCCGGCGTCGCTTACGCCTTCAGGCCAAACACCTCGGCCAGGTGCTGCTCGTAACGGGCCGCGTCAACGTCTGGCTGCGGACGCTTCATCACGTCAACACACAGGAAAGTCGGCAGGCCGGTCATGCCCAAAAATTCATTAGCCTTGTGGAACGGGAAGTACACCGCGTCCACGCCCTTGCCTTCAAAGAAGTCGGCCGGGTCATCGAACGCCTGCTGCGGTGCGTTCCAGGTCAGCGACAGCATGTACTGCTTGCCCTGAATCAGGCCGCCGCTGCCGTAGCGCTGCGAAGCGTCGGAACGGGTGCGGCCGTCACTGGCGTAAAGTTTACCGTGACCCTCGGTGAACACTTCATCCATGTACTTTTTAACGATCCACGGCGCGCCCATCCACCAGCCGGGCATTTGGTAGATGATTACGTCAGCCCAAAGAAATTTTTCCACTTCTTCGGCGATATCGTAGCCTTCGTCGATATGGGTCACTTTGACTTCAAAACCCTGACGATCAAAAAACGCCAGCGCAGTGTCGTGCATGGTCAGGTTGTAGCGACCATCGGAGTGGGCGAATTTTTTCGCACCGTTAAACAAGAGTATTTTTTTCATCATCAGCCTCCAGGGGGTTAAACCCTCAGCGCTGTTGAGCGACAGGGGGGTTCAAAAACATGTCGGCAGAATATCGTTGCCCTCGCATGAGAAAAACCCGTGATGGGTCAAATCACCTTTGCCGCTACAGCACGAATCCATTGTTAATTGTTGATTAGCAAGTGAGTACCCAGCAGCGCCATGCCGATAAAAAACACCCGTTTAAACAGCAAGGCGCTGATGCGCTGGCGCAACCATTGCCCCAGCCACATGCCGAGCATGGCGGGCAAAAGCGCCAGCAATGAGGCATTGAGCTCAGCGCCAGCCAGGTTGCCACGCCAGTACAGCCCGGCGGCAAGGGCCAATGTGGAGACGCTGAAGGACAAACCCAAGGCCTGCACCAACTGGTTTTTGCTCAGGCCCAGGGCTTGCAGATAGGGCACGGCAGGGATCACAAACACCCCGGTAGCCGAGGTGATGACCCCGGTGATCAGCCCGCACACCGGGCCCAGCCAGGGTTCGCGCTGCGGGGCGATGCGCAGGGTGGGCAGGAACAACCCGCTGAGGGCATAAAGCAACAGGGCCGCGCCCAGCGCTCGTACCACCCAGCTACCGCCATCGATACTGAGCCACAGCATGCCTGACGCGGTGCCGATAAAAATCCCCAGCTGCATGGGCCACAGACGTTTGAGCAACCCCCGCAACTGGCCGCCGGCGGCCAGTTGCCAGGCGTTGGTCACGATGGACGGGATAATCAGCAGAGCCGCAGCCTGCGCCGGAGCAATAGCCAGCCCGAGGATACCCATGGCGACAGTCGGCAGGCCCAGGCCGATGACGCCCTTGACCGTACCGGCCAGCAAAAAGGTCACTATCACCAGCAGTGACAAGGCCCATCCCAGGTGTTGGTAAAACTCGACAAGTGTTTTCATGGGCCTATGCTGGGGCATGGGCCAGCGCCTGAAAATGCGCCATGCACAGAGTCAGCCTCTTTCCTGACAATAGGCAGAACCCCTCGCCCGTAGCAACTGCCGAAGGCTGCTACAACAGCGGTTTGCGGCGCTATTTAGAATCTTTACAGGATCTTCAAGGACCTTTCATGCACTTCGACCTGGTTGACCTGCGTCTGTATTTGAATGTGCTGCAGGCAGGCAATATCACCGCCGGCGCCAGCCTCAGCCATCTATCGCTGCCTGCCGCCAGTGCGCGGATCCGGGCGATGGAAGCGTCCCTGGGCGTGGCGTTTTTGCAGCGCAGCCGTCGTGGCATCAGCCCTACCCCTGCCGGGCAAGCGCTGGCCCAACATGCCCGGTTACTGTTGCAGCAGGTGGAGCGCATGAACCACGACCTGAGCGAATACGCCCAGGGCTTCAAAGGCCGTATCCGCCTGCTGTGCAACACCGCCGCCCTCACCGAATACCTGCCCGAGCTACTCGCCGACTTTGTACGCCAGCACCCTGCCATAAGCGTCGACCAGCAAGAACTCACCAGCCTGCGCATCACCCATGCCCTGCGCCTGGACGCCGCCGATATCGGTGTGATCTCCAACGCGGTAGACACCCGTGACCTGCAAACCCGGCCCTTTCGCGATGACCCGCTGGTACTGGTCATGCCCCTCGACCACCCGCTGGCCCACAGGCCCGGCCTCTCGTTCAGCGACACCCTAAGCCATGACTATGTCGGGTTGTCGGCCAGCAGCGCGCTGGCGGTGTACCTGGAAGAACAGGCACTGCATATGGGGTGTCGCATGCAGGTGCGTATCCGTGCCGAAGGCTTTGACGGGGTATTGCGCATGGTCGCTCGCGGCGCCGGGCTGGGGATTGTGCCCAGGGCCACCATCGAGCGCTGGCAGGCCCCGCGCACCTTTGAAGTGGTGAACTTGAGCGAGCCATGGGCTGATCGTAAATTGCTGCTGTGCGCCCGCTCGTTTGCGCAATTGCCCACCTATGCCATGGCATTGCTGGAAGCTTTGAGCTTGTAAGAATAGTCGCCGTTTACTGCCAGCCTGTATGCCTTGGTTTTTACCCAGAGTAATATCCGGGGCTTGCGACACCCGGGGCGCCTTTGCCCACGGGTACTTTTATCCAGTTTTGAGAATAACAACTCACAGGGCACCCGATGGCTGACGCTAATTCCCCCCCGGTCACACTCAAACGCGGTTTGAAAAACCGCCATATCCAGCTGATTGCCCTGGGCGGCGCTATCGGTACGGGCCTGTTTCTGGGGTCGGCGGGCGTACTCAAGTCGGCCGGGCCGTCGATGATCCTGGGCTATGCGATCGCCGGCTTTATAGCGTTCCTGATCATGCGCCAACTCGGCGAAATGATCGTCGAAGAGCCAGTGGCCGGTTCCTTCAGCCACTTTGCCCACAAGTACTGGGGCGGTTATGCGGGGTTTCTGTCGGGCTGGAACTATTGGGTACTGTATGTGCTGGTGGGCATGGCCGAGCTGACGGCCGTGGGCAAGTACATCCAGTTCTGGTGGCCCGAGGTGCCAACCTGGGTCAGCGCCGTGGTGTTCTTTGTACTGGTCAACCTGATCAATACCCTGAACGTGAAAGTGTTCGGCGAAATGGAATTCTGGTTTGCCATTATCAAGGTGGTGGCGATTGTCGGCATGATCGTCCTGGGTTGCTACCTGCTGTTCAGCGGCACCGGCGGCCCTCAGGCGTCGATCAGCAACCTGTGGAGCCACGGCGGGTTCTTCCCCAATGGCGGCATGGGGCTACTGATGGCCATGGCCTTTATCATGTTTTCCTTCGGTGGCCTGGAGCTGGTGGGTATCACCGCGGCGGAAGCCAGCGAGCCGAAAAAGGTGATCCCCAAGGCCATCAACCAGGTGGTGTACCGGATCCTTATTTTCTACGTGGGCGCCCTGACCGTGCTGCTGGCACTGTACCCGTGGGACCAGTTGCTGGTAACCCTGGGCGCCGGCGGCGATGCCTACGGCAGCAGCCCGTTTGTGCAGATCTTTGCCTTGATCGGCAGTGATACCGCCGCGCAAATCCTCAACTTTGTGGTACTGACTGCCGCGCTGTCGGTCTATAACAGCGGCGTGTACTGCAACAGCCGCATGCTGTTTGGCCTGGCCGAGCAGGGTGATGCCCCCAAAGCCCTGATGAAGCTGACCAAAAATGGCGTGCCGTTGCGTGCACTGGGCGTGTCGGCACTGGTGACGCTGTTGTGCGTGGTGGTCAACTATGTGGCCCCGCACAAGGCACTGGAGCTGCTGTTTGCCCTGGTGGTTGCCTCGCTGATGATCAACTGGGCACTGATCAGCCTCACCCATATCAAGTTCCGCAAGGCCATGGCCGTTCAGGGCGTGACGCCTTCGTTCAAGGCATTCTGGTTCCCGCTCAGCAATATCCTGTGCCTGGTGTTTATGGCGGTGATCGTCTCGGTTATCTGGATGATCCCCGACGTTCGTGCGTCGGTGTATGCGATTCCGGTGTGGCTGCTGATCATCTACGGCTTCTATGTGCTGCGCCTGCGCACCGGTAAGGCTCTGGCCAACTCGCACTAAGCATTTGGCTGTTACAAAAAAGCCCCGGCACTGAAAACAGTGCCGGGGCTTTTGCGCATCTGGGGGTCGGAACCAGGCATCTGTCAGAGTATCGCTGCGGTTAGGGTGAGGTTCGATAACCCATCACCGGAGGTTTTATGTCTGCGCCAATCACCGTGCTTCGTGACACCCACCCCCTGCCCGTGCTCGATGCCTGCAAATGGGAAAAACTCGAGGGCGACCCCCATACCGTCAACCTCAACGCCTACACCAGCGAAGACGGCAGCAAGATCATGGGCACGTGGATTTGCACGCCCGGCAAGTGGTATGTGGAATATGTGAAGTGGGAATACTGCGATTTCCGTGAGGGCTATTGCATCATCACCCCAGAGGGCAAAGAACCGATCCATCTGCGGGCCGGGGATATCTTTGTGGTCGAGCCGGGCATGAAAGGCACATGGGAAGTGGTTGAAACCGTGCGCAAGTATTTCGTTTTTGCCTGAGTGAAACCACGTAAAAAACCCGGGAGCCCGCCCGACGCGGGCTCCCGGTAAAGCGACCAGTTACTGAGGTTTGCGATAGCTGTTGATGATGGCCGAGAAATCCTTGCCGCCTTCGCCGCGCAGGCTCATGGCCTGATACAGCTGTTGCGCCACGGCACCCATCACCACAGGCTGGTGGGCCTGACGTGCTGCCTCGGTGGCCAGCCCCAGATCCTTGAGCATCAGCTCGGCACCAAATCCACCGGTATAGCCGCGTGACGCAGGGGCGGTTTCAACGATGCCCGGCCACGGGTTGTACACCTCCGAGCTCCAGCAGCGCCCGGTGGAGCTGTTGATCACCCCGGCCAGTACTTCGCTGTCGATACCCAGTGCAGCCCCCAGGGCCATGGCCTCGCTGACGCCGACCATGGAGATCCCGAGCAGCAGGTTGTTGCAGATTTTAGCCACTTGGCCGGTGCCCACATCCCCGCAATGGACGATGTTGCGGCCCATTTGTTCGAGTACAGGGTGCAGGGTGTCGAACAGCGCCTGGGGAGCGCCGACCATAAAGGTCAGGGTGCCCGCCTGCGCGCCACCGGTGCCGCCGGACACCGGCGCATCGGCCATCTGCACGCCCTGTTTGGCGGCTGCAGCGGCGACATCGCGGGCGGTCTGCGGGTCGATGGTGCTGCAATCCACGGCGGGTACACCTGCGCCGATGCCAGCCAGCACGCCGTCCTCACCCAGCCACACGCTGCGCACATGGGCAGCAGCCGGGAGCATGGTGATCACCAGTTCGGTGCCTTGGGCGGCCTCCCGAGGCGAGGTGCTGATATGGCCACCCAGGGCGGCCAGCTCGGCGAGAATGCTTTGGTTCAGATCAAACAGGTTCAGCGAATGCCCGGCCTTGAGCAGGTTGCGCGCCATTGGTGCGCCCATGTTGCCCAGGCCGATAAATGCGATATTCATGCTGTGTGCCCTCAACGAAGATTGATGGTTGTGTTGACGCCATCATTCACGCTGTCATCGTCGAACCAGCGACTGGTGACGGTCTTGGTTTGAGTATAGAACTGCACCACTTGCTTGCCGTACGGGCCAAGATCACCGAGTTTCGAGCCACGGGAACCCGTGAAGCTGAAGAACGGCACCGGCACCGGGATCGGGATATTGATACCGACCTGGCCCACATCGATTTCAGTCTGGAACTTGCGCGCTGCAGCGCCGCTTTGGGTAAACAGGCCGGTGCCGTTGCCAAACGGGTTGGCGTTGACCAGTGCAATGGCCTGGTCGAGGGTATCGACCTCAATCACCACCAGCACCGGGCCGAAAATTTCCTGGGTATAGATTTGCATATCGGTGGTGACCCCGGAAAACAGGGTCGGCCCGATAAAGTTGCCTTGTTCGAAACCCGGGACCTTGATGTTGCGGCCATCCAGTTCCAGCACTGCGCCTTCTTTGATGCCGCTTTCGATCAACCCCAGTACCCGCTCTTTAGCACGCCTGGAGATCACCGGACCTACATCCGTACCCGCCTCGCTGCCGGCGTTGACCTTGAGTTTTTGCGCCAGCGCCTTGAGATCCGGCAGCCATTTTTTCGCCGCCCCCACCAGTACCACCACCGAGGTAGCCATACAGCGTTGGCCGGCTGCGCCAAAACCGGCACCGACCAGCGCGTTGAGGGTTTGCTCGCGGTTGGCATCGGCCAACACCACGGCGTGGTTTTTCGCGCCCATCATCGATTGCACGCGCTTGCCGTGACGGCCCGCCAGGTCATAAACGTGGGTACCGACGGCGGTTGAGCCAACGAACGAAACCGCTTTGATATCGGTGTGGGTGCACAGCGCATCCACCACATCCTTGCCGCCATGCACGACGTTGAGCACGCCTGGCGGGACCCCGGCTTCCAGCGCCAGCTCGACCAGCATCAAGGTCGAGAGCGGGTCTTGTTCGGACGGTTTGAGAACGAAGGTGTTACCGCAGGCGATGGCCATCGGGAACATCCATAGCGGAATCATGGCAGGGAAATTGAACGGTGTGATCCCGGCGCAGACCCCGATAGGTTGGCGCAAGGTGTAGGTATCCACCCCGCCCGCAACGTTTTCAGCGAATTCACCCATCTGCAAGGTGCCGATGGAGCAAGCATGCTCGACCACTTCCAGGCCGCGGAAAATATCGCCCTCGGCGTCGGCAATGGTTTTACCCTGTTCGGCACTGAGCACAGTGGCGATGCGCTTGGAGTGCTCGCGAATCAGCGCCTGCAGCTTGAGCATGATGCGCATGCGCGCGCCAATGGGCGTCAGCTTCCAGGTCTGGAAAGCGCGCTGGGCGGCAGCGATGGCGGCGTTGACTTCAGCGGCAGTGGCAAACGGTACTTTGGCCAGCACTTGCTGAGTGGCGGGGTTGATGATGTCGTGCCACTCGGTGGTCTGCGACTCGACCCATTCGCCATCGATCAGCAGGCGGGCGTTTTGGTACGGGGTGGTAGAAACGTTCATGGAAGTCTCCGGCATTATTATTTTAAGTAGGGCTGTCCAGATTGGTCGCAGGACTGTTTTTGGAGTATAGGTGTGCGTTCTTCTAATAAGAACGCACATAAAAGCCGATCAAACATGCAAAAAAACATCACATCGTTAAGCGCATTGAACTGGGACGACCTGAAGTTTTTTCTCGAGGTGGCCCGTACCCGTAAAGCCAGCACTGCGGCCAAACGGCTGGCGGTGGACTACACCACCGTATCGCGACGCATCAGTTCGCTGGAGGCTGCCCTCGGCACACTGCTGTTTGAAAAATCACGCACCAACGGCTTCACCCTGACCAACGAGGGCCAGCGCTTGCTGGGCTATGCCGAGGCCATCGAAAGTACCCTGCATATGGCCTGCGAGCAGGTGTCGGGTTCGGGGGTGGCGTTGTCCGGGCATGTGCGCATGGGTTGCACGGAGGGGTTCGGGAGCTTTTTTATCACCCCTCAGCTCAGCCATTTTGTCGACGCCTACCCGGCCATTTCAGTGGATATCCTGCCCCTGCCGCACTTCATCAGCTTGTCCAAGCGCGAGGCGGATATCGTGATCGCGCTGGAGCGTCCGGAACACGGGCCCTATGTGTGCTGCAAGCTATGCGACTACCGCTTGCAGCTGTATGCCACCCAGGAGTATCTGGACCAGCACCCGCCTATCAACCGGGCGGCGGATTTGGCCGAGCACACTTTTATTAGCTATGTGGACGATCTGGCGTTCAGTTCGGAGCTGCTGTACCTGGCCAACGTGCTGCCCGGCGCCAGCGCCAACCTGCGCAGCACCAGCGTGATTGCGCAATTCGTGGCAGCGCAGCAGGGCCGCTCGCTGGCGATTTTGCCGTGCTTTCTGGCCGCCCAGGACCCGCGTTTGCTGCCGGTATTGCCGGGCGAGGTCACCCTGACGCGACAGTTCTGGATGTACTGCCGCGAAGATCTGAGGAAGTTGAAACGCATCACCCTGCTATGGGATTACATCCGCGAAGTGACGGAACTGAATGCGCCGCTGTTGCTGGGCGAAACGCGCGGAATGAGATTTGCGGACTGACCACACCGCCCCGTAGCAGCTGCCGAACGCAGCCTCGTTCCTTCGGCAGCTGCTACGGACCCGGCTTATCAATCGGCAATCACCACAATCGACACACGGCGGTTTTCCGTACGCCCGGCCCGGGTGTTGTTGCTGGCTACCGGCTCGCGACTACCCAACCCACGGACCTGGATATTCTCAGGGCGCATGCCAACTTTGGTCAGGGCCTTGACCACGCTGTTGGCGCGGCGTACCGACAGTTGCTCGTTGTAGGACTCCTTGCCCGAAGAGTCGGTGTGACCATCCACCCGCACCCGCTGGATATCGGCACCCAGCAAGGCCGTGCCGATACGCTCAACGATTTCCTGGCTCTGTGGGTTAAGCACTTCAAGGTCGCTGCCAAACAGCACTTTGCCCGAAAGACCAAATGCCCAGCCCTCCTCGGTCAACTCAAAGCCCTGTTCCTTGAGGACCGCAATCTGCGCCGGGGTCAGACCCTTTGGCGGGGGAGTCTGGCAACCGGTCAACGACAACGTGGCCAACAACAAGGCAACGCTGAAAAACTGCAGATAACGCTGGGTCAATGCACGCATTTTTGAGTTAGCTCCTGATATTTACGGTGTTTGCGGGGTGCTCCGACTCCGCTACATGTTGCCCGCCTCGGGCGAGGCGCTTGGCCTGGTACATCGCCGAGTCCGCTGCACAGAGCAGTTCCTGGGCGCTTGCACCATGTTCGGGGTAGACGGCAATGCCGATACTCAGCGATGTCACGACGCTCACCTGCCCCGGCAGTTCGATGGCCTCAAGCATGCTGGCAATGATCTTCTCGGCAATGCGCTGGGCATCTTCTATTTTGTGCAGCGGAGTCAGCAAGATCGCAAATTCGTCACCGCCCAGGCGCGCCACTACGTCGTCTTCACGCAGTTGCGCACGAATGCGCGTTGCTACCGCTACCAGCACCGCATCACCGGCGGCATGGCCGTAGGCATCATTGATGCCCTTGAAGCGGTCACTGTCGAGAAACAGCACCGCAGCCTTATCCCGCGTTTTATTGAGCGAGCGCAGAGTGCGCGTCAACCGGGCTTCAAAGTAGGCGCGGTTAGGCAGGTTGGTGAGCGAATCGTGGCTGGCCTGATGGGCCAGGGCCTCATTTTCGTTTTGCAGATGGCTTTGCCATGACTCCAGCTCGTCGAGCAAGGCATTGAAGTCGTTGCCCAGACTGTCGAGCTCGGCAATATGCGCGGGCGGTACGCGACGATCGAACGCACGTTCACGACGGGCAGCGTGGGCCACTTGCGCCAGCTGCTGCAGAGGCCCGGTAATGCCATCCAGCAGCCGGCGCGACAGGTACAGCGCACTCCAGGCACTGAGCGCGGTACACACCAGCACGCCAAGCAAGCCGCTAAGCAAAAAACGCAGCATATTGGCGCCATGCCCGCGCAGAACGACCCGGCCAACCTCCTGGCCCTGATGCAAAATCGGCATGCTGATCGGCTGCTGCAGCAAGCCATCGGCCAACAGCATCTCGACCCTGGACAGCAGATCGGTTTGCGGACGCTGCCATTGCGCGAGCAGTTCACCCTCGGCGGTATACACCTGAGCCTCGGCGACCGCTTCGGTGGAAGCAATCAAGGCCAGGGCCTCGGTTGCTGCCCCGGGGTCGTCAAACACCACGGCCGCTTCCACGGTGTAGTTGATGGAGCGGGCAATCAGGTGCAGGTTGTGATCGGCATAGACCTTGAGCGCCAGCACGCCCAGCAGGGTCATGGAGGCGCTGGCCAGTGTCACCGCAACCAGTGCCACGCCAAGATGCCCACGGCGCAACACCGAACGCAGCCGGCGACGTCGTTGCGGCGCATTCAACCCGCTCATGGCTGCGCCGCCCGACGGCGTGACAGTTGCAACACACTGGGGTGAATACGTACACCGCTGCGGGCGACGGAGTCGAGGTTGACCTCGAACGACACTTGCTCATCACGCACATGCAGGCAAAACAGGCTGCCCACGGTGCATTGGTCACCGTCTTCGCTGATGCTCAGCACCGCCTTGGTGTTGAGGCTGCTAAACAGGCGACTGCGCTCGTCGGCGCTCAGCTTGCCCAGGTATACCGCGTTGCAACTGCTGGCGATGCCGGGGTCACTCGCCAGCACGCGACGCACCTGCACCGGTCGGCCAGTAGACTGGGTCGCGCCCTTAAGCAGGTCATCGGTGTATTCGGTGGGGCCGATCACGCACAACTGCAGTTGTGCCGGCTCTGTGGGCCAGCGCGCATAACTGAGGATGCCCAGCACAACCTGGGTCACGGCCTTGGCGCGCTGATCCGCCAGGTTGATGGGCGTTTGAGCCTGAACCAGACAAGGAGTGCTCAGCAGTAACAGGCAAAAGGAAATCAGCCGTAGCCGCCATCCAAAGTGCTGTTCTGTCGATGAGACAGCCACATCCATGCGGGATTTCTCTGAGATCTTTATGGGAATAGTGTCGTAACGATAGCACGACAACCGTATTAACTGTGATACAGGTCACATTGGACGCGCCATTTCTTGTGGGAGCGGGCTTGCTCGCGATGGCATCACCCAAGTTTGCCAGCTCCCACAAAAAAGTACCCCGATCAGGATCAAGACTTCGGCTATCCCAGCCCCAGCATCAACCCGCTCAGGCGCTTGACCTTGCGCTGTACGGCCTCCTCAAAAACTCCCGCTCGCGGCTCTATCAGACTGAACCAGTGCTTGGCCCGGGTGATACCGGTATAGATCAGCTCTTTCGTCAACACCGGGTTGAGCGCTTCGGGCAGCACCAACGCCGTATGGGAAAACTCCGAGCCCTGGGATTTATGTACGGTCATGGCATAGACCGTCTCGACATCATTGAGCCGGCTTGGCAGTACAAAACGGATGCCGCCCTGCCCGTCGTTACGCGCGAAAGCCACCCGCAATACATGACGCCGGGCCTGACCATCACCCTCGGGAAGTGTGAGGGCGATGCCAATATCGCCGTTCATCAGGCCCAGTCCGTAATCATTGCGGGTCATCAGCACCGGGCGGCCTTCGTACCAATGCCGGTCGCCATCAATCAGCTTGCGGGCAAACAGGGCGCCGGTGATACGCTCATTCAGGCCCTCCACGCCCCACGGTCCCTTGCGCACGGCGCAGAGCACCTGAAAGGCCTCGAACGCCTGCAGCACGTTACCCGCCCATACCGCCCAACACGGGTCTTCAAGACCGCTCTCGGTGTCTGGTCGCTGATCGCGCAAAACCTCCAGGTAGTGCCGATAGCCTTTAGCCTCTGCCCCCCGCCCTTCCAGCGCCAGACGTTCAAATGCGCGGTCCTGCTCACCCTTCAGGGGCAACGCAAAGAGGTCGGCATGGCTGCCTGCCGCCAGCAAGGCTCGCGCTTCGCGGGGCAGTTGCTGGTTGACCAGACGCGACAGCTGGCCAATACCGCTGCCCTCACCAAAGCGCCGCGAGTGGCGCAGCATCACTACCTGCTGCGCCAGCGGGTGCGTACTGTCCAGGTCTTGCTGCAAACCACTGGCACTGAGATTTTCGCCGCTGACCTGCTCCAGCCAGTTACGGGTTTGCGGGGTATACCAGCCCGCTTCGGCGTCGCGGCACAAATCACCCAGCACGGCACCGGCTTCAACCGATGCCAACTGGTCCTTGTCACCCAGCAGCACCAGCCGCGCATGAGCAGGTAGGGCATCGAGCAAATTGGCCATCATTTCCAGATCGATCATCGACGCCTCATCAACCACCAGCACGTCCAGCGGCAAGCGATTGCCCGCATGATGGCGAAAATGCCGCGTACCGGGGCGGCTGCCGAGCAGGCGATGAACAGTGGTCACGTCGCTGGGGATTTTTTGCCGGACCTTGTCGTCCACTTCCAGGGATTTGACTTGCAGGCTGATCGACTCTGTCAGGCGCGCAGCCGCCTTGCCGGTCGGTGCCGCCAGGCGAATGCGCAAAGGCGTGCCCGCCTCTACCGCCGGTGCTTGCAACAACGCCAGCAAACGCACCACGGTGGTGGTCTTACCGGTGCCGGGGCCACCGGTGACAATGCTGAAAGCTCCCCGCGTGGCCAGGGCGCAGGCCAGTTTTTGCCAGTCAATCGGCGCATCCTGTGCAGGTCTGCCAAACAAACCGTCAAGGCGCGTAGGCAAATCCGCCGGTGTCGCTTCAGCCATCGCCAGACGTTGGCGCAAGGCACCGTCGATTCGACGTTCATAGGCCCAATAGCGACGCAAATACAGACGCCGCTCACTCAATACCAAGGGTCGGCTGGCCGCATCCGCAGACGACCGGCCCGCGTGTTCAACCAGCGGGCTGGTTTGCAGGGCCTTGCACCAGGCCTCGCCGTCCAGGGCCTCAAGCAGTTGCGAAGGCAGCAGCATGGCGCCGGTTTGCACATCACCTTCGGGGGGTAAAGAAAGTGCAAAGTCCGGCTCTTTCAGGGTTTCAAACAAATCCAGGCACACATGACCGTGGCCCAGTTGATGGCTGGTCAGGGCCGCCGCCAGCAACACCAGGGGGTCGCCCTGCGGATCGCGCTCATGCAGGAACGCGACGAAGGCCTTATCCAGAGCGCGCAACCAGCCGCGCTCGACCCAGCGTTCAAGTAACAACAGCAAATCCTCGGCCCGGCCCAGCGGTTGAAGCAGGGCCAGGCTTTCGGCCGTCAATGGCGTAGGCAACAGTTCGGCAAACGAACGACTCATAACAACACTCCCTGTTCCCACGCCGGTTCAGCTGTTTTCGGCAGCGGTTTGCCCTGGAACATCAGGTCCAGGCTTTCGATCAATAGTCTGGGCGGGCGGGTGAAAAACACGCCCTGTCCCTGGGCGCGGGTACCACGCAAAAACAGATACAGTGCGCCGCCCATATGCTGGTCGTAGTCATAGCCGGGCAATCGAGCCTTGAGCTGACGATGCAAAGCCAACAAATACAGGACATATTGCAGGTCGTAGCGGTTGTCCAGAATGGAGGCGGTCATCGCCTGCTCGGTGTAGGCCGAATCATCGGTACCCAGCCAGTTGGATTTGTAGTCCGCCACGTAATAACGCCCCTGGTGCTCAAAGGTCAGGTCGATAAAGCCCTTGAACATGCCATTGAGCAGGCTCGGCTCGGCCCCCGCCCGCGCGGCGCCACCGTGGGTATGCTGACGCACCAGTGTGTCCATCTGCACAACATCGACCTTGTGGCTGGCAAACCAGAATTCCATTTCAATCTGGTACTGGCTCAACTCACTCAAGACCACAGCGGGCTGACCATTATTCAGACGCAGCGGTTCATCTTGCAGATGCTGCAGCCAGTCACTCAAGGTTTCGATCCAGCCTTGCCAGCCACGCCGGTTGCAGCGCCGTGCTACAGCGTCCTTGATCGCTTCGGGGTCGGCCTTGAAGCCTTCGCTGCCCGCCCACTCAAGCAGGCCATGGAGAAAAGTCCCGGGATTTGGCCCACGGGGGAAGCGGTGAATATCACCCCCACTGAGCAACACTTCACGCGGTGCCTCAGGGTCGAGGCGCTCATCATCCGAGAGCTTTTGCGCCAAGGCACTTTCAGGTGCTTCGGCCGGGCTGAGGCTGTCACCAATGCGCAGTGCGCTATAGGAAGCGATCCACCAGTTTTCAGCGGCGCGGCGGCCCGGGATCAGCGGCTCAAGCAAGGTTGCCTGGTTGAGCGGTGGATAAAAATGCGCCGCGTCAGCAGCTGGAACGGGTTCGCACTGCAAGGCGTCGCAACCTTGCTGCACCTCGGCCAACCAGCTCTGCAAGCCCGCCGACTCGGCCAGCATGGCACCACCACCCAGCAAATAACCCAGGGCGCAGAGGTGCAAGACCGAGCGATTGCTATTGCCGCGCTTGAGGTCGGCAACCCCCAGCCAACACGCATGCCGGGCACGGGTCAGGGCTACGTACAGCAAGCGCAGGTCTTCGGCCAGACGCTCGTCATCGGCCTGGGCAATCAGCTCTGGCGTCGGTTTCAAACTGACCTGGGCGTTACCCGCAGCATCGTGGAAGTGCAGCGGCAGACGACTGCCATCCACCGGTTTTGCTGAGCAGATAAACGGCAAAAACACCAACGGGTACTCCAGCCCCTTGGACTTGTGGATAGTCACCACCTTGACCAGTTGCTCGTCACTTTCCAGGCGCAGGATCTGTTCTTCACCCGCCTGGCCGGACAAGGCCAGGTGCTCGGCCAGATGACGGATCAGCGCCTGCTCACCGTCCAGCTCGGCTGCGGCTTGCTGCAACAATTCGGACAAGTGCAAGACATTGGTCAGCACGCGCTCGCCATCAGGTCGGGCAATCAGGGCCTGGGGCAGTTCAAAGTCATGCAGCAGGCGACGCAACATGGCGAGTACCCCTTGCTTGCGCCAGGTTTCGCGGTAACCGCGGAACTGCATAACGCGTCTTTCCCACGCCAGTTCGTCCTGGTTCAGACGCTCCAGCTCAACCAGCGGCAAGTCCAGGGTGATACAGGCCAATGCGGCACGCAGTGGGCGCTCGACGTCAGGCTCGGCGCAGGCCTTGAGCCAGGCCAGCACATCATGTGCTTCCTGCGCGGCGTACACCGAATCCTTATCCGACAGGTAAACACTTCGCACACCACGGCTCGATAATTCTCTCCGCACGGCCTGAGCTTCCTTACCGTCACGCACGAGAATCGCGATGTCGGCAGGTAATACGCCGCGCAGTGCTTCGCCGTCCTTGATAAAACCGCAGCGCCCTTGCTGGCCACCATTAAGCAGCTCGACAATCTGGCTGGCACAGGCGGCCGCCAGATACTGACGATACACAGCACCCGACAGCGGTTGCTCGGAGGGCAATTGCCAGAGCGTCAGGGCGCTGACAGGCTGGCCATCAAGCTGCAGGACTTCCTTACGCCCTTGGGATTTAACCGAAACAAAGGGCACGGGGTTTTCTGAACCCTCGCGGAACAAAAATGCCCCACGTCCGCTGTCGCGCAGCTCGGCCCGCTCAAAGACATGATTGACTGCCTTGACCATGGCGTGACTGGAGCGGAAGTTGGTATCCAGCGTGTGCAAGCGCCCTGCAGTCGCCTGACGTGCGCGCAAGTAGGTGTAGATATCCGCCCCGCGAAAGGCATAGATAGCCTGTTTCGGGTCGCCAATCAAAAACAGCCCGGTGTCTGGGCAATTGTCTTCAATCCGGTAGATGGTCTCGAAGATACGGTACTGCACGGGGTCGGTGTCCTGGAACTCATCGATCAGCGCCACGGGGAACTGTTCACGAATCAGGGTCGCCAGGCGATCACCGCCATCGGCCTGCAATGCCGAGTCCAGGCGCAGTAGCATATCGTCGAAACCCATTTCGGCACGGCGGCGTTTTTCTTCTTCAAAACGCACACTCACCCAGTGCGCCGCATGCTGCAGCACGGCGGCGTCCGGGCTCGGCAAGGCATCGAGCGCGGCCTTGAGGCCGGGCATGGCATCCAGGCCCGGATGCTGCGGGGCAACGCCTTTCCAGGCTTCGGCCATACCGTCGGGAGTCAGACGCGTGAAGCCGGTACCCAGATCAAGCTGTTCCTGATCTTCGTCAGCCGCCCAGGCGCTGAGCTTTTCAAACCAGGGTTCAAAATAACGGGCCTGCATTTTACGACCGTCGACCGTTTTGCTGGCCACGCCCTGCAGGCAGATCTCACGCAGCTCTTGAGCCCATTGCAACCAGGGGGCTTTAAGCTGCACCAATGCCTGGCGGCGCTCCAGCAAGCAGGCTTCGATCATTTGTGCAGGCGTTTGTTCAGCATTGGCTGGCTGGCGCGAGCTACCAAACAACGCTCGCACGCGCGGCATCAAGGCGGCGGGGCCGCTCCAGTTGGCACGCACCCAGTTCAGCGCGTCGCCGTGCATGGGGTAGCAAAACAGCCGCCAGTAATCGCGCAGCACTTCGCCCAGCAAGTCGCTGTGATCGGTTTCCAGGGTCTGGGTAAACAGGCTGCCGCTATCGAAAGCGTGCTCGCGCAACATGCGCTGGCACCAACCGTGAATGGTCGAGACCGCAGCCTCGTCCATCCACTGGGCGGCGATATCCAGACGCCCGGCGCAAGCAGCCCACTGCTCGGGAGCAAACTGGTCACGCAGTTCTTCGACCAAGGCATCCGGCGCGTCGATCTCGCCACGAAAATAGCGTGCGGCTTCTGCCAGGCGGGTACGGATGCGGTCGCGCAGTTCTTTGGTGGCGGCATCAGTAAAGGTCACCACGAGAATTTGCGGTGGTAATAGCTCACGGCCAAAACCCGATTCTACGCCGCCATGCCCCAAAATCAGGCGCAGGTAGAGTGCCGAGATCGTGAAGGTTTTACCGGTGCCTGCACTGGCCTCGATCAATTGGCTACCGCGCAGGGGAAATGCCAGGGCCAGCGGTAATGTTTGCTCGCTCATTAGCGGGATGCCTCGCTGTTTAATGAGCGCCAGGGCGCATCAAAAAGGGGTCGATAGAGGGCATCGCACCACTCTTCGAATTCGTCGCCAGCCATCAAGGCCGCATAGTCAGGAAACTGCCGGGCCAGGGCGGCGCTTTCACGGCGCTCGCCGCCACTGGTTTGGCCATCACCCTCATAGGCTTTTTGCGCCGCTGCATCGGCCTTGGCCGGATCTATCTGGGCCAGCCAGGCAAAAGCAGTTTTTACCGCGACAGGCAGCGGGTGGCTCATCCCGACTTTCCAGGCAGTGAGCAAGTTGCCAAGAATCTCCCGGGCCTGCTTGGTGTCCAGAGGTTCGAGCAGCAAGGTGTCATCACTGGCCACCAGGGCGGTCGTCATCTGCAGGCCACAGGCGCAGGCTGCCAGATGGTTTACCCATGGCCGGGTCAAGCGGTGCCATTTCCGGGTTTTGATCGCACCAATTCTATTAGGAATAGTGGTAACAGACAGTAAGCCCTTGTCGCTACGCTGATGCAGATTGCCGAGCCAGCCTTCCAGCGTCAGACCTTGATCCTCAAAACTGACAGGCAACGCGCTGTTTAGCGGTGTAGGCCAAAGAGCCAGCAGTTGCTGATAGCGCTGTAGTACATCTGGTAATGGCTCGATTAATTCGTGTTGCAGGCACTCTCCAAACCCGGCCATGGGCAGCAAGCCGCTGCCTTGCAGGCGCTGGGCACGAGTATGCAAGGCGCTTTCCAGTTGATCCGGCTGCGCCAGTGCAGCTTCAAGCAGGCTGTCGCTCAAGGTGTAGCGCTGCAATGCGTCGAGTACGAAAGGTTCTTCATCGGCCAAAGGTACTTCCGCTGCCTCAAAGAATACTTTCAGGCGCTGACTAAAGAAGTGGCGCACTGGGTTTCGCAAAAAATCCTGTAACTGCGTCAGGTTCAGTGGTTCTTCCTGGATATGCGCGCCAAGCGTGCCGGGGCCAACGGGCTCCGGTTGTGGCGCATGCAAGCGCTGCCATTCACGCGCATAGCTGAACAGGTTAGGGTTGCCTTCATGAAAGTAACGAGTGCTAAAGGGTTGCAGTGGGTGCTCTTGGGTCATGGCCTCAAGCAGGTCGCCGCCCCCTTGCAGATGCCAACCACTGGCAAGGTGGTCACGCAGCTGGCCAATCAGGACACAGGCCGGACGCTCGCTGTTGTCGCGAATACTGCGCCCTACCCAGCTGATATAAAGCTGATCACGAGCCGAAAGCAGCGCTTCAAGAAGCAGGTAACGGTCATCTTCGCGGCGCGAACGATCGCCCGGGCGGTAATCGCTGCCCATCAGATCGAAGTCCAGCGGCGGCTGGGCTCGCGGGTAGTCGCCGTCGTTCATGCCCAGCAGGCATACCAGCTTGAAGGGGATGGCCCGCATCGGCATCAGGGTGCAGAAGTTGACCGCCCCGGCCAGGAAACGTTGTGACAACTTGCCCTGGTCAAGCCCGGTAAGCCAGGCCTCGCGTACTACGGTCAGCGGTAACTCATCCTGCAGACCAACCAGTTCACAGGTTTCGAGCCAGGTTTCGCGCAGCTCTTCAAGCTGGGCCAACAGGTAGTCGTCGTGCTCTGTTTCGGCCTGGAAAAACAGCTGCACCAAGGCTTGCAAACGCTCGCCCCATTGCTGCGGCAGCGCCGGTTGCGAGAGTTCCTGATGGGCGATCTCCAGCGCATCGAGCAAAGCCACCAACGGGCCGATCAGTACAGCATCCAGCCCCCCGATCTCATCGTAGGGCTCAATACCGTCGCAGGCCTCACCACTGCCTACGGCATACCCGAGCAACATGCGGCGCAAACCAAAACGCCAACTGTTTTGCTCCAGTTGCTCGGGCAAACCAAGACCGGCACGCTGCTGCGCATTCAACCCCCAGCGAATGCCAGCGCCTTCAATCCAGCGATGCAAGGTTGGCAAGTCGCGCTCTTGCACCTTGAAACGGGCGCGCAGTGATGGCACGTCGAGCAAATCCAGGATTTCACTGACGGGGAAACGGCTGTCAGGCAATTTAAGCAGGTGTTCGAGAGCGATCAGCAATGGATCACGACCACGCTGCCCCTGGTCGGCCAGGGTGTAGGGAATAAAGCGCCGATCATCACGTTCGATTTGCCCAAAAACAGCACGGATATGCGGCGCGTAACTGTCCACATCCGGCACCATCACAATCACATCACGTGGCTGCAACTGAGGGTTCTCGCTGAAACGTGCGAGCAACTGGTCGTGCAGGATCTCGACTTCACGTTGCGCACTATGGGCAACATGGAAGCGTATTGAGCGATCCTGTGCCAGATCGATGGCGGGCCATAGCTCCCGGGTTTCGTTGAGCGGGCGCAGCTCAAGAATATCGTCCTGCAACTGGTTGAGCAGGTTAAGCGGTTCAACTTCGCTGAACAGGTCGATACGGCCATCGCGAAAAGCTGCGCGATAACTGTTGGGCTCGTCGTAGCTGTCGAGCAGGTTGATATAGTCACGGCCTTGTTTACCCCAGGCAGCCAGCAAGGGATGGGCATGCTGATGCAGGGTATCCAGATCAAGTGCTGTAGGCATGCCGCTTTTGCGGGCCTGACGTTTGTACTGATGACGCAGCAGATCTTTATCGGCAACGATGTCAGACCAATGATGGCGGCAAGGGTTGTGCACACACAACAATACCTGGCTGAAGCGGGCGAGCCCGGCCAGGGCTTCAAGTGCCTGAGCAGGCAGTGACGAGATGCCAAAAACGATCACCCGCGCGGGCAAGCCGGGCGGGGCTTGCTCGAGGCTGTTGATCTTGTCCATAAAACGCTGATGAACGCCGGCACGGCTCTGTGACATGCCCTCTTCACCTACATCGAGCAGAAGCGCACGCCACAACTCAGCCTGCCAGCAGTTAGCCGGGCTCAGGGCCGGGCTTTCGCCCCGGGCGTTACGCAATTGATGGCGACCTGCGGCCCAGTCCTCCAGCCAGTCGGCGCGATATACCTGATATTGGTCGAACAGGTCGGCAAGACGCTCAGACAGCTGATAGCGCTTGCGCAGATCGGTGTCGTGAGTCAGGAAGCGCTGCAGGGGTTCGAAGTGCGGCTGATCGATAAGGGCAGGCAGCAGGCGCATCAGACGCCAGGTCAGCGGGGCTTTATCGAGCAATGACTTGGCGGGGATTTCTTCACTGCCCAGTACCAGCCGATAGAGCTGCCACAAAAAACTGCCGGGCAACTGCACGTCCACGGCTGCAGCAATACCGCAGCCGCCGAGGTCGTCGTCGCGGGCATCTTCGGCAAGAGCCAGCTTTAACCATTGGGCGATGCCGTTACTCTGCACCAGAGCAATTTCGTTCTCCAGAGGAGCCAGCGGGTAAAGGCGCATCCAGCTGACAACCAGGCTGCGTAACTCATCGAGGCGGTTGCCATGAACCACCATAAAACCCGCATTGAGAGGCGTAGCAACCGACATGACGGCATCCTTAGGAGAAAGCGAAATCCAAAGGCGAACCTTAACATTGCTCGGCAATGGAGGCTTGAAGCTGCGGCTGTTTTTCTGCGCACAAAAACAAACCCCCTGTCTGCGTGAGCAGACAGGGGGTTTGGAATTTAATCTTGACGATGACCTACTCTCACATGGGGAAACCCCACACTACCATCGGCGATGCATCGTTTCACTACTGAGTTCGGGATG
>NZ_RXHW01000012.1:0-188040 GCF_005930585.1 Pseudomonas sp. FSL W7-0098
CGACATTGAACTGTAAATTGGTGGAGCTAAACGGGATCGAACCGTTGACCTCTTGCATGCCATGCAAGCGCTCTCCCAGCTGAGCTATAGCCCCGATTTATCGCCTGGCGGCGGAGCATCACCGAAGTGCTGCTTCTGTAAAACTGGCGTCCCCTAGGGGACTCGAACCCCTGTTACCGCCGTGAAAGGGCGGTGTCCTAGGCCACTAGACGAAGGGGACACAAACCCTTCTAACATTGACCAGCGCTGAGTGCTGGTCGATTCAATGCCGGTGTGGCCAGGCATTGAACAGTAAATTGGTGGAGCTAAACGGGATCGAACCGTTGACCTCTTGCATGCCATGCAAGCGCTCTCCCAGCTGAGCTATAGCCCCAAACTTTCAGTATTGGGTGTTGCTGTGTTGCTGTGTTGCGTTCTGCTTGTTTCGTGTTGCTGTGTTGACGGGGCGCATATTAAGACTGGATGGGTAGGCTGTCAAACTTATTTTTAAACTTTTTTAAAAAAATTTGCCGTGAGAACAACCACTTACCCTTCCCGCCCCGTAAATACGGGGCCAAACCCCAACCAAAACCTTGTAGCAGCTGCCGAAGGCTGCGTCCGGCGGCATAGCCGTCGTAAATGCAGAATGCTCGATTTGACTGAAAAACCGTGCATTTAGATTTTACGATTGCTTCGCAATCGAACGCAGCCTCGTTCCTTCGGCAGCTGCTACGGTTTTTTACGCCCTGTTAACCAATCGTGTTAAACAGCTTTTCCCACTCTTTGTTTTCTTTCTTGGACACGCCACCCAGCAGGTCCAGCGCCTGACGCAGACGGAAACGGGTCAGGTCCGGCCCCAGGATTTCCATGGCGTCCAGCACCGACACAGAGCTGGCCTGCCCCGTGATCGAGGCAAACATCAGCGGCATGGCATCACGCAGCTTCAACTCCAAGCTTTCAACCACGGCCTGGATGCTGCCGGTGATGGCGTCCTTTTCCCACTGACGCAGGCTTTCCAGCTTCCACAGGATCAACTGCATCAATTGACGCACTTGCTCGTTGGACAGCTTCTTGTGCTCAAACAGCTTGGCATCCAGTTGCAGGCCGCCGGAGAAGAAGAACCCGGCCAGCGGTGCAATCTGGCTGAACGTCTCGACACGGCCCTGTACCAGCGGCGCGATTTTCATCATGTACTCGGGGTTCAGCGCCCATTGCTGTACGCGGCTGGCGAACTCGTCCAGCGGCAAATCACGCAGCCATTGGCCATTGAGCCAGGACAGCTTTTCAACGTCGAAAATCGGCCCGCCCAGCGATACACGGCTCAGATCGAAGTTGTCGACCATTTCCTGCAGCGAGAACTTCTCGCGCTCGTCCGGCATCGACCAGCCCATGCGGCCCAGGTAGTTGAGCATCGCTTCAGGCATAAAGCCCATGCGCTCGTAGAAAGTCACCGAAGTCGGGTTCTTGCGCTTGGACAGCTTGCTCTTGTCCGGGTTGCGCAGCAGCGGCATGTAGCACAGCTGCGGTTGTTCCCAGCCGAAGTATTCATACAGCAGGATCAGTTTGGGTGCCGATGGCAGCCACTCTTCGCCACGCAGTACGTGGGTGATGCCCATCAGGTGATCGTCGACCACGTTGGCCAGGAAGTAGGTCGGCAGGCCGTCGGTTTTCATCAGGACTTGCATGTCCATGCGGTCCCACGGGATTTCAACGTCGCCGCGCAGCAGATCCGGTACTACGCAGACGCCCTCGGTCGGCACTTTCATGCGGATTACGTGAGGTTCGCCAGCGGCCAGGCGTTCAGCCACTTCTTCCTTGGACAACAGCAGCGCACGACCGTCGTAGCGCGGGGTCTCGCCCTTGGCCATTTGCTCGGCGCGCATCTGGTCCAGCTCTTCACTCGTGCAGAAGCACGGGAACGCATGGCCCATATCCACCAGTTGCTGGGTGTATTTCTTGTAAATGTCGCTACGTTCGCTCTGACGGTACGGGCCGTGCGGGCCGCCGACGTCCGGGCCTTCACTCCAGGTGATACCCAGCCAGCGCAGGGCATCGTAGATCTGCTGCTCGGACTCGCGGGTCGAGCGCAGTTGGTCGGTATCTTCGATCCGCAGGATGAATTCGCCGCCATGCTGCTTGGCAAAGCAGTAGTTGAACAAAGCAATGTAAGCGGTGCCGACGTGGGGGTCGCCGGTAGGCGATGGCGCAATGCGCGTGCGAACGGTGGTCATGGGCGGTCTCGAAGTGAAGATAAAACAAAGGGCGAATGGTAACAGGCCGACCCGGCCCGGCTCCAGTACAGGACTCAGCCCGGCCGCCACACGGTTGAAAAAAGCTGTAATAGAGCGTTTGTATCGAATTGATACGGGGAAAAACAGCCTATACCGGTGTTAATCTCGGCTCATTCCCGACATCCCCTGACTGGAGAGACCTATGCCCCACGTTGTGCTGGTGCTGGTAGAGAGCGTTAACGATTACCTGCATATGCTGGAGAACCAGGGCTACGAGCTGATCCTTGCGCCCACCCCCGCCAGTCGCGCCGAAGCCATAGCCCGACACGGCGCCCGCATCGACGCCGTGCTGACTCGCGGCCCGCTGGGCTTGCAGGCCGATGAAATGGCCGCCCTGCCCCTGCTCCGAATCATCTGCGTGATCGGCGCCGGCTTCGAACAGGTCGATTTGCAGGCCGCCAGCAACCTGGGCATTACCGTGACTTTTGGCGCCGGGGCCAATGCTTCATCGGTTGCCGACCACGCCATGGCGCTGCTGTTGTCCGTGGTGCGCGGCATCCCCCAGGCCGACGCCAGCATCCGCCGCAATGAATGGGTCAAGGTGCGCCAGCCGTCACTGTCGGGCAAACGCATGGGCATTATCGGCCTCGGCGCCATCGGCGCTGCCATCGCCAAACGTGCGGCCCACGGCTTTGACATGAGCATCCGCTACCACAGCCGCCAGCCGCACCCCGACTCGCCCTACACCTACTGTGCCAGCGTGCTGGAACTGGCCGCTGCGGTGGATTTCCTGATGATCGCCACCCCCGGTGGCAGCGCCACCCATCACCTGGTCAACGCCCGTGTGCTGGACGCCCTGGGCAGCGAGGGCTACCTGATCAATATTGCCCGCGGCAGTGTGGTCGATACCCAGGCGCTGATCAGCGCCCTGACCGCCGGCAAAATCGCCGGGGCCGGGCTGGATGTGTTTGAAGACGAACCGCGGGTGCCCGACCCGCTCAAGACCCTCGGCAACGTGGTCATGACCCCGCATGTGGCCGGCCAGTCACCCGACGCGGTCGAAGCCACGGTGCAATTGGTGGTCGATAACCTGCGGGCGTTTTTTGCCGGCAAACCCGTTCTCACCCCGGTGCCATTGCCCCACCCTGCCTGACCCGGAGCCTGCGCTTGAAATTCCGCCTGCCAACAACCGCCACTGCGCCCTTCTGCCCCTCCGAAGTCAGTGGCAGCGTGCCCGTCGACGCCAGCGCGCCGTTTTTCAGGCGCGTGCTGCGCTTTGCCGGGCCCGGCCTGCTGATCAGCATCGGCTATATGGACCCTGGCAACTGGGCCACCGCCATCGAAGCCGGCTCACGTTACGGCTACCACCTGCTGTTTGTGGTACTGCTCGCCAGCCTCGCGGGCATGGCCGTGCAATGCCTGTGTTCGCGCCTTGGCATCGCCACCGGCCGCGATCTGGCGCAGCTGTGCCGTGAGCGCTACAGCAAGCGCTCGGCGCGGGTGCAATGGCTGCTGGCGGAAATCTCGATCATCGCCACCGACCTGGCCGAAGTACTCGGCTGCGCGCTGGCGTTCCATCTGCTGCTGGGCTGCTCGCTGACCACCGGCATCGCCCTCACTGCCTTCGACACCTTGCTGGTGCTGGCCTTGCAAGGGAGGGGATTTCGCCGACTTGAAGCGATCATGCTGGCGCTGGTGATGACTATCGTCGGTTGTTTTTTTGTCGAACTGGTACTGATCAAACCTTACTGGCCCGACGTGTTCGAGGGCTTCAAACCGTCACTGTCGGCCATCAGCGACGCAGCACCGCTGTACATCGCCATCGGCATCATTGGCGCCACCGTGATGCCGCACAACCTGTACCTGCACAGCTCCATCGTCCAGACACGCCTGACCGGCAGCGACTACGCCAGCAAACTGGATGCCGTACGCCTTTCACGCATCGACACCATCGGCTCCCTGGCCCTGGCGCTGCTGGTCAATGCCGCCATCCTGATCCTCGCTGCGGCCGCTTTCCACCAGACCGGCAATACCGACGTGGTCGAGATCCAGGACGCCTACCGCATGCTCGACCCGCTGGTGGGCGGAGCCATGGCCAGCATCCTGTTCGGCGTGGCATTGCTGGCCTCGGGGCAAAGCTCGACATTCACCGGCACCATTGCCGGGCAAGTGATCATGGAGGGCTATCTGAACCTGAAGATTCCCTGCTGGCAACGGCGCCTGATCACCCGCGGGCTGGCACTGGTGCCTGCATTCCTGGGCGTGTGGCTGATGGGCGACGATGCGGTGGGCAAGCTGCTGATCCTCAGCCAGGTGGTACTCAGCCTGCAACTGCCCTTTGCCCTGTACCCGCTGATCCGCATGACCAGCGACAAACGACTTATGGGCCCGTTTGCCAACCGACTGCCGACGCGGCTGCTGGCGTGGTTTCTGTTTGCAGTCATCAGTTGCGCCAACCTGTGGCTGATTGCACAGATCGGGTTCGGCGCCTAACCCCCAGCCCCTTAAATTCGGCGCGCAATGGCTCGTTATACAAGACGACTCCTGCTATTGAGGTGCTGTTATGTCCGCCGCTGCCACCCTGGTGCAAAACCTGCGCAATCGTCTGAGCAAGCCTGCGGGATATCGTCTGTTCGATATCCAGCTCAAGCACCGCATCACCTTGAGCCCGTCACTGACGCGCTTTGTGTTCAGCGGTAGCGATGTGGCGCTGATGCGCACCCTGGCACCCGACCAACGGGTCAAGCTACTGTTCCCCAGCGCCAACGGCGCCACCGCCAACCTGCCCAAACAGAGCGACTGGCGAGCGCCCCTGCGGGATATGAGCCCCGAGTCAGTGCCACCCATGCGCTCCTACACCCTTCGCAACCTGCGCACAGAGGCCGGCGAACTGGATATCGACTTCGTCCTCCACGGCGTCACCGGCCCTGCCACACGCTGGGCTAGCCAGGCCAAGGCGGGGGATCGCCTGCAGATCGCAGCGCCCAATGCAGCCTGCACCGACGACCCCGGTGGCTATGAATGGCAGCCACCGCAAGGCATGCGCAAACTGTTGCTGATCGGCGACGAAACTGCGCTGCCAGCCATTGCCGGCATCCTTGAAGAACTTGCCCTGCACCCCGACTCCCCCCAGGTCCAGGCCTTTATTGAAGTTCCTCAAGAAGCCGACTGCCAGCCCTTGCTCTGTGGCCCGAATACCAAGGTGCACTGGTTGCCGCGTGCCAGCCTGGGCAAACAGCATGGCGATGGCATGCTCCTGGCCGCCCGCGAACTGGCCAGCCTGCCGCCCAGACGCATGCAGGCCCGGGCGTGCGCTGAACTGCAAGAGCTGGATCTGGATAACCAGCGCCTATGGGAGCGGGCCAGCGCCAAACACAATGAGTTTTATGCCTGGGTAGCCGGGGAATCGATGGCGGTGATGGCGATCAGGCGGTTTTTCGTCCATGAGTGCGGCATGGACCGCAAGGGGCTGACCTTGATGGGGTATTGGAAGCAGGGTCGGTCGCTAGGGTGATACTGGCCCTTGTAGCAGCTGCCGAACGCAGCCTCGTTCCGCTCGTCAGCTGCTACAGGCGAATGAGAACAAGAAACAATTTTTTACATATCTAGCTTCGGGTTTTGCTCTTCTCATCCGTCCTACATGGATAAGCAATCGCTTCTCAATGGCGATTACACACCCGCCCCGCCGCGAGTTTGCCGTTTCCCATGTCCAAAAAATCCCGTTCAAAACTCTGGTTCCTGGTTCACAGCTGGATGACCCTGCCCATCTGGTTCTTTGTGCTGATTGTCTGCGTGACCGGCACACTGGCTGTGGTCAGCCAGGAGATCGTCTGGCTGGCCACCCCCGAGGCCCGTGCCACACAACCGGCCGATGATGCACCCCTGCTGACTTACGAGCAGGTACTGAGCGCCATTCACAAGGCCGAACCGACGCTGGCCGTACAGTCGATCAGCCGCCCGGACGAGTCGCACTTTGCCCTGGTGGCCAGCGTGGTGTACCCGGACGGCCGCTCGCCATCGTTGTATATCAGTCCCTATACCGGGGTGATCCAGGGCGAAAGCCCCAGCTTTGACTTCAAGGCCTTTACCCGCGCCCTCCACGGCTGGTGGCTGGTGCCCTTTACCAACGGCTATAGCTGGGGCTGGTACCTGGTGTCATTCCTCGGCCTGCCGCTGCTGGCATCGCTGATCACCGGGCTGGTGGTCTACAAGAAGTTCTGGAAAGGCTTTTTCAAGCCCAACCTGCGTTTCAAACACGGGGCGCGGATTTTTTGGGGGGATTTTCATCGCCTGTGCGGCATCTGGTCGATCTGGTTTATTGCAGTGATTTCCATCACCGGCCTGTGGTTCCTGATCCAGGCTTTCATGTTCGATAACCAGATCTCCATCTCGACCGCAGGCAACCCGCCGGTTGTGGCCCGCCAGGATGTGCCGCTTATGCCGGACGGCAAGCCAGCACCGCAGATCAGCCTCGATCAGGCGGTCAAGATTGCCGCCGACAACATCCCGGGGCTGGAAGCCAGCTTTGTCAGCCTGCCGAGCAATGCCTACGGGCATATCGAAGTGGGCGGCCCGGGCTGGTACCCGCTGCTGTTCCAGACTGCCGACATCAACCCGTACAACGGCGCAATCGAAGGCTCACGGATGATTGCCGACCGCTCCGGGCTGGAGCTGGTGACCGAGTCCATGCGCCCGCTGCACACCGGCGATTTTGGCGGGTTGTGGGTCAAGCTGATCTGGTTCTTCTTCGGCCTGATTCTCAGCATGATGGTGTTGAGCGGCCTGTTGATCTGGACCAAACGGACGGCCCTGGCCACCGCCAATGCCCTCAAACGCAGCGAAAAACCCCGGCGGGCAGCCGCCGTCTCGGCGCATAAACCACAGCACGAAGAGGCCAATGTATGAGCAAGGCAGCGGCTGCACAGCCTGCGTCCACCCTGAGCCGGCTGTGGCACAAATGGCGCTTTCACATCAATGTCCTGCTGTTACTGGTGCCGCTGGGCTTTATGCCCAAGTACTTTGCCGACGCTTCCCTGTTTCGCGGCGACAGCGGCCTGGGCGAGCGCGACATCGGCACCGTGCAGGTCGGCCCCTGGAGCCTGCAACTGGCCGAGTTGCGCAACGAGGCCCCGCGCCCCGATGGCCCGGCAGGTTATATGAAAAGTTTTAACGCGGCCCTGTGTGACACCTGCATCGATCAGGTCAAGGCCGCCTACCTGCGTATCGGCAAACCGCGCAGCCTGCGCGCCGCCGGGGTGATTTTCTTCGGCACGCCTTATCGCATGGGCGCCACCCTGCCCATCCCGGAACGCACCAAGGCCGATGCCGAGCTGTGGATCACCCTCGAAGGGTGGGACGGCTCCATGCACCAGGCCGCCATTCCCCTGAGCCAGGCCTCACCGGCAACCCTCGCCTGGCTGGCCCAACGAGGAGCGAAATAATGCATGCGCGCCTGTTTAAAACACCTGCCCTGGCAACGGCCCTGATCGCCTTGATCGGCGTTTGCAGCCAGGCACAGGCCCACAACCCGATGTGCGAATGCAAGGCCATTGAAGACGGACAAATCCGCTGCACCGGCGGGTTTTCTGATGGCAGCGGCGCACCGGGGGTGACCCTGGACGTGATCGGCTACGACGAAACCATCCTGGTACCCGGCAAGCTGGGGGCCGATTCGACCCTGACCTTCAAACGTCCGGATGCCGAGTTTTATGTGCTCTTCGACGCCGGCCCTGGGCATATCGTTGAAATCGACCAAGCCGATATCGAGGCCCCATGAGTACTCAAGTCGTACGCCCGGCCGGGGCGGGGCATGAAACCCTGTATGTGCTGCTGTTGTGCCTGCTGATTGTGACCGTGGCCGGCTCGGTGGTGGCCTGGCGTCATGAATCCAGCGAGGTGACGTCGGTGGCGGCCCATCAGCTGGATGCGCGCCGCGACCTGAATGCCGCCGAACAAGGGATCTATGCCGATCTGCGGGTCACCCTGGACGAAATCCTGCTGCTGCGCGAAGAGTCCGCCGCCCTGCCCCAACCCGCGCAACTGGCCGAAGAAGGCTTCGCGCCCTTTGGCCAAGACGCCAGTTCGGTGAGCCGTGGCAACCACGCCTGGCAGTTGCTCGGCGAGCAGGCGTACCTGGGCCTGAGCCCCAGCCCTGAAGTGGCAGGCTCGTTTCTGCTGCGCATTGGCGACCAACCGGACGTGTGGCTTAACCGCAATCCCGGCGCCAGTGTCCCTGCCGTCCTTGACGATGCCGCCCTCAACCAGAGTGGCTGGCAACAAGTGATCGCGCAATTCGATGCCGGGGTTACCCGTCAGCACCGCCACTGAACCCACCGCTTGCCCTGAGAGAAGACTGCTCGCCATGTCGATTTCATCTGTATTGCGCCGCCGCACCCTGTTGCTGGCCAGCCTGTTCGCCCTTTGCCTGCCTCCCCTGGTCAGCGCCGACACCGCGCCCGCGCCCCTGGCCAAGCCGCTGCGTATCGGCATCACCCTGCACCCTTACTACAGCTATGTGAAAAACATCGTCGGTGACAGGGCTGAAGTGGTGCCGCTGATTCCGGCCGGGTTCAACCCGCACGCCTACGAGCCCCGCGCTGAAGACATCAAGCGCATCGGCACCCTGGATGTCATCGTGCTCAATGGTGTGGGCCATGATGACTTCGCCGACCGCATGATCGAGGCCAGCGAAAAACCGCAGATCCCGGTGATCGAGGCCAACCAGAACGTACCGCTGCTGGCCGCCACGGGTAACGCGGCACGGGGTGCAGGCAAGGTGGTCAACCCGCATACCTTTCTGTCCATCAGCGCCTCGATCGCTCAGGTCAACAACATTGCCCGTGAACTGGGCAAGCTCGACCCGGCCAACGCCAAGGCTTACACCGCCAATGCCCGCGCCTACGGCAAACGCCTGCGCCAGATGCGCGCAGATGCCCTGGCCAAACTGACCCAGGCGCCCAATGCCGACCTGCGCGTAGCCACGGTGCACGCGGCTTACGACTATCTGCTGCGCGAGTTTGGCCTGGAAGTGACGGCTGTGGTCGAACCTGCCCACGGTATCGAGCCCAGCCCCAGCCAACTGAAGAAAACCATCGACCAATTGCGCGAACTGGATGTGAAGGTGATCTTCTCCGAGATGGATTTCCCGTCCACTTACGTCGACACCATCCAGCGCGAGTCAGGGGTCAGGCTGTACCCGCTGTCGCATATTTCCTACGGTGACTACAGCGCCGACAAGTACGAAAAAGAAATGACCGGCAACCTCAATACTGTGGTCCGGGCAATCCAGGAGGCCGGCGCATGACCGCCGCCGAACGCCTCTGCGTCACGGCCTGCGGGCCGGGGGTGGAGTTTGACCAGGTGTCGCTGACCCTGGGGCGCACGCCCATTCTCGATCATGTCAGCTTCAGCATCCGCCCTGGCAGTGTGCATGCCCTGGTAGGGCCCAACGGCGGCGGTAAAAGTTCGCTGATCAAGACGCTATTGGGGCAAATGCCCCATCAGGGTCGCCTGTGCCTGAACTGGCCCGGTGAGCCGGGGCTGATCGGTTATGTGCCCCAGGCACTGGAATTCGACCGTGGCCTGCCGATGACCGTCGATGATTTTATGGCCGCCATGTGCCAGCGTCGCCCGGCCTTTATGGGGTTGTCGCGCAAGGTCGCCCCGGCCATCGGCGAAGCGCTGGAACGGGTGGGCATGCAAGATAAACGCAAGCGGCGCATGGGCGCGCTGTCCGGTGGTGAACGCCAGCGGGTGCTGCTGGCCCAGGGCCTGATCCCGGCACCGCAATTGCTGGTGCTGGATGAACCCATGTCGGCCCTGGACGAAGCCGGTGCCCAGGTGTTTGAGCGGCTGCTGACAGACTGGCGCCGGGCCGGGGTCACGGTGGTGTGGATCGAACACGACCTGGCCGCCGTCAAGCGCCTGGCCGAGCGTGTCACCGGGCTCAACCGCCAGGTGCTGTTCGACGGGCCGCCGGAACAAACCCTGAGCCCGGAACGTTTGCTCACGCTGTTTTCGACCCATCCCAAGGCTCACGGGAGCGCCCTTTCATGAGTTACGAAGCCTTCCGCTTGCTAGTCCAGGGCTGGGCGTCTGCCGGTTATCTGCCAGAAGTACTGGCGTATGGCTTTGTGGTCAACGCCCTGCTCGCAGGCTTGCTGATCGGCCCCGTGCTGGGCGGCCTGGGCACCCTGGTAGTGGTCAAGCGTTTTGCGTTTTTTTCCGAGGCCGTGGGCCATGCCGCACTGACCGGCGTGGCCATCGGCATCCTGCTCGGCGAACCCTACACCGGCCCCTATGGCAGCCTGTTCGGCTACTGCCTGCTGTTCGGGATTTCGCTCAACTACCTGCGCAACCGCACCGGGCTGGCACCGGATACGCTGATCGGAGTGTTCCTCTCGGTGTCGCTGGCCCTAGGCGCGAGCCTGCTGCTGATTCTGGCCGGCAAGATCAACGTGCATATCCTCGAAAACGTGCTGTTCGGTTCGGTATTGACGGTCAACGGTAACGACCTGCTGGTACTGGCCGTGGTCGGCGCGCTGGTGCTGGGCCTCAGCTTGCCGCTGTACAACCGCATCATGCTGGCCAGCTTCAACCCGCAACTGGCCGCTGTACGCGGGGTGGCCGTGAAGGCGCTGGACTACCTGTTCGTGATTCTGGTGACGCTGATCACCGTCGCCGCCGTTAAAGTTATCGGCGCGATTCTGGTCGGCGCCCTGCTGGTGATTCCTGCGGCGGCGGCACGATTGCTCAGCCAGTCGCTGAAGGGGTTTTTCTGGATCTCGGTGCTGATCGCCACCGTCAGCACCCTGTGCGGCATTCTGCTGCCCATCGTGTTTGACCTGCCGATCCCGTCCGGTGCCGCGATAATTCTGATGGCCGGCATCGCCTTCGCCCTCGCCGCCATCGCCCGTGGCGTGGTGCCCAGCCTGAAAGGGAATATTGGATAAATGTTCACTCTGCGTAAACTGACCCTCGCCCTGGCCCTCACCGGTCTGTTGAGCACCCCGGTGCTGGCCGAAACCACCGTACTGGCCAGCCTGCCGATTACCTTTGGGTTGAGCGAACTGCTGCTCAAGGACAGCGGCGTGAAACTGCAACGGGCAGCACCGGCCAACCTGCCGGGCAGCCGCCAGAGTGCCTATTTCAGCAGCCGTGGTGCCCCGGCCCTGCACTCGCTGGCCACAGAAGCCGATGCGGTGATCGGCCTGCGCTCCGTGTGGAGCGACGATCCGCTATACCCGATGGCGCGGCGCAGCAATATCCGCATTGTTGAAGTGGACGCGGCGCGGCCGGTGGACGGCAGCCTGCCGGGCATTGCCGTGCAACCAGGTGTTCATGTCGATGGCCTCAATAGCCAACCGTGGCTGACCAGCAACAATATGGGGCGCATGGCGGATGTGATCGCTGCCGATCTGGTGCGTTTGGCACCGGATGCCAAGCCGCAGATCGAAGCCAATCTGGCGAGCCTCAAGCAGCGCCTGCTCAAGCTCAGCGCCGACAGCGAAGCGCAGTTGGCCCAGGCGGACAACTTGAGTGTGGTGAGCCTGTCCGACCGATTGGATTACCTGATTGGCGGGTTGAATCTGGAGCGGGTCGAGGTCAATCACAAGGGTGATGAAACCTGGACACCTGAATTACTGCAAGGGTTGACCCAAACCCTGAAAAACAATGAAGTGGCGTTGGTGCTGGACCATCGCCAGCCTTCAGCCGAAGTACAAAAAGCCATTGCCGAGGGTGGCAGCACGCTGGTGGTGATCGGTGCCGATGGCACCGATCCCGTGACTGAGTTGCAGGGCAACTTTGAAGCGATCATCAAGGCACTGAATAAGGATTGAACGCCACGTACCGTAGCAGCTGCCGAAGGAACGAGGCTGCGTTCGGGTGCGCAGCGCCCGTAAAACCTGAATCCGGCACTTGTCTGACACACCGCTGTATCCGGTTTTACGACGGCTGCGCCGCCGAACGCAGCCTCGTTCCTCCGGCAGCTGCTACAAGGTGTTAAGTACCTGCTTGTCGGCATGATAGGAGGAGCGCACCAACGGCCCCGAGGCGACGTTTTTGAAGCCCATGCGCAACCCTTCTTCGGCAAACCAGGCGAAGGTGTCAGGGTGCACAAACCTCTGTACCGCCAGGTGGCTGCGCGAAGGTTGCAGGTACTGGCCCAGGGTCAGCATGTCGACCTCATGCTCGCGCATGCACCGCATCACTTCGATCACCTCTTCGTCCGTCTCGCCCAGCCCCAGCATCAGCCCCGACTTCGTCGGCACATGGGGCACCCGGTGTTTGAAGTTCTGCAGCAAATCCAGTGACCACCCGAAATCCGACCCCGGGCGTGCGGCTTTATACAGTCGCGGTACGGTTTCCAGGTTGTGGTTGAACACATCGGGGGGCTCCTGCGCAGTGATCGCCAGCGCCACATCCATGCGCCCGCGATAGTCGGGCACCAGGGTTTCCAGTTGCACACCGGGCGACAGCTTGCGGATTTCACGCAGGCAATCGACAAAGTGCTGCGCGCCGCCGTCGCGCAAGTCATCACGGTCCACCGAAGTGATCACCACATACTTGAGGCCCAGGTCGGCAATGGCAATCGCCAGGTTTTTCGGCTCGTCCCTGTCCAGAGGTTTGGGCCGGCCGTGCCCCACGTCGCAGAACGGGCAGCGCCGGGTGCAGATATCACCCATGATCATAAAGGTCGCAGTACCGCCCGAAAAACACTCGCCCAGGTTTGGACAGGCCGCTTCTTCGCACACACTGTGCAGCTTGTGCTTACGCAGCAGCGCCTTGACCCGTGCCACCTCGGGCGAGGTGGCAATGGGCACGCGGATCCACTCTGGCTTGCGCGGGATTTCTTCGGTGGGCAGGATCTTCACCGGGATACGCGCCACCTTCTCGGCTCCCCGCAGTTTTACCCCGGTCTGCAAGGGCTGCGGGCGGCTGGTAACAGGCAATGGTGCATTCATGGCTTGGCTCCACACGGGTATGCATTCAGGCCGAATACACTGGAAACAGTGCGCACAGCTCGCCGACCTGACGGGCAACCCGGGCCTCGATCGCCGCATCGCCCGGATGGTCGAGGATGTCGCAGATCCAGGTGGCCAGCGCACGGCACTCGGGTACCTGCAAGCCACGGGTGGTCACCGCCGGGGTGCCGATACGCAGGCCCGAGGTCACGAACGGTGACTGCGGATCGTTGGGCACAGCGTTTTTGTTGACAGTGATATGGGCACGGCCCAGTGCTGCGTCGGCATCCTTGCCGGTAATGCCCTGGCGGATCAGGCTGACCAGAAACAGGTGGTTGTCGGTGCCGCCGGAAACCACGTCATAGCCGCGCTGCTTGAACACTTCAGCCATGGCCTGGGCATTCTTGATCACCTGGAACTGGTAGTCCCTGAAGCCTGGTTCCAGCGCCTCCTTGAAGCACACCGCCTTGGCCGCGATTACATGCATCAGAGGGCCGCCCTGCCCGCCGGGGAATACTGCCGAGTTGAGTTTTTTCTCCAGATCGGCATCAGCCCTGGCCAGAATCAGCCCGCCCCGCGGCCCGCGCAGGGTCTTGTGGGTGGTGGTGGTGACCACATCGGCGTAAGGCAGCGGGTTGGGGTACAAACCGACCGCCACCAGCCCGGCGACATGGGCCATGTCCACAAACAGATACGCCCCGACCTTGTCGGAAATGGCACGAAAACGCGGGAAATCCAGGGTCTTGGAGTAGGCCGAGAACCCGGCCACGATCATTTTGGGCCGATGTTCCAGGGCCAGGCGTTCGACCTCGTCATAGTCGATCAGGCCATTGGCGTCGGTGCCGTATTGCACCGCGTTGTACAGTTTGCCCGATGAACTGACTTTGGCTCCATGAGTCAGGTGGCCGCCGTGAGCCAGGCTCATGCCCAGAAGAGTGTCGCCTGCTTGCAGCAACGCCAGGTACACCGCCGCGTTGGCTTGTGAGCCGGAGTGCGGCTGGACGTTGGCATAGCCTGCGCCGAATAATTGTTTGGCGCGGTCGATGGCCAGTTGTTCGACCACATCAACGTGCTCACAGCCGCCGTAATAACGCTTGCCCGGGTAGCCTTCGGCGTATTTGTTGGTCAGCTCGGTGCCCTGGGCCTGCATTACTTGCGGGCTGGTGTAGTTCTCCGAGGCGATCAGTTCGATATGCTCTTCCTGACGTTGCGCCTCGCGGGTAATGGCGTCGAACAGGGCGGGGTCGAAATCGGACAGGGTCAGGCTTTTATGGAACATGAGGGATTTCCTTTTTATTAGAGATTCAAGCAATGCCTGCGCGGCGATATCAGCCGTTTTCGGCAACAAAGGCGTCATAGGCCTGCTGGTCGAGCAGATCGTTGAAAGCCGACATGTCTTCGATGCAAATACGAAAGAACCAGCCTTCGCCCATGGGTGAGGCATTGACCAGTGCCGGGTCATCGGCCAGAGCCTGGTTAACGGCCACCACCTCTCCGGTGAGCGGCATGGTGATAGTGCTGGCTGCCTTGACCGACTCCAGCACGGCCACTTCGTGACCTGCCTCGAACGCCCCCAGCTCGGGTACCTGCACAAACACCACATCACCCAGTGCCTGCTGGGCAAAGTCGGTAATGCCAACGGTCAAATGGCCCGATGCTTCCAGGCGCAGCCATTCGTGTTCAGGAGTAAAACGCAGAGTGCTCATGTACTTTTCTCTTGTTATCAATGTGTCCTGGTGCAGGACGAACAGACGCAACTGACAGGACAAGAGCAAAGGCAATGCCAAGTTTTAAAAAACCTTTAAAATCAATAACTTAAATAAAAAAGAACGCATTGTGACGAAAGCAGTGGAGTGAAACTGCTCCAGCTCTGGAGAGGGTCTGGCGGGTTGATCCCGCAAGGGCGGGGTCAGGATGGGTACGGAGCGAAATCATTCCACTGGAGCAGAATCACACCACTCGAACCAACGTACGCTGCGCGCACTGAATGCAGCCGCTGAGGAGCTCAGCGGCTACAGGAAAAACTGCAACTGTGGGAGCGAGCCTGCTCGCGAAGGTCGTTCGCGAGCAGGCTCGCTCCCACAATAGGGCTTGATCTACAACAGAGTATCTACCGTTCAGCGGTGCGGGTTACGAACGCGAGGTTATGCCGTATTTACGCAACCGCTGGCCAATGGCGGTATGCGACGTCTGCAGCCTGGAGGCCAACTGCCGGGTCGATGGATAGGCCACGTAGTAACGCTCCAGCAAGGTTTTTTCAAAGCCTTGCACCGCCGCTTCCAGGCTGGTCACTTCTTCGCTGGCCGCCTTTTGGCCGGTCAGCTCGGTACCCGCCAGTTCCAGATCCCCACAATCAATCACATCGCCCTCGCTGGTGGCTGCCGCGCGGAAGATGACGTTTTGCAGTTGCCGAACATTGCCCGCCCAGCGATTGCCCAGCAACAGCGGGTGGGTCGCCACAGCCAGTTGACAGGGCGAGCGGTGAATCTGTTCGCAGGCCTGGCGCAGAAAGTGTTCGGCCAACAGCAGAATGTCCATGCCACGGTCGCGCAACGGTGGCACCAGCAAATTGAGGACGTTAAGACGGTAATACAGATCCTCACGGAAAGTCCCCTCCCTCACCATGCGCTCCAGGTCGCGGTGGGTCGCGCAGAGCACCCGCACATTGACCCGCACTTCGCGCTCGCCGCCGATACGTCGAAAGCAGCCGTCGCTGAGAAACCGCAGCAGCTTGGCTTGCAGGTACGGAGACATCTCCCCCACCTCATCGAGAAACACCGTGCCACGGTCTGCCAACTCCAGCAGCCCCGGTTTGCCGCCACGCTGGGCACCGGTAAAGGCCCCGGCGGCATAGCCGAACAACTCGCTTTCGGCCAGGCTCTCGGGCAGCGCTGCACAGTTCAAGGCCAGGAACGACGCATCGCGGCGGGCGCTCATGGCATGACAGGCGTGGGCCACCAGTTCCTTGCCGGTGCCGGTTTCGCCCTGGATCAGCAGCGGCGCATCCAGGCTCGCCACTTTGTGCAGCCGCGTCTTGAGTTCTTCCAGCACAAGTGACTTGCCGAGCAATGCCTCCAGCCCTTCAGCCGGGTCGCGCAACAAGGACGCCAGCCGCTCGCCGATACGGCTCGGCGGATACAGGGTCAACAGCCCGCCCACCAGAACATCCCTGCCGCCGCTGATGGGCGTGGCATCGAGCAGCAGGTCGCGACCCTTGAAATTCACTTCGCACATGGGCAGGCGAAAGCCTTTATCGATCAGGGTACGGGCCAGGTCAGGGGCCGCGAACAGATTCGACAACGGCTCACCGGTGGGGTCGCTGCCATAAAGATCCGTCAGCCCGGGGTTGGCCAGCAGCACGCAGCCGTCGGGATCCACCGCCGTCACCGGGTCGCTCATGGCGGCCAGCAAGGCCTCCAGTTGCAGGCGGCGGCGCTGGCCCGGGAGGATGTCCACCAGGTCCACAGCCTGCACCCCTGCTACCCCCAGCAAGGCGTGGTGGAGTTCCTCCAGCACTTTTTGCGACAGAGTGGGTGCATCGATATAGACATTCGGCGGGCTCATCTCCACCGCGTCCAGGTTGAGATTGCGCGCGCCCAGCAGCATCAGGATTTCCTGGGTGATGCCGACGCGGTCTTTGAAGGTAACGTGAATTCGCATGGCCTGGCACTCCCTGACAGCAAACAACGAGGGGCGGCACGCCCTGTGCCGCCCCCCGGGCAGAATCAATGTCGTGAAGCGGCCATCAGTCGGTCTGGCAAGCCAGGTCCGCAGCCTCCTGCTTGTTGCGCAGCACCGTGCGATAGCCCAGGCCCAGCACCACAAACCACACCGGCACCATGTACAGCGCCTGGCGAGTGTCATCTTCCAGCGCCAGCAAAGTCAGGATAAACACGAAGAAGGTCAGGCACACCCAGACCATGAACTTGCCACCCGGCATTTTGTACTTCGAGGCACGGTGCAGGTGATCGCGCTTTTTACGATAGGCCAGGTAGGACAGCAGGATCATGGTCCACACAAACATGAACAAGGTGGCCGATACCGTGGTGATCAGGGTGAAGGCCTCCATCAGGTTGGGCACCACATAAATCACCAGCGCGCCCGCCAGCAGACAGATGCAGGAGAAGATCAGGCCATTGGACGGTACCGCACGGCTCGACAGGTTCTTGAACTTGCTCGGCGCGTCGCCATCCATTGCCAGACCAAACAGCATGCGGCTGGTGGAGAACACACCGCTGTTGGCCGAAGACGCTGCCGAGGTCAACACCACGAAATTGATGATGCCTGCGGCTGCGGGCAAACCGGCGAGCATGAACAGTTCAACGAACGGGCTTTTGTCAGCCACCACATCACGCCACGGGGTGACCGCCAGGATCGCAATCAGCGCAAACACGTAGAACATGATGATACGCAGCGGAATCGAGTTGATCGCCCGCGGCAGGTTGCGCTCCGGGTTTTTGGTCTCCGCCGCAGTGGTGCCCACCAGCTCGATGCCGACAAAGGCAAACACGGCAATCTGGAAACCGGCGAAAAAGCCCATCAGCCCATGGGGGAACATGCCGCCGTCATTCCACAGGTTGGCCAGCGATGCCGAATTGCCGGTGGGTGACTGAAACGCCGTGGTCACCATATACAGCCCGGTGCAGACCAGTGCGCAAATGGCCACGATCTTGATCATGGCAAACCAGAACTCCAGTTCGCCGAACATCTTCACCGTGATCAGGTTCAGTGACAGCAGCAACGCGACGCAGCCGATGGCAGGCAGCCATAACGGGATATCGGGGAACCAGAAATGGGTATAGCCGGAGATCGCGATCACATCGGCAATGCCGGTCACAATCCAGCAGAACCAGTAGGTCCAGCCGGTGAAGTATCCGGCCATGGGGCCCAGCAGGTCTGCGGAGAAGTCGATAAAGGATTTGTACTTGAGGTTGGACAGCAACAGCTCGCCCATGGCACGCATCACGAAAAACAACATAAAGCCGATGATCATGTAGACGAAGATGATCGAGGGACCGGCGAGGCTGATGGTCTTGCCCGAGCCCATGAACAGACCGGTACCGATGGCCCCGCCAATGGCGATCAGCTGGATATGGCGATTGGACAGGCTGCGTTGCAGCTCCGGTTCCTGGGTATCAGGTCGGTGATTTTGCATGAATCATCCTCTTTATTGTTCTTGTACGGGGTCCCTGGACCAGATAAACATCATGTTTACCCAGAGCGGACAAAGGGACATGAGCACGTTCTGTGCCAGCACCGTACAAGAGGTCAAGCGGGCCGTTTATGCGCCGTCGAGTCTGTTTGTGTGTAATGGAATCACTCCACAAATAAGCGTTTGCGGGTGGTTCAGTGGAGCGCGGGTACTGTAAACCATGGTCCGACTGAAGTTGTAACGAAATCAGTACATTGGAGCGTATTCGTACCGTGGGCGGCCGAAAGTCGCTTTTATTGTGGGAGCGGGCTTGCTCGCGATGGCATCACCTCAAACGACCTGCAAGACCCCGTTGCCTGTATCGCGAGCAAGCCCGCTCCCACAGGGGATGCGCCTCAAGCGCTCCTTTTCAACGGCATGCGCAATTCAACCCGCAAACCATCGGGCTGGCTGTCGAATCTCAGTTCACAGCGGCAACGCTCGACAATCGCCTGAACAATCGCCAGGCCCAGGCCGCAGCCGTTGCTGTTGCCATTGCGCCAGAAGCGCTGGGTCATGTGTTGCAGGGTTTCGGCAGGGATACCGGGGCCGTGGTCACGGACCTGGTATTTAACCTGTGAACCTTCAACGGCCACGGTCAACTCCACCCGGGTGCCCGCCGGGGTATGACGCAAGGCGTTGTCCAGCAAGTTGCGCAGCGCAGCGATGGCCAGTACCGAAGGCACTTCGAGCGCCGTGTCCGGCAGGTCGGGCGGCAGCTGCAGGCAGATACGCTCACCATCGCCAGCCGCCGCATCGTGCACCGCGAAATGCGCCACCTGTGCGGCCGAACAATTGACCCCGTCGTCAAACGACAGGCTGCCCTCGACCCGCGCCAGCAACAGCAATTGCTCCAGGGTGCGGTGCAGACGGTCGGCACCGGCCTCGGCATGGGCCAGTGACTGTTCGCGGGCCTCGCCGTCGGTCATGCGCGCCACTTGCAGGTGGGTCTTGATCGCGGTCAGCGGGCTGCGCAGCTCGTGGGCCGCATCGCCGGTCAGGCGACGCTCACGCTCGATGGTCTTGGCGATACGGGCAAACAGCTGATTCTGTGAGTCGAGCAGCGGTTTCAGTTCGCCGGGCAACGGTGAAATGTGCAACGGCTGCAACGAATCGGCATCACGGCGCATCAGGGCATCGCGCATGCGGTTGAGTGGCGCCAGCCCCTGGCCGATCCCCAGCCACAGCAGCAGCAAACAGACGATCAATGCCATGCCCACCGGCACCGAGGCCGCCAGTAGCACCGACAGGTTCAAGGCCTCGCGCTCGACCTGGCGATCGGCCGTGGTGATACGCACATCGCCACGGTCCAGGGTGAAAGTACGCCAGGTCGCGCCATCGATGACCTGATCATGAAAACCCGCCGCCTGCGATTGCATCGGCTGGTCAGGGTTGTTGTGGCTGCGGGCCAGAACCTCGCCGCGCAGCGAACTGACCTGGCAGGCCATGCCGCCGGGGATGGTCAGTTGCTCGGCACTGAAATGGGTGCCCTCGCCCTTGACCGGCAATTGCGGCAGCTGCTCCAGCAACCCGGCGACCATGCGAGCCGAGGCCACCAGGCGCTGGTCGAGGGAGAACATCATCTGCTGACGCAGGTCGCTGAGCATCCAGGCCGCAGCCAGAGCCCACACCAGCACAAACGCCGAACCGATGGTCAGGCTCAGACGCAGACGCAAGCTCATCGTGCTTCGGACTCTGCGCTGTCGGCCGGGCCCAGGCGATAGCCCAGGCCACGCACGGTCTCAACGATACCGTTACCCAATTTGCGTCGCAGATGATGGATATGCACGTTCAAGGCGTTGCTTTCCAGCTCGTCGCCAAAACCGTAGATGCTGTCCTTGAGTTGCTCGCTGGACAGCACCCGTCCACGGTTGTGCAGCAAGGCTTGCAGCAGCGCCTGCTCGCGACGGGACAAGTCCACCGGCTGGCCGCCCAGAAGGGTCACGCGGCTGCTGGGGTCGTAGGTCAGGCTGCCATGTTCGATCAGGTTGACGCTGCGCCCGGCCACCCTGCGCAACAAGGTATGCAGGCGGGCAGCGAGTTCACGCAGGTCGAAGGGCTTGAGCAGGTAGTCATCGGCACCGGCCTGCAGGCCGTCGACACGGTCGGTGACCGAGTCACGGGCAGTCAGGATCAGCACCGGCAATTCAAGGCCCTGCTGGCGCAACTGCTGCAGCAGCTTGAGGCCATCTTCATCGGGCAGGCCCAGGTCGAGCACCATGACGTCGAACTCGGCAGCCTTGAGCATGGCCCGTGCTGCGGCGGCGGTACTCACATGCTCAACCGTCAGCCCCTGTGCCGTCAGCCCGGCCTTGATGCCGCTGGCAATCAGTTCGTCGTCTTCGCAAACCAGTACATGCATGCTGATACCCGCGTAAATAAGCCGATTAAAAGGTCATGGGATTAAGGCCCGATTATGCCTGGGCAAACCGTGGCTCGTGGCTCGTGGCACTGTGCGCAGTGCGGACAGTGCCTATTTATGTAACGCACTCGCACTCCAATCCATCCCTAAGCTGGAGATCGCCTCGCCAACAACCTGAAGGAACTTCACATGCTGGCACCCAGTGATGCGTTTTCGTGGCTCTTCGAAGGGCTCCCCACCTACACCACACTTCATCAAAAAGGCATGCGTCTTTACGACCTTGGCGCCTTTGAACATGCCCGGCAGTTTTTGCAATTACCCGCGACGGTGGGCGATGCCGAGGCTCAGTTTGCACTGGCCAGCATCATCGAGCATAGCCCTACTGAAATCTCGTCCCAGATCACCACGCTCAGGCGACAAATTGCAGGGATAACGCAAATCAGTCTCCAGAAAGAGCATCACTGGCACCTGGTAACACAGGCCTCACAGATGATCGAAAGACTGCAGATCACCCTCAAGGCGCAGTATATGCCCCTCTACGAGGCTGCCGCGGAGCACGGCAATATTGACGCGATGCTGCGTCTGGGCGGCGATGCGTGGAACGTAAAAGTGCGCGCACAGCTCGAAAGCGGCTTGCGAGTCCATACCCCCGAAGCACTGCTGGACATGTATGCCTTGACCAGGGATCTGAATTGGCTAAAGCATTCGGCGGCATCAGGACATGCCATCGCTCAATACTTGCTGGCAACCCTCTACGATAAAAACCCAACAATGCTGGCCAGCGCCGAGGATCCCCAAGAAGTCATCTATGAACTGATCAGCAGCTCAGCCTATGGTGGATATCCTCCTGCCATGAACTGGTTTGCGAACCGCATTGAAAACCGCCGGAACTTTGCGCTTATTCAACACTGGATACTCAAGGAAGCCCAGGCCGGCAGCATCAATGCTGTCCAGCAATATGGCCTGGCCCTGACCGGCATGAACAGCGATGGCACCCATAACGATATCGTCAGCGGTTTCGAAGCCGATTACACAGGGGGGTATGCCCTGTTATGGCTGGTCAACCAGGTAAAGGGCCGGGGGAGCAATCCCTATAATATCCAGGACAAACTCCATCATCTTGAGTCGGAGCTGGGCCCGGCCCAAGTCATTACCGCCAAAGAGATTGCCCATGAGTGGCGTGAGCACTACCCGCTGCTGTCCGAATTCCGCCTGCGCGCCTGCTTGCTCTGAGCCCTCAACCGGCTTGAACCTCTCGCGTATTAACACTCGGTTAATCAACGCCCGCCAAGGTGTGGCGTATCCGTACACTCCAAGGTTGGGCGCATGTCTCGTTTGTTTTTCTTTCTCCTGCTGCTGGTCGCCGGTTTTAGCCAGGCGCATGCCAGTGAAGATCCGTTTGCACAAAAGCCGGACTTCCTTCCGGTCGCCAAGGCGTTTGTGTTCAGCAGCGAAGATCTGCCCTCTGGTGAAACCCGCCTGCAGTGGAAAATAGCCGACAAGTACTATTTGTATCAAAAACGCTTCAAGTTTGACGGGCTGGATGCCGCACACACACCCGAGTTGCCTAAAGGGCTGGAACACAGCGATGAGTTTTTTGGCGCCACAGAGGTGTATCGCGACAACGTTGCGCTAGTGATTCCGGCAGGTGCCAGCGGTCAGGTCAAGGTCAGCTGGCAAGGCTGCGCCGATGCCGGCCTGTGCTATCCGCCACAAAGCCGGACCATCGATTTGGGCGGCATGCAGTCTGCCGCAGCGCAGGGTCAGGCCCAGGACCAGTCGCTGGCGGCCACCTTACAGCAGCGCTCCCTGGGCTGGAGCCTGCTGCTGTTCTTCGGCCTGGGCCTGCTGCTGGCCTTTACGCCTTGCTCGCTGCCCATGCTGCCGATTCTGGCCGGGCTGGTGGTGGGCAGTGGCGCCACGGCCGGGCGCGGTTTTGCCGTGGCCGGCAGTTATGTGATCAGCATGGCGCTGGTGTATGCCGGGCTGGGCGTGCTGGCGGCCCTGCTCGGCGCCAACTTGCAGGCGTTGCTGCAACAACCCTGGTTGCTGGGTAGTTTTGCTGCCCTGTTCGTAGTGCTGGCACTGCCGATGTTCGGTTTTTTTGAACTGCAACTGCCTGCCGGCCTGCGTGACCGCCTGGAAAGCGCCGGGCGTGGCCGCAAGGGCGGCAGCTTGCTGGGTGCGGGTATTCTGGGTGCTCTCTCTGGCCTGCTGGTGGGCCCCTGCATGACCGCACCGCTGGCCGGTGCCCTGTTGTATATCGCGCAAAGCGGCAACGCCGTTGAAGGTGGCCTGGTGCTGTTTGTGATGGGCCTGGGCATTGGCGTGCCGTTGTTGCTGCTGGTCACCGTGGGCAGCCGTTTCCTGCCCAAGCCCGGTGCGTGGATGAACCTGATGAAAGGCCTGTTCGGCTTTTTTTTCCTGGGTACTGCGCTGTTGCTGGTACGCCCGGTCCTCGATGAATCCTTGTGGGTCGGTTTGTGGGGCGTGCTGCTGGTCGTTCTGGCGTCCAGCCTGTGGCAACAGGCACAGGCATTCCTTCGCGCCAAACCGCTGTTCCGCCCGCTCAGCCTGCTGGCCGGCCTGTGGGGCAGCCTGTTGCTGGTGGGAGCGGCCGGGGGCGGGACCGAGCTGTGGCAACCGCTGCAGGTGTATACCGCCACAACCGTGGCGGGGAGCACGACAAACTCCGCCCATGACGCCTTTATCACCCTCAAGGACCCGGCCAGCCTGGACCGCGAGCTGGCAGATGCCAAGGCAGCAGGCCAATGGGTGATGCTCGACTACTACGCCGACTGGTGCGTGTCATGCAAGGTCATGGAGAAGCAGGTATTTGCCAAACCCCAGGTGATGGATGCCCTGCAAGGCGTGCGCCTGTTGCGTCTTGACGTGACCGCCGATAATGTCGCCAGCCGCGAGCTGCTCAGCCGCTATCAAGTACCCGGCCCGCCCAGTTTTGTCTGGATCGGCCCCAATGGTGTTGAGCGGCGCGGACAACGCATCACTGGCGAAGTCAACGCCCAGACCTTTTTGAATAACTGGAACGCCACTCGGGAACTCCTCTAAATGCTGACCCTGACCATCGGTTCGTTTGCGCTGGCCATCAACCACTTGCTGCTGATACTGGCCCTTGCCCTGGCGACACTGGTGGGGTGGCGTGTGGCCAAACGCGGTGGTGAAAACCCCGAATCAGTGCTGTTCAGCCTGTTCTTACTGGGTTTGCTAAGCGCACGCATCGGCTTTGTGCTCAGCTACTGGCGCTACTTCAAGGACGACCCACTGCAAATTCTCGACCTGCGCGATGGCGGTTTTTTACTGTGGCCGGGGTTGGTGGCGGTACTGCTGGGTGGGCTTATCTGGGGCTGGCGCCGCGCCGGTTTGCGTCGCCCGCTGGGTTGGGGGTTGGCCAGCGGGCTGGCGTTCTGGCTGCTGGCCAGCCTGTCGTCCAGCCTTTACGAAAAAGGCACGCGCCTGCCGGAAATGGTATTGCGCAATGCCAATGGCGAGTCGGTGCAGTTGAGCAGCTATCAGGGCGGCCCGCTGGTGATCAATCTGTGGGCCACCTGGTGCCCGCCGTGCCGGCGCGAAATGCCGGTGCTGCAAAACGCCCAGCATCAACATCAAAACGTGACCTTCCTGTTCGTCAATCAGGGCGAGAGCATGCAGAGCGTCAGCACCTTCCTTGAAACCCAGGGTCTGAACCTCAGCAACGTGCTGTTCGACAGCGGCGGCCAGTTGGCACAAAAAGTCGGTTCGATGGCCCTGCCGACTACGCTGTTCTACAGCGCTGATGGTCGACTGCTGGGCAGTCATTTGGGCGAGCTGTCAAAAGCCAGTCTGGCCCGGGCCATGGAGCCTTTCAATCTGAACCATTCAATGTCGGCCCAACAGGTCGACCCTGCAAGGAATGAGCAAAAATGTTTAACCGCAAACTGCTAACCCTGGGCATGGCCTCCCTGCTGGGAGCTGCGCTCCTGCAATCGCCTGTATTGCAGGCAGAAGAGCTGCCGCCGGCGATCAAGAAGATTGAAGCCAAGGGTGCAAAAATCATTGGCAGCTTCGATGCTCCCGGCGGCTTGCGTGGCTATGCCGCCCAGTACCAGAACCGTGGCATGGCGCTGTACCTGACCCAGGACGGTAACGTTCTGGTGGGTAATTTGTATGATGCCGACGGCAAAGACCTGAGCCTGGCGCCGCTGCAAAAGCTGGTGTACGAGCCGATGGCCAAGCAGGTCTGGGGCGAAATGGAGAAGAGCAACTGGATTGCCGACGGCAAGGCGGATGCACCGCGTATCGTGTACTTGTTCAGCGACCCCAACTGCCCGTACTGCAACATGTTCTGGGAGCAGGCCCGCCCTTGGGTTGACTCGGGCAAAGTGCAATTGCGCCATATCATGGTGGGCATCATCCGCGAAGACAGCCCGGCCAAATCTGCCGCCCTGCTGGCCGCCAAGGACCCGCAGCAAGCCCTGCACGAACACGAAAAAGCCGGCAAGGCCAGTAGCCTCAAGCCCCTGGCCAAAATCCCGGCTGACATTCAAGCCAAGCTCGATGCCAATGCCAAGTTGATGGAAGAGCTGGACGTGGCCGCCACCCCGGCCATTTTCTACCAGGACGCACAAGGTAACCTGCAACAGCAGCAAGGCGCGCCATCGCCGGAGAAACTGGTCCAGATCCTGGGGCCCAAGTAAAACCCGAGGGCTGCGATCGCGCTACAAAGCGTTCGCAGCCCACGCCGATGCTGGCGTGAGGCATGTCTCAGCTCACCACCTGCAGCGCTATTAATTCTATTTCTCAATTGACAATCATTATCATTAAGCCTAGCTTGTGAACAGCTGTGTAGGACGCTTCCCACGAAGAGGTCCTCACTCACTCATTCGCAGCAGGTGATCTCCATGACGGAACCAATGTCCACAGGCAAGTGCGACTCACCCCTACTTCAAGCCTTTGTTGATAACCGACTGGTCCTGGTCAAAATCGCAGCCCGCATAACGGGCTGCCGATACCGGGCTGAAGATGTGGTTCAGGATGCCTTCTTCCGTTTGCAGTCCGCACCGCAGATCACTTCATCGTTCAAGGCACAACTGAGCTACCTGTTCCAGATCGTGCGTAACCTGGCAATTGACCACTACCGCAAGCAGGCGCTGGAGCAAAAATACTCCGGCACCGAAGAAGAAGGCATGAACGTGGTGATCCACGGCGCCTCCCCGGAAACCTCGCTGATCAATTTCTCGACTCTGGAACATATCGCGGTGGCACTCACCGAGCTGCCAAGCCGTACCCGTTATGCCTTCGAGATGTATCGCCTGCATGGCGTACAGCAAAAAGATATTGCCAAGGAACTGGGCGTATCTCCCACCCTGGTCAACTTCATGATCCGCGATGCCCTGATCCATTGCCGCGCAGTGTCGGGCACCCACGCAGATACCTACGCGCGGCGTTGATACAACCGGGCTTGCACCTTCCTACATCTCAACCACGGCAATTTTGTAAGGCGCAAAAATCGCCTTCAACTGGCCGTTGTCGCGCAGCTTTTGCAGCATTTGTGCAAACTGCTGACTCTGGATCGGTGCCTGTGGCCGCAGCAGGGCGAAGTGACGATAAGTCTGATCGATACGCTCTGACACCATCACCTGCGCCTTGGCCTGCGGGTCGCAGCCCAGCATGTCGATCAGGTTGGAACGTGTCATCAAGGCAATATCCGCCCGCCCCCTCAAGACCATCAATAAATTGCTTTCGTGGGAATAGGTCAGGGTTGCGCCGAAGGTCTCGGTGAGAAATTTCGGCGAGGCGTTGAACCCGGCAAAAGCATAGTGATAGCCGCTGTACAGGGCGAGGCGCTTGCCCTTGAGGTCATCAAAATAGCCTTGTTCACGGTCAGGATGCTGCCGGGCAACAAACACTTCAGCGTCTTCCAGGCCCATATCAACTGCAGCATAGGAGAACGCCTGCCAGCCCCAGGCCGGGTTCTCGAACATCAGCATGTCCACCCGCCCACGCTCGAAGTCACGCACACGCCGGGCAATGGAACTGGGCACAAGGACAAAGCGGTAGTCGCCTTGCAACTGGTTGAGGGCTGCAAGCAGTTGCGACAACAGGCCCGTGTCGGTGCCGCGCTCGGGACGTACGATATAAGGCGGAAAGTGCGCAGCTCCAACCCTGATTTCCTGAATCGCCCACACCGGTGCCAGCCAGCCCATTCCCAGGGTCAGCAACAGGCTGTGGGCCAATTGAATTGGCGAACACTTCAAAACCATACACACCTGACGCCGTTCATGGCTGGAACTTATTGATCGACACACGACCTGAGATCGGGCACGCACACCATTAAAGCGCATATAGACTAGCAAGCAAGGGGTCGACTGGCCCACTACAAAATAAGCACCGTGCTCAGTGTTTTAGCTACGCTCCAACTTCAACGCCGATGCTGTTAAAGGAAGCTGCACATGCCTCACTGGCTGGTAATTGACCTGGAAGCCACTACCGATGATGGCGGCTGGCCCCTGGAGGAAATGGAAGTGATCGAAATCGGCGCCAGCGTGGTCACCCGCGCAGGTCGTGAGGTGGATCATTTTCAGCGATTTATTCGCCCGCAACGTCGTCCGCTGTTGACCCCGTTCTGTCGGCAACTGACCCGCATCACCCAGGCCAAGATTGATGCCGCTGCATCGATGCCTTTGGTTTGGGAGCAATTTGAACGCTGGCTCGGCCAGCACCTGCCCAAGCTTGAAGGCTGGGCCAGCTGGGGCGAGTACGACCGAAAACAACTGGAACAGGAATGGCAGCACAAACAACTGCACAGCGCCCTGCAGCAATTGCCGCATATGAACCTCAAGCAGCAATTTGCCAGGGCCCGCCAGTTAAAGCAGCCGCTGGGCCTGAACAGCGCGTTGCAACTGGCCGGAATGCAATTCAATGGTCAACAGCACCGGGCCCTGGAAGATGCCCGTAATACTGCGCGTTTATTGCCCCTGGTGCTCAAGGGGTGACGGCCATAAAAGGGCGTGACGGGATAAAACCGCTTCTGCATACTGGCCAGCCCTTTTTAGCCCATTCCGAGGAATCGCCATGTTTAAAGTCAACGAATACTTCGACGGCACCGTCAAGTCGATTGCCTTCGCCCAAACCGAAGGCAAGGCCACCATTGGCGTCATGGCTGCAGGTGAATACGAGTTCGGCACCGCAGAGCGTGAAATCATGCACGTGGTCTCGGGCGAGCTGAGCGTCAAGTTGCCGGGCAGCAGCGAATATGAAACCTTCAAGACCGGCAGCCAGTTCAACGTGCCGGCCAACAGCAAGTTCCAGCTCAAGGTCGCAGTGGATACCGCCTACCTGTGTGAGTACCGCTAAATCTCCCTCTGGCAGCAACTGTCTTGATGCTGCCATGTGGGAGCGGGCTTGCTCGCGATACAGACGACCCGGTCTGTCTGTTGAATCGCGTTGATGCCATCGCGAGCAAGCCCGCTCCCACAGCTACACCCCTACGTTGAACTGCAACGCCGCCAACCGTGCATACAGCGGGTTGGCGGCGATTAATTGGGCATGGGTGCCGATGGCGACCAGCTTGCCCTGATCCATTACCGCGATACGATCAGCGTTTTGCACGGTGGCCAGACGGTGGGCAATCACCAGCGTGGTACGGCCTTGCATCAGGCTCGGCAAAGCCTGCTGGATCAGATGCTCGCTTTGGGCATCCAGGGCACTGGTGGCCTCATCCAGCAACAGGATCGGCGCATCCACCAGCAACGCCCGGGCAATCGCCAGACGCTGGCGTTGACCGCCCGACAAGCCCAGGCCGCCATCACCCAAGTGGGTTTTGTAACCCTCGGGCATTTGCAGGATAAAGTCGTGGGCGTGGGCAATTCGCGCCGCAGCCTGGACCTGCTCATCGCTGGCCCCGGCATTGCCATACCGGATGTTGTCTTCAATGGTGCCGAAAAACAGCGCAGGTGTTTGCGCCACCAGGGCAAAACAACGACGCAGGTCTTGCGGGTCAAGCTGAGTGATCGGCTGCCCTTCAAGCAGGATTTGCCCTTGTTGCGGATCGTAAAAGCGCAGCAACAAGTCGAACAATGTTGACTTGCCCGCCCCGGAAGGGCCGACCAGCGCCAGGGTTTCTCCCGCATTGATCGTCAGGCTCAGGCCATCGATCGCATGGCTTTCGGGCCGTGAAGGGTAAGAAAAGCGCAAGTTTTCAAGCTGCAAATTGCCCTTCACCCGTGCGGGTAACACGCGCAAATCCGTGCTCGGTGGCAGGATCAAGCTTTTCGCCTGCAACAGCTCGGCAATTCGCTCGGCCGCGCCCGCCGCCTGTTGCAACTCGCCAATCACTTCGCTCAGGGTGCCGAATGCGCTGCCCACCACCAGGCTGTAAAACACAAAGGCGGCCAGCTCGCCGCCGGTGATGCGCCCGGCGATCACGTCCATGCCGCCGACCCACAGCATCACACCCACGGCGCCCAGCACCAGCAAGATCACCAGCGTGATCAACCACGCCCGTTGCAGGATGCGTTTGCGGGCAGTGGCAAACGCCTGCTCCACGGTACTGGCAAAGCGTTGCTGGTCTTGCTGTTGATGGTTATAAGCCTGCACCGTCTTGATCTGGCCCAGGGCCTCGGCGACATAACTGCCGACATCAGCGATACGGTCCTGGCTCTGGCGCGACAGGCTGCGCACCCGGCGACCAAAAAACAGGATGGGCACCAGCACCAGTGGCAAGGCCACCACCACGATACTGGTGAGCTTGGGGTTGGTGACAAACAACAGCACCACGCCGCCGATCACCATCAGGCTGTTGCGCAGGAACAACGACAGCGATGAACCGATCACCGACTGCAGCAAGGTCGTATCCGTGGTCAGCCGCGACTGGATTTCCGAGCTGCGGTTGTTCTCGTAGAACCCCGGGTGCAGACCGATCAGGTGATTGAACACCTGGCGCCGAATATCGGCGACCACCCGTTCACCGATCCATGACACCAGGTAAAAGCGCACGAAAGTGCCCACTGACAAGCCCAGCACCAGCAACAGAAAAAAGCCGATGGACTGGTTTAGCAAATGCGCTGACTGGGTCATGAAACCCTTGTCGACCAATAGACGGATGCCCTGCCCCATCGACAAGGTAATACCCGCCGTAACAATCAGCGCCAACAGGGCGCCAAGAACCTGCCAACGATAGGGTGCAATAAAATGCGCTGCCAGACGAATGGCGCGGCGATGACGGGAAGAAAGCATGGGAGGGTATCCGCAGTGAGGATCAGCGTAAAAAGCCTTACACAGCCTACAACGAAGTTCGCCTAAAACCGGTAAATCTTTCTCACTCGTTTTGAATATGACCTGTCACCACAAACCCTAGACAGTAATGTTCTAAAGTCGGGCTGGAAGTTTCAGGATATTTCTGTTGGACTGGGGTGGTCGCCAAGTTTGTAACAGCTTGGTCATTAAGCGGATCTACAGTAGCGCTACACCCTGATGAGGAGACAGGCCATGGATTTGCAACAGAACGCTCAAGCCGTACCGGTGATTCGTACCCAGCCACAGCAATCTCTGGGGTGCGCGTTTATCGACGAAAATGGTCAGGAGATCCTGATCACCGAGGCGATGATTCAGGACGCCTGCCATGAGCTGGAGCAACGCCTGGTCACGCCATCACGCAAGGGCTGATCCTTGCCAACAAGACCCTGTACATGATTAAACAGCATTCGCGTCACTGACCGGCCTTACTGCGTAGGGCCGGTTTTTTTAGGCCTGCACATTCAGACCGGCACGGCGCCCAAGGCTTTTACCAGTTGCTTCAGGGCCACTGAATCACCCGCGATATGCACCGGCAAGCCTTCAATTTCGCGGCGAATCGGGTAGTTTTTGCGCAGTCCGTCGAATGCCAGCTTTTGCTCCTGGACGGTTCCACTCAAACTGCGGCGAAAGTCGGCATCGTCACGGCGCGGGTCGTACACACCGCGACAGAGCATGGCCAGGGCCCATGCCGGGTCGCTGTCAGCACTCAGTTCAACCTTGGCCAGCCAGGGGGACGGCAGCAGGTCGGCCAGTTTGACTTCAGGGCTATGCCCCAGAAATTCGCACAATGCCTGATAAATCTGTGCCGTACCCCGCTGTTTGCCATCCAGGCTGTAGCCGGCAATATGCGGGGTGGCCAGCACGCACAGATCCGCCAGTTCGCGGTCTACTTGCGGCTCACCCTCCCATACATCGAGTACCGCTTGCAGATCATCCCGGCGGGTCAAAACTTCACGCAGCGCGGCATTATCCACCACCGGGCCGCGGCTGGCGTTGATCAGCCAGGTACCCGGTTTCAGCTGTTCCAGCCGCTGCTGATCAAGCAGATGCCAGGTCGGGTAATCGCCGGTCCTGTCCAGCGGCGTATGCAGGCTGAGTACATCGCACTGCTCGATCACGTGCTCAAGGCTGACATAGTCACCGCACTCGGCCGCCGCCCGCACCGGGTCGCAAACCAGCACATTGAAGCCCAGTGAACGCAAGACGTTGACCAGGCGACCGCCCACTTCACCGGCACCAATCACGCCGTAGGTGCGCTGGGTCAAGTCGGCGCCTTCGATTTCAGCCAGCGTCAGCAGGCTGCCGAGCACGTAGTCCACGACGCCACGGGCATTGCAGCCAGGAGCACTGGACCAGTGGATACCAGACTGCTGGAAGTAATCCAGCGCCAGGTGATCAGTGCCGATGGTGCAGGTTCCGACAAACCGCACTGCACTGCCTTCGAGCAGCTCGCGGTCCACTTTGGTCACCGAGCGCACCAGCAAAACATCGGCATCGTGAACGTCTGCACGGTTGATCTGGCGCCCCGGCAAGCGGCGTATTTCACCGAAGTCAGCAAAAAATTCTTCGATCAGCGGAATATTTTCATCAGCAACAATCAACATGGCAGGCTCCTTTCGCGGAGTGGCAGTGTAGGCGTTGTTACGCGCAATGGGCCAGCCGGGTGTGCAGGTACTTGCGGGCACGCTTACAAAGGGCCTACAACTCGCTATTAACTGACCACATGGTCAGGCGTACAATCCCCGGCTTTGCGCGTTTAACCCTGTGGATACAAGCCAGTGAACTCTGTGACTCACCCCCCCTCTTCCCTCCCTGTCAGCCGCCCGGCCCGGGTACGCACCGAGGTGCGCGCGCTGTTGGCGCTGGCATTTCCCATCATCATTTCGCAGATCGCAACCACGGCCATGGGTTTTGTCGATGCCGTGATGGCCGGGCGTGTCGGCCCTCGGGATCTGGCCGCCGTGGCACTGGGCAACTCGATCTGGGTTCCGGTGTTTTTGTTGATGTCCGGCATTCTGCTGGCGACCACGCCCAAGGTCGCCCAGCGGTTTGGCGCCAATGCACACGGCGAAATCGGCCCCATCGTACGCCAGGCACTGTGGCTGGCACTGATTACCGGCCTGTGCGCAGCGTTGATCCTGATTGCGGCCGAGCCGCTATTGCATCTGATGAAGGTCGACCCTGAGCTGATCACCCCCAGCATGGGTTACCTGCACGGGATCGCCAGCGGCATGCCCGCCGTGGGGCTGTATTGCGTGTTGCGTAATTTCAGCGATGGCCTGGGAAAAACCCGGCCAAGCATGATCCTGGGGCTCAGTGCCCTGGCACTGAATATCCCGATCAACTACATCTTCATCTATGGCCACTTTGGCGTCCCTGCCATGGGCGGTGTGGGCTGCGGCTGGGCCACGGCCATTGTGATGTGGTTTATGGCTCTGGGCATGGTGGTCTGGACGTTCAGAGGGGCCATCTACCAGTCGAGTAAGGTCTACAGCCATTTTGAATGGCCAAAATGGGCGATCCTCAAGCGTTTGCTCAGTGTGGGCTTGCCGATTGGCATCGCAGTCTTTGCCGAATCGAGCATTTTTGCGGTGATTGCGCTGTTGATCGGCAGTTTGGGGGCCACGGTGGTGGCGGGCCATCAAATCGCCCTGAACTTCAGTTCGCTGGTCTTTATGATTCCATACTCACTGGGTATGGCGATTACCGTGCGCGTGGGTCAGGCCCTGGGCCGCCAGCAACCGCGCGAGGCACGCTTTGTAGCGGGCGTGGGCATGGGCACCGCACTGGTCTGGGCGGCGATTTCCGCCAGTCTGATCCTGCTGCTGCGTGAGCAGATTGCCACCGTCTACACCGCCGATCCCATGGTGATCGAGGTGGCGACCATGCTGTTGATGTTTGCTGCGCTGTATCAGTTCTCGGACGTGATCCAGGTCACCGCTGCCGGTGCCCTGCGCGGTTATCAGGACACACGAGTGACGATGATCCTGACCCTGTTTGCCTACTGGGGGATTGGTTTGCCGGTGGGCTACGCCCTGGGGCTGACCGACTGGTTCGGCCCGGCCAATGGCCCGAGCGGGCTATGGCAGGGCTTGATCGTTGGCCTGACCTGCGCGGCACTGATGCTGGGTGTGCGGTTGGCGCGCAGTGCGAAAAAACATATCCGCCGCCGCACATAAATGCGGTGGCAGCGGGCTTGCCCGCGATGGCATCAGCGTGGTTTGCCTGACAGACCGTGGCGCCCTGCATCGCGAGCAAGCCCGCTCCCACAAGACCGGCGCAATTGCTATGGGCGCCGTCAATCCTGCTTCTTGCGGATCCAGTACAGGTACGTGCCCGCCTCTTCCTGCTGGCCCACCAGCTCATGGTCCAGAAACACGCAGAACTTGGGAATGTCGCGGCGGGTCGAAGGATCCGTCGCAATGACTTTCAACAAGCCACCCGGCGCCAGGTCGCGAATATATTGGTGCAGCATCATCACCGGCTCCGGGCAGTTCAGGCCGGTAGCGTCCAGGGTGCCGTCAACCGGCAGGTTGGTAAAACTCATCACTTACTCCCCGATCAGCGAGATTTGGTTTTTTTAACGTCCAGTCGACGCAAATGGCAGGTCACTTCTTCACGGTCGTGGTACAGCTGCTTGCAGCCGATTTCAACCTGAATGCCGCGTGCCTTGAAACCGTCTGCAATACGGTCGAGCAAACGGCGTACTTCGGCGTAACGCTGTTTCATCGGCAGCTTCAAGTTGACTACCGCTTCACGGCAATGACCTTCACCAATCCACTCTTCGAGCATGGCCGCATTGCGCGCCGGTTTCTCCACAATATCGCAGACCATCCAGTCCACCGGCTGCTTGGGCTTGAAGGTAAAGCCATCGGCCATCAAGTGCTGCACCAGACCGGTATCCATCAGGCTTTCAGCCATAGGGCCATTGTCGATGGCAGTCACGATCATGCCACGGTTGACCAGTTGCCAGGTCCAGCCACCCGGCGCAGCGCCAAGGTCAACACCGGTCATGTCGCTGTGCAGGCGCTCGTCCCACTGGTCGCGGGGGATAAAATGGTGCCAGGCCTCTTCAAGCTTGAGGGTTGAACGGCTAGGCGCTTCGCGGGGGAATTTCAGGCGCGGGATGCCCATGGGCCACATGGCCGAGTTGTTGGCCGGGGCCAGGCCAAGAAACACTTCACGACCACTTTTAAACGTCAGCAGCAGGCGCGGTTTGCTCCCGTCCTTTTCTTCAGTCAGTTTGCCGGCCTTGATCAGCGCTTTGCGCAGATGACCGTCGAACTTTTTGCAGAAGTTGGACAGTTCCTTGCCGTCATTGGTGTCGACGATTTCCAGCCACAGGCTGCCACACACCGGGAAGTCGGCCATGTGTTCGAGGATCACGCTGATCCGGTCGGTCTCCGGCAGCTCGACAAAGCCGCCACGAGCCCATTGACGCGGGAAAATCAGTTCGGCAAAACGCAAGCTGTTCATCAGCCGTTCAGCGCCGCCCTCTTCAGTGCACACAAACTCGGCACAGGCAGTGCCAGGCTTGGCCTTGGCGTAGCCAGCCACATTAAGGCGGGCGGCGTGCTCGGCGATTTCCGAGCAGACTTCGCCTTCAAACCCGGGCCGGCAGTGCATAAAAACGGTGTTCATTGAATTACTCCTGGGCAGCGGGCAGGAATTGCCCGGCTGCGCATCCTTGATTTGGCGCAAGGACTGTCACGAAAAGGTCGGCATGATAGCCGAGTTCGGAACCTTGAACCCGCATAGACAGTCCAGTTATTAGCCACAGCCCCTAATCAGAGCTAGGTTAGAAGCTCTGCTTGTGCCACGTGATCCGTCTAAAGGAGTCATTTCATGTCCTCCCTCGATAGCCTGAACACCCTAGCCACACTAAAAGTCGACGATAAGACTTATCACTATTTCAGCCTTGCCCTCGCCGCCAAATCACTCGGCGATTTGAGCAGGCTACCCATGTCACTCAAAGTGCTGCTGGAAAACCTGCTGCGCTGGGAAGACGGTAAAACCGTCACCGAGCCCGACCTCAAAGCTCTGGCCGCCTGGCTCAAGGCACGGCGCAGCGACCGGGAAATCCAGTACCGCCCTGCGCGGGTGCTGATGCAGGACTTCACCGGCGTACCGGCAGTGGTCGACCTGGCCGCCATGCGCGCCGCCATGGCCAAAGCCGGGGGTGATCCGCAACGTATCAACCCGCTGTCCCCCGTGGACCTGGTAATTGACCACTCGGTGATGGTCGACCGGTTTGCCAGCGCCAGCGCCTTCGAGCAAAACGTCGATATAGAGATGGAGCGCAACGGCGAACGCTATGCGTTTTTACGCTGGGGTCAAAATGCCTTCGATAATTTCAGCGTGGTCCCACCCGGTACCGGGATTTGCCATCAGGTGAACCTGGAATACTTGGGCCGCACGGTCTGGACCAAGGATGAAGACGGCCGCACCTACGCCTTCCCCGACACCCTGGTAGGCACCGACTCCCATACCACCATGATCAATGGCCTGGGTGTGCTGGGCTGGGGCGTGGGCGGCATTGAAGCCGAAGCGGCCATGCTGGGCCAGCCCGTGTCGATGCTGATCCCCGAAGTCGTGGGCTTCAAGCTCAGCGGCAAGCTCAAAGAAGGCATCACCGCCACCGACCTGGTGCTGACCGTGACGCAAATGCTGCGCAGCAAGGGTGTGGTCGGCAAGTTCGTAGAATTCTATGGCGATGGCCTGGCGGATCTGCCGCTGGCCGACCGTGCCACGCTTGCCAATATGGCCCCGGAATACGGCGCCACCTGCGGGTTTTTCCCGGTGGATGAGATCACCCTGGATTACCTGCGTCTTTCAGGCCGCCCAGAGGCCACAGTCAAACTGGTCGAGGCTTACTGCAAGGCCCAAGGGCTATGGCGGGTCGCAGGCCAGGAGCCGGTTTTCAGCGAAACCCTGGCTCTGGACATGGGCACCGTCGAAGCCAGCCTGGCCGGGCCAAAACGACCGCAAGACCGGGTTGCACTGCCCGATGTCGGGCAAGCTTTCGACGACTTTCTCAGCCTGCAATTCAAGCCGGCCACTAAAAAAGAGGAAGGTCGCCTCGAAAGCGAAGGTGGCGGCGGTGTTGCCGTGGGCAATGCCGACTTGATCGGTGAAGCGGACTACAGTTACGAAGGCCATACCTATCGCCTGAAAAACGGCGCTGTGGTGATTGCCGCCATTACTTCCTGCACCAACACCTCGAACCCCAGTGTGATGATGGCTGCAGGCCTGGTGGCAAAAAAAGCCGTCGAAAAAGGCCTGACACGCCAACCGTGGGTCAAGACGTCGCTGGCACCGGGCTCCAAGGTAGTCACCGATTACTACGCGGCCGCCGGCCTGACCCCGTACCTCGACCAGTTGGGCTTTGCCCTGGTGGGCTACGGCTGCACCACCTGTATAGGCAATTCCGGGCCACTGCCCGAGCCGATCGAAAAGGCCATTACCCAGTCCGACCTGACCGTGGCTTCAGTGCTGTCGGGCAACCGCAACTTTGAGGGGCGCGTGCATCCGCTGGTGAAAACCAACTGGCTGGCCTCGCCACCCCTGGTGGTGGCCTATGCCCTTGCGGGCACAGTACGCATTGATATCAGCCGTGAACCGCTGGGGACCGGAAAAGACGGCAAACCGGTGTACCTGCGCGATATCTGGCCCAGCCAGAAAGAAATCGCCGACGCCGTGGCCCAGGTGACCACAGGCATGTTCCACAAGGAATACGCCGAGGTGTTTGCCGGCGACGAACAGTGGCAAGCCATCGAAGTACCGCAAGCCGCAACTTATGTCTGGCAAGAGGACTCAACCTACATCCAGCATCCGCCGTTCTTCGACGAAATCAGCGGGCCACTACCGGTGATTGCCGACATCAAAGGCGCAAACATCCTTGCGTTGCTGGGCGACTCGGTCACCACCGACCATATTTCCCCGGCCGGCAATATCAAGGCTGACAGCCCCGCCGGGCGCTATTTGCGCGACAAGGGCGTAGAACCACGGGACTTCAACTCTTACGGCTCGCGGCGTGGCAACCATGAAGTGATGATGCGCGGTACCTTCGCCAATATTCGCATTCGCAACGAAATGCTCGGCGGCGAAGAAGGCGGCAATACGATCTACATCCCCACCGGTGAAAAACTGCCGATCTTTGACGCGGCCATGCGTTACCAGGCCTCAGGCACTCCGCTGGTGGTGATAGCCGGCCAGGAATACGGTACTGGCTCAAGCCGCGACTGGGCGGCCAAGGGCACCAACCTGTTGGGGGTCAAGGCGGTGATTGCCGAGAGTTTCGAGCGCATCCACCGCTCAAACCTGGTGGGCATGGGCGTGCTGCCCTTGCAGTTCAAGCTCGATCAGAACCGCAAAAGCCTGAACATTACAGGCAAGGAAACCCTGGATATCCTCGGGTTGACCGGTACCGAACTGCAACCGCGAATGAACCTGACCCTGGTGATCACCCGCGAGGACGGCAGCCAGGAAAAAGTCGAAGTGCTCTGCAGGATCGATACCCTTAACGAGGTGGAATACTTCAAGGCCGGAGGGATTTTGCACTATGTGCTGCGTCAGCTGATTGCTTCATAGACGCACCTCAACCTTGTGGGAGCGGGCTTGCTCGCGATTCGGACTACACGGTCTGTCAGCCAGGCCGAGGTGATGCCATCGCGAGCGAGCCCGCTCCCACAGGGCCACGAATCGTTATACTTGCGCACCCCGGACTGGATCCGGGGTGTTTTTTAACGATTGCAAGGATTCACATGATTGCTTTGCCCTGGCCTTATCTGGCACTACTGACCCTCGGCTACGGCCTTGCCCTCAGCTACGGGCAATTAGGCGCTCAAACCCTCATCGCGCTAGCCTTGTTGACTGTCAGCGGGTTTGCCGTTGTGCAGAACAAAAGCCAGTTGCTGCGCTATGCCGGGCATGCCTTGTTTGTGCTGCTGGCGCTGGCGCTGGCCTTGCACTGGCTGCCAGGTTTCCATAACGGTCGCGCCATCACCCCCACGCGACTGACCCCTGATGCCGTGCCCTTCTCGATGTACTTCAATCTGGACAAACCGCTGATTGGCTTCTGGCTGCTGCTGGTATGCCCCTGGATAGCACCGCGCTTTGCCTGGCGGGTATCCCTGGGGGCCACTGCAATGGGTCTGGCCCTGGCCGCCATTGCGGCGCTGGGCGGAGCGATGCTGCTGGGCATGATTGCCTGGGCACCGAAATGGCCTCATCAGAGCACCCTCTGGCTGCTGAATAATCTACTGCTGGTCACCCTGGTTGAAGAAGCGCTGTTTCGCGGTTACATCCAGGGCGGACTTAGCCGCAAGTTCAAGTTGCTGCCCCATGGGCAGAGCATTGCGCTGGTGCTGGCCTCGATACTGTTTGGCCTGGCCCATGCACCCGCCGGCTGGCAATGGATGCTACTGGCCGGGCTGGCCGGTGTCGGTTACGGCCTGGCCTACCGCTTTGGCGGGCTGGGTGCGGCGATCGCCACCCACTTTGGCCTCAATGTGCTGCATTTCCTGTTTTTTACCTACCCGATGCTCGCCCCCTGAAGGCCAGGGGCCTGAAATATAAATTAAACAATTCCTTGAGCATGCCGACAGCCTGTCAAAGTCTTGCGGATTGAAACGACATGCGTAACAACCAGCCCATCACTCAACGCGAACGCACATTCCCCGCGCAACAACGGTTGATTTCCACGACCGATGCCAAAGGCGTGATCACCTACTGCAACGATGCGTTCAGGGAAATCAGCGGGTTTTCGCGTGAGGAGCTGATACGCGCGCCGCACAATCTGGTGCGCCACCCGGACGTGCCCTCAGCAGTCTTCGAGCATATGTGGAGCACCCTAAAAAAGGGTTCGCCGTGGATGGGCATCGTCAAAAACCGCTGCAAAAACGGCGACCATTACTGGGTTAACGCCTATGTAACGCCGGTTTTCGAGAATGAGCAGGTCGTGGGTTACGAGTCGGTGCGGGTCAAGCCAACGGCCGAACAGATCCGCCGCGCCGAAGCCCTGTACACACGCCTCAACCGCGGCAAATCCGCGGTGCCTCAGCGCGACAAGTGGCTGCCGGTGCTGCAGGACTGGCTGCCCTTTATCCTGGTCAGCCAATTGAGCTTCATGATTGGCGCCATGCTCAATTCGAGCTGGGGTTTTGCCCTGGCAGCCCTGCTGTCGATACCGTTGGGGCTGCTGGGCCTGAGCTGGCAACAGCGCGGGGTCAAACGCCTGCTGCGTCTGGCCGAGCAGACCACCTCCGACCCGTTGATTGCCCAGATGTACACCGACAGCCGTGGCCCGCAAGCGCGTCTGGAAATGTCCATCCTGAGCCAGGAAGCGCGCCTGAAGACCTGCCTGACACGCCTGCAGGATACCGCCGAACACCTCAGCGGCCAGGCCCGTCAGTCCGACATTCTGGCGCACAAAAGCTCGACCGGACTGGAGCGCCAGCGCGTCGAGACCGAGCAAGTGGCCACCGCCGTCAACCAGATGGCTGCCACCACCCAGGAAGTGGCCAGCCATGTGCAGCGCACTGCCGACGCGACCCAGGAAGCCAACCGTCTGACCAGCCGCGGTCGCGATATTGCCGGCGAAACCCGCGAAGCGATCCAGCGCCTGTCGGTTGTGGTGGGTGAAACCGGGGCCACGGTAACGCAACTGGCCAAGGACAGTGACGAGATCGGCGGCGTGGTCGATGTGATCAAGGGCATTGCCGACCAGACCAACCTGCTGGCCCTGAACGCCGCCATCGAAGCGGCACGGGCTGGAGAAATGGGCCGGGGCTTCGCCGTGGTGGCTGACGAAGTGCGCCAGCTGGCGCAACGCACCAGCGCTTCGACCGGGCAGATTCACAGCCTGATCGCCAAGCTGCAGCAGACAGCAGCCACCGCGGTGCAAACCATGGACGCTGGCCATCGTCAGGCGGAAGAAGGCGTAGCGCGGGTACTGGAAGCAGATCAGGCACTGGTGGGCATCAGCGAAGCGGTGGCCAATATCACCGACATGACCACCCAAATCGCGGCAGCGACCGAGGAGCAAAGCGCCGTGGCTGAAGAAATCAGCCGCAATATCAGCACCATTGCCGACCTGGCTGACCAGACCTCAGAGCAGGCGCAGCATTCGGCGCTGCTCAGCGAAGAACTGACCCAGACCGTCAACACCCAGTATTCGCTGGTGGAGCGGTTTAACCGCTGAGCCTTGTGGGAGCGAGCCTGCTCGCGATGGCATCAACACGCCGCAGCGATCCAATCGCGAGCAGGCTCGCTCCCACAAATCGTTCAAGGTTGCTGCAACCACCGCGCAATCCGGTCCGCCGCCGCATCCAGATGCTGCTCATGGGTAAACCCGGAGGCCTTCAACGGCTTAAGGTCGTGATCCCCCGATAGCAGCCACGACACTTCAATGCCCGGCGCCAGCGTGTAGGCCTCTACCGCTTCGCGGTTGCCCAAGGCATCGCGCTCGCCTTGTACGATCAACGTCGGCGTTGCCAATTCAGCCAGGTGCGCCACCCGGGGTTTTTCCGGCTTGCCTGCGGCATAGAACGGATAACCCAGGCACACCAGCGCGTCCACTTGCAGCTCATCGGCCAGCAGACTGGCCATACGCCCACCCATTGACTTGCCGCCAATGGCTAATGGCCCAGCGACATGCGGTCGCACCTCGGTAAAAACTTCACGCCAGCTTTCGAGCAGTTTCGCCTGCTGATTAGGAGGCCTTTTGCCATTATCGAGACGGCGCTGCGCCATATACGGGAACTCGAAGCGCAACACGCTCACCCCGCGTGCAGCAAGGCGTGCAGCCATGCCGTTCATCCAGCTGCTGTCCATCGGCGCACCCGCGCCGTGGGCCAGGATAAGGGTCGCGGTTGAACCCGCTGACGCGCCATTCCACAGCCAGCCCCTGTCCTGCACGCACTGCGCCCATTGATCCCCGTCAATACCGGCCTTGCCCGCTACGACCATGCTTGCCTCGCTTTTAGTCTGCCTATAACTCCAGGCGTGCGTTTGACGCGCCTGAACCGTGGATGGGGAACCATGAACACTTCTACAAGTACCGCCTATAACTACAAGGTGGTCCGCCAATTTGCCATTATGACGGTGGTTTGGGGCATCGTCGGTATGGGGCTCGGCGTTTTTCTCGCCGCGCAGTTGGTTTGGCCAGAACTTAACTTCAATTTGCCTTGGACCAGTTTCGGGCGCCTGCGCCCATTGCACACCAACGCGGTGATTTTCGCCTTCGGCGGCTGCGCGCTGTTCGCGGCTTCATTCTACTCGGTGCAACGCACCTGCCAGGCCACCCTGTTTTCGCCGAAAATCGCGGCGTTTACCTTCTGGGGCTGGCAGCTGGTCATCGTCCTGGCGGCCATCAGCCTGCCACTGGGTTACACCAGCTCCAAGGAATACGCCGAGCTGGAATGGCCGATCGACATTTTGATCACCATTGTCTGGGTGGCCTACGCCATCGTGTTCTTCGGCACGATCATGAAGCGCAAAACCAAGCATATTTACGTGGGCAACTGGTTCTTCGGCGCGTTTATCGTGACCGTGGCGATTTTGCACATCGTCAATAACCTGGAAATCCCGGTCAGTTTCACCAAGTCCTACTCGCTCTACGGTGGCGCCACTGACGCCATGGTGCAGTGGTGGTACGGGCATAACGCTGTGGGTTTTTTCCTGACGGCTGGCTTCTTGGGGATGATGTACTACTTCGTGCCTAAACAGGCCGAACGTCCGATCTACTCCTATCGCCTGTCCATCGTGCACTTCTGGGCATTGATCACCCTGTACATCTGGGCGGGCCCCCACCACCTGCACTACACCGCGCTGCCGGACTGGGCGCAGTCGCTGGGCATGGTGATGTCGCTGATTCTGCTGGCACCGAGCTGGGGCGGCATGATCAACGGCATGATGACCCTCTCGGGCGCCTGGCATAAGCTGCGCAGCGATCCGATCCTGCGCTTCCTCGTGGTGTCCCTGGCCTTCTACGGCATGTCGACCTTCGAAGGCCCGATGATGGCAATCAAGACCGTCAACGCCCTCTCCCACTACACCGACTGGACCATCGGCCACGTACACGCCGGTGCCCTGGGCTGGGTGGCGATGATTTCGATCGGCGCGCTGTACCACATGATCCCGAAAATCTTCGGCCGCCCGCAGATGTACAGCCTGGGCCTGATCAACGCGCACTTCTGGCTGGCCACCATCGGCACCGTGCTCTACATCGCCTCGATGTGGGTCAACGGCATTGCCCAGGGCCTGATGTGGCGCGCAGTCAACGAAGACGGCACGCTGACTTACTCCTTCGTCGAAACTCTGGTGGCCAGCCACCCGGGCTATGTCGTGCGACTGGTCGGTGGTGCAATCTTCTTCAGCGGCATGTTGCTGATGGCTTACAACACTTGGCGCACCGTGCGTAACGCCGAGCCCGCTGAAGTCGTAGCCGCCGCGCAGATGGCCTGAGGAGTTGGCAATGAAACACGAAGTCGTTGAAAAAAATATCGGCCTGATGCTGTTGCTGATGATCCTGTGCGTAAGCGTGGGCGGCCTGACGCAAATCGTCCCGCTGTTCTTTGAAGACGTGACCAACACCCCGGTGGAGGGCATGAAGCCTTACACCGCACTGCAACTGGAAGGTCGCGACATCTACATCCGTGAAGGCTGCGTGCAGTGCCACTCGCAGATGATCCGTCCGTTCCGTGCCGAGACCGAGCGTTATGGTCACTACTCGGTAGCCGGTGAGAGCGTGTGGGATCACCCCTTCCTGTGGGGTTCCAAGCGCACCGGGCCGGACCTGGCCCGCGTCGGTGGCCGCTATTCGGATGACTGGCACCGCGCGCACTTGTACAACCCGCGCAACGTCGTGCCCGAATCAAAAATGCCAGCTTACCCATGGCTGGTGGCCTCGCCGGTAGACAGCAGCCATACCGAGAAAAAACTCGAAGTGATGCGCACCCTGGGCGTGCCTTACACCGACGAAGACATCGCCAACGCCAAGCAGTCCGTGCAGGGCAAGACCGAGATGGACGCTCTGGTCGCCTACCTGCAAGTGCTGGGCACTGCCATCAAGAGCAAGAGGTGAGCCATGGTCTTGGAGATGAGTAGTGGAATGATTCGCGGCCTGGGCACCGTGGTGGTGGCCGTGGCGTTTATAGGCCTGGCGCTGTGGGTGTTCAGCCCGCGACGCAAATCGGAGTTTGAAGACGCGACCTTACTGCCATTCAAGGACGATCCAGAGGCGATTCAACACGTCGAGAAAGAACAAGCGTCTAGGAGTAAAAAAGCATGACCACCTTCTGGAGTCTGTACATATGCGTGCTGACTATCGGCACGCTGATCGGCCTGACCTGGCTGCTGGTCAGCACGCGCAAGGGCGAGACCAAAAGCGATACGGTCGAAACCATGGGCCACAGCTTTGACGGCATCGAGGAGTACGACAACCCGCTGCCACAATGGTGGTTCATGTTGTTCGTCGGCACGCTGGTATTTGCCGTGGGCTACCTGATCCTGTACCCGGGCCTGGGCAACTGGAAAGGCCTGCTGCCCGGCTATGAGAATGGCTGGACCGGTGTACATGAGTGGGAAAAGGAAATGGACAAGGCGGACGCCAAATTTGGGCCCATCTACGCCAAATATGCCTCCATGCCCGTTGAACAAGTCGCTCAGGATCCGGCAGCACTGAAAATGGGCGGGCGCCTGTTTGCTTCCAACTGCTCGGTGTGCCACGGCTCGGATGCCAAGGGCGCTTTCGGCTTCCCTAACCTGGCCGACAACACCTGGCGCTGGGGCGGCGACGCCGACACGATCAAGGCCACCATCATGGGCGGTCGCATCGCGGCAATGCCGGCCTGGGGTGAAGTACTGGGTGAAAACGGAGTCAAAAACGTCGCCGCCTATGTACGCCACGACCTGGCGGGCCTGCCCCTCCCTGAAGGCGCCACTGTCGATCTGACGGCTGGCAAGCAAGCCTACGAAACCACTTGCGTGGCCTGCCACGGGGCAAACGGTAAAGGCATGCCGCTGATGGGCGCGCCAGACCTGACCCAACCTGCCGGTTTTATCTACGGCACCAGCCTGGCGCAATTGCAACAAACCATTCGCCATGGCCGTCAGGGCCACATGCCTGCGCAAAACGATTTGCTGGGCAACGACAAGGTGCAGCTGCTGGCGGCCTACGTGTTCAGCTTGTCACACGGTAATCAAGAGGAAAAAATAGCCGAATAATTACCGGACATTTCCTGCCGCATCATTTTGGTGCGGCAGTTCCCGCCTCAAAGCGCGACCAAGTGTCGCACCTCTTTCAGCCCCGCCATTGCTCTCCCGCCATTCAGGACTAAGCTCAACGCTTGTGTGAGCCGGATCTGTGCAGCGCCACGTCAAGTGAAACTAACCGGTAAGTTGAAGGGCAGCGTTACGGGCCACAATGGTGGGTTTGCACCGGCTATCGTGCATTACGATGTTTGCCGCGCCTTGCCCCCACCTCAACCCGCCCGCCTCGACCCCTCCACTTTTGCCCTGCATGCGGCGTTTTTGGCGAGGTCACTTTGACCTTACTCCGCGCATGGAAAGGCCGCAGAACAAGCCTTGGAAAGCATTGACCGGGGTCATGGTTCGTTGCAATAGCCCTACGCTTTATACATACTTGCGACCGATTTTTATCCTAATAAAATACCTAAACCGTGGAACCTTAGAATGAGCACAGCAATCAGCCCGACTGCTTATAACTATAAGGTAGTCCGCCAGTTCGCCATCATGACGGTGGTCTGGGGGATCCTTGGCATGGGGCTCGGGGTTTTCATCGCGTCACAGCTTGTGTGGCCTGAATTGAACCTTGGCCTCGAGTGGACGACCTTCGGCCGTCTGCGTCCCCTGCATACCAACCTTGTGATCTTTGCCTTTGGTGGCTGTGCATTGTTTGGCACCTCCTACTACGTCGTGCAGCGAACCTGCCAGACACGACTGATCTCCGATTCGCTGGCCTCGTTTACCTTCTGGGGTTGGCAAGCGGTTATCGTCGGCGCGATCATCACCCTGCCACTGGGTTACACCACCACCAAAGAATACGCCGAGCTGGAATGGCCTTTGGCTATTTTGCTGGCCATTGTCTGGGTGACCTACGGCATTGTGTTCTTCGGCACCATCACCAAGCGTAAAACCAAGCATATCTATGTCGGTAACTGGTTCTACGGTGCATTCATTGTCGTGACGGCAATGCTGCATATCGTCAACCACGCGTCCCTGCCGGTGAGCTTCTTCAAGTCCTACTCGGCTTATGCCGGTGCGACTGACGCCATGATTCAGTGGTGGTACGGCCATAACGCGGTAGGTTTCTTCCTGACTACCGGCTTTTTGGGGATGATGTACTACTTCGTGCCCAAGCAGGCCGAACGTCCGATCTACTCCTATCGCCTGTCCATCGTGCACTTCTGGGCGCTGATCACCCTGTATATCTGGGCCGGTCCGCACCACTTGCACTACACCGCACTGCCGGACTGGGCCCAGTCTCTGGGCATGGCGATGTCGATCATCCTGCTGGCACCCAGCTGGGGCGGCATGATCAACGGCATGATGACCCTCTCGGGCGCCTGGCATAAGCTGCGCACCGACCCGATCCTGCGCTTCCTCGTGGTATCCCTGGCCTTCTACGGCATGTCGACCTTCGAAGGCCCGATGATGGCGATCAAGACCGTCAACGCGCTGTCGCACTACACCGACTGGACCATCGGCCACGTACACGCCGGCGCTCTGGGCTGGGTGGCGATGATTTCGATCGGTGCCATGTACCACATGATCCCCAAAGTCTATGGCCAGAAGCAGATGTACAGCACCGGCCTGATCAACGTTCACTTCTGGCTGGCGACTATCGGTACCGTGCTCTACATCGCCTCGATGTGGGTCAACGGCATCACCCAGGGCCTGATGTGGCGTGCGATCAACGACGACGGCACTCTGACCTACTCGTTTGTCGAAGCACTGCAAGCCAGCCACCCGGGCTTTATTGTTCGCGCCCTTGGCGGTGCCATTTTCGCCAGCGGTATGCTGTTCATGGCCTACAACGTGTTCCGCACCGTGCGTGCCTCGAACCCGGTAGAAGCTGAAGCGGCGACCAAGATCGCTGTAGTTGGAGCGCACTGATGATCAAGCACGAAACAATCGAGAAGAACATCGGCCTGATGGCCTTCTTCATGGTTATCGCCGTGAGCATCGGCGGCCTTACCCAAATCGTTCCGCTGTTCTTCCAGGACGTGACCAACACCCCGGTCGAGGGCATGAAGCCGCGTAGCGCGCTGGAACTTGAAGGCCGTGACATTTATATCGCCAACGGCTGTGTCGGCTGCCACTCGCAGATGATCCGTCCGTTCCGTGCCGAAACCGAACGCTATGGCCACTATTCGGTTGCCGGTGAAAGCGTGTGGGACCACCCGTTCCTGTGGGGCTCCAAACGCACCGGCCCGGACCTGGCCCGAGTGGGCGGGCGTTACTCCGATGACTGGCAGCGCGCGCACTTGTATAACCCGCGCAACGTTGTGCCCGAATCGATCATGCCGGCTTACCCGTTCCTCGTTGAGCGCAAGCTGGACGGCAAGGACACCGCGAAAAAAATGGAAGTCTTGCGCACGCTCGGCGTCCCTTACACCGACGAAGACATCGCCGGGGCCAAGGATGCAGTGAAGGGCAAAACCGAAATGGACGCACTGGTGGCTTACCTCCAGGGCTTGGGCACCATCATCAAAAGCAAACGGTGATCTGAATGGATATCGGGATGATTCGTGGCCTGGGCACTGTCGTCGTGATGGTGGCTTTTATCGGTTTGGCATTGTGGGTCTTCAGCCCGCGACGCAAGTCAGAATTTGACGACGCGACCCTGTTGCCGTTCAAGGATGATCCCGAAGCCATCAAGCACGTCGAGCAAGAGCAAGCTTCTAGGAGTAACAAAGAATGACTACGTTCTGGAGTCTGTACGTTACAGTCCTCACTCTGGGTACCATCTTCGCCCTGACCTGGTTGTTGCTGGCCACCCGCAAGGGCCAGCGCAGCGAGCAGACCGACGAGAAAGTCGGCCACGCGTTCGACGGCATCGAAGAGTACGACAACCCAATGCCGAAATGGTGGTTCATGCTCTTTGTGGGCACCGTCATTTTCGCCCTCGGCTACCTTGTGCTGTACCCGGGCCTGGGTAACTGGAAAGGCCTGCTGCCGGGCTACCAGTACCTGGACACCAAAGAGCAGACGCCGTTTGCCAATGGTCAGACCGGCTGGACCGGTGTACACGAGTGGGAAAAGGAAATGGCCAAATCGGACGCCAAGTTTGGGCCGATCTTCGCCAAATTCGCCGCCATGCCCATTGAAGAAGTGGCCAAGGACCCGCAAGCACTGAAAATGGGTGGCCGCCTGTTCGCCTCCAACTGTTCGGTGTGCCACGGCTCCGACGCCAAAGGCGCCTACGGCTTCCCCAACCTGACCGACGCCGACTGGCGCTGGGGCGGGACGCCTGCCGACATCAAGACCACCATCATGGCCGGCCGTCACGCGGTCATGCCGGGCTGGTCCGAAGTGATCGGTGAGCAAGGCGTCAGCGACGTGGCCGCCTACGTGCTGACCAGTCTCGACGGGCGCAAGCTGCCGGAAGGTGCGAAAGCCGACCCTGCCAAAGGCAAGGAAATCTACGCGACCAACTGTGCGGTTTGCCACGGGCCGGAGGGCAAGGGCAACCCGCTGATGGGCGCACCCAACCTGACTCACCCGGGGGCGTTTATCTACGGTTCGAGCTTTGCTCAACTGCAGCAGACCATCCGCTACGGCCGTCAGGGCCAGATGCCTGCCCAGGCTGACCTGCAAGGGAACGACAAGGTTCACTTGCTGGCCGCCTACGTGTACAGCCTGTCCCATGGTGATGAAGCCAAGACAGACGAGTAACGCGTTAGTTTGAACGCTGCAAAAAATGGCCCCGCCAACGACAGTTGGCGGGGCCATTTTGTTTCAGGGCTGCAGCAGCTATTGCCGTACGCACCCACAAGGTAGTAACGTTTCTACATTGTATTTTTGGGGAGGATCAGCCCATGACCATCACCACCATTTCAAGCCGCGAATTCAACCAGGACACAAGCGGTGCCAAAAAAGCATCGCAACAAGGGCCTGTTTACATCACGGACCGTGGCCGCCCCGCCCATGTACTGCTATGCATGGAGGAGTACCAACGGCTAACCGGCCTGGACACCAGCATTGTCGATCTGCTGGTGATGCCCGAAACAACGCCGGTTGAATTCGAACCCGAACGCGCAGTCATCACGCCGCGCCCAGTGGATTTCTAATGTTCCTGCTCGATACCAACGTAGTTTCTGAACTGCGCAAAACCCAGGCCGACCCTGCAGTGGTGGCCTGGGCCCGCAGCGTCCCGGCTTACAAACTGTATATCTCGGCCATTACCCTGCTGGAAATCGAAACTGGCATCTTGCGCCTGGAGCGCCGCGACCCGGAGCAGGCAGCCCCCTTGCGCAACTGGCTTGAAGTACATGTTATGTCTGCTTTTGCCGGGCGCGTGCTGTCAGTCGATGGCGCCGTTGCCAGACGCTGCGCCCGCCTGCATGTGCCTGACCGCAGCAATGAATGCGACGCCCTGATCGCGGCCACCGCACTGGTGCATGACATGACCGTGGTTACCCGCAATACCCGGGACTTTGCCTTTAGCGGCGCCCCTGTACTCAACCCTTGGGAGCTTTGACTCGGCCAGAACGCAACTCACCTGCAGGTGTAAGTCAATTGATCCATGTCATGAGTTGTTACAACTCCTATACCAACTTGCCATTTTCCGGAACGCGACCAAAGGTCGCACCCTTGAGCTAGAGTCACAGGGGTATCATTACGCTATCGCAACACCTTCTGACCGCGGTCGGCACGTACTGACCGAGGCATTTTCCACTGCCGTGGGACGCACTAATGAGCAATCAGATTCCTGTACACAACGTCACTCCACCTGCCAAAAAACCCGCTGAAAGCACTGACCTGTACGCGGCCAGGGAGAAAATCTACACCCGCGCCTTTACCGGGCTTTTCCGCAATCTGCGCATTGGCGGCGGAGCGCTGTTGTTCCTGCTGTATTTCGGTACGGTATGGCTCAACTGGGGCGGTCACCAGGCGGTGTGGTGGAACCTGCCCGAACGCAAATTCTTTATTTTTGGCGCCACCTTCTGGCCACAGGATTTTATCCTGCTCTCAGGGCTGCTGATCGTCGCGGCCTTTGGCCTGTTCTTTATTACGGTTTACGCCGGGCGCGTGTGGTGCGGCTACACCTGCCCGCAAAGCGTTTGGACGTGGGTGTTCATGTGGTGCGAGAAGGTGACTGAAGGCGACCGCAACCAGCGCATCAAGCTCGACAAGGCACCGATGAGCGCCAACAAGTTTGTGCGCAAGTTCAGCAAGCACACACTCTGGCTATTGATCGGCTTTGTCACCGGCATGACCTTTGTCGGCTACTTCTCACCCATCCGCGAACTGGTGATCGACTTCTTCACTGGTCAGGCTGATGGCTGGGCGTATTTCTGGGTCGGCTTCTTCACCCTCGCCACCTATGGCAACGCCGGCTGGCTGCGCGAGCAGGTGTGCATCTATATGTGCCCGTATGCGCGCTTCCAGAGCGTGATGTTTGATAAAGACACCCTGATCGTTTCCTACGACCCGCGCCGTGGTGAAGTCCGTGGCCCGCGCAAAAAGGACGCCGACTACAAGGCCATGGGCCTGGGCGACTGCATCGACTGCACCATGTGCGTGCAGGTATGCCCGACCGGGATTGATATCCGCGATGGCTTGCAGATCGAGTGCATCGGCTGCGCGGCCTGTATCGATGCCTGCGACAGCATCATGGACAAGATGAACTACCCCCGCGGCTTGATCAGCTACACCACCGAGCACAACCTCTCCGGCCAGAAAACCCATAAGCTGCGTCCGCGCCTGATCGGCTATGCCCTGGTATTGCTGACCATGATGGGTCTGCTGGCCGCTGCGTTCTTTACCCGCACGCTGGTAGGCTTCGACGTGAGCAAAGACCGCGTGCTGTATCGCGAGAACGCCGAAGGGCGGATCGAAAACGTCTACAGCCTGAAGATCATGAACAAGGACCAGCACGACCACACCTACGTGCTGGAGGCCACCGGCCTGCCGGATCTCAAGCTGCAGGGCAAACGCGAAATCAAGGTCGCGGCCGGCGATATCGTCAGCCTGCCGGTCGAGCTGTCAATTGCCCCCGAGAAGCTGCCGTCGAGTACCAACGAGGTGTTCTTTATCCTCAAGGACGCCGACAACAACGACGTCAACGTTAAAGCCAAGAGCCGATTCATCGGCCCACAAATCAGATAAGAGAACTCGACATGCCCGCAGCAAATGCTTCCAGCCCCTGGTACAAGCACATCTGGCCATGGATCATCATTGCCATCCTGGCCTGCTCGGTAACCCTGACCCTGTCGATGGTCACCATTGCCGTGAACAACCCGGACAACCTGGTCAACGATAATTACTACGAGGCGGGCAAAGGCATCAATCGGGCACTGGACCGTGAGCTGCTGGGCCAGACCCTGCAACTCAAAGCCAAGTTGCGCCTGGATGAAATGACCGGCGAAGTCGTGCTGCTGCTTGAGGGCAACAGCAAGCCCCAAGTGCTGGAACTGAACCTGATTTCACCGACCCAGCCGGAAAAAGACCGCAAGGTCAGCCTGAGCCAGAGCGCAACGGAACCGGGTCGCTATATCGGCCAACTGGATGACAAGATTGAAGGTCGCCGCTTTGTTGAGCTGCTGGGTGTTGAAGATGGCAAGACCTGGCGCCTGTTCGAAGAAGAACTGGTCGGCCACGACAAGGACCTGCTGCTGGGCGACGAGCCCATTCAAGGCGCTGAAGACCACAAGTCGAAATAACCCCATCGTGGGCAAGCCCGCTCCCACAGGGATGCGCGAACCCTGTGGGAGCGGTCTTGTCCGCGATGACGTATTTTCTGGTGACACAATATCGCGATAGAGCACCATGACCACTCCCGTTCCCTGCTATCACTGCGCCCTGCCCGTCCCGCCCGGCAGCCGGTTTACCGCCGTTGTTCTGGGCGAAGTTCGCGAGTTCTGCTGCCCCGGCTGCCAGGCAGTGGCCGAGGCTATCGTCGCTGGCGGTCTCGAAAGCTATTACCAGCACCGCAGTGAAGCATCCGCCAACCCTCAAGCCCTGCCCGTGCAACTGGTTGAAGAGTTGGCGCTGTATGACCGCCCCGACGTGCAAAAACCCTTTGTCCGACATGAGGGCGAGCAAGCCGAAACCACCCTGCTGATCGAAGGCATCAGCTGCGCCGCCTGTGGCTGGCTGATCGAAAAGCACCTGCGCCATCTGCCAGCCGTCAGTGAAGCGCGACTCAACTTGTCCAACCATCGCCTGCAGGTACGCTGGGACGATAGCCAATTGCCATTGAGTGAAGTCCTCAGCGAACTGCGCCATATCGGCTATGCCGCGCACCCGTACCAGGCCGACCGTGCCACCGAACAATTGGCCAGCGAAAACCGCCTGGCCTTGCGCCAGCTCGGTGTCGCCGGGCTGCTGTGGTTTCAGGCCATGATGGCTACCATGGCCACCTGGCCAGAGTTCAATATCGACCTCAGCCCCGAGATGCACACCATCCTGCGCTGGGTAGCGTTGTTTCTGACAACACCTATCGTGTTCTACAGTTGCGCCCCCTTTTTCAAAGGCGCCATGCGCGACCTGCGCACCCGCCACCTGACCATGGATGTGTCAGTCTCCCTGGCCATCGGCGGTGCTTATATCGCCGGGATCTGGACGGCCATCACCGGCGTCGGCGAGCTGTATTTCGATGCTGTGGGCATGTTTGCCCTGTTTTTGCTGGCCGGCCGCTATCTGGAGCGCCGCGCCCGCGAGCGCACCGCCGCCGCCACTGCGCAATTGGTCAACCTGCTGCCAGCCTCATGCCTGCGCCTGAGCGCTGACGGGCAAAGCGAACGCATTCTGCTGACTGAACTCAAGGTCGGCGACCGGGTGCTGGTGCACCCCGGCTCAATCATGCCGGCTGACGGCAAGATCCTGGATGGTCAGTCCAGCATCGACGAATCCCTGCTGACTGGCGAATACCTGCCACAACCACGGCAGATTGGCGACGCCGTCACGGCCGGCACCCTCAATGTGGAAGGCGCGCTGACCGTTGAAGTCATGGCGCTGGGCCAGGACACGCGCCTGTCCGCCATCGTGCGCCTGCTTGATCGCGCTCAAAGCGAAAAACCTCGCCTTGCGGAGATTGCCGACAAGGCCGCGCAGTGGTTCCTGCTGTTCTCATTGATCGCTGCTGCGGGTATCGGCCTGTGGTGGTGGCAACTTGATGCATCACGGGCCTTCTGGATTGTCCTGGCGATGCTGGTCGCCACCTGCCCTTGCGCTTTGTCGCTGGCGACGCCGACCGCACTCACCGCCGCTACCGGCACCCTGCACAAGCTGGGCCTGCTACTGACCCGTGGCCATGTGATCGAAGGCCTGAACCAGATCGACACAGTGATTTTCGACAAGACCGGCACCCTGACTGAAGGACGCCTGGCGCTGCGGGCCATTCGCCCTTTGCGCGAGCTGGACAGCGACCACTGCCTGGCCCTTGCGGCCGCTCTGGAAAACCGCTCCGAGCACCCGATTGCCCGTGCGTTTGGCCGCGCTGCGCAAGCCGCTGAAGAAGTACGCAGCGTGCCTGGACTGGGCCTTGAAGGGCTGGTCGGCGAGCAGCGCTTGCGCATAGGCCAGCCAGGATTTGCCTGTGGGCTAAGCCAGTGCCCGATCCCGGACATGCCGGATGAACCCGGCCAATGGCTGCTGCTGGGCGACACCCAAGGCGTGCTGGCCTGGTTTGTTCTGGACGACCGCCTGCGGGACGATGCCCCGGCATTGCTGGCAGCGTGCAAGGCCCGCGGCTGGCACACGCTGCTGCTGTCGGGGGACAGTTCGCCGATGGTCGCCAGCGTGGCCGCCGAACTGGGGATCGATGAAGCTCAGGGCGGCTTGCGCCCGGATGACAAATTGCAGGTCTTGCAAAAACTGCACGCCCAAGGCCGCAAGGTGCTGATGCTGGGGGATGGTGTCAACGATGTACCTGTGCTCGCCGCTGCCGATATCAGCGTGGCCATGGGCTCGGCGACCGACCTGGCGAAAACCAGCGCCGATGCGGTGCTGCTGTCCAACCGCCTGGACGCGCTGGTGCAAGCGTTCAGCCTGGCGCGAAGGACCCGACGGGTGATCATCGAAAACCTGTTGTGGGCCGGACTCTATAATGGCCTGATGCTGCCATTCGCCGCACTGGGCTGGATTACTCCGATCTGGGCCGCCATCGGCATGTCGATCAGCTCACTGACCGTGGTGCTCAACGCCTTGCGCCTGACGCGCATGCCCGCCCAGGCGCATACTCCAGCCATGCCACACTCTCGCCCGCTACCGGCTTGACCCGGTCCCCTGGAGCCCTTATGCCAGCGCTTTACATCATGATTCCGGCGGCCCTGCTGATTGTCGCCATCTGCATCTTTATCTTCTTCTGGGCAGTCGACAGCGGCCAGTATGATGACCTGGACAGCCCAGCCCACAGCATCCTGTTCGATGACCAGGATCCGCAGCATACCGCTGCCGTCGAAGAAGCCAAAAACCTGCACCCGGAGTCGGCCAGCGACACCGACAAAAAAGCCCCGCCCCATGCTTGAGCTGGCCCCGCTGCTGGTATCGGCCGTTATCCTGGGCCTGCTCGGGGGCGGACACTGCCTGGGCATGTGCGGCGGTCTGATGGGCGCGCTGACGCTGGCCATCCCCAAAGAGCAACGCAGCCGACGCTTCAGGCTGCTGCTGGCCTACAACCTTGGCCGAATTCTCAGCTATGCCACAGCAGGACTACTGCTGGGGCTGGCAGGCTGGGCAGTAGCCAACAGCCCGGCGGCCATGTTTATGCGCATCCTCGCCGGTTTGCTGCTGATTTGCATGGGCCTGTACCTCGCCGGCTGGTGGAGCGGCCTGACCCGCATTGAAAGCCTGGGCCGCGGCCTGTGGCGGCATATCCAGCCGGTGGCCAGCCGCTTGTTGCCGGTCACCAGCCTGCCGCGCGCCTTGCTGCTGGGGGCACTGTGGGGCTGGCTGCCCTGCGGGCTGGTGTACAGCACGCTGATCTGGTCCGCCAGCCAGGGCAGCGCAGTCGACAGTGCATTACTGATGCTGGGGTTCGGGCTGGGCACCTGGCCCGTACTGCTGGCCACCGGCCTTGCCGCAGAACGTGTTACCGCAGTGCTGCGCAAACGCAGCGTGCGCATGGCTGGAGGATTACTGGTGATCCTGTTCGGTATCTGGACCCTGCCCGGCCCGCATCAGCACTGGTTGATGGGGCACTAGACAGAACCCGTGGGAGCGAGCTTGCTCGCGATGGCATCACCGCGATTTGCCTGACAGATTGCGTCGCCGGTATCGCGAGCAAGCTCGCTCCCACAGGTGAACTTGCCAATCACAGCTGTTGATGCAAATCAAGATGCTACAACGACCCACCCCCTAGAATCCGCAGCATTGCCAGCCATCCCAGGGGAATGCCCGCATGCTCGACGCCATTCGTTGGGACCCAGAATTGATCCGCCGCTACGATCTTGCCGGACCGCGCTACACCTCATACCCGACAGCCATGCAGTTCAACAGCCAGGTCAGCCCGTTCGACCTGCTGCACGCCCTGCGCGAAAGCCGCAAGGCTCTGCGCCCGCTGTCGTTGTATGTGCACGTGCCGTTTTGCGCCAATATTTGCTATTACTGCGCCTGCAACAAGGTCATTACCAAAGACCGTGGCCGGGCCCAGCCCTACCTGCAGAAACTCGAGCAGGAAATCCAGATGATCGCCTGCCACCTCGACCCCAGGCAGAAGGTCGAGCAACTGCACTTTGGCGGCGGCACCCCGACTTTTCTTAGCCACGACGAATTGCGCCAACTGATGGCCAAGCTGCGTCAGCAATTCAATCTGCTGGACGACGACTCCGGCGACTACGGCATCGAAATCGACCCCCGCGAAGCCGACTGGTCGACCATGGGCCTGTTGCGTGAACTGGGCTTCAACCGTGTCAGCATCGGCCTACAAGACCTCGACCCGGACGTGCAAAGGGCGGTCAATCGCCTGCAAAGCCTTGAAGAGACCCGGGCAGTGATCGACGCTGCACGCACGCTGCAATTTCGCTCGATCAATATCGACCTGATCTACGGCCTGCCCAAGCAGACCCCGGAAGCCTTTGCCCGCACCGTTGAAGAAGTGATCAGCCTGCAGCCCGATCGCCTGTCGGTGTTCAACTACGCGCACTTGCCTGAACGCTTCATGCCCCAACGACGCATCAACACCAGCGACCTGCCCTCGCCTGCCGCCAAGCTACAGATGCTGGAGCGCACCATCGAGCAACTGACCGGCGCCGGCTACCGCTATATCGGCATGGATCATTTCGCCCTGCCAGACGATGAACTGGCCATCGCCCAGGAAGAATCAACCCTGCAACGCAACTTCCAGGGTTATACCACCCACGGCCATTGCGACCTGATCGGGCTTGGTGTCTCCGCCATCAGCCAGATCGGCGACCTGTACTGCCAAAATGACAGCGACCTGGCCAAATACCAGCACACCCTGGCCAGCGGCCAGCTCGCCACCAGCCGTGGCCTGGTATGCAATCAGGATGACCGTATCCGTCGCGAGGTCATCCAGCAGATCATCTGCAATTTGCACCTGCCGTTCGCGACCGTGGAGCAGGCGTTCAATATCGACTTTCGCGGCTATTTTGCCCCTCAGTGGCCGACGCTCAAGACCATGGCCGCCGACGGCCTGATCGCCCTGGACGACCAGCAACTGACTGTGCTGCCTGCTGGCAGGCTGCTGGTGCGCTCGGTGTGCATGGTGTTCGACGCTTACCTTGAGCAACAAACCCGTCAGCGCTATTCGCGGGTGATCTAAGGTCGCAAACACGACCTCTACAGCATGAGATGAGTGCCCTGGCATGGTGCGGCTGGTCTAGCCCCCCCACGCTGGGTTACCCTTGCATCTTATGTGTGTTTTCCTACAAGGATTTAAGAAATGTCCGAGCCAGTAAAAGTGCGCGCTCACACTCAGGCACAGTGCAAGGATTGCAGCCTGGCCCCACTCTGTTTGCCACTTTCGTTGAACCTGGAAGACATGGATGCGCTGGAAGAAATCGTCAAGCGCGGCCGCCCACTGAAAAAAGGCGAGTTCCTGTTCCGCCAGGGCGACACGTTTGGCTCGGTTTACGCGGTACGTTCCGGCGCACTGAAAACCTTTAGCCTGAGCGACAACGGTGAAGAGCAAATTACCGGCTTCCACCTGCCCAGCGAACTGGTCGGCCTGTCGGGTATGGACACTGAAACCTACCCGGTATCGGCCCAGGCGCTAGAGACTACACCGGTATGCGAAATCCCTTTCGAACGTCTCGACGAACTCTCCGTGCAACTGCCGCAACTGCGTCGCCAGCTGATGCGTGTAATGAGCCGCGAAATCCGCGACGATCAGCAAATGATGTTGCTGCTGTCGAAAAAAACCGCCGACGAACGTATCGCCACGTTCCTGGTCAACCTGTCAGCGCGTTTTCGTGCTCGCGGCTTCTCGGCCAATCAGTTCCGCCTGAGCATGTCGCGCAACGAAATCGGCAATTACCTGGGCCTGGCCGTTGAAACCGTGTCCCGCGTGTTTACCCGCCTGCAGGAAAACCAGTTGATCACTGCCGAAGGCAAGGAAGTGCATATTCTTGACCCGATCAAGCTGTGTGCCCTGGCCGGTGGTTCGCTGGAGGTTTGACACGGCCTGACGGGTTATACTGGCGCGCTTAACGCTCCCCAGGACAGCCCGATATGGTCTCCGACGATTTTTGCCTCAAAACCCTGATTCGCCCGGTTATTGATTTCCCCAAGCCGGGCGTCATCTTTCGCGACATCACCCCCCTCTACCAGTCGCCCCGCGCCATGCGCGTGATCGCCGACAGCTTTATCGAGCGCTACGTCGAGGCTGACTTCAGCCATATCGGCGCCATGGATGCCCGCGGCTTCCTGATCGGCTCGGTACTGGCCCACCAGCTCAATAAACCGCTGATCCTGTTTCGCAAACAGGGCAAATTGCCCGCAGACGTTTTGGCCGAAGGCTATCAGACGGAATATGGCGAAGCGTTTCTGGAGGTTCACGCCGACAGCCTGTGCGAGGGTGACTCGCTGCTGATCGTCGATGACCTGATTGCTACGGGCGGCACGCTGATTGCGGCAGCCAACCTGGTGCGACGCATGGGTGCGCAGGTGTTTGAAGCAGCGGCCATTATCGACCTGCCCGAACTGGGCGGTTCGCAGCGCTTGCAGAATTTGGGTGTGCCTACTTTCTGTCTGACGGAATTTTCGTTGACCGAGTAATACCGACACGTGGGAGCGGGCTTGCTCGCGATGGCATCAGCGCGGTTCAACTGAATACCGCGGCTCCCACAGGAGTCCCCTCTCCCCTGCAATCGCAATCAGAGCGTAATCGGCCGACGCCCCGAGAACGAGTGCGCCAAAGTACCGCCATCCACCAGTTCCAGCTCGCCACCCAGCGGCACACCGTGGGCGATACGCGACGCTATCAGGCCTTTGTTGCTCAGCAACTGGGCGATGTAATGCGCAGTGGCCTCGCCCTCAACCGTTGGATTGGTGGCCAGGATCACCTCCGTAAACGTACCCTGCTCTGCAATACGCGCCATCAATTGCGGAATGCCTATCGCCTCAGGGCCTAAACCATCGAGCGGCGACAAATGCCCCTTGAGCACAAAGTAACGGCCGCGATAACCGGTCTGCTCCACGGCATACACGTCCATCGGCCCCTCGACCACGCACAGCAAGGTGTCATCCCGGCGCACATCGGCACACTGCGGGCACAGATCGTCTTCGGTCAGGGTTCTGCACAAACGGCAATGCCCCACACCTTCCATCGCCTGAGTCAGCGCCAGGGCCAGGCGCGAGCCACCACTGCGATCACGCTCAAGCAATTGCAACGCCATGCGCTGGGCGGTCTTTTGACCCACGCCCGGCAAGGTACGCAAGGCATCGATCAGTTGGCGAATCAGAGGGCTAAAGCTCATAAGGAAAGGTCCGACAAAACAACGAGACGCGGTTTATACCCTCGGTGTGAGCTAGCGTCAAATACCCGTAAAACAGGCAAAAAAATGCCAGGCTCATGGCCTGGCATTTCAGCATGCCTTAGAACGGCATCTTCATGCCCGGCGGCAGTTGCATGCCGGCGGTCACACCAGACATTTTGTCCTGGCTGTTGGCTTCGATCTTGCGCACGGCGTCGTTGACCGCTGCGGCGAACAGGTCTTCCAGCACTTCGCGGTCGTCTTCGCTCACACCTTCCAGCAAAGTCGGGTCAATGCTCACCCGTTTGACGTCATGACGGCCGGTCATGACCACAGTGACCATATCGCCACCCGCCTTGCCGGTGACTTCAGCATTGGCCAGCTCTTCCTGCATCTTGGCCATTTTTTCCTGCATCTGCTGCGCCTGCTTCATCAGGCCGGCCATGCCACCTTTCATCATGGGAATCACCTCAAACGTTATTTGGACAATGCACCCGCAATCAAAACGACTGCGGGCTGTAAGTTTCTGCTCTGGCGTTACGACACTTGAGCCTGAGCCACCTCTAAAGGTTGAATCGTATCTTCGCGTACGGCCGCACCGAACTGCTCGACCATCTGCCGGACCACCGGGTCGGCATGGATCGACTCTTCGGCCAGACGCTGGCGCTCTGCGCGAAAACGCGAAGCCGCCTGGGCCGGGGTTTCCTGCTCCGGCTTGACCAGCTCAATCGTGACTTTGAGTGTACGCTGAGTGAACTGGTTCAGTGCATCGTTGAGTCGACGCTGCTGGGTCAGGTTGAACAACGCGCTGTGGGCCGGGTCCAGATGCAACAGCCAGTCATCACCGTCAACCGCAATCAGCGTGCAGTTGGCGCCAATGCTGGCGGTCATGCCCGACACCGGTAATTTGGGGAACATCTCCAGCCATTCAAGGGCCAGACCGGTCGCCGGCATCGCCGCAGGCAGCGGTTCGGGCGCAGGCGCTGGCTCGCTGGCATGCTCACTGGCCAGCTCGTCGAGGTAGCTGTAGGCCGCCGAATCCATGTCCGGCTCAATGTAGTCTTCGTCCAGGGGCGGCTCGTCGTCACGATCCATGCCCGACACCGCTGCGTCCACCTGCTCGACGGTCGGCTCTGGAAGCGGCGCCGCGATCCACTCCGGCGCATCCGGCACCACACTGTCCGGCGTCGGCAGCGGCATCGGCGGCAACTCAGGAGGCTCGCCAATAGTGTCCAGCACCGACTCGGGCGCAACCTTGAGCTCAATCACCGGGGCAGCCGGCTCGTTCCAGGGCAAGTCCTTTTCCGCCACTGACGGAGCCTTGGGCGCCTGCACAGGCTCGGCAACCGCTTCGACCACAGGCGGTACCGGTTGCACTGCAACCGGTGCCGGCGCGGCCGGCACTGGCTCGACAGGGGACATGGCCGCCACGGTTGGGGCGGAATCAACTGTGGCCTGGCTGATCCCCACTGGCTTTAGCGGCTGACTCGGCGCGTTGCCGGTGTCTGCCGGGCGGAAGGCCAGCATTCGCAGCAGGACCATTTCAAAGCCACCACGCGGATCTGGCGCCAGCGGCAAATCGCGCCGGCCAATCAGGCCCATCTGGTAATAAAATTGCACATCTTCGGCAGGCAATGCCTTGGCCAGGGCCAAGACGCGATCGCGGTCGCCGTGACCATTATCGACGCCTTCGGGCAGCGCCTGGGCAATGGCCACGCGATGGAAGACGTTGAGGATCTCGGACAGCACGCCATTCCAGTCCGGGCCCTGCTCGGCCAGATGGCGAACGGCCTCGAGCATGGCCCTGGCATCACCTTCGATCAAGGCGTGCAACAGGTCGAACACCTGACCGTGATCCAGCGTACCAAGCATCGCCCGCACATCACCCGCCAGTACCTTGCCCTCACCGAAGGCAATGGCCTGATCGGTGAGGCTCATGGCATCACGCATCGAGCCATCGGCGGCGCGACCGAGCAGCCACAGCGCATCATCTTCAAACGGCACATTTTCGACACTGAGAACGTGGGTCAAATGCTCGACCACGCGCTCGGGTGTCATGTTCTTCAGCGAAAACTGCAGGCAGCGCGACAGGATCGTGGCCGGCAATTTCTGCGGGTCGGTGGTCGCGAGGATGAACTTGACGTAAGGCGGCGGCTCTTCAAGGGTCTTGAGCAGCGCATTGAACGAATGGCTGGAGAGCATGTGCACTTCGTCGATCAGGTAGACCTTGAAGCGCCCGCGGCTCGGCGCGTACTGCACGTTGTCGAGCAGTTCGCGGGTGTCCTCGACCTTGGTGCGGCTGGCGGCGTCGATTTCGATCAGGTCGACAAAGCGCCCTTCATCGATTTCACGGCACACGGAGCACTCGCCACAGGGAGTCGAGGTGATACCTGTTTCACAGTTCAGGCATTTGGCGATGATCCGCGCAATGGTGGTCTTGCCGACGCCACGGGTACCGGTGAAAAGGTAAGCGTGGTGCAGGCGCTGACTGTCCAGGGCATTGATCAGAGCCTTGAGCACATGGGTCTGGCCGACCATTTCGCGGAACGAGCGCGGACGCCATTTACGTGCAAGAACCTGATAACTCATTGATAACCGTCGCGTCAGAAAAGCGGAGGGGGCTAATGCTAGCGGAGCAAGGGCAAAATTGCATCCGATGCGCACGTTTAACTGCGCGCAGCCTTGGCATAGACCTTTTTACCCACGCACAGAAAATCATCGCCCGGTCTTTTGACCGTCGAACAAGGCTTGACTGCAAGATTTGGAGTTTGGTTCGAACCCGACAGAACTGCGGGTTTAAAATGGAGGCAACCCCACCAGCCACACCCCGGCACACAATGTTCCCGCTGTGGCTGCTTCCTTCCGGATCTGACCAGGTTCACGGGTAATCGTTGCGGGGGGACCGATAGGGTCACCATAACAACATCCGCTTAGCAGCGAACGGCGCCATTGTACCTGTCTGAGAAAAACTTACAACCGCTGCGGCAAGAATAAAAAAATGAATGGGCTCAAGTACTTGGATTCGGGTTGAAACACCGCCTCGCAACCCGGCACAGGTCATTTGTGGGAGCGGGCTTGCTCGCGATGGCTTCTACGCGGCTCAACTGAGACACCGCGTCGCCTGCATCGCGAGCAAGCCCGCTGCCACAGCCATTACGGAATCGAAATACCCTGTTCGCTCAAAAACGCGACAAAGGCTTCTTCATCCAGCACCTTGAGCCCCAGCTCGTTGGCCTTGGCCAGCTTGGAGCCTGCTCCCGGCCCCGCTACGACGCAATGGGTCTTGCCCGACACCGAGCCCGAAACCTTGGCCCCCAGACTTTCCAGCTTGTCCTTGGCCACATCGCGACTCATTAATTCCAGCGAGCCGGTCAACACCCAGGTCTGGCCTGCCAGCGGCAAACCTTCCACGGCCTTTTTCTCGCTGTGCCAGTGCATGCCGAAATCATGCAGTTGCGCTTCGATTGCCAGCGCCATACGGGCATTTTCAGGGTTATCGAAGAACTCGCGTACCGCCTTGGCCTGTTTTTCCGGCAAGGCCTGGCGCATATCGAGCCAGTCTGCAGTGATCACCCCTTCAAGGGAGCCAAACCTGTCGGCCAGTTTTTGCGCCCCGCCCGGCCCCACCGAAGGAATATGCAACTTGTCGATCAACCCGCCCAAGGTTGTGCTGGCGGCAAACTCGGCACCCAGCTCACCTTGATCCTGCAACTCAAGACCACGCTCCAGCAGTTGATCAATCACCTGCTGGTTGTGTGCGTCACTGAAGAAACTATGAATCTCGTGCGCCACTTCCAGGCCCACGTCCGGCAGGTAGGTAAGCACTTGCGGCAACGCCCGCTGCACACGCTCCAGGGAGGCCAATGAACGCGCCAGCACCTTGGCAGTCTCTTCGCCCACATCAGGAATGCCCAATGCGTAGATAAAACGCGCCAACGTCGGACGCTTGCTGTCGGCGATGGCCTGCAGCAAGTTCTTGCTCGACAGCTCGGCAAAGCCTTCGAGATCGACGATCTGCTCGAACTGCAGGGTATAGAGGTCTGCCGGCGAACTCACCAGGCCCTCATCGACCAACTGCTCGACACTTTTTTCCCCCAGGCCTTCAATGTCCATCGCCCGGCGCGAAACAAAATGAATGATCGCCTGTTTAAGCTGGGCACCACAGGCCAGCCGGCCGACACAGCGGTACACCGCACCTTCGCTGACGGTTTCACGGCCCTTGCTGCGCTTGATCAGCTGCGTGCGCTCAACGTGGGAGCCGCACACCGGACAGCTTTCAGGGATCTGCACCGGCCGGGCATCTTCAGGGCGACGCTCCAGCACCACCTGCACAACCTGCGGGATAACATCACCAGCACGGCGAATAATCACGGTATCGCCAATCATCAGGCCCAGCCGCGCCACTTCATCCATATTGTGCAGGGTGGCATTGGATACGGTCACCCCGGCCACCTTGACCGGTTTGAGACGCGCCACGGGCGTTACTGCACCGGTGCGTCCGACCTGAAACTCAACATCCAGCAACTCGGTCAGTTCCTCCATGGCCGGAAACTTGTGCGCGATGGCCCAGCGCGGTTCACGCGCACGAAAGCCCAGCTCGCGCTGCGACGCCAGGCTGTTGACCTTGAACACCACTCCGTCGATCTCGTAGGGCAAGGAAGCACGACGCTCACCGATATCACGGTAATAGTCCAGGCACTCGGCAATCCCCTTTGCCAGCTTCAGCTCATGACTGATGGGCATGCCCCATTGCTGCAATTGTTTGAGGTTGCCGATATGGGTGTCCGAAAACTCTTCAGAGACCTGCCCCAGACCGTAGCAGCAAAATTCCAGCGGGCGGCTGGCCGTGATCTTCGAATCCAGCTGACGCAAGCTGCCCGCCGCTGCGTTGCGCGGATTGGCAAAGGTCTTGCCGCCAGCAGCCAGCTGAGACTCATTAAGACGCTCAAAGCCGGCCTTGGACATAAACACTTCGCCACGCACTTCCAGCACCGCTGGCCAGCCGCTGCCATGCAGCTTGAGCGGAATATTGCGCACGGTGCGTACGTTGACGCTGATGTCTTCACCGGTAGTGCCATCACCCCGCGTGGCACCACGCACCAGGCTGCCATCCCGGTACAACAAGCTGACTGCCAGCCCGTCCAGCTTGGGCTCACAGCTGTATTCAACTTCAGCGCCGCCACCAAACAGATCGCCCGCAGGCAGATCCAGGCCCTCGCTGACACGGCGATCGAATTCGCGCATATCGGTTTCATCGAATGCGTTACCCAGGCTCAGCATGGGCACTTCGTGACGCACCTGAGTAAAGGCAGACAAGGCTGCGCTGCCAACACGCTGGGTGGGCGAGTCGGCGGTCACCAGCTCAGGATGTTCGGCCTCCAGGGCCTTCAGCTCGCGGAACAGGCGATCGTACTCGGCGTCCGGAATGCTTGGCTCGTCGAGTACATGGTAGCGGTAATTATGCTGATCCAGTTCAGCGCGCAGCTCTAGAATGCGGGTATTGGCGGCGGTCATGGGGTGTTCTCTCACAAAGCAAAAGAGCAGCCGAGGCTGCTCCTTGTGTTATTCATGTTGCATGTGGGTGGAGCAGGCAAGCCGCCCCCACATGTTCAGCGTTTTTGAGTCAGGGCACGGCGCTCGAATTCAACAATGCGCTGGCGGTAATGCTCGATAGTCTGGGCCGTCAACACACTGCGCTGGTCATCTTTAAGCTCACCATTGAGCTCCTGGGACAGCTTGCGTGCAGCGGCAACCATCACATCAAAAGCCTGCTTGGGATGGCGCGGGCCGGGCAAACCAAGGAAAAAGCTGACAGCTGGCGTACTGAACAGGTCAATATCATCCAGGTCGAATACACCCGGTTTCACCGCATTGGCCATGGAGAACAGCACTTCGCCATTACCGGCCATGCTTTCGTGGCGATGGAAAATATCCATCTCGCCAAAACGCAAACCGCTTTCGAGGATGTTCTGCAACAGTGCCGGGCCTTTGAAGCCTGCCGGGTCACGGCTGATCACGCTGATCACCAGCACTTCTTCGGCGGCCTGCTGCGGTGCAGGCTCCTTGACTTCAACGTCCGCTACGCTCGGCTTGGCACGACCACGCGCCGGCTTGACTGGCGCTACATGATCATCATCACGGGCGCTGATGCTCGGGCCTTCATCCAGTTCAAGATCAAGGTTCAGGTCACCCTGGCTCGGCTCACCGCCACGCTTGCCGCGCTTGGCACCTTTGTCCCGTGCAGGCATGCTCACCGATGGCAAGTCGTGCTCATCAAGTTGCGGCTCTTTATGGGTTGGCGTATCCAGCACCCGTGACGGGCCCAACAACTCAGGGCTGTGCTCGTCGTCAGGGGCATTGGAAAAACTGCGATCAAGTCGAAACTTGAGCTTGCCTTTGCCACCACGCATGCGGCGCCAGCCATCAAAAAGAATACCGGCGATTACCACTATGCCGATGACTATCAGCCATTCGCGCAGACCGATTTCCATGTAATCCCTTGCCCCTAAAAAATGATTCTATGAAGAAGAGCCTAAAGCCCTTTAAAACGTGGCGCCAACTCTATGTTCTGAATGGCGTTTTACCCACGTACAAAAAAATTAGACATTAAATTAACACGACCAAAGATAACTTTACACCGTCTGTCGCATTGAGCTAGGCCCATGCTGCCTTCGACCTACACGTCATATCGGTCAAATGCTTGAAATTTTTCTTACAAGAAGAAAAAAATCGTCCTACATGCTTATAGCTCAAGCATCGACCATTGCCATTGCCTCCTCAACATCAACCGCTACAAGACGTGAACAGCCCGGCTCATGCATCGTCACCCCCATCAACTGATCCGCCATCTCCATGGCGATCTTGTTGTGAGTGATATAGATAAATTGCACGGTCTGCGACATCTCCTTTACCAAGCGTGCATAGCGGCCTACGTTAGCGTCATCAAGCGGTGCATCGACTTCGTCGAGCATGCAAAACGGCGCCGGGTTGAGCTTGAAAATGGCAAAAACCAGCGCCAGGGCCGTCAAGGCTTTCTCGCCACCGGACAGCAAATGGATCGTGCTGTTCTTCTTGCCCGGCGGACGCGCCATGATGGTCACCCCTGTATCGAGTAGATCTTCGCCCGTCAGTTCCAAATAAGCGCTGCCGCCACCGAAAACTTTTGGGAAAAGTGCCTGTAATCCACCATTTATCTGATCAAAGGTGTCCTTGAAGCGGCTGCGGGTCTCTTTGTCGATCTTGCGGATGACGTTTTCCAGGGTATCGAGTGCCTCGACCAGATCGGCATCCTGAGCATCCAGATAGCGCTTGCGCTCCGACTGCTGCTGATACTCATCAATGGCTGCAAGGTTGATCGCGCCCAGGCGCTGAATTCGCGCAGCGATACGCTCCAGTTCTTCTTCGGCCTGCTGCTCGTTGACCTCGGCATCGAGGGTGGCCAGCACCCCGTGCAGGTCATAGCCATCGGCCAGCAACTGATCCTGCAACGCAGTACGACGCACGCTCAAGGCCTGCCACTCCATGCGCTGCTGTTCGAGCTGGCCACGAATCAATTGCGATTGTTGCTCAGCCTGATTGCGGCGTTTTTCGGCATCGCGCAATTCGCGATCGGCATCTTCGAGCGCGGTCTGGGCAATCTTGAGTTCTTCATCCACGCTCAGGCGCTTGTCGAGCAACTCTTCAAGCTTGAGGCGCAACTCTTCCAGCGGCGCTTCGCCCTCCTCCAGATTGAGGGTCAGCTGTTCGCGCTTTTCAGCCAGGCGCTCGGCCTGCATTTCCAGGCGCTCAAGAGCCTGGCGGGTGGAATCATGCTGCGCCTTGAGCGACCCCAGGCGGACAGCCAACTGGTGGGCGTGGTCTTTATGTTGTCGAGCATCCTGACGCACCCGATCCAACTGCTCGCGCAGACTGTCGCGACGGGCCAGCAACAGCTCGCGCTGCCCGGTATCGGTGGCCATGGCATCCAGGGCGCCCTGCAACAGCAGGCGCGCCTCCCCTACCTGCTCATGCTCCAGGGCGCGCTGCTCACCCAACTCGGCCAGTTCTTCGTCCAGACGGCGGCGGCGCAAGGTCAATTGCTCGACCTTGGCCTTGCTGGCGGAGAGCTTGGCCTTGATCTCACCCTGGTGGCGAGCTTCATCCTGCAAGCGACGGCGAAGCTGCTCACGAGAGTCTTCCTGCATACGCTGTTGCTCACGCATGCTTTGTAGTTGTTCCTCCAGGGCCGCCAGGGTGGCTTCACGCTCTTCGCACTCAAGCCCCAGGCGCTGGATTTCCTGGCCCCGGGCCAGCACCCCGCTTTCGGCTTCACTGGCGCGGCGCACCCGCAGGAAGTTGCGCCCGACCCAATAGCCATCACGGCTGATCAGGCTCTGGCCCTCGGCCAGTTGAGCACGCAAGGCCAGTGCCTGCTCCAGTGTTTCGACCGGTTTGACCTGGCCCAGCCACGGCGCCAGATCAAAATCGGCCGTGACCTTGTCAAGCAGGCTGCCCGCCAAGCGAGGGGCCTGCCCTGCATCACTGAACAGGCGCAAATCACCCTGGGCAAACCCTGCCAGATCCAGCCGGGCAAAATCCTCGACCAGTACGGCCTGCAAATCAGCCCCCAACACGGTCTCTACCGCCAGCTCCCAGCCAGCCTCTACGCGCAGGCCTTCTGCCAGTCGTGGCTGCTCGGCAAGCTGCTGATCGCGCAACCATTCGCCAGTACCGGTACCCGGATCAAGCGCAGCCTGCTGCAAGGCCTCCAGCGATGCCAGACGACCGTTGAGGCGCTGCAGCTCGCCCTGGGCCTGCTGCTGGTTCTGCGTGGCCTGTTGCAAGTCGTGACGCACTTGCTCGAGCTGCTCGACCAGTTGCTGCTCACTGGCCTGCAGCTCTTCGTGGGCCATTTCGCTGCTGGCCAGTTGCTCACTGAGCTCCAGAATGGCCGCATCTTCAGGGTCTGCGGCAAGCAAGGCACGCTCTTCAGCCAGGCGGCGCTGACGTTCCGCCACGCGCTCCATACTGGTTTCCAGCTGCTGGATACGGGCTTGCAGCACTTCAGACTGGCGCTGCGGCTCGGCCGAGCGAAGGTTGAAAATGTCCCACTGTTCCTGCCAGCCATGCATGGTCTGCTCGGCCACTTCCAGAGTAGCGGCAGCCTCTTCGGCGGCCGCGCTGGTCAGTTCCTGCTCGGGCTCAAGCATGTGCAGCTCTTCAGCCAGAGTCGCCAGCAAGGTGCGGTCATGCCCCAGATGGGATTCGGTTTCCAGGCGCGAGCGCTCGGCTTCGCGCAGGTCATCCTGCAACTGGCGCAAACGTTGCTGGCCATGCTGAATGCTCTGCTCGACCCGGGCAATATCGCCCCCTACCGAATAGAAGCGCCCCTGCACCAGATTGAAGCGCTCTGACAGATCATGGTGCCCGTCACGCAGGCGTTCGATGCTGGCATCGGCATTGCGCTGCTCGGCCACCAGGGCTTCGAAACTGACTTCCTGATTACCGATGACCGCTTCGCGCTGCCCCACCTGCTCATTCAGGGCCTGCCAGCGCAGAGCCGACAGCCGGGCCTTGAGCTGACGCTCTTCGGCCTTGTATTCCTGATATTTCTCGGCGGCCTGGGCCTGGCGGTGCAAACGCTCCAGCTGACGCCCCAGCTCATCGCGCAGGTCAGTCAGACGGGCAAGGTTTTCGTGGGTACGGCGGATACGGTTTTCAGTCTCGCGGCGGCGCTCCTTGTACTTGGAAATGCCCGCCGCCTCTTCGATAAAGTTGCGCAGATCTTCAGGCTTGGACTCGATCAGCTTGGAGATCATGCCCTGCTCGATGATCGAGTAGCTGCGCGGCCCCAGCCCAGTACCGAGGAAGATATCGGTAATGTCACGACGACGGCACTTGGTACCATTGAGGTAATAGGTAGTCTGGCTGTCGCGGGTGACTTTGCGGCGGATCGATATCTCGGCATAGGCCGCATACTCGCCCAGCAGCGTGCCGTCGGAGTTGTCGAAGACCAGTTCGATACTGGCCTGGCTCACCGGCTTGCGCGTGGTGGAGCCGTTGAAGATAACGTCGGTCATCGACTCGCCGCGCAGGTTCTTGGCCGAGCTTTCGCCCATGACCCAGCGCACGGCATCGATGATATTGGACTTGCCACAGCCGTTGGGGCCTACCACCGCCGCCATATTGCTTGGAAAGGTAACGGTTGTCGGGTCAACGAAGGACTTGAAGCCGGCCAGCTTGATACAGGTCAGGCGCACGCTCAGGCAACCGTCAAGGCAGACAGCACCAGGGCACAACTGCGCTGGGCATAGCTGCTCAGCACCACGCGAATCTGCGCCAGGTCACGCGCCAGCACGGCGTCGAGCAACTGCGCAAACAACGCCAGGAACTCGCTCATCTCCGCCTTGCGCTGGTCCAGTGCCAGGTAATAGGCACGGCTCATGGCCGGGTGCAGGTTCTCGACGGTTTCCTGCAAATAGGGGTTGTCGGCGAACGGGTACGCCGCACGCATCACATTGAAGCTGTCTTCAACGAAGGTGCTGATGTCCTGGCGTTCGTAGCTGGCGGCCAGGCGCTGCTGGATCTGCAAGAACGGCCCCAGGTCGGCCGGAACTGCCCAGCGCTGGGCTACGGCATTGCCGAGCAGGATGTACATTTCGCTCATCAGCGTGCACAGGCTCTGCACCTTGTGCGCCGTAAGTTCGGTCACATGGGCGCCACGACGCGGCAGGATGGCGATCAGATGTCGACGCTCAAGGATCAACAATGCTTCGCGCACAGAGCCGCGACTGACATTCAGCGCCAGCGTCACTTTCTGTTCCTGAATGCGTTCCCCAGGCTTTAACTCGCCGCGAATGATGCGTTCGGCGAGGTGGTGAGCGATTTGCTCGGCGAGGCTGTCCGGCGCCTTGAACGTCATGTTTTACCTTCAAAATCTTTGATCAGTGCAGGCGGTGCAGTGTAACGCACTTGATATGCCCTCGCGCAGAGCCTCAGGGGCTGAATATGGCACGAAACCCGCAAATAAATCCCCCGGTTATCAATCACCGGGATTACCGATCGCTATTTCTTGACCCGCAGGTCAACTTTAGCTAAATTCAGTGTATCCCGCGTTACAACAATAATGATTATGCGAGGCCTTCCGTGATCCAGTTCCTACTCAACCAGACGCTGCGCACCGAGCACACGCTGGACCCGAATCTGACCGTGCTCAATTACCTGCGTGAACACCTGCACAAGCCTGGCACCAAAGAAGGTTGCGCCAGCGGAGACTGTGGTGCCTGCACCGTTGTGGTCGGCGAACTTCACACCGACGCTGAAGGCCTTGAACGGCTGCGCTATCGCAGCCTCAATTCGTGCCTGACCTTTGTCTCGGCTTTGCACGGCAAGCAACTGATCAGCATCGAAGACCTCAAGCACCAGGGGCAGTTGCACAGCGTGCAGCGGGCGATGGTCGACTGCCACGGCTCACAGTGCGGGTTCTGCACGCCGGGATTTGTGATGTCACTGTTCGCCCTGCAAAAAAACAGCACGGGCCAGCCTGATGGCCATCAGGCCCATGAAGCCCTGGCGGGCAACCTCTGTCGCTGCACCGGCTACCGCCCTATTCTGGCGGCTGCCGAACAGGCTTGCAGCGGGCAACAACAGGATCAGTTCGATACACACCAGAGCGCGACCATTGCCCTGCTCAAGACCATCACCCCGACCCAAACCGGCGAACTTAACAGCGGCGACAAGCGCTGCCTGCTGCCCATGACCATCAGCGACCTGGCCCAGCTGTACGAATCCCAACCCCAGGCCCGCCTGCTGGCCGGCGGTACCGACCTGGCGCTTGAGGTGACCCAGTTTCATCGCCCGCTGCCGGTCATGATCTACGTCGGCAACGTGGCCGAAATGAAGCACATCGAGCGCTTTGATGACCGTATTGAAATCGGCGCGGCGGTGTCGCTGACAGACGCCTACGGCACGCTCAAGGCCGAGTACCCGGACTTCGGCGAATTGCTGCAACGCTTCGCCTCCCTGCAAATCCGCAATCAGGGCACCCTGGGCGGCAACATCGGCAATGCCTCGCCCATTGGCGACTCGCCACCGCTGCTGATTGCCCTCGGCGCACAACTGGTACTGCGCAAAGGGCAAACCCTGCGCACCCTGGCGATCGAGGATTACTTTATCGACTACCGGGTGACGGCACGCCAGGAAGGCGAATTTATCGAAAAAATCATCATCCCTCGCGCCGACCCCAGCCATGCATTTCGCGCCTATAAAATCTCCAAGCGCCTGGATGACGACATCAGCGCCGTGTGCGCAGCGTTCAACCTGAACATCGACAACGGCGTGGTGACCGGTGCCCGCGTGGCATTCGGCGGCATGGCGGCCATCGCCAAACGCGCCGCCGCCTGCGAAGCCGCACTGCTCGGCGCTGACTGGAACAGCGCCAGCATCGAACGGGCCTGCGCTGCACTGGCAAACGACTTCACCCCGCTCTCGGACTTTCGCGCCAGCAAGGAATACCGTCTGCTGAGTGCACAAAACCTGCTACGCAAATACTTTATCGAACTGCAAACGCCACATCTCGAGACGCGGGTAACAGCTTATGTCTAACCATCACAAGGTTGCCCCAACCCAGGCCGAGCTGGCCGCACTCTTCCAGCAGGACTTGAAAACCGGTGTGGGTCGCAGCGTCAAGCATGACAGTGCCGAAAAACATGTCAGCGGCGAAGCGCAGTACATCGATGACCGCCTGGAATTCCCCAACCAGTTGCACCTTTTCGCACGCCTGTCCGACCGCGCCCACGCCAGAATCCTGCGTGTCGACACCACGCCCTGCTACGCCTTCGCAGGCGTGCGCCTGGTGATCACCCACGAAGATATCCCCGGTCTGAAGGACATTGGCCCGCTACTGCCCGGCGATCCGCTACTGGCCATCGATAAGGTGGAGTTTGTCGGCCAGCCCGTACTGGCAGTGGCCGCTTGCGACCTGGACACCGCGCGCAAGGCGGCAATGGCTGCCATTATCGAATACGAAGACCTGGAGCCGGTGCTGGACGTGGTTCAGGCCCTGCGCCAGAAGCACTTTGTGCTCGATACCCACACCCATCAACGCGGCGACTCTGCCGGCGCACTGGCCGGGGCCGAACATCGCCTGCAGGGCAGCCTGCATATTGGCGGGCAGGAGCACTTTTACCTCGAGACCCAGATCTCATCGGTCATGCCTACCGAAGACGGCGGGATGATCGTTTACTGCTCCACGCAGAACCCTACTGAAGTGCAGAAGCTGGTGGCAGAAGTCCTTGATGTTTCAATGAACAAGATCGTTGTCGATATGCGCCGCATGGGCGGCGGCTTTGGCGGCAAGGAGACCCAGGCCGCCAGCCCCGCCTGCCTGTGCGCAGTGGTGGCTCGCCTCACCGGGCAACCGACCAAGATGCGCCTGCCGCGGGTCGAAGACATGCTGATGACCGGCAAGCGCCACCCGTTTTATATCGAATATGACGTCGGTTTCGACGCCAGCGGCCGCTTGCAGGGCATCCAGCTGGACCTGGCGGGCAACTGTGGCTGTTCGCCGGACTTGTCCAACTCCATTGTCGACCGCGCCATGTTCCACGCCGACAACGCCTATTATCTGGGCGACGCGACGATCAATGGTTATCGCTGTAAAACCAACACGGCTTCCAACACGGCCTATCGCGGCTTTGGCGGCCCGCAAGGCATGGTCGCCATCGAAGAGGTCATGGACCGTATCGCCCGCCATCTGGGCCTCGACCCGCTGGCCGTACGCAAGGCCAATTACTACGGCAAAACCGAACGCAACGTGACCCACTACTACCAGACCGTGGAACACAACCTGCTGCAAGAAATGACCGCCGACCTTGAGGCCAGCAGCCAGTACACCGAGCGCCGGGAAGCGATCAAGGCGTTCAACGCCAGCAGTCCGATCCTGAAAAAAGGCCTGGCGCTGACCCCGGTCAAATTCGGCATCTCCTTTACCGCCAGCTTCCTCAACCAGGCCGGCGCCCTGATCCATATTTATACCGATGGCAGCATCCACCTCAACCACGGCGGCACCGAGATGGGCCAGGGCCTGAATATCAAGGTCGCGCAGGTGGTCGCCGAAGTGTTCCAGGTGGATATCAGCCGCATCCAGATCACCGCAACCAACACTGACAAAGTGCCAAACACCTCGCCTACTGCAGCGTCCAGCGGTGCCGACCTCAATGGCAAGGCCGCGCAAAACGCAGCCGAAACCATCAAGCAGCGACTTGTTGAATTTGCTGCCGACAAATATCAGGTCGAGCAACGGGCGGTGATCTTCCATAACGGCCAGGTGCAGGCTGGCGAGCAGATCATCAGTTTTGAAAGCCTGATCCAGCAGGCCTATTTCGGCCAGGTGTCGTTATCGAGCACCGGGTACTACAAAACCCCGAAGATTTTTTATGACCGCACTCAGGCACGTGGTCGGCCGTTTTATTACTTTGCCTTTGGCGCCGCCTGCGCCGAGGTGATCGTCGACACCCTGACCGGCGAATACAAAATGTTGCGTACCGATATCCTCCATGATGTCGGTGCCTCGCTGAACCCGGCCATCGACATCGGCCAGGTCGAAGGCGGGTATATACAGGGGGCGGGCTGGCTGACCATGGAAGAACTGGTGTGGAACGCCAAGGGCAAGCTGATGACCAACGGCCCGGCCAGCTACAAGATCCCCGCGGTGGCAGACATGCCGCTGGACCTGCGCGTAACCCTGGTGGAAAACCGCAAGAACCCCGAAGACACCGTGTTCCACTCCAAGGCCGTGGGCGAACCGCCATTTATGCTCGGCATCGCCGCATGGTGTGCACTCAAGGACGCCGTTGCGAGCCTGGCTGACTACCGCGTGCAACCTGCGATTGACGCCCCGGCCACCCCGGAGCGGGTGCTGTGGGGTTGTGAGCAAATGCGCAAAAGCCTGTCGGGAGATCAGCATGAATAACTGGATCAGTGCCCTGGCCGAGTTGCAGCAGCAAGGCGAACCCTGCGTGCTGGTGACCATCATCGAAGAGCAAGGCTCTACCCCGCGCAATACCGGTTCGAAGATGGTCATTTGTGCAGATAAAATCTTCGACACCATTGGTGGCGGTCATCTGGAGTACAAGGCAATGGAAATTGCCCGTCAGATGCTCAGCAGCGGCAAGCACGATACCCTTCTACAGCGCTTCAGCCTCGGCGCCAGCCTGGGCCAGTGTTGCGGCGGGGTGGCCGTGCTGCTGTTCGAACCGATGGGCAAGGTGCAGGCTCAGATTGCGGTGTTTGGCGCAGGGCACGTGGCCCGAGCCCTGGTACCCCTGCTCGCCAGCCTGCCGTGCCGGGTGCGCTGGATCGACTCGCGGGAGCAGGAATTCCCGACACTTATCCCTCAAGGCGTGGAAAAAATCGTTACCGACGAACCGGTAGATGTAGTCGATGCCCTGCCTGCGGGTTGCTACTGCATCGTCATGACGCATAATCACGCCCTGGACCTGGAGCTCAGCGCCGCCCTGCTTAAACGCAACGACTTTACTTACTTCGGCTTGATTGGTTCGAAAACCAAACGCGTGAAGTTCGAACATCGCCTGCGTGAGCGCGGTATCGACGCCTCACCTTTGCAGCGCATGCGTTGCCCGATGGGTTTGAGCGAAGTCAAAGGCAAATTGCCTGTTGAAATCGCGATCTCCATCGCCGGCGAAATCATCGCCACCTACAACACTCATTTCGGCCAGCACACTGCGAGCGCCGACAGCGCGTCATCTGAATCCATTAAACAATTGTTGCCGTCTTCACGACGCAGCCATGCCACACACTGAGAATTGCCATGACTTGTAAAGCCTATCGCGCCGCCATTTTGCACAGCATCGCCGACCCCGCCGAAGTCGGGATCGAGGCCTCCTATGAATATTTTGCAGACGGCTTGCTGGTGGTCGACAACGGCCAGATCAAGGCTGTTGGCCCGGCCAGCGAACTGCTTGGCACACTGGCCGCCGACGTTGCTGTGACCGAGTACAAAGACGCACTGATCACCCCCGGCTTTATCGATACCCATATCCATTTCCCGCAAACCGGGATGATTGGCGCTTACGGAGAGCAACTGCTCGACTGGCTCAACACCTACACCTTCCCGTGCGAAAACCAGTTCGCCGATAAGGCCCATGCTGACGAAGTTGCTGACGTATTCCTGAAGGAACTGCTACGCAACGGCACTACCACCGCCCTGGTCTTCGGCAGCGTACACCCGCAATCGGTGGATGCCCTGTTTGAGGCCGCACAGCACCTGGACCTGCGTCTGATAGCCGGCAAGGTGATGATGGACCGCAACGCCCCAGACTATCTGACCGATACCGCCGAAACCGGCTACAGCGAAAGCAAGGCACTGATCGAGCGCTGGCACGGTAAGGGCCGCCTGCATTACGCCGTCACCCCGCGCTTCGCGCCGACCAGCACCCCGGAGCAATTGACCCTGGCCGGCAAGCTGCTGGGCGAATACCCGGATGTGTATCTACACACCCATATCAGCGAGAACCTTCAGGAAATCGAGTGGGTCAAGTCGCTGTTCCCTGAGCGCAAAGGCTATCTGGATGTGTACGACCACTACCAGTTGCTGGGCGAACGCTCGGTGTTTGCCCACGGTGTACATCTGTGTGACGAGGAATGTGCGCGACTCGCCGAGACGGGTTCGGCAGTGGCGTTCTGCCCGACTTCCAACCTGTTTTTGGGCAGCGGCCTGTTCAACCTGCCGATGGCCGAAAAGCACAAGCTCAATGTGGGGCTGGGCACAGACGTGGGTGCAGGTACCAGCTTCTCGCTGCTCAACACCCTGAACGAAGCCTACAAGGTCATGCAACTGCAGGGTGCACGCCTCGATCCGTTCAAGTCGTTGTACCTGGCTACGTTGGGCGGGGCGCGAGCACTGCGCCTGGAAGACAAGATCGGCAATCTGCAACCGGGCAGCGACGCTGACTTCCTGGTACTGGACTACAACGCTACGCCACTGATGAGCTATCGCCTCAAGCAGTCAAAAAACATCGCCGAGACGCTGTTTGTATTGATGACCCTTGGGGATGACCGTACGGTGCAGCAAACCTATGCGGCAGGCAATCTGGTGCATCAGCGCTGATAATTTCCCTTGTGGGAGCGGGCTTGCTCGCGAGGTTATCGATGCGGTTCTACTGAAGCACCGCGTCGCCTGCATCGCGGGCAAGCCCGCTCCCACAAGAGCAGCCGAGGCTTAAAGCTTGGCAGCAGGCCGAGGGCTTTTGCCCTTGGTTTGCAGCAAGTGCGAAAACACCGCGTGCAAGTCGTCAGAGGCGCTTTCTTCGTCAAGGTTGAGCTTGCTGTCGATGTGATCCATGTGATGCATCATCAGGTGCACGGCCTGGCCGGCATCCCGGGCTTCGATGGCATCGATCAATTGCATGTGCTCGTCATAAGAGCAGTGCGAACGGTTGCCGCTCTCGTACTGGGCAATAATCAACGACGTTTGCGACACCAGACTGCGCTGAAAGCTGATCAGCGGCGCATTCTTCGCCGCTTCGGCCAACTTCAGGTGGAACTCGCCCGACAGGCGAATACCCGCACCCCGATCGCCCCGCGAAAAACTGTCGCGCTCGTCCTGGACCATCTTGCGCAGTTGCGCCAGATCATCAGCCGTAGCATGCACCACCGCCAGCTCGGTAATGGCCTTTTCAACCAGTCGCCGGGCCAGAAACACCTGGCGCGCTTCTTCTACGCTAGGGCTCGCCACCACTGCACCACGATTAGGGCGCAGCAGCACAACCCCTTCATGGGCCAGACGCGACAGGGCGCGACGAATAATGGTGCGGCTCACGCCAAAGATTTCGCCCAGAGCCTCTTCACTCAACTTGGTGCCAGGCGCCAGACGCTGTTCAAGGATCGCCTCGAAAATATGCGCATAGACAATATCGTCCTGGGTTCCACTGCGGCCGGCCTTGCCAGCGCGGGGTTGTTTCTTGAGAGGCTGCAACTGTTCGTTCATGGGCACTCGTGTGGGAAGCGGCGGCGAATAAGGGATTACGCTAGTACGTAAACGGGTGTCACCGACCAGAAATTAATGCAAAAAACAGGGCGCATTGTACACAAAGCAGAGTGCCAGTACGACTGTACGGTCGTTTACGAACCCTGCTGTATCGCAACTAGATGCAACCTTTACGTTTAGGCTTGTCGCCTGCCCGAACTCCTATAGCACACAAGGAAGACCGTTCCATGACCGACACCCCGCAGCCGCGCTTGCATCCACTGGCAGACACCTCGCCCTCGGCGGTGGTCGCAGGCTTTATCGCCATGATGACCGGCTACACCAGCTCCCTGGTCCTGATGTTCCAGGCGGGTCAGGCAGCGGGACTTACCAGCGGGCAGATTTCATCATGGATCTGGGCACTGTCGATCGGCATGGCTGTTTGCAGCATAAGCTTGTCTTTGCGTTATCGCACACCGATCACCATCGCCTGGTCCACACCGGGGGCGGCACTGCTGATCACCAGCCTTGGCGGCGTCAGTTACGGCGAGGCCATCGGCGCCTATATCACCTGCGCGGTACTGGTGATCATCTGTGGCATCACCGGCAGTTTTGAGCGCCTGGTCAAGCGCATCCCCTCATCCCTGGCCGCCGCGTTGCTGGCGGGCATCCTGTTTAAAATCGGCAGCGAAATCTTCGTCGCGGCGCAACATCGCACCGGCCTGGTGATCGGCATGTTTTTCACCTACCTGATCGTCAAGCGCCTGTCACCCCGCTACGCCGTACTGGCGGCGCTGCTGATCGGCACCCTGCTGTCGGGCATGCTCGGGCTGCTGGACTTCAGCGGTTTTTCCCTTGAAGTGGCCGTGCCGGTGTGGACCACGCCGTCCTTTTCGCTGGCGGCAACCATCAGCATCGGCATCCCGCTGTTTGTGGTGGCCATGACCTCGCAAAACATGCCGGGCATCGCCGTACTGCGGGCCGATGGCTATGACGTGCCCGCCTCGCCGCTGATCACCACCACCGGGGTAGCCTCCTTGCTGCTCGCCCCCTTCGGCTCCCACGGCATCAACCTGGCAGCCATCAGTGCCGCCATCTGCACCGGCCCCCATGCCCACGAAGACCCGAAAAAACGCTACACCGCAGCCGTGTGGTGCGGAATTTTCTATGGCATCGCCGGCATATTCGGCGCCACCCTGGCCGCCCTGTTCGCCTCATTGCCCAAGGAACTGGTGCTGTCGATTGCCGCACTGGCACTGTTCGGCTCGATCATGAACGGGCTGAGTATTGCCATGGGCGAAGCCAGGGAGCGTGAAGCTGCCCTGGTGACCTTTATGGTCGCCGCATCGGGCATGACCCTGTTTTCAATTGGCTCGGCTTTCTGGGGCATTGTCGCGGGCGTGCTGACCCTGATGATCCTGAACGTCAAATCACGCTGAGCTATCAGATCGCCAGTGCCCCGCCATCGACCGCCAGCGCATGGCCTGTGGTAAATGCTGCGCCATCCGAGCACAGGTACAGCACGGCGCTGGCAACTTCTTCGACCGTGCCGATACGCCCCACCGGGTGCATCGCGGCGGCAAATTCAGCCTTGCGCGGGTCGACCTCATAAGCGCGGCGGAACATATCGGTATCGATGACCGCCGGGCACACCGCGTTCACCCGAATATGCTTTTTCGCATACTCAATGGCTGCCGATTTGGTCAGCCCGATCACCGCATGTTTGGACGCCGAGTAAATGCTCATCTTTGGCGCGGCGCCCAGTCCGGCCACCGAGGCGGTATTGACGATCGCCCCGCCGCCCTGGGCCAGCATCAATGGCAGCTGATATTTCATGCACAGCCAAACGCCCTTGACGTTTACCCCCATGATCGCATCGAACTCATCCAGGGTACCGTCGGCCAGGCGACCATGCTCGATCTCGATCCCGGCATTGTTGAAGGCATAGTCCAGACGCCCGTAGGTGCTGATTGTCTGCTCCATCAGTTGCCTGACCTGCGCCTCTACAGTGACATCGCAGCCTGCGAAAACAGCACTGCCGCCCGCAGTCCTTATCTGCTCGACAGTGTCTTCACCCGCTGCCACATCCCGATCAGCCACCACCACCTTCAAACCCTCGCCGGCAAATGCCAGCGCCGCGGCCCTCCCGATACCGGCCCCGCCCCCTGTCACTACAGCCACTTGCCCCGTAAACGTCATGCCCATCGTCTTAACCCTCAGCAGAGTGCATCTGTACCCCCGAAACGTTCGGGCACGGCCATCCGCCTATTTATCCGAGTGATAAAAGACTGCCTACAACCATCACCATCACTGATAAAAACCTATTCGTAAGCGCGTATTCACTTGCCCTGTAGCGTGAGAAGGTCTATCAACAGCCATCAATCTCTAAAGAGTTATAGCAATGACTGACCAGACAAACCGCCAATTCCTGCTCGCCAAACGTCCAGTCGGTGCAGCAACCCGCGATACCTTCACCTTCCAGCAAGTGCCCGTAGTACAGCCCAAGGACGGCCAGATCCTGGTCAAAAATGAATACTTGTCCCTCGACCCGGCCATGCGTGGCTGGATGAACGAAGGCAAGTCCTATATTCCGCCGGTAGCGCTGGGTGATGTGATGCGCGCCCTGGGAGTGGGCAAGGTGATTGCCAGCGCCCACCCGGGCTTTGCTGTGGGGGATTACGTCAACGGTGCCCTGGGAATGCAGGATTACTTCACCGGTGAGCCACGGGGTTTCTACAAGGTCGACCCGAAACTGGTACCGCTGCCCGTGTATCTGTCCGCACTGGGCATGACGGGCATGACGGCCTACTTCGCCCTGCTGGACGTCGGCGCACCGAAAACAGGAGACACCGTGGTGATTTCCGGCGCAGCGGGTGCTGTTGGCAGCATTGCCGGGCAAATCGCCAAGTTGAAGGGCTGCCGCGTGGTAGGCATTGCCGGCGGCCAAGAGAAATGTAAGCGGCTGGTCGAGGAGTTCGGCTTTGACGGTGTAATCGACTACAAGAACGAAGATATGCTCGCAGGCCTCAAACGCGAATGCCCCAAGGGTGTAGATGTGTTTTTCGACAACGTGGGCGGCGATATTCTCGACGCCGTATTGAGCCGTTTGAATTTCAAGGCGCGGGTCATCATCTGCGGAGCCATCAGCCAGTACAACAACAAGGAAGCCGTTAAAGGTCCGGCCAACTACTTGTCACTGCTGGTCAATCGCGCCCGCATGGAAGGCTTTGTGGTAATGGACTATGCCGATCGCTATGCAGCAGCCGGACAAGAGATGGCGGGCTGGCTGCTCAAGGGCCAGTTGAAAAGCAAAGAGCATATTGTTGAAGGCCTGGAAAGCTTCCCGGAAAGCCTGGCGAAGCTGTTCAGCGGGGAAAATCACGGCAAGCTGGTGTTGAAGGTCTGACACACCACATACAGGTGGCAGCGGACTTGCTCGCAATACAGGCACCGCGGCCTGTCAAGGCAGACCGCGGCGCGGCAATCGCGGGCTTGCCCGCGATTGCCGAATCAAAACGGTGGCAAACAGCCTTAAGCCAGCTCAGCTACCACGGCAGCGAGTGCCTTGGTCGGATCCACTGCCTGGCTGATCGGGCGCCCGATTACCAGATAATCAGAACCTGCATCCAGTGCCTGGCGAGGCGTCAGGATACGACGCTGATCGTCCTGCGCACTGCCCGCAGGACGAATCCCCGGGGTTACCAGTTGCAGACCCGGGTGCGCGGCCTTCAGCGCTTGCGCCTCCAGGGCCGAACACACCAGGCCATCCATACCGGCCTTGTCGGCCAGGGCTGCAAGGCGTAACACTTGCTCCTGAGGCTCAATATCCAGGCCAATACCGGCCAGGTCTTCACGCTCCATGCTGGTCAACACGGTCACGCCAATCAGCAACGGCTGCGGGCCGGTGCGCTTGTCGAGTACTTCGCGGCAAGCGGCCATCATGCGCAAGCCGCCCGAACAGTGAACGTTAACCATCCATACGCCCATTTCAGCTGCGGCCTTGACCGCCATTGCCGTGGTATTGGGGATATCGTGGAACTTCAGGTCCAGAAATACTTCAAAACCCTTGTCGCGCAAAGTACCGACGATTTCCGAAGCGCAACTGGTGAACAGCTCTTTGCCCACCTTGACACGGCACTGCTTGGGGTCCAACTGATCAGCCAGTTTCAATGCGGCGTCACGGGTCGGGAAATCCAGGGCGACGATAATAGGAGTCTGGCAGTCGGACATTAGCGGGTTCTCAGGCTGGTCGAAATCGGCGCGCATTGTAGCGGAACCAGCCGCTTACCGGCACCCGATGATCGCAAATACACGATTTTAGTCTTTACCAAGCTTATACCGCACATGACTGAATAACCGGCCTACACTGAAAGCAATCAACACTTACTCACTTAACAGGATAAACAGCAGCACACAGCGCAACCCCTGCCCTGTGCTGCACTCAACACGGAGAACACTCTATGCCTTGGTATGCCTGGTTAATTCTCGTCGTCGCTATCGGTGTCATTGTAGGCGCCCTGATGACACTACGTGACACAGCCAATAAAGTTGAACTGACCGATGAGCAACGCAAACGTGTTGCCGAACGCAATGCCGAAATGGACGCCAAGGAATCAAAAGACAGGTAGTCAGACAAGCGCTCAGGGCCTGCATGCCAAGGAATGAGCATCGGTGAGGAAAAACCTACAAACAGTTGCATGATTAACCACTGCATCTGTTTGAAGGTCGACGCTATGATGGTCCATTGCATAAAGAGACACCTGTCATGCGCTATTCACAAGATCATAAAGCCCAAACCCATCAGCGCATCGTTAAAGAAGCATCCGGGCTCTTTCGACGACACGGTATTGGCGCCACAGGCCTGCAACCCCTGATGAAATCACTGGGCCTTACTCACGGTGGTTTCTATGCTCATTTTTCATCCAAAAACGACCTGGTAGAAAAAGCCTTGCAGCACGCAGCCAACCAGGTTGACGGTATCTGCGCCGAACTGTTCAGCCAGCCCCACCCCCTGCACGCATTTATCGATGCTTACTTGTCTGAGTGGCATCTGACCTCCCCCCATGAGGGTTGCCCGTTGCCGACCATGTCCGCTGAAATGGCCCAACAGGGCCAGGCAAGTGTCACCACCGACCATGTCATCGATGCCAGGCTCAAACAGATCCAGGCGACCCTGCAAGGGTCAGACACTGAAGACAAAAGCATCGTGATTTTCGCTACCCTGGTAGGCGCACTGGTTCTGGCTCGCGGCGCAGAGAGTGATGCACTGAAACAGAAGATTTTCGAAGTCACGCGCAGTACATTGAAGTCGTCAGCGCCTTATGCCTGAACGCTTGCTGACAGCCACAAAAAAGCCAGTCTATGACTGGCTTTTTTCGTTCTGTTACCTGGCTTAGCTGATTACGATCTTGTCGCGGTTTCTCTCCAGAATAACCTTGCCTATGCCTTTGACCTCAAGCAACTCATCGACTGAAGTAAAATCACCATTGGCCTCGCGATAAGCCACGATCGCCTTGGCTTTAACAGCCCCTACACCCGAAAGTTCACGCTGCAGGGTAGCCTCATCTGCGGTATTGATATTAATCGTCACCACTTTGGCATCCAGCACTACTGGCGCAGCAACCACCGGTTCAACTGCTCCGGCCGCAGGTGCGGCATGGGCCACACTGGAAACACCTACCATCAAGGCAAAGAAAATCGAAGAGAGAAAAGCAGCACGCATAATTGACACTCCATAACATCGTTAATTTAAAAACAGCTTTCCTGAGCTGTATTTCAAACTTAGGCGATGGCTGGAAAATGTCAAAAACGGGTGCATTGCAGAGTGTGTATGCTTTTAGAAGTAGGGAATTCAGACACTTACACATAAACCGGACTACTAGCCAGTGCTAAAAAAACCACTTCCAAGGCCAAGGATAATTAGGCTCAAATCATTTAACAACTGGCGTGCGTGGCCATTTCATACTGTTGAACACTGACACAGGCCTAGCGGATTTTTCCTAAGCCTCCCTAGCAGTATTCGGCTTGGAGCGATATGATTCGATCCAATGTCCGGACGTTGACCACCTTGGACACCCTCAACCTTGAAGACAAACACAATCAGTCACAATGCGATTTACGCTGAACAACAATGTGGCATTTAAAAAACACTTGGATTCCAACGATAAAAATGAATACTGAATTCACCCTGGAAACACTCGCAATAACCTTATCAATCATCTTGTTATTTTTACTTTTTTTCAACTTTGCTCAAAAGCAAAATAGAGCTAAATGAAGTCAAGCATGACTATAAGTTCATCAACGGATTGAGAGGTCTCGCGGCCGTATTTGTTGTTATCAATCATGCTCCCTTCATGCTGGCCAACATGGGAATGAAAAACGATAATTTTTCTTCATGGGGTTGGATATATGTAAACCTGGGCTCCTTTGGCGTGCAAATATTTTTCTGCATTACAGGTTTTTTATTTTTCGATAAAATAATGAAAAGTCCGGCCATCCAGTGGGAAAAATTCTTTGAAGGTCGCGTCAGGCGCGTAGCCCCCTTATACTATTTCTCTTCACTGATAGTCTTTGTCATTGCCGCCCTGTATTCCGGTTTCGACATCTTCAACAAAGAAACACTTCTGACTGTCGCCAACATGTTGACCTTCAACTTCCTTGACGGTCCATCCAAAATCGGCGGCATCGTACTGACCCCGCTCAATTCAGTCACTTGGACACTGGTCCATGAGTGGCGATTCTATGCAGTCCTACCCCTTATTGCACTGACTTACAAGTCCAGATATAACAAATGGGTACTGGCCATTGCATTATTACTCGCTGCCATCGACTTGAGCATGAGCACCATTGTTTGCTGGGCATACTTTTTGAGCGGTATTATTGCCGCAGCCCTTCACAACAAACTCCGCCATACCATGCCGGCGACCTGGCCTCTCTCAATCATTGCGCTCGGCATATTTATATACACTTGCGGAACCAAAAATCCACAAGGATACGACGCGCTTCGGTTCGCGCTCACATCCTGTTTCTTTTTGTGCATTACGCTTGCAAATCCCAGGATCTTACATGCGCAGTGTCTTAACCGATTGAGTGATATCAGCTACAGCATTTATCTGATGCATTTGCCCATCCTCTATTTGACATTCAAAATTGCTTCACACTTCGTAGACATGTCAACAATATCCAAAACAACATTTTGGTCAATCAACTTGATTGCGATACCGTTGATAACCTGGGTATCGACACTGACCTATATCCATATTGAAAAAAGGTTCATGAGCAAAAAGGTTAATTCTGCAACTATCCCTACCACTCCTGCCAGTGCGCCCATTATCTAAATTCCCGCAAGTCGCGCTCAGAAAGCTTGAAGCATCAGCTCACACTGATGCTTCAAGCAGGGGATTTAAGCAAGTCGCATACATGGCAAAACGAATGGTTATCCTCAGGCGTTTTTGCCTTGCTAAATCGCGGTTTATCCAAACAACGCCGTGCAAGAAGAGGTGATTAACGAACACCGTCACTCAGACACCAGGATTGGTATCGAAACGCAGGTTTTATCAGGAGCGTAAAAGCTTCGGATCAAGCACGCAGGGAGATGCTTTCTTTTACACGCCTGCTAGGTTTGCGGGCTGGTTTAGAAAAACTGCAGCGTACAGTTGCAGGTCAATGACAAATTCACAGGGTATAAATTCATTAAGTGCAAAGGGTAGCCCCCCTCTAAGGCAAGGGGCAGGGTAGCCATTTCAAGACGGTTCTACACGACTTTGCTGGTAGATCCAATCCACAATATCCCCTTCGGGCGAATAGCCACTTACCGTCTCACGCAACAGTTGGCGAACCCGGGCATAGTCATCCTGATCAACCGCGTCGAGTAATAGCCCTAACCGCCCCTTAAGCTCATCCCAGGACAACATGTCTTCGTTGGCACTCATGATCATCGGGTGCTGGGTTGCTACGACGTTATCCCCGATCAGTAGCTCTTCGTAAAGTTTTTCACCGGGACGCAAGCCGGTGAACTCGATTTCGATATCGCCATGAAGATTTTTTTCGGAACGGACACTCAAGCCCGACAGGTGGATCATCTTCTCTGCCAGCTCGACGATTTTTACCGGCTCGCCCATATCGAGGACGAACACATCCCCGCCCTGCCCCATTGAACCCGCCTGAATCACCAGTTGGGCAGCCTCCGGGATAGTCATGAAGTAACGAGTGATCTTGGGGTGAGTAACGGTCAAGGGACCGCCAGCCTTGATCTGTTTGTGGAACAACGGAATCACCGACCCTGATGAACCCAAAACATTGCCAAAACGAACCATGGTGAAGCGAGTCTTGTTGACCCGAGAGACATTTGACTTGTCATCAAACAGTACCGGAGCCACTTCACGACTGAGAGCCTGAAGTGTCATCTCCGCCAGACGCTTGGTGCTGCCCATCACATTGGTCGGCCTTACAGCCTTGTCGGTGGAGATCAGCACAAAGTTCGCCACACCGGACTGCAAGGCAGCCTGGGCGGTATTGAGCGTGCCTATAACATTGTTCAACACGCCTTCGGCAATATTGTGCTCGACCATAGGCACATGCTTGTAGGCAGCAGCGTGATAGACCGTATCGACCTGCCAGGTCTTCATCATGTCCAGCAACTTCTGCGGATTACGCACCGACCCCAGAATCGGCAAAACCTTGACCGACAGCGACCCACGACTGACCCGCTGTTCCAGCTCACTGAGAATACTGTAAAGATTGAACTCGCTGTGCTCAAACAACAGCAGCGTCGTCGGCCTCAGCGCAAGAATCTGCCGGCACAGCTCCGAGCCAATGGAGCCACCCGCACCGGTGACCAACACGCACTGCCCCTTGATGCAGTGCTCTAACAGTTCACCTTGAGCAGGGACTGCATCACGACCCAGCAAATCGGCGATATCCACTTCCTGGATATCATCGACCTTGACCCGGCCACTGGCCAAATCCATAAAACCGGGAACACTGCGGACGTGGAGCGGGAAACCTTCAAGCAAACCTAAGATTTCCCGACGGCGCCCCCGGGAAGAGGACGGAATCGCCAGAAGCAATTCCTGCGCACCTGTACGATCGATCATCTGTTGAATATTTGCAGGCGTATACACCTGCAAGCCGGAGATGATGCGATCAGCAATGCTGCCGTCATCGTCAATAAAAGCGACCGGGCGCATCATCCGGCCCATGCGCAAGGCGGCAACCAATTGATTGCCAGCTGCGCCGGCTCCATAAATGGCTACTCTGGGCAAGCCATCGTCACGATTGGTAAACGGCACATGTTGGGCGGCAGCGAACCAGTCACCCAGGAAGTACTGGCGCATCGCAAGGCGCAGGCCACCGAGCATGATCAGGCTAAGCCACCAATAGTTGAAAATGATCGAGCGAGGCACGACATTTTCATGGTTGCTATACCAGTACACCACCACAGCCAGAATCAGCGAGGAGAGGCTGACAGCCTTGATAATGGCGATCAGGGCATCGTTGCCGAAATAGCGCATTACGGCGCGGTACATACCGAAACGGACAAACAGCGGGATGGCAATCAAGGGGGCGCCGATAAACAGCCACATATGCAGCTTGACCGGGTTGATCATATCGTCAATCCCGAGGCGCACGACAAATGCAAGCCATAGGGCCAGCCAGACTACAATAATATCTGTCGCAACTTGAATAAATCGCTTTTGCTTACGCGATAAGTTCAATAAATATGCCCTAATACCATCCATGAAAATATTGCCCCCTAAAACAACCAAAAAACATAATGACTGCAAACCCGCACACGGCCAGAGCATGCATCATCAAAAAAATCAATGCGCTATCCTTGACTAAACATCCAGCCTCAAGAATTTTCCTTTGTCCCGGCTTGAAACTTGAAGGCCAGTACCGTGAGGGGGACATACGCGACAACCAGTCCCACTGCACCATTGAGCCCCAGCAAGGCAACACATAGCGCTATGGGCAGCAGCCACAAACAGTTTATCGCCAAAACAGCCATTGTCACTGGCAAATGGCCCCCAAAGGAGCGGGATGCAAATTGATAGGCATGGCTACGGTGAGCCTCGTACACCTTGCATCCATTCAGCAAGCGACGAATAAGAGTGACAGTCGCATCGACGATAAAAACCCCAAGGAGTATCAACCAGACCCATAACAAGGTTTGATCATGCCATGCAGCATGCAATGAAATCACACCCAAGGTGATGCCTAAAAAACCACTGCCCGCATCACCCATGAATATTTTAGCGGGAGGAAAGTTCCAGCACAGGAAACCAGCAACGGCTGCGCTCAGGAGCAATGGAAGGACAACCAGCTCTCTGGCCCCGATCAACCAGTAGATCAAACAGCTCCCCAGGCACACGCACAGCGCTTCTATACTGGCAAGGCCATCGATACCATCCATGAAATTGTAAAGATTGAGCAACCAGACAAGATATAGAGCAATGAAAATGTAGCCCAGCCAACCCATATCGACGTCGAGTCCAAAAATACTTAACGCGGGCAGCCCTCCCAACCAATAAATAGCCCATCCCGCGGCACTAAAATGCCCAAGCAATCGCCAGCGCGCTGCAATATGGCCATGGTCATCGAGAAATCCAAGCAATGCTATGGCAGCACCCGCACCTGTTAGTGCAAAAAAAACAGGGTTGTCAATTGCGTTTTCAAGCCAAACAAAAGGAAGCGCAATAAGAAAACTGATAACGATAGCCACACCCCCACCTCTGGGTGTAGGCACTGAGTGAGAACTGCGCGCATTGGGTATATCGATCAGGCTGCGCGCCAGTGCGTACCGTCGTAACAACCACGTTAATAGAAGCGCCAGTATCGCAACAGCAGGGACCAGCCACAGCAAATAATTCATTGACAACTCCGCATCATTACAAACATAGGATTCATTAATCCACTCACGCCTTTTTGAAAGCTTCTGCGGTTTTGCGCAAGGAATCCTCAACCGACATGGGTGGGGACCAGCCTAATAAATCTTGTGTTTTTTTAATATCTACTTGTAATGAACCACATAAGCGCTGGGCTACCCCTCGGCGTCCCAAAACGGATGCACACGTCAATAAAACAGCTGCAGGCACAGGCACTAAACGTGCCCTCCGTGACAATGCAATTCCCATACGCTTAAGCAATTGGGTCGTTGACATATCTTCGCCGTCACTGACCAGAAATGTTTGATTAACAGCAGCCGGATGGTTAAGGCATGTGACAATCAGATCTACCAAATTATCCAATGCAACCAGGCTGCGCTGATTTCGAACGCCACCCAATGGCAAAGGCAAGCCTTTATTCAGCCATCGCATCATGCTGTGGAAGTTTGCTTTTACACCGGGACCATACACCAGGACCGGACGTATTATAACAACGTCAAGATTTGAGGCAGCCGCGAGGAGCTTCAGTTGCTCCTCCGCCTCCATCTTGGACACCCCATAAGGATCTAATGGGGCTGGAAGATCATCAGGCGTGTATGGTTTGCCCGGAGCTGTCGCTTCACCGTTAACCTTGATTGAGCTGATAAAAATGAATCGCTTAACGCCAGCCAACACCGCTTGATTGGCCAACTCCAAAGTGGCCTGCACGTTAATCTTTCGGTATGCCGTCAAAGGATCGCTGGAACCATCATCCATTACGTGTACGCGCGCAGCGCAGTGAACAATCGCATCAACCCCAGCTAGTGATAAAGCGCGTGATGAAAGATTGTCCAGATCAGCATAAAGCGGTTCCACATTTGGGCTGGAAAACGCATGCTCACTGCGTAACATTGCCAAAACGGCAGCCCCTTCGCGGGAGGCTAACCGGTCCACAAGTGCAGAACCTAAAAAGCCACTGGCACCAGTAACGAGTATTTTATTACAGGCATTGAGTTGATCTTTACCCATCATGAACACACCTAAGGTATTTGAATATTTTTTAGAACTTCAAAGATCAACTCAAAAACCCATAGATTTTATCATTAACGCTGTTTACATCAAAATCGCGCATAGCCATTTCGCGACTTTCAACGCCCATCGTTACAATCAATTTTCTGTCGATCATGAACTTTTCCATTTTCTCATATAAATCCAATGTGGACCACGGGGTGGTCAAGAATCCGTTGACACCATCAACCACGGTATCACGACACCCCGGCACATCGGAGGTAATGACAGCGCGACCGATCGCCATCGCCTCCTGGGTACTCCTGGGTACTCCCTCTCTGTAAGAAGGGAGCACAAAAACGCTTGATGTATGCAGCCATTCGATAACATTATTTACATGCCCAGGGTAGGTTATCAACCCACTTTTTATCGCATGGTCGAGGGCATCCTCGGTGAGAGCTCCCGGGTTGGCAATGTCTATCCCGCCCAGTACAAGAAAGCGCGAGTCTTTATATTTTTCCCTGACAAGCTCAGCAGCCTTAACAAATTCATGTATCCCTTTTTCCGCTAACAAACGTCCGACAAAAACAAATACAACCGGTGTTTGGGGCGGTTCCGAATACTGATAACTGGTTAAATCAAGGCCAATCCCGCCAATAATATCGACGTTTTTTACGTTAATACCATACGCATCGACAAGGTCCTTCTTGTCATCGCCGTTCAACAAAATCAAACGCTCCAGAAATGGCATTGAGATTTTATACAAGATAACCTGAACATTTTTCAGTATTTTCGTTTTCAATTTCACTGCGTGAGGTTGTTCGGTAAAAGCATAGCCCAAACCTTCCAGCATACCGATCCGTCTTTTGACCCCAGCTAATTTAGCTGCCAGGGTTCCAAAAATGACAGGTTTGGAAAAGTAGCAAAAAACCAGATCAGGTTTGATTGAACGGAGAGTTCTAGATAGCTTTATGGTGTCTGATATATCTTTGAAAGGATTGAGGCCCGAGCGGCTCAATGTATAATCCACAGGCACTGCACCCAGCTTCTTGACTTCTGCCTTGCTAGCGTCATCATAATCAAGTGCAAACGCATAAACGGTAATGTCTTTACCCACTAAATATTTAATCAAGTCTCTGCGAAAACCTGTTACGCAGGAGGCGACAGTGCCTACAAGAGCAATACTGTTAATCATACCATTTGCCAAATATTAGAATCAGCCAGCGTCATCGAATATACCCTTATCTTTTAAAACCTGTGGCTCACTGACCAGAAAGTCATGAACAGCCAAAATAAATAATTCAACACACATTAACCAGACAACAAATACAACTTATACTTTTACTCATCATCTTTATCGCTAGCACTCTTCAACGCTGCGATCTTTATGTTTGAACCTGACGACTATCGCACTCAATGAACACCCTTTTTATTACGTGTATACACCCGCCCAGATTTCTACAATCTTATGAATCGAGTAATGATCAATAATTCTTGATCTTGCCGAACTTGTCATTCGGTTTTTCTCACTCGGAGCTAAATCCAAAGCAGCACACATGGATTGCGCCAGACGCTGTGAGTCTTTTGCAGGCACAAGGAAACCCAATCCACCCACCACCTCTTTGACCCCCCCGCAATCGGTAGCGACAACAAGTTTCTCCGTGGCCATGGACTCAGCAACCACCAAGCCAAATCCTTCCCATGCGGAGGAAAGCACATAGAGGTCTGCAGCGTTATAAATTTTATCGACGTCAGATCTAACGCCTAAAAACTTGACAGCATGATCCAGTCCCAAAGAGCCGGAAAGATCCGCCAAGAACTGGTTTTGCGGGCCATCCCCTACAATCCACAACTTTGCTTTTGGGCGACTTTCAGAAAGAATGCTAAAGGCATGCAACAGGTTTTGATAGTCTTTGGCTTCAACTAACCGACCTACTGCAAGAATCAGCTCGTCCTGCTCGTCAAGACCTTCGGAACTTCTCAGTGCTGCCCGTGCGACTGGATCGGGTTTAAAACGCTCGGTATCAACCCCATTGGGTATCGCTAACATCTCGCCTACTGGGCACGCTTTTTTTTGCTCGAATACCCTCACCGCTTCGTGTGTGACATTTGTTGTCACATCAGCCAATGAATGTGTTAGCCGGTAAGCCAGCATTTTTACTTTGCCACCTTCATTCGTACTGTGTGCGGTATTGACAAGTTTTTTTATTGAGCAGAAAGGCCGAATAATCCGTGAGACCAAGTTAGCATGCACCATATTGGCGTGCACCACATCAGGAGCAAAATCTTTGATTAACCCTCTTAGCTTAAATAGGCCGCCGATGACTCCAGAAATACTTTTTTCAAAATCCAAGGCAATAAGTTCAATGTCACTGCTCTGGGGGCGCAATAAAGCCGAGCCGGTGAGATAGCAAATCTTCACTTCATGGCCCTGCCGATGAAATCGTTCAGCCAGATCAAGAACCTGTCGTTCTGCCCCACCAACTCCCAGCCCAGTGATGATATATAAAATTTTCATGTCACATTACACGCCTGTTTTTGAAGTTAAACAGAACACATTGTACATAGCGGATCGTACACTTCAATTTCCTGACCAGGTTGGTTTCACGACCTATTTGCTCTTTGTAGAAAGACCCAAAGCCCTTTGGGTTTCGCTGCAGGTTTCGATAAAAATTGGCCGAGTAGCCATCTGCCAAATATTCACACAGATAGATGAATTTATGATGAAAATACAGAATCTTTCCATCGTCAGAAATTCTGTTCCAGATCAACAGTTCAGGCACGAACTTCTCACCTTCAAACCTCGGGAATGGATGTTTGAGCAAGACGCTTCTCTTGAACACATAAGCCAAGTCGCCACCGTATAAGGGGCCAGCCACGACAGGTAGCATGATTGCAGAATCATCGGCAACATCAGTAATGACATTACCAATCAAGCGCCCGTCAAGATCGGCTCTTCGGTAACAGTAACCCACGATATCCTGGGCACTATGGGCACTTAAGTCATTTAAAAAAACCTCGATCGCATCCGGTGAGAGGGCATCGTCACTGTCCACCAGCAATATCCAATCATGCCCTTCTGCCAATACTCCAGTATTGATAGCAATATGCTTTCCGGCATTTTCCTGCCGCAAGACCTTAATCGGGAAACTCGACTCTTTTTGAAAACCAGCTAACAAGTCAAGGGTGTTATCAGTGCTACCATCGTCAACAACCACCCACTCGAAAGACTCGTTGGTCTGCCGCGCTAGGCTTTCATACAACCGACTCAGGGTATAGGCACGGTTATAAGTTGCTGTCAGTACAGTAATCATAAAACCCGCCCTTCTATTTTATTTTGAATGCCAGCACGATCAACGTGATTGAAAACAGAATCTCTGCCAGCACCAGACCATAAACTATACCTGCCAAATCATACTCATACGACAAGACCGCCGCTAAACACAAAGACAGCATCGAGAAAAGCATCAAGCACATGCTCAATACTTTATCTTTACCCAGGGGCATGAAGATGGTGAGACCAATAGACTGGTTCATCATACGAAACGGGATGATAAACACAAACACCTGCAGGATCGAGGCCGCCTCTTCGAAGCCAGACCCGAGCATCAGATGGATTAAAAACTCACCCGCCCAGGCAATAATTGCCGCGCCTACGATCCCCGCTGCGAACAGAAAAGCGATAATCACACTCGACAGCTTCAAGTTTATTTCTGATGTCTGTAACAGCCGCCGACTCAAATAGGGGTACAAACCTATGAGGACCGGCCCCACCAATCCCACAGAGGCTTTTATTATTTTTTCGGCGGGAACGAATTTGGCCACGGATGCCTGGCCACACATAGCGCCTACCAAAGCCGGGCCAGCACTCAGCATGATGTTATTGGAACTTTTATATATAAATCCATGAAAACCGTTTTTAATTTGTTCCATGCCGGCCTTGAAGTCGATTGAAAAGGAACCGACCACCCTATGGGCCAGGTAAAGGCCAATGACTGTATTCAACAGTGCAAACGAGGACATAATCATAAGCGCAAAACCGGCTTTTGCAGAGTGCGCCAACACCAGATACAGCACCCCCAAACCTATAAACCTGAGTACCAACTCGAATACCACTACAAAGGTGATTTTCTCCAACCCCTGGAACAACCAGATATTACTGAAGCTGAACGCGAGGAAATATAAATACCCCCACACAACTGCTTCAAAACCGATACTCAGATCCGCCAATGAAAGTACCAGTACTGACAAGCCAATCATCGAGCCTGACAACAGAACCTTGGCCGACGTCACGCCATTGTAAATCTTTGAAAGCTGCGATTTATTGTCAATGCCGCAAACGGCAACCTGCCTTGCGCCGCTAAGCGAGAACCCATACTCGACGATTAAAGAACATAACAATGCCGTTGTCTGAATGAGCAGGACCTGACCATATTGATCCACCCCAAGCGACTTCGCCAGAATAGGGATCTCAAGGATGGGTATTAAATAGCTGACCAATTGAGCTATAAACAGCAAACTCACATTTTTGAATTGCACTCTCATTGTAGACACCGAACTATGACTGTGGGCCCTGCTCGCCGACCAAAAACTGATGCGACAACACGGATAGCGCGGACGTCATGATCATCCAGATCCCCCACTCGGACAGTTCTGTACTGAAAGGATGCAGCATCAACAACAGCGCAAATCCCAAAGAACCGCCGAACGCAGCGACAGAGTAGATGAAGACCTGTTTTTCTTTGTACTGGTACTTCGCATAACGCCACAGCCTTGATATAAAGATCAATAACGGTGTAAACACAAGGATCAGCAAACCTATCAATCCCAATGCACCCATGTCTCCGCCAGACGTAAGAAATGCGTTATGTACAACCATCGGCTCGCCATCCACTTGCGTAGTCGTGGATCCGAAGCCACAGCCAAACGGCATGCAGGATTCAAATTGATTTAGGCCGTCTGCCAGCATTCTAGAACGAATAGGATCACCTGCGGCGAGTCTGTCCACCACCAAGGGACTGTCATTCATATTCATAAAATCATAGCCGCTGCTGTACAGTATCAACCCCGTTGTCACTGCTATCAAACCGAGAAAGCACAGTAGCAGAGTCACTTGTGGCCTAACGTGCACACTCAACAGGAATATCAAAATCAACTCGAACAGGAAAACTATGAAGCCTGTGCGACTGGAGTCCATCACCAGCACATACAGCGCCGCCATCAGGACCAGAAGGCTAACTACTTTATTTTTCGCATCGAACAGCATGCCAATGATCACGAACCCGGCAAAAAAAGCACAGGTTTTCCATAAAACCCCGGGGTATGCAAACTGACTGCCCTGCCTTCCATCGCCCAGCTCAATATACAAGCCCACCAAAAAGTACTTAGCAAAGAAAAAACAGCAGAAACCTACGCAGATAGAGATCGCGCTGATCGAAAAGTAACTGCTTTGCTCAAGACGTTGTGAGTGTGTGTAAATGCATACAAACACCAGTCCGATGCACATCACCTTAAGGGCCTGATAGAAAGTCTGAACGTCGAGATTAACTAAGGCTGACAACCCAAAGGCGAAAAACAGCAACAAGAATCCGAGCATATAAATACCTAGCTCTCGAGACACCTTGAGGTTCAGCCTCTCCGGGGCAGCTAAAAACCCAACCAGCACAACGACACCCCAGAGCGCCCAATATCCTGTTGGCGATATTAGACTGCGCAAATCACCCAAGACGACCAACAGGCATGCACTCAGTATCACACCATAAGAAACTGCATTGCTTTTGACACTTTCCACTCACACCCACCTGCTCACTCGTGATTTAATAGTGTTTATCCTCCAAGTCACACAGTAAGCGATCCGCCATTTGCATTAACTTCTTGAAAATCTTATACCCTGCATACCAAAACCATCATCACTTTTTACGGCCGTAGCACAGGGGCGTGCTGGTCTTTCTCATTAATTATATAATCCCTCACATCCGGCCACTCTATTGCAAGATCTTCATCACACCAGAGCACACTCCGTTCCGATGTCTGATCGTAAAAATTGGTGGTTTTATAGCTGAACTTTGTATGGTCTTCCAACGCAAGAAAGCCATGTGCAAAACCCGCAGGTATCCACAACATTTTTTTATTATCCGCACTGAGTTCCAATCCAAACCATTGACCAAAAGTCGGCGACTGCACACGAATATCGACCGCCACATCAAAAACAGCACCCTGGGTTACGCAGACCAATTTCCCTTGTGCAAAAGGCTCGATTTGATAATGCAATCCACGTAGCACGCCCTTTCTGGAGCAAGACTGATTGTCTTGTACAAAGGGATCAGGAATCGGCAGCCCCAATTGCTGCAAGCCGTCTTCAAACTTGCGAGCATTGAAACTTTCCATGAACCAGCCGCGTTCATCTTCGTAAACGTCCGGCTCGATTATCACTACGCCAGGCAATGTTGATGGCATAAATTTCATGCACCGCTCCCCTCAGATAACAGCTTGCCCAGGTATTGTCCGTAACCGGTTTTTTTAAATCTTTCGGCCTGCTCAGCCAACACCTGAGAGGTTATCCAGCCATTGTTGAATGCAATTTCTTCCAGGCAAGCAACCTTCAATCCCTGGCGCTTCTCAATGGTATGGACAAAATGACTCGCCTCCAGCAGTGATTCATGGGTCCCAGTGTCAAGCCAGGCAAACCCGCGCCCCAATATTTCAACGCTCAGTTCTTTCTGTTCTAGATATGCCTGGTTGACATCGGTAATCTCAAGCTCGCCCCTTGCCGAAGGTTTGATCTTCTTCGCTATCTCAACAATCTGGTTGTCGTAGAAATACAGCCCGGTCACAGCATAGTTCGATTTGGGTTTAGGCGGTTTCTCCTCGATGCTAAGCGCCTGGCCAGAGCTGTCAAACTCCACGACGCCAAAACGCTCAGGGTCACTGACGTGATAACCAAAAACTGTAGCACCTACCGTCTTTGACATTGCTGAGCGCAAGTTGTCCGAGAAGTGCTGTCCATAGAAAATATTGTCACCCAGAATCAGGCAGACCGGATCTTGACCAATAAAGGCCTCACCAATAATAAAGGCTTGTGCCAGTCCGTCGGGACTAGGTTGTTCGGCATAACTGAGCTCAATACCATAATGACTGCCATTACCTAGCAATTTTTCAAAACTTGGCAGATCTTCCGGAGTAGAAATAATCAGAATTTCCTGTATCCCCGCCAGCATCAAAACAGACAGCGGGTAAAAGATCATCGGCTTGTCGTAGATCGGCAGCATCTGTTTAGAGACTCCCAGCGTGAGCGGATGCAGGCGCGTACCTGAGCCACCAGCAAGAATGATGCCTTTACGCTTGATCGAGATCATGTTTCAAGCACTTCCTTAATTATTCGAATGCACCACTCGCAGCGCTGGCCGGTGATGAGATAAATTTGAGTTTTAAAAAAGTACGCTACCGCCCCAGGATTCTTCGTCGATTTCCTGAGAACGGTTGTAAGACTATTGATAGCCCCGGCTTCAGTCTGCGTTTATTCAACGATTGGCGATACTCGCCAAAGGCAAGCTGATCTGTTGCTGACGATTCATCAAGTTAATAAGCAGGATGACCCGCTCTTCGCCGTCCATTGTCATGAAAATGGACTCAATACCTGCGAAACCTTGATCAAGGATGGTGACTTTATCGCCAGGGCTAAATTTGGCGATAATATGAGTACTCGCGCGACTCTGCAGCTGCATAATCAGCTCGTGATCGACTGCCAGCGGCCGACCACCAAAGGCCACCACGCGAGCTACGCCACGGGTGGAACGTAGAGGAGCCCAGTTGGCACCTTCAGGCATATGTATAAACAAGTAGCCAGGAAACAGCGATTCCTCAGCGTAGTGCATCTGGCCACGCAGGGTTCGCTCACGCCTGCATGTGGGCCGTGAACACCCATAACCCTGGCGTATAAGGTTTTCTTCTGCACGCTCGTCCTGTCTGGGCTTGCATTGCACCAGATACCACTCGCCGGTTGTGGCCACTGTCGATTCCTGAGCTGCTGCGGTGCTGATCATGGGCATGGATAATTCATTTAGTAAGTTCTTCCGTGTTTTACCATCGTACAGTGCATGTGCCAATAACAGGGTGGCCTTCAGCTCGCCGGGATGACTGCCTCAACGAATCTGTTTTGAGTTTGATACAGGTTTGACAATTTCACTGCCACCACCCGTTCCGCCACTATTTCGCCATACCCCAAGCATATATCTCGGCCCAATGCTTCATACCTGAAACAAAGCCGAGCAAACCATGCTGATCGGCATGGGAAAATTGCCACCCAAGGTGCTGATGCCTGCGCGAATGATACAGCGCTTGCCCTCCAATTCAACATAACCGCTTGGGTGGCCGTACTTTTGTATCTGGTCTGCGTCTGCAGAGTGTCATTCTTGACTTATGCAGAACCACTGATGAGCAGGCATCTCGGTGATGTGCTGCTTCAGCCGTCTCAGACAAGGATCAATGTGTGCCGACTCTCTGCTCAATTCCAGGCGCAATTAGCCTTAAAGCACCAACGCCAATAATTTCGGCGAGGGAGCATCACTGCACACAATCGGATCCTTGAGACCTGCCGCCAAAAAATTATGGAATGCATCCGACATGATCAGCTTGGACATGGGTAAGCATCAGCACTTTGATACCGGCAAGTACAAAGTTTTCGCGGATGCAATGCACCGATGACACCGCTGACAGTGCGCTCACTGCCCTGAAACAGACCGCCGTCGATTAACAGATTACTCAGGGTGCCCATCTGCAACTGATGGTGCGAACCCATGACGCCGTTGCCGGCGCCATGTTGAAACATGAGCTGATAAGGTACAGGTTGCTCTCAGTACAGCTCCATGAAGAAGCAATTAATCCATCAACTAGTGGCTAGTAATGTGTCAGCCCAGCCCCCTATCAGCGCAGATCCTTTTGTAAAAGGTTACCAGCACCCGTCGTTTCAGTCGGATCTCTTCGGCTTTGCACCGAGAGAGGCTGGTGAAGCCCGTCACGACGCTGAGCTACAAAGTACTTGGCGATAACGATCAAGATGCCAAACAGAGCGCCCAGCACCAACCCCAACAAGGTAATCAAGGCTTTTTTTGGCTTGATTGGAGCCACGGGTTCCAGAGCCTTGCGGTCAATGGATACCAGCTTCAAATTAGTAAAATCGAGATTGCTAACCCCACCCAAACGGACAATTTCTGCACGCAGTGGCTCGACACCACTTAAAAAGAGGTCTTCATTTTGACGCAGCTTAAGAACTTCGACTTCACGGTTGCTTTGCAACAACAACAGTTCACGAGCGATCTGGGCGATACGGTTTTCGGTAAAATCGTCGTTACTACGATTCTTCAAAGCAGCACGCTCTGCCTCTAGCGCCTCTACACCAAGAAAGTACAAGGGGATCTGTTGATTGTTTATTTCGGTGCGCATAAGACTGGAATCAGCCGGTCGCGCAGAATCGCCCAAAGCGGAGGGGGTTGTAGGCTTTTGTATACCCAGCGCCTTGGCAATGCCAATGGCCTCACTCAACTGGGCCATACGATCCATGCGTCCAGTCTTGAGCTGTTGACGCAAAGCCTTGAGTTCGTCCTGCAATTGCGCGCGCTTGAGATTATCCGTCTCGAGCAAGGTAGCAATCCGCGCCTGCTTTTCGGTCTCATAGTTGGAGCGAGCAGCGTCGATCTTACCCTTGAGCTCGGTTAAACGATTATTGACGATAACCTTCAGATCGGCGGAAATTTGATCACGCTCAGCTGTAATGGCGTGATCCACAAATCCGTTAAGAATTTGCACACCGTCCACACCCTTGGGGTAGTTCAGCTCCAAGCCTATGGAAACATTAAGCGAATCAGCTTTTGTTGGATCAGGCAGAATCAGCTTAAGCGAGTCACGATTAAAATCTTCAAAACTCTGCTCCAAGGTCCGGCCCGGACGCTTGAATTGGCTGAACAGAGCCTGATTAGCTTTGAAAAAGCTCAGGCGCGTCTCATAGGACTCAAGTGATGAACCGACTTTTAACAAAGCTTCTTTAGGCGGCAAGGTGTAAACACCCGAACGATTGAGGGCATCCAGTTCGTTGATCGCGGCAGGCCGCAAGATGCTGCTCACCTGGTACTCAGGCGTCACGAAATAGGCATAACCCAATGCTGCAATGCCACAAAGCGCGCTCGTTGCAATGATGATGGATTTTTTGTTCCAGACCGCCTGAAATAAAGTGAAAAGGTCCACTTCAAACGACGGATTTCCAGCGGGGATACGGGATTTGCTATTCACAACCGGGGCCTGCCTTCTAAAAGAAACTGCGGGCTCGTTATGCAGGAATTCTTACATACGCTTAACTGGCTTTTATTGTTTTAATCATCAGGCTTGAGCATCAATGCGCACCTGATAAAGCATAAAAATCACTGGCAATCGAGAGCAGCCCGCATTGTGCCAGCATTCCAGAACATTTCAATATAAGAGTGGCACAATGATGTTATTTCCGGCTCAACGGAATGTTTGAGGCTTAAACCATTCTTTAAATACCAACTATCCAAACATTCCTTTCCCTGCCTAATGCGCCATCCATGGTGCAAATGGGATCCAGACGCGCCTAAATTGCTGGCTTGGCTTGCACCATCAGCTCGAGCTTCAGCTTGCGGGCTTTGCGACTGTAGGCTAGCCAACCCAGAACAGGGCCGATAGCCATACCTAGCAGCAGTGCGCAGATAATCAACAACGACCCAGGTAATTCGGGTATGCGCCAGCCCAAAAACACCAATGCTACAGGCTGTTGATTTTCCAGGATAAAAATAAGCACCCCAAAAATGACAATCAGCCCAAATACCACTGACGCAGCACGCTTAAAGGTACGCATCGGCAACTCCTGTTCCCTGAAGGTTAAATGTCGTCTTCCTCATCCTCGTTCACCCGGTCTCGCAGCTCTTTGCCCGGTTTGAAATGAGGCACAAATTTTCCATCCAGGCTGACCGACTGGCCTGTCTTGGGGTTGCGGCCTACACGAGGGGCGCGGTAATGCAGGGAGAAGCTGCCAAAACCACGGATTTCAATACGATCCCCGGTCGCGAGGCATTGAGACATTTGTTCAAGCATGGTCTTGATGGCCAACTCCACATCCTTGGATGAGAGTAGCCCTTGATGGGTGACAATTCGTTCGATCAACTCCGACTTCGTCATATTTTTCCCTTCTTTTTCAAGCAGCTAGATCAGCGCTCCCAAGGTTTTAGCATGATCGAATGAATTTGAACAGCCCAGGGATTGACTTATCTTTACAACCCGCATAAGCACTGTAAAAAATTGATTCCACCACCCACCATCATAGCCATCAGGCCCAAACAGCCCATGATCGATCACAGGCCGCACAACGACAGCACTCACCCTGCCCCACAGCCAGCTCCCTGACGTGCAGCAAACCGACCTACACAAGATCTTGCCAAGCACCATCACAAATCGCAGGCACAAAAAAGGGCGACCTAAGTCGCCCTTTTTCTATGGTCAATCAGAACTTAGTTCTGTTTTTCCATTTGTGCACGCAGCAGGTCGCCCAAAGTGGTCGGACCAGCAGCAATGTCAGAGGTAGCTGGCTTGTCACGCAGGCTCTGGATTGCTTCTTTCTCTTCAGCATCATCTTTCGACTTGATGGAGAGTTGGATTACGCGGCTCTTGCGATCAACGCTGATGATCTTGGCTTCTACTTCTTCGCCTTCTTTCAGAACGTTGCGCGCGTCTTCAACGCGGTCACGGCTGATTTCGGAGGCTTTCAGAGTCGCTTCGATATCGTTGGCCAGAGTGATGATGGCGCCTTTAGCGTCAACTTCTTTCACGATGCCCTTAACGATTGCGCCTTTGTCGTTCTCTTGTACGTACTCGGAGAACGGATCGCTTTCCAGCTGCTTGATACCCAGGGAGATGCGCTCGCGCTCTGGATCAACAGACAGGATAACGGTGTCCAGCTCGTCGCCCTTCTTGAAACGACGTACGGCTTCTTCGCCAACTTCGTTCCAGGAGATGTCGGACAGGTGAACCAGGCCGTCGATGCCGCCGTCCAGACCAATGAAGATACCGAAATCGGTGATCGACTTGATGGTGCCGGAGATTTTATCGCCCTTGTTGAACTGGCCAGAGAAATCTTCCCATGGGTTAGATTTGCACTGCTTGATGCCCAGGGAGATACGACGACGCTCTTCGTCGATGTCCAGAACCATAACTTCCACTTCGTCGCCGACTTGTACGACTTTCGAAGGGTGGATGTTTTTGTTGGTCCAGTCCATTTCCGAAACGTGTACCAGACCTTCAACGCCTTCTTCCAGCTCTGCGAAGCAGCCGTAGTCAGTCAGGTTGGTTACACGAGCGGTAACGCGAGTGCTTTCTGGGTAACGGGCTTTGATAGCAACCCATGGATCTTCGCCCAGTTGCTTCAGGCCCAGGGAAACACGATTGCGTTCGCGATCATATTTCAGAACCTTGACATCGATCTCGTCGCCAACGTTGACGATTTCGGAAGGATGCTTGATACGCTTCCAAGCCATGTCAGTGATGTGCAGCAGGCCATCAACGCCACCCAGATCGACGAATGCGCCGTAATCGGTGAGGTTTTTGACGATACCTTTAACTTGCTGACCTTCTTGCAGCGATTCCAGCAGAGCTTCACGCTCGGCGGAGTTCTCTGCTTCCAGCACGCTGCGACGCGAAACAACTACGTTGTTGCGCTTCTGGTCCAGCTTGATGACCTTGAATTCCAGCTCTTTGCCTTCCAGGTGCGTAGTATCGCGCACTGGACGAACGTCAACCAGAGAACCTGGCAGGAACGCACGGATGCCGTTAACGTCGACAGTGAAGCCGCCTTTAACCTTACCGTTGATAACGCCCTTGACCACTTCTTCTGCTGCGAAGGCTGCTTCCAGAACGATCCAGCATTCAGCGCGCTTGGCTTTTTCACGGGACAGTTTGGTTTCGCCAAAGCCGTCTTCGACCGCGTCCAGCGCAACGTGAACTTCATCACCGATGTTGATGTTCAGTTCGCCAGCGTCGTTGTGGAACTGCTCCAGCGGGATGAGGCCTTCCGACTTCAAACCAGCGTGAACGGTAACCCAACCAGCTTGGTAATCGATATCAACGATGATAGCGGTGATGATCGAGCCAGCCTGAAGATTCAGGGTTTTTAGGCTTTCTTCAAAGAGTTCTGCAAAGCTTTCGCTCATTTTAATTCCTGTTGTTCAAGGGCGAAGGAATACGCCCATCAGCCACATTCCAGACAATGTGGGTTACGTTCATATAAAAGAAGGCATGCAGGACTATTTCTGGTCTCCTGCACGCTTTCTTGGTCATCCAGCGATATCGCGAAGTGCGATTTCGCTCATGATGCGTTCCAGCACCTGCTCGATGGACAACTCCGTGGAGTCCAGCTGTATGGCATCAGCCGCCGGCTTGAGCGGGGCTATTGCACGCTGCATGTCACGCTCGTCGCGGGCACGAATCTCATCTAGCAGACCCGAGAGACTAACATCATCGCCCTTGGCCTTCAACTGCAAGTAACGGCGGCGGGCCCGTTCCTCAGCGCTAGCGGTCAGAAAAACCTTCAATGGCGCGTCAGGAAAGACCACGGTACCCATGTCCCGACCATCTGCAACCAGCCCCGGGAACTCAAGGAAAGCACGCTGACGCTGCAGCAACGCATCGCGAACAGCCGGCAAAGCCGCGACTTTCGAGGCTCCGGCCGCTACGGTCTCACTGCGGATGGCGTGAGTCACGTCATCACCTTCCAGAATGATCCGCGCCGGCTTACCGTCCGTCGCGCCGATGAACTGCACATCAAGATGCGCAGCCAGTTTTTCCAGCAACGCCTCGTTATCCAGGGCCACACCATGGTTACCTGCGGCAAACGCCAGCAGGCGGTACAGAGCACCGGAGTCGAGCAAATTCCACCCCAGGCGCTTGGCCAGGATGCCAGCAACCGTGCCTTTACCTGAACCGCTTGGGCCGTCGATGGTGATAACCGGTGCCGAAACCATCACGAGTTTGCCTCTTGAGCAACACGCATGCCCACTTGCTTGCACAGAGCAAGGAAGTTGGGGAAAGAAGTCGCCACGTTGGCGCAATCATGGATACGGATGGGTGCGGTTGCGCGCAACGAAGCCACACTGAAGGCCATTGCGATACGGTGATCGCCATGACCATGAACCTCACCACCGCCAATAGTGCCACCATCAATGATGATGCCATCCGGTGTCGGCTCGCACTTCACGCCCAGGGTCAGCAAGCCATCTGCCATTACCTGGATCCGGTCGGACTCCTTGACCCGCAGCTCTTCAGCACCCCGAAGGATCGTACGACCCTCAGCCACGGCCGCGGCCACAAAGAGTACCGGGAACTCGTCAATCGCCAGCGGCACCAGCTCTTCCGGAATCTCGATACCCTTGAGTTTAGCAGCCCGCACGCGCAGGTCCGCCACTGGCTCACCGCCCACTTCGCGTTGATTTTCCAGGGTGATATCCGCCCCCATCAGACGCAAGATGTCGATAACGCCGGTACGGGTCGGATTGATGCCCACATGCTCAAGCAGCAGATCCGAGCCTTCTGCGATCGAAGCGGCGACCAGGAAGAACGCCGACGAGGAAATATCCCCCGGCACTTCGATATGGGTCGCCGTCAGCTTGTGGCCCGACTCAACCGAAGCAGTAGGACCATTAACAGTTACCGGGTATCCGAAGCCTTGCAGCATGCGCTCGGTATGGTCACGAGTCGGTGCAGGCTCGGTTACCGAGGTCTTACCTTCTGCATACAGGCCCGCCAGCAACAGGCAGGATTTAACCTGGGCACTGGCCATCGGCAAGGTGTAATCCATGCCCTTGAGCGCATGACCACCACGAATGGTCATCGGCGGGCGACCTTCGGCAGCGGTCTCAATCACGGCACCCATTTCACGCAATGGATTGGCCACACGGTTCATCGGGCGCTTGGTCAGGGACGCATCGCCGGTCAGGGTGGTGTCGAAGCTCTGTGCTGCCAGCAGGCCGGACAACAGGCGCATCGAAGTACCCGAGTTGCCCAGGTAGATCGGGCCAGGTGGCGCTTTCAGACCGTGCAGGCCAACGCCATGAATGGTCACGCGACCATGATGCGGGCCCTCAATCACCACGCCCATGTCACGGAACGCCTGCAGCGTCGCCAGGGCATCTTCACCCTCAAGGAAACCTTCCACTTCGGTCGTACCTTCAGCCAGCGAGCCGAGCATGATCGAGCGGTGGGAAATGGATTTGTCGCCTGGTACGCGAATTCGGCCAGTTACTTGACCACCAGGATTTGCCAAAAAAATCAGATCGTTGGAATTCATAGCGTCCACATATGCCCGGCGGGCCAGGATTTTACTGAAATGCTCGCGGGCAACCCGGGCGCGAGTGAAAACGCCCAGCAATTGATGCCCATCCCCTGCATCGACCGCGTCGCGCAAAGCGTCGAGATCACTGCGAAATGTATCCAATGTGCGCAGCACTGCCTCGCGATTAGCGAGAAAAATGTCATGCCACATTACCGGGTCGCTGCCGGCGATTCTTGTGAAATCACGGAAGCCACCCGCTGCGTAACGGAAGATGTCCAGATTCTCGTTGCGCTTGGCAAGAGAGTCCACCAGCCCGAAAGCCAGCAAATGAGGTAAATGGCTGGTTGCAGCCAGTACCTCGTCATGTCGCTCGACCTGCATATGCTCGACGTCTGCCCCCAGGGCGCGCCACATCGCATCAACCAGAGCCAGCGCATCGGCATCGGTCTGAGCCACAGGCGTCAAAATCACCTTGTGCCTCTCAAACAGACTGGCATTCGAAGCTTCTACACCACTCTGTTCAGACCCGGCAATCGGATGGCCAGGTACAAAGCGCGCAGGCATGCCACCAAAGGCTTGTGCCGCTGCCCGCACAACATTGCCTTTGGCACTGCCCACATCGGTAAGCACCGCGTTACCCAGATCCATGCCCGCCAGAAGGCCGAGCATTTTTTCCATGGCCAGAATCGGCACGGCCAACTGAATCACATCTGCGCCCACGCAAGCAGCGGCCAGATTTGCTTCACAGCGATCGACCACTCCCAGCTCAACGGCCAGAACACAGGATTCGGGATCGAGATCAACACCGACCACTTCGTCGCACAGACCGCTCTCACGCATGCCCTTGGCGAAAGACCCGCCAATCAGACCCAACCCGACAACGACCAGCCGCCCTATTACAGGCCTTACAGATTGCACAGACATTACATCAACCACGAGCAAGAACCTTGGACAGCGCTTCAAGCAGGCGAGTGTTTTCCGCCGGCAAACCAATAGTGATACGCAGATGGTCAGGCATTCCGTAGTTGGCCACCGGACGCACTATGACACCTTCACGCAACAGCCCCTGATAGACGGGAGCCGCTACCTGACCGAGATCCAGCGCGATAAAATTGCCGCGCGACGGGATCCAGCCCAGGCCCAACTCACGAAAACCGTCCTGTAACTGCTGCATGCCGGCCTCGTTCAGGCGGCGGCTTTGCTCCAGGTAATCGCTGTCTTTAAGCGCCGCGCAAGCCGCAGCCAGCGCCAGACTGTTGACGTTGAATGGCTGGCGAACGCGGTTCAGCACATCGGCCACCACCGCCGTTGACAACCCATAACCCACCCGCAACGCGGCCAGGCCATAGGCCTTGGAGAACGTGCGGGAAACCAGCAGGTTGGGATACCCCGACAAAAACTCCAGACCATCGGGCAGATCACCGCCCTCTGCGTACTCGATATAAGCTTCGTCCAGCACCACAAGCACGTGTTCGGGCACGTCCTGCAAAAACTCGTTCAGCGCATCGACGCCAAACCAGGTACCGGTCGGGTTGTTCGGGTTGGCAATAAAGACCACCCGGGTATCACTGTCGATGGCAGCCAGCATGGCAGACAGGTCATGCCCCCAGTCCTTGGCCGGCACAACGCGGGCCTGGGCACCTACCGCCTGGGTCACAATCGGATACACGGCAAATGCATGCTCACTGAACACGGCATTTAGCCCCGGCGCCAGGTAGGCACGCGCCACCAGCTCCAGAATATCGTTAGAACCGTTGCCCAATGTTACCTGGCCAAGCTGTACGCCACACTGCTCAGCCAACAGGCTTTTCAGGGCAAAGCCATTGCCATCCGGGTAGCGCGTCAATTCGGCCAGCTCGGCACGAATGGCTTCCAGCGCCTTGGGGCTCGCACCCAAAGGATTTTCGTTGCTGGCCAGCTTGACGATCGTGGCCGGATCCAGATCCAGTTCACGCGCCAGCTCATCCACAGGTTTACCCGGGACATAAGGCGAAAGTTGTTGTACGCCCGGCTGTGCCAGGGCGAGGAAATCACCGCTCATGTTTTATCGCCTCAGAGAACCGCTTTCGGGTAGGAACCCAATACTTTAAGCGCTACGGCTTCTTGACTGATCTGCTCCAGGACACTTTTGACCAAGGGGTCGCGGTGATGACCAGCAAAGTCGATGAAAAACACATAGGTCCATTTACCGCTACGCGAAGGACGCGTCTCAATACGCGTCAGATCGATCCCGTTCTCATGGAACGGCACCAGCAGCTCATGCAGGGCGCCAGGACGGTTGCTCATGGACACAATGATCGACGTCTTGTCATCGCCAGTGGGTGGCACTTCCTGACTGCCAATCATCAAGAACCGCGTGGAGTTGTCCGGGCGGTCTTCAATTTTTTCGGCCAGTCGGGTCAAGCCGTACAGGCCAGCAGCCATATCACCGGCAATGGCAGCGGAGTTCCACTCACCCTTGACCCGTTTGGCCGCTTCGGCATTGCTCGACACCGCAATACGCTCGACATTCGGGTAGTGTGCATCCAGCCATTTGCGGCACTGAGCCAGCGACTGGGCGTGGGAGTAAATGCGGCTGATACTGTCCGTTTTGGTGTTTTCGCCGACCAGCAGGTGATGGTGGATGCGCAGCTCTACTTCACCGCAGATCACCATGTCATGCTCAAGGAAGCTGTCGAGAGTGTGGTTGACTGCGCCTTCTGTGGAGTTTTCCACTGGCACCACGCCAAAATTCACTGCACCGGCAGCCACTTCGCGGAATACTTCGTCAATGGCAGCCATCGGCTTGCTGATCACGGCATGGCCAAAGTGCTTCATGGCCGCAGCCTGGGTAAAGGTACCCTCGGGGCCGAGATAAGCCACTTTCAGCGGCTGCTCCAGCGCCAGGCACGAGGACATGATTTCGCGGAACAACCGCGCCATCTCTTCGTTGCCCAACGGGCCTTTATTGCGCTCCATAACGCGCTTGAGCACCTGAGCCTCACGCTCAGGCCGGTAAAATACCGGCACTTCACCCTCAGCCAGGGAAGCCATCTTGACCCGCGCCACTTCCTGGGCACAACGCGCCCGCTCGCTGATAAGCTCCAGGACTTTTTCGTCCAGACTGTCGATACGCAGGCGCAGCGCCTTGAGTTCTTGCTCGGACATTAGCCGTGTTCCTTTTCGAACTCTGCCATGTAAGCCACCAGCGCGTTAACCGCGTTGATATCCACAGCGTTATAGATCGATGCGCGCATGCCACCAACGGAGCGGTGCCCCTTGAGGTTCAGCAGCCCGCGTGCTTCAGCGCCTGCCAGGAATGGCTTGTCGAGGCGATCGTCCGCCAGACGGAACGGGACGTTCATCCACGAGCGATCAGAAAGGTTGATCGGGTTGCTGTACAGGCCACTGGCGTCGATAAAGTCGTACAAGGTGCGTTTTTTCACTTCATTGAGCTTGCCGATTGCCTCGACACCGCCCTGCTCCTTGAGCCATTCGAATACCAGACCTGACAGGTACCAGGCCAGGGTCGGCGGCGTGTTGTACATCGAGCCGTTGTCAGCCGCGACCTTGTAATCGAGCATGGTCGGGCAGATCGAACGCGCACGACCCAGCAGATCTTCGCGAATGATATTGACCACGATGCCACTTGGGCCGATGTTTTTCTGGGCACCCGCGTAGATCATGCCAAAACGGGACACATCAACCGGGCGCGACAGAATATCCGAAGACATGTCAGCGACCAATGGCACATCGCCAGTCTCAGGGATCCAGTTGAATTCCAGACCGCCGATGGTTTCGTTTGGCGCGTAATGAACGTAGGCCGCGTCTTTCGACAGATTCCACTCATTCTGACCAGGAATCGCGAAGTAATCGTAAGGTTTGGCGGTTGCTGCCACGTTGACGTGACCGAAACGCGACGCCTCTTCAATGGCCTTCTGCGACCAGATACCGGTATCGATGTAATCCGCCTTGCCATTTTCAGGCAACAGATTCAGCGGGATCTGGGCAAACTGTTGGCTGGCACCGCCTTGCAGAAACAGGACTTTGTAGTTCGAGGGAATAGACAGCAGGTCACGCAGATCCTGCTCAGCCTTGGTCGCAATGGACACGAACTCATCGCTGCGATGGCTCATTTCCATGACCGAGAGGCCCTTGCCATGCCAGTCGAGCAACTCGGACTGGGCACGCAACAGAACAGCTTCAGGTAGCGCAGCAGGACCTGCGCAGAAGTTATAGGCTCGTTTGCTCACTTCCACTCTCACTCTGATTTGGTGGTCACGCAATAAATCAACTCTCGACACATTGTTGCTTGTAGAAGCGGGCTTGCTAGCGATACGGGCAGTAATGTCTATCTGACATACCGCGCTGATGCCATCGCGAGCAGGCTCGCTCCCACAGTGTCGCAAACTTTCATACTGGACATACAACAAGGGGGCGAATTCTCATCCGCCCCCTGTGTGTCCGCTTATTCCTGCGGCTCTTCGTCAGCGCCAGCCTCTAGCGGCTGCTCGTCGTCTGCGCCATCCTGGATGGCCTCACCGTCGAACTCTGCACCGCCTTCATCTTCGAGCTCTTCGCCTTCAACTTCAGAAGGCTCCTGAACCCGCTCAAGCCCTACCAGCGTTTCGTCACTGGCCAGCTTGATCAAGGTAACGCCCTGGGTATTACGACCCAGGCTCGACACTTCGTCGACGCGCGTACGTACCAGAGTGCCCTGGTCCGAAATCAACATGATTTCTTCACCGTCCTGCACCTGAACCGCACCGACCAGACGGCCATTACGCTCGTTGCTGACCATGGCGATAACACCCTGGCCGCCACGTTTGTACTCTGGGAACTCGCTGATCGCCGTACGCTTGCCATAGCCACGCGCCGAAGCGGTAAGGATCTGGCTACCCTCCTCAGGGATCAGCATGGAAATCAGCTTCTGCCCTTCTGGCAGACGCATGCCGCGTACACCGCGGGCAGTACGGCCCATGGCACGGACATCGGACTCTTTGAAGCGAGTCACCTTGCCACCGTCGGAGAACAGCATGACTTCACGCTCGCCATCGGTGATCGCGGCGCTGATCAGCACGTCGCCTTCGTCCAGTTCCAGCGCGATCAAGCCTACGCTGCGCTGACGGCTAAAGGCTTCCAGAGGGGTCTTCTTCACAGTGCCGTTGGCGGTCGCCATAAAGATGAAGTGACCCTCGGTGTACTCTTCGACCGGCAGCATGGTGGTGATGTATTCACCCTCATCCAGCGGCAGCAGGTTCACCAGCGGACGACCACGGGCAGCGCGGGACGCCTCAGGAATTTCATAGGTCTTCAGCCAGTACACCTTGCCCTTGCTGGAGAACAGCAGCAGCGTGGTGTGACTGTTGGCAACCAGCAAGTGAGCGATGTAGTCCTCATCCTTGACGCCAGTAGCCGACTTGCCTTTACCGCCACGACGCTGGGCCTGGTACGCAGCCAATGGCTGGGTCTTGGCATAGCCACCGTGGGAAATGGTCACGACGCGCTCTTCTTCCGGGATCATGTCACCCAGGGTCAGATCAAGACGGTGATCCAGGATTTCGGTACGACGCACATCGCCGTATTCGGCGCGAATGACTTCCAGCTCTTCGCGGATCACTTCCATCAGGCGCACGGCGCTATTGAGGATGCGGATCAGCTCACCGATCTGGTTGAGAATTTCCTGGTACTCGGCCAGCAGTTTTTCGTGCTCCAGACCGGTCAAGCGGTGCAGGCGCAACTCAAGAATGGCCTGGGCCTGCTCCGGCGACAGGAAGTATTTGCCATCACGCAGACCGTATTGCGGATCGAGGTTTTCCGGACGGCACGAATCGGCACCGGCGCGCTCAACCATGGCCACTACCGCTGTCGACTCCCAAGGGGTGCTGATCAGCGCTTCCTTGGCTTCGGACGGGGTTGGCGAGGCCTTGATCAGTGCAATGACCGGATCGATGTTGGACAGGGCTACGGCCTGGCCTTCAAGGATATGGCCTCGCTCGCGGGCTTTGCGCAGCTCGAAAACAGTACGACGGGTAACCACTTCACGACGGTGACGTACGAAGGCTTCGAGCAGGTCCTTGAGGTTCAGGATGCGCGGGCGACCATCGATCAGGGCAACGATGTTGATACCGAAAACACTTTGCAGCTGGGTCTGGGCATAAAGGTTATTGAGAATAACCTCCGGCACCTCACCACGGCGCAGCTCGATCACAACGCGCATGCCGTCTTTGTCGGACTCGTCACGCAGCTCGGTGATGCCTTCAAGCTTCTTCTCTTTTACCAGCTCGGCGATCTTTTCGATCAGGCGAGCCTTGTTCAGCTGGTACGGCAGTTCGGTGATGACGATCTGTTGACGACCACCGACCTTGTCGATGTCTTCGATCATCGAGCGGGCGCGCATATAGATGCGGCCACGGCCCGTGCGATAGGCTTCGATGATACCGGCACGGCCGTTGATGATGGCGGCAGTCGGGAAGTCCGGGCCCGGGATGAACTGCATCAGTTCATCGATGCTCAGTTCCGGGTTGTCGATCAGCGCCAGGCAGCCGTCGATGACTTCACCCAGGTTATGCGGCGGAATATTGGTGGCCATACCCACGGCGATACCGCTTGAGCCGTTGACCAGCAAGTTGGGAATTCGTGTCGGCATGACGGCCGGGATCATTTCCGTGCCGTCGTAGTTCGGCACCCAGTCCACGGTCTCTTTGTGCAAGTCGGCCAGCAATTCGTGGGCCAGCTTGGTCATGCGCACTTCGGTGTATCGCATGGCCGCAGCGTTGTCGCCGTCGACCGAACCGAAGTTGCCCTGACCGTCTACCAGCAGGTAGCGCAGGGAGAATGGCTGAGCCATTCGAACGATGGTGTCGTAAACAGCAGTATCACCATGCGGGTGATACTTACCGATTACGTCACCGACCACACGGGCAGATTTCTTGTACGGCTTGTTCCAGTCGTTGTTCAGTTCGCTCATCGCAAACAGCACACGCCTGTGCACGGGCTTCAAGCCATCGCGCGCATCAGGCAGTGCCCGCCCGACAATTACGCTCATTGCGTAGTCGAGGTAGGACTGTTTCAGCTCGTCTTCGATATTGACCGGGAGGATTTCTTTGGCCAGTTCGCCCATGAGAAGCCTGATTCCTTTTTCGGGTGAAACTTCGCCACATCCATTCGGGACGAACGAAGCTCGCCGCCGCTGGCCACGTGCCACGCAACGACTTACGACAAATCAACAAGTTATGTCACGGATTTGCGCAGTAAGGGCAACCCTTGCGGGTCACCCTGGAAACCGCCGAATGTTATCACAATCGCCGCCACGCACCTATCCCTCAGATGTGCATGGAGCGTAGTAATTACGACGTTTATCGGCCTGAAGGGCCCCAGAGGGACTCTGAAGGCGATTTGAAGCACCCGCGTTCCTCTTCGCGGCCTTCGGCAGCGACGACAGGCTTGCGTTTCAATGCAAGCGCTTGCGGCACATCAATTGCGCCATCTTTGCCGCATCCGGGCGTTCAATCACACCCTTCTCGGTGACAATCACATCGATCAGGTCCGCAGGCGTCACATCAAACACCGGGTTGAAGGCCTGCACATCCGCGCCGACCCGCTTGCCACCCACTTCCAGCAGTTCGCGGCCGTCACGCTCCTCAATCGGGATGTCATCACCCGAGGCCAGATCCATGTCGATGGTCGAGCTCGGGGCCACCACCATAAAGCGCACGCCGTGGTGCATGGCGTTGACCGCCAGTTGGTAGGTGCCGATTTTGTTCGCCACATCGCCATTGGCAGTGATGCGGTCAGCGCCCACGATCACCCAGGTGACGCCTTTGGTTTTCATGATATGCGCTGCTGCCGAATCGACATTGAGCACCACCGGGATGCCTTCATTGGCCAGCTCCCACGCAGTCAGGCGCGAACCCTGCAGCCAGGGCCGGGTTTCGTCGGCATAGACCTGCTCGATCATGCCTTCGAGCCAGGCCGCCCGGATGACCCCCAGCGCCGTACCAAAGCCGCCTGTGGCCAGGGCTCCGGTGTTGCAGTGGGTCAGCACCGCCTGGGCATTGCCCTGATGGCGGCGAATGACATCGACACCCAACTGCGCCATGGTCAGATTGGCCTCGCGATCACTTTCGTGGATGGCAACAGCCTCTGCCTCAAGCACCTGCAATACATCCGCGCGGTTTTGGCTTCGAGCCAGACGTTCGCGCATGCGATTCAAGGCCCAGAACAGGTTCACTGCCGTAGGACGCGAGTCCGCCAGCAGGGTGAAGTCCTCTTCCAGCGCTGCCAGCCAGTCACCACCTGCAGCCTTGCGCACACGCGCAGCCAGCACCACGCCATAGGCCGCCGCGATACCGATTGCCGGGGCGCCGCGCACGACCATGTCGCGAATCGCTTGCGCCACACCGTCAACGCCGGCGTACGCCAGCCAGCTCTCTTCAAAGGGCAGAATGCGTTGATCCAGCAGATACAGGGCGTCATCCCGCCAATCGATGGCCTTAACCTTTTCCGCAGCCAACAGTCGATCGCGCATGCCTTCCCCCATTACCTGGTAACAAAGCGGCCGATTATAGCGAGCCCACCCCCAAGACGCTCGGGTATACTTCGCCTCCTTTTATAACGCACTGGAATCAGTTTTCGATGCCGACCCCAACCACGCCCCTGGACTTACTGCTGTTACCCACCTGGCTGGTGCCTGTAGAACCGGCCGGTGTCGTACTCAAGGATCACGGCGTGGGCATTCGCGACGGCTGCATTGTGTTCATCGGCCCGCGCGAACAGGCGCTGAAGCTTACCGCCACGCAAACCCGCGAGCTGCCGGACATGCTGCTCAGCCCGGGGCTGATCAACGCGCACGGGCATGCGGCCATGACGCTGTTCCGCGGCATGGCCGACGACCTGCCCCTGATGACCTGGCTCGAACAGCATATCTGGCCGGCCGAGGGCAAATGGGTCGATGAGCAGTTCGTGCGCGACGGCACCAACCTGGCCATCGCCGAACAGCTCAAGGGCGGCATCACCTGCTTCAGTGACATGTATTTTTTCCCGAAAGTTGCCAGCGAGTGCGTGCACAAGAGCGGTATCCGTGCACAAATCGCCATTCCGATTCTCGACTTTCCGATTCCCGGCGCCAGCAGCGCAGACGAATCCCTGCGCCAGGCCGTCGAACTGTTTGCCGACCTGAAGTTTCACCCGCGGATCAAAATTGCCTTCGGTCCCCATGCGCCTTACACCGTAAGCGACGACAACCTGGAGAAAATCCGGGTCATCGCCGACGAGCTGGATGCCGCCATTCATATGCACGTTCACGAAACCGCCTTCGAAGTGCATCAGGCCGTCGAGCAACACGCCGAACGCCCGATGGCCCGCCTCGCCCGCCTGGGCTTGCTGGGCCCGCGCTTCCAGGCCGTACACATGACCCAGATCAGCGATGACGACCTGGCCATGCTGGTAGAAAGCAACTCCAGCGTGGTTCATTGCCCCGAGTCCAACCTCAAACTGGCCAGTGGCTTCTGCCCGGTGGAGCGCCTGTGGCAAGCCGGGGTCAATGTGGCGGTGGGTACCGACGGAGCGGCCAGCAACAATGACCTCGATCTGCTCGGCGAAACCCGCACCGCCGCCTTGCTGGCCAAGGCCGTTGCAGGCTCTGCCACCGCGCTGGACGCCCACCGCGCACTGCGCATGGCCACCCTCAATGGCGCGCGCGCCCTGGGCATTGAAAGCGACACCGGCTCGATCGAAATCGGCAAGGCCGCCGACCTGGTAGCCTTTGACCTCAGCGGCCTGGCCCAGCAACCGGTCTACGACCCCGTTTCGCAGTTGATCTACGCCACTGGCCGCGATTGCGTTAAACATGTGTGGGTCGCAGGCAAGCAGCTGCTCGAGGATCGACACCTGACCCGCCTGGACGAGCAACAACTCTGCGCAACCGCAAGGGCCTGGGGCGAACGCATAAGCGGCCATACTCATTGATTCAGTACCTTCGGGCCTGCGCCCGGAGCTTTACCAGATTATTCAGCTTTAGAGGATTTACCCATGAGCAACGTTGACCACGCCGAGATCGCCAAATTCGAAGCGCTAGCCCATCGCTGGTGGGACCGTGAGAGCGAGTTCAAGCCGCTGCACGACATCAACCCGCTGCGCGTCAACTGGATTGACGAGCGCGTACAACTGGCTGGCAAAAAAGTCCTCGACGTCGGCTGCGGCGGCGGCATTCTCAGCGAGTCGATGGCTCAGCGCGGCGCCACCGTAATGGGCATCGACATGGGCGAAGCCCCGCTGGCCGTGGCACAGCTGCATCAGCTCGAGTCCGGCGTAAACGTTGAGTACCGCCAGGTCACTGCTGAAGATCTGGCTGAAGAAATGCCCGGGCAGTTCGATGTAGTCACCTGCCTCGAAATGCTTGAGCATGTACCCGACCCGTCGTCGGTGATCCGCGCCTGCTACAAAATGGTCAAGCCCGGTGGCCAGGTGTTCTTCTCGACCATCAACCGCAACCCCAAGTCCTATCTGTTCGCTATCCTCGGTGCGGAATACATACTCAAGCTGATCCCCCGTGGCACCCATGACTTCAAAAAATTCATTCGCCCTTCCGAGCTGGGCGCCTGGAGCCGCCAAGCCGGATTGAGCGTCAAGGACATCATCGGCCTGACCTACAACCCGCTGACCAAGCACTACAAGCTGGCCGCCGATGTTGACGTCAACTACATGATCCAGACCCTTCGCGAGGAGTAACACATGCGTTTAAGAGCAGTTCTTTTTGACATGGACGGCACCCTGCTCGACACCGCGCCGGACTTTATCGCCATCTGCCAGGCCATGCGCGCCGATCGCGACCTGCCTCCCGTCGCAGACAAACTTATCCGCGACGAGATTTCCGGCGGTGCACGCGCCATGGTGGCAGCGACTTTCAACATGGACCCTGACGCACCTGGCTTTGAAGAGCTGCGTCAGGAGTTCCTGGAGCGCTATCAGCGCAATTGCGCAGTCCATACCAAGCTGTTTGATGGCATGGAAGAGTTGCTCGCCGATATCGAAAAGGCCCATCTGGTGTGGGGCGTCGTCACCAACAAACCGGTGCGCTTCGCCCAGCCAATCATGGAACGCCTGGGCCTGGCCGAGCGCTCGGCGCTGCTGATTTGCCCCGACCACGTCAAAAACAGCAAGCCGGACCCCGAGCCGCTGATTCTGGCCTGCAAAATGCTCGACCTTGACCCGGCCAGCGTACTGTTTGTAGGCGATGACCTGCGCGATATCGAGTCCGGGCGCGATGCCGGGACCAAAACTGCAGCCGTGCGCTTTGGTTATATCCACCCTGACGACAACCCTGATCACTGGGGTGCGGACGTGGTGGTCGATCATCCGGCCGAACTGCGCAAAGTGCTGGATAACGCGATGTGCAGCTGCTAACGATGACCGATTTTGTTGAGGTTTTTTATGTTTGATTATTCAGCCCGCCCCAACCTGCTCCAGGATCGGGTGATCCTGGTTACCGGCGCCGGTCGCGGCATCGGCGCTGCTGCAGCCAGGACCTATGCCGCACACGGCGCAACCGTATTGCTGCTGGGCAAGACCGAAGCCAACCTAAGCCAGGTCTACGACGAAATCGAAGCTGCGGGCCATCCGCAGCCAGTGGTTATCCCGTTCAACCTCGAAACCGCCCAACCCCATCAATACGATGAGCTGGCCGCCATGATCGAGACCGAGTTCGGCCGCCTTGACGGGCTGCTGCACAACGCTTCGATCATTGGTCCGCGCACGCCGCTGGAGCAGCTGTCGGGGGAAAATTTCATGCGCGTGATGCATATCAACGTCAATGCCATGTTTATGCTCACCAGCACCCTGCTACCCCTGCTCAAGCTGTCGCAGGACGCCTCGGTGATCTTCACTTCCAGCAGTGTCGGGCGCAAAGGCCGTGCTTACTGGGGTGCCTATGGCGTCTCCAAGTTCGCCACCGAAGGCTTGATGCAAACCCTGGCCGACGAAGTCGACGGCGTGGCCCCGGTACGTGCCAATAGCATCAACCCCGGCGCGACCCGCACCAGCATGCGCGCCCTGGCCTATCCGGGTGAAAACCCGGAGAACAATCCAGAGCCACACGAAATCATGCCGGTTTACCTGTACCTGATGGGCCCGGACAGTACCGGGATCAACGGCCAGGCTTTCAACGCACAGTAACAGGGCAACAAACAAAAACCGCGGGCTGCATCCCATGCAGTCCGCGGTTTTTTTATGCACTGAAAAGCCGGTGTTCAGCTCTCGACCAGTTCCCGATGCTCACGCGCCACAGCGGCCTTGTCGAACAACAGGCAACTTTGCAGAAACAGATACATATAATCGTAGCTCTTGCAGATGGCTTTGCGCAGTTCAGTGATCTGCTCCTGGCTCGGATTCATTCCCACAAGGGTACAGACAATTTCCAGCGCCTCCCAGGGATGCTCGTCATCGTACTGGGCGTGCATCTTCAGCCACTTCATCGCGCGCTTGCGTTGATCGACCGCAAACGACTCTTCATAGATATCGGCTGAGCAGACAATCGCCGCCCACTCACCCACGGCACCCTCGATGGCGTAGTTGGTGGCAGCCATCGCCACGGCCAGCGAATCCTTGGAACAGCTATGCCAGCACCAGTCGTTCAGCGCCTGAAACTCGGCAGGCAGGTCCTGGGCATTGAGGTCTTCAAGGCTGACCCCATGCGCCAGCGCCCAGTTCACCCAATAGTCGGCATGGTTAAGCTCGACCCGGATATTGCGAATCAGCCAGCGGCGGGCCATGTCTTCGCCGGGGTGACGCCCGTAGCGGGTCTTGCCCAGGTTATGGCCCATATACAACGAAAACTGCTCGACCACCGGCCAGCCGCCCACGAGAAACATGCGCATTGCTCTGGGGCTCAAGGTGTTGTCACGCATGCGCTTGTAAATTTCGTGTTTGACTGCCCGACGTTTGCTTTCGCTACAGTCCCGAATCAACTGCCGGGCCCACTGGGGGTAACTGGCTTCCTCCATAAGAGGCCCCGTTCGGTTGAAGACTTCACTCACAATCCAAATCCTTTTTGATAATAGACTTTAGAAATGTAGAACAGATCAACGCAACGTGCCCGGGGACTTCAATGTCAACGCCCGGGCACGCTGAGGACGCTGCAACAAACTATCGAACGTGAATAACTGTGGCCGCTGGACAATATAGCCCTGCGCATAATCAACGCCGATTTCAATCAAGGCCTCTTCAATCTGCGTGCTTTCAACAAACTCGGCAATCGTGCGTTTGCCCATGACATGGCCAATATGATTAATGACTTCAACCATGGCACGATTGATCGGGTCGTCCAACATGTCCTTGACGAAACTGCCGTCGATCTTCAAAAAGTCGACAGGAAGATGTTTCAAATAGGCAAATGAGGACATCCCGGCACAAAAGTCATCCAGCGAAAAGTGACAACCCAGGGTTTTAAGATCATTGATAAAACGGATGGCATTACCCAGGTTGGCAATTGCACTGGTTTCAGTAATTTCAAAACAGATGAGTTTTGGCGACACGCCGTAACAGTCAAATTGTTCATGCAAAAACGCAAGAAAGTCATCATCGCCAATGGTTGACCCAGACAGGTTGATCGCACACATGGCCATTGGCCGCCCACCCGCCTGGGCTGAACATTCCGCAATGATCCTGAACACATTTTCGACCACCCAGCGGTCTATCGAACTCATCAAGCCATAACGTTCCGCCGCAGGAATAAAACTGTCGGGGAATACAATGCGACCGTTTTCATCTTGCAGGCGCAACAGAATCTCGATATGCCCGCCCCCGTCCTGCACAGGTCCCAGGGGGGTTATTTCCTGGGCATACAGACTGAAGCGGTTTTCTTCCAGTGCGACATGCAAGCGCTGTACCCAGGCCATTTCACCAAAGCGCAATGACAACTCCGTGTCATCCACATGATAAACCTGCACCCGGTTGCGGCCCTTTTCCTTGGCCATATAACAGGCCATGTCCGCAGCCCGCATCAGAGACTCAAGGGTGACTGGCGCTTTATGGATATGCACAAGGCCGATGCTGATGGTGCTCATGAACGGGCGCCCTTTCCAGGCAAAATGCAGGCTTTGCACCGCCTGACGCAAACCGCCGGCGATTTTTTCCGCCATGTCCACCGGGCAGTTTTCCAGCAGGATGCCAAACTCATCCCCACCCAGCCGGGCCAGGGTATCGCCTTCACGCAGGCCGGTACGCAGCAACGTACAAATATGCCGCAACAGCTCATCACCCGCCGCGTGACCGCAGGTGTCATTGACCAGCTTGAACTGGTCCAGATCAAGAAACATCAGGGCATGCCGGCCCTGCTGGCGCCCCAGGTTCTTCAGTACCAACTCCAGGCGGTATTCGAACTCACGTCGGTTGGCCAGCCCGGTCAGTGCATCATGGGTCGCCTGCCAGGACAGGTTGGCAATGTACTGGCGCTCCTGGGTCATGTCATGCAGCACCAGCACTGCGCCACTGACATCGCCATCGTGAAGGATTGGCGCACCCACAAGGGTTACCGCAACGGTACTGCCATCCATGCGTTGAATCTGCCGGGAGTGCTCGCGACTGTTACCCAGCTCGCCAGTGAGAATACGCTCGACCAGCCTGGGGCCTTCGTCCTGATCGTTGTCATCAAGCAACTTGAACAGCGCAGCCAGGGAAATGCCTTGCGCCTGCTCGGACTTCCACTGGGTCAAGTTCTCGGCCGCAGGGTTCATATAGGCAATCGCGCCATTGACGTCGGTGGTGATAACACCGTCGCCAATCGACTGCAGGGTGATTTGCGCCCGCTCTTTTTCCAGCTGCAGCGCCTCGGCAAAAGCACGGCTCTGCTTGAGCACTTTATGGGTGCGCTTGAGTACCAGCAGGATCAGCGCCACCGCCGTGACCAGGTTTATGACCACCAGCAACCGCCAGATAAAGCGCGAGCCTTCACCCAGCGCATCACTGAAAGCCTTGGCAGAAGGCGCAATACCCTCGTTGATGGCGAAAATCTCGTCTTCCCAGCGCTGGGACTCCGCAGCATCGGCATTGCCGGCGAGGATGGCCTTGTGCATCTCCTGGGCCAGATTGTCGAGCTTGAGCAGGTAAGCATCACCTATGGCCCACTTCTCGATGGCGGTTTCCATATAGCTTACATGGCGAAAGTAGCGGTAAAACCAGATAATGCTCGAGGCATCTTGCGCGCTGTTGCCGCCCTGCAGAATGCCTTCGCGGGCAGCGACTTCATTGGGTGGGGACTCATCCATCGCCAGGCGTAACTTATGGTCGCCCTGGGGAACACTTATGGCCTGTGTGTATTTTTCGTAATAAACCGGGTCATGGGTATCGGAATACAGATAGAGAAAGTAGATGGCGTCCTTCTGCCCCTTGGACCATAAACTTTCGCCACCGACATAACTCCTCACGGCAGAAAGCATATACAGACTCACGCACCCCAATAACGCCTGGAACAGCACGACAGCAATAAAAGGCCAAACAATGCCCAATAAGCGTGGTGTACCAAGGGGGCGTTTAGATTTCATGAGTTCCCTTTGCTTCATGGAGTCAAATGAAAACCAGAGAGAAAATCTCACTACAAGTCAGCCTAGGCCAATTTTTCAAAAATTGAGTAGTCTGAGCCGATCTAAATCTTCAATAAGCGTGCAGCCGCATCATTATGTTCATTGAAGCAAGCAATGCGCCTGTGCAAAAGAACCTGCTCGAGAAGATCGTGAGCAATACCGTGTATTGGCCGGATAACTGCGATGTTCATGGGCTTTCGCGTGCAGGCTCGCCCCCACAACCCTGCGACATCACGTCTGCTGCAGATGCCCGTAGAGCCTGGCATAGAGCCCACCCTCTGCAATCAACTGCTGGTGATCGCCCTCTTCGGCAATGCACCCACCATCAAACACCAGCACCCGGTCAGCCTGTTTTACCGCAGATAAACGGTGAGCGATGATTAAAGTTGTGCGCCCGCTCAAAAATTTTCCCAAAGCGTGATGCAGGTTGTATTCGGTGGCAGCATCCAGGGCACTGGTGGCCTCGTCGAGGATCACCACCTTGGGTTCGGCCAATACCATGCGCGCAATCGCCAGGCGCTGACGCTGACCGCCGGACAAACGCACCCCCGAACGCCCCACGATGCTGTCCAGGCCCTGGGGCAGCGCATCAATGGTGCCATCGAGCTGAGCGATTTGCAGGGCGTGCCAGCACGCTTCATCGGTTCGTTCACGGCCCATGGTCAGATTGGCACGCACGGTATCGTTGAACAATGCCGGGTGTTGCAGCACCACCGCCACATGCTCGCGAATGGTCTGCAGGCCGATTTCGGGCTGGCTGGCATCAGCAAAGCGGATACTCCCCGACTGCGGCGTGTATAAGCCCAGCAACAGTTGCACAAGGGTGCTTTTACCACCACCGCTAGTGCCGACAATGGCCACCTTCTCACCAGGAGCAATGGTCAGGTTAAGGTGATCGAGTACCTTTTCGTCGCCATAGCTGAAGCTAAGGTCACGCACTTCGATGCCGACCGTCTGTCGCCCCACAAATGGATTGGCACCGCCGGGGTATTGTGGCTCGTCGTTGCGCGCCAATAACTGATTGATCCGCGTAACGGCTCCATCAGCGGCATAGAAGGCATATTGCAAATTGAGCAACTGCTCAACCGGCCCGATCATGAACCACAGATAACTGAACACTGCGAGCATCTGACCGATCGACAGATCCGAAAACAATACCGTCAACATCGCGGCGGCTCGAAAAATATCGATCCCGAACTGGAACAACAAACCGCTGGCGCGATTGGAGGCATCGCTCTTCCACTGTGAAGCCACGGCAAAGTCCCGCACTTCTCGCGCCCGTAACCCCAGACGGCCCAGGAAAAAGCCCTGACGGTTACCTGCACGCACTTCCTGGATGGAATCCAGCGTCTCGGTAAGGGCCTGGGTAAAGCGCGCCGTGCTGTCGTTTTCAAGCTTTTTCAGGTGCTTGACCCGCTTGCCCAACTGCACCGTGGCGTAAATCACCAGCGGGTTGAACAGCAAAATCAGCAGCGCCAGCTGCCAGTGCATCCACAACAAAATCGCCGAAGTGCCCACCAGAGTGAGCATCGCCACCAAAAATCGGCTCAGGGTTTCTCCGACAAACTTGTCGAGCGTATCGAGGTCGGTGACCAGATGAGTCGTCACCGTGCCGCTGCCCAGGCTTTCGTACTCGGCCAGTGATATTCGCTTCAAGCGTTCGATCAGGCGCAGGCGAATGCGAAACACAATGTCCTTGGCCAGCCGCGAAAACAGCCGCGCCTGCAGCACGTTAAACAGCAAAGCACCGCAGCGCAGCAACAGGGTAATCGCCAGCATCAGGCCGATATAGCCTGCCGCGCTTTGCCACGCAGTCGGCAGCCAGTGGTTCATGACCTTCAGCGCAGCGTCGCCGTTACCCAACAGCACCTCGTCCACCAGCAAAGGCAGCAGCAAGGGGATCGGCACACTGCACAGGGTCGCCAGCACGGCAACGCCGTTGGCAAGCCACAGGGCTTTTTTATGGCGCAGGGCCAGGCGGCGGATTTCGGCCCAGGTCAGGCGATCCGTCACCGCAGCCGCAGGCGGTACAGCAGAGGGATCAAACACGTGCAGCGCGTTCAAGCCAGCGAGCAAGCAAGTCAGACAAGGGCGCAAGCGGCTGATAGCCGTTGGTCAACAACGCCAGCTGGCCGTTGCGCTCGGCAAGCAAGGTCGGAAAACCGGCAATCCCCAGATCCTGCACCCAGGTAAAATCCGCGGCTGTCGCTGCATGCTCCTCGGCAGAGTCAAAAGCGGCAGCAAATTCGATACGCGGCACTCCCGCGATTTCAGCCAGTTCGACCAGCACACTTGCCTGGGTCACATCACGGCCTTGTACGTAAAACGCCTGCTGTATCAGTTTGACCAGCTTCCAGGCGCAATCGGGGGCAAGGCTGCGTACCGCGACAATAGCCCGGCAGGCAGGTTCGGTGTCGTAGATAAAGCCGTCGGGCAAGGCCCCCTCGAAGTTGAAAGGTTGCCCGGTGGCCTCTGTGACCGCCTGCCAGTGCTCAAGAATATAGCGCCGCGTAGCAGGCTCAAGCGCCGAGCCACTGCCGGTGCGCAAACCTCCCACTACCAGATGCAACTCAACGCCTGCGGCCTGCGCCTGCTCAACCAGCGCCTGGGCGATGGGCGAAAAACCCCAGCACCAGGAGCACATTGGATCCATCACATAGAGCAGGCGCGCTGTCATATCAGGCCTCGGCAGCTTTACGGTAGTTGTGACCGATCGGGTGCGGCTGATTACGCTCCTTGGCCAGCTCGATCTGCTTTTGGCGATCAATGGCGCTGCGACGGGTTTTCTCGCTCAAGCTGTCCCAGCAATACGGGCAACTGATACCGGGCTGATAGTGCTCGGACTCGCGATCAGCGAGGCTGATCGGGGTGCGGCAGGCATGGCACTGATCGTATTCGCCGGCGCTGAGGTCATGGCGCACGGTAACGCGGTTATCAAATACAAAGCAGTCGCCCTGCCATTTGGTTTCTTCCTGGGGTACCTCTTCGAGGTACTTCAGGATACCGCCCTTGAGGTGATAAACCTCGTCAAAACCCTGGCTGAGCATATAGCTCGAAGCCTTTTCACAGCGAATGCCGCCGGTGCAGAACATCGCGACTTTCTTGTGCCTGGCAGGGTCGAAATTGGCTTTGATATAGTCGGGAAATTCGCGAAAGCTGGTCGTTTTCGGGTCGATAGCGCCTTCAAACGTACCGATCGAAACCTCGTAATCGTTGCGGGTGTCGATCAACAACACCTCTGGATCGCTGATCAGCGCATTCCAGTTCTCGGGGTCGACATAGGTCCCGACCTTCTTGTTCGGGTCCACGCCTTCAACACCGAGGGTGACGATTTCTTTCTTGAGCTTGACCTTGGTCCGATAGAACGGCTGGTCATCGCAGTAGGATTCCTTGTGATCGATATCGACCATGCGCGGATCAGTCTTGAGCCAGGCCATCAGCCCGTCAATACCTTCACGGCTGCCGGATACCGTACCGTTGATGCCTTCTTCGGCGATCAGCAAGGTGCCCTTGATACCGTTGTCGACCATGGCCTTGAGCAGTGGCTCACGCAGCTCGACGTAGTCCTCAAGGGTGACGAATTTATACAGTGCAGCTACAACAACAGGCGAAGTCATCGCATCAATCTCCAGGTGGCTACCCTCGTAAAGGGTGAACCGGGCGCAAAAAAAAACGCGCCGACGAAGCGGCGCGTTGCGGATTCTAACAAAAAGCAGGCGGATTACGCCAACTCAGTGCCCACCGCCAGCACAGGTCGGCGATGCCGGGGCCGTGCCGATTTTCGCCCATTCCTCAGGCGTGTACGTGTGCAAAGCCAGCGCATGGAACTCGCCCATCAGGTCACCCAGGGTGGCATAGACCTTTTGATGACGCTTGACGCTGTTGAGCCCGGCGAACTGCTCGCTGACCACCACTGCCTTGAAGTGGGTCTGCAACCCACGACTGTGCATATGGCTTTCATCCAGCACGCTCAGGTGCTCGGGTTGCAGAGCGCCTAGCGCCGCTTCAATACGCTGTTGCATGCTCATTCAGGCTCCGCTTACTTCTTTTTGGCCGGGGCCGCTTTTGGCTCCAGCTCGGCTGTCATGTCTTCTAGCAGCTTGTTGACAACCGGCACTGCACTTTCCAGTTTGGCCTGGGTCATTTGTGCCGATTGCTGGGTCAGTTGCGGCATTTTTTCCAGCACTTTCTTGCCCAGAGGCGACTGGTAGAACGCTACCAGGTCCTTGAGCTCAGACTCGGTGAAATTGGTGGTGTAGAGCTTGACCATGTCCGGCTTCAGCTTGTTCCAGCCAATGGCTTGATCCAGAGCGGTGTTGGCTTTGGCCTGGTAAGTTTCCAGCAGGGCTTTCTTGGAGGCTGGTGCTTTGGTTTGCTCGAAACGCTGAGCGAACATTTGCTGCACTTGCATATACACCGGGGTACCCAGCTTATCGGCATGTGCCAGTTTCAGGAACGTTTCAGCACTGGCAGCGTGGCTAGCTGCATCGGCGAAAACCTGGCCGCTGGCGCAAACCAGAGCTACCGCTGTACAGATGGCGCGAAGACGGGTCATCGAGTTTCCTTTTCTAGCAAGCGAGGTTTAACCCCAAGGGCGGCCATTCTGCGCCTAATAAAGTGTGTCACTCAACCCCGACACTGATAGACGTTCTCATCAGCCGACCAAAAGCACCGAAAACGCAAGATTGAACCCTTAGTGTGAATCAACGCCTAAGCTGTCAGGTCAGACTTCAAGGAGAAAGAGCCGATGAGCCGTATCGAAACCGACAGCCTGGGTGAAGTAAGCGTGGCCGATGAGGCTTATTGGGGGGCGCAGACACAGCGGTCACTGATCAACTTTGCCATCGGCAACGAAAAAATGCCGCTGGCGGTTCTGCATGCCCTGGTCTTGATCAAAAAGGCTGCCTCGCGGGTCAATGACCGCAACGGTGATTTGCCTGCCGATATCGCCCGCCTGATCGAACAGGCCGCCGATGAAGTGCTCAACGGTGAACACGACGACCAGTTCCCGCTGGTGGTGTGGCAGACAGGCAGCGGTACACAGAGCAACATGAACGCCAACGAAGTGATTGCAGGACGCGCCAATGAACTGGCGGGCAAAGGCCGTGGCGGCAAGTCGCCAGTCCACCCCAATGACCATGTCAACCGCTCGCAAAGCTCCAACGACTGCTTCCCCACCGCCATGCATATCGCCGCTGCCAAGGCTGTGCACAATCATTTGCTGCCCGCGATCAATGAACTGGCAGGAGGCCTGGCCGAGTTGTCGGCACGGCATATGAAACTGGTCAAGACCGGCCGCACCCATATGATGGACGCCACGCCGATCACCTTCGGCCAGGAGCTGTCAGCCTATATCGCGCAGCTGGACTACGCCGAGCAAGCCATACGTTCGGCCTTGCCCGCAGTGTGTGAGCTGGCACAGGGGGGTACCGCAGTGGGCACCGGGCTGAATGCACCCCACGGTTTTGCCGAAGCGATTGCTGCTGAACTGGCTGCGTTATCTGGCCTGCCATTTGTCACCGCGCCGAATAAATTTGCCGCGCTGGCCGGCCACGAGCCCTTGACCACCCTGTCAGGCGCCCTCAAAACCCTGGCCGTGACCCTCATGAAACTGGCCAATGACTTCCGCCTGCTGGGTTCCGGCCCCCGCGCCGGGCTGGCCGAAATCAAACTGCCCGCCAATGAGCCGGGCAGTTCGATCATGCCGGGCAAGGTCAATCCGACCCAGTGCGAAGCCTTGTCGATGCTGGCGTGCCAGGTGATGGGCAACGATGTTGCCATCGGCTTTGCTGCAAGCCAGGGGCATTTGCAACTGAACGTCTATAAACCGGTGATCATTCACAACCTGCTGCAATCCATCCAGTTGCTGGGAGACGGTTGCAGCAACTTTTTCAAACACTGCGTCACCGGCCTTGAGGTCGATGCTGCCAAAATGGCCGAACACCTGGAGCGCGGCCTGATGCTGGTGACCGCACTCAACCCCCATATCGGCTATGACAAGTCAGCCGAGATTGCCAAAAAGGCCTACGCCGAAGGTTTGACCCTGCGCGAAGCAGCACTGGAACTGGGCTACCTCACGGACGCCGAGTTTGACCAGTGGGTTCGTCCTGAAAACATGCTGGGCGCGGGCAAGCACGGCTAGACGGTTTTTTACAATCCTGGGCCCGGGGTTGCAACCTTGAACACCATCACTTCCTTGTCGGGGGTGATGGTGCCAACCAGTTTGAACAAGCGGCCATCTGCCCTGGCTTGCTGTACTGCCACAGCTGCAGGATTGAATGGCACTTCCTCCAGGGATTTTCGCACGACGATATCGACCCATTCATCAGACATCATGACTAGTTTGCTCGCGGATCCACGATCAAAAAATACATGCCCCCAGGTGTTGCCGGTGGCCCGTATATGCCTGACTTCCATCAGATACAGATCACCGTTGGGACCACGTAGCACCATACCGAAACCGGCAGCCCCCACTTTGTAGCGACCGCCATCAAGTAATGTGTAACCACGCTTTTTCAAGACCAACTGCATGACGCTTTTGGCCAGAGTGTTTCTCATATTAAACGTAGAGATCAATCCGGCACGCATTGCTGCATAGTTGTCAATAAGGGCGGCAACCTCCACATCCAGATCGCGGATCGACATATGACTGCGCAATTGACGCACGGCATCAATGTTGTAATACCTTCCGGATGTCGTCGGGAATACCGAGCGCATACCCTGCAGTTCGTCATAGACCGGTGCCCAGATCGGCAGGGGCTGCTTGTTGGCCATGGCCGTCAAGGCTTCGTCCAGCCTGCCCACCGGGAATTGCTTGCGGCGCAGGCTCTGCTCACACAGACGCTCCAGCTCCAGCACATCAGGTGCCCGTATCACCTGTGTGTCGACAGACTGGATGATCTGGCGCGTGTAGTTGCGCAAAAATGCATAGACTTCGTGGTCAAGACCAGTTGCAGGCAAGTCAAGCGCCTGGCGCACCAGGGCCTCCAGACTGGGATGTTCTCCGAGCCTTGGCATCAGGTGCCAGTTGCTGATGACCAACCGTTGTGTGACCGGATCAAATACCCCATCACTTTCGATAAACAGCGTGCTGCTACCCTCATCACCCGTGCGCACCACTTTCCAGGAAAACTGCTCAGTATCCAGTTGCACCCGATAGAACTTGTTGTCCATAAAGACAAAATCTTCGGCGACTTCTTCAAACAGATCGCTACCGGAGACTAGAGGCTGATCGGTGAGGCGATATACCCCTTCGGGCGTTAATACACCCTGAGCCTGCAGTCGGGTCGGATCAGCAGGATCAATACGATAGATTCCAAAATTGCCTGCACTATCAAGTTCGCTGGAAACAAACAAATCCCGATGGCCGATAACCACCCTGTCCATCGACTCGACGCCTTGAGGATGTACGGCAGGAATTGGCGCCGGGGTAACCGCGGCCGTCACAGCGTATCCATCAGGAACCTTGCGCGTGGATGTAACGGGGGTTGAATCAACAATCAGCTCTTCCAGCTCCGGAAACGGCGCCCCTCCCTTGCCCCCGACATCGGCGTGATACTCCCAGCGCCCCCGTGCATCCATCCTGATCGGCGGTTCATAGTTCTTGGGCGGGCGCGCCTTGAGGCGAAGGGTTTTCTCACCTGAGCGACGATACACTTCGTACACTTTTTCATCGATCTGAATGTACATCTTGTTATTCAAGAGATAGACATTTTCGTTTTTCCCCCTGAGCCTCACGGCGTCATAGAGCGGGACTTTGACCTCATAGCCCTCGAATGCCTTGGTACGCCAGGGCTTGCGGGAAGTGACAGACGGCAATAGATCCTTCAGGCGTTTTTTCTGCAACGATTTACTGGCTCTCCACCCTGCGTCATATAGGGTTGCTACGGCCTTGGTCACCGTTTCATCCAGGCTGCCCAGCACTGCGCTTACTGCTCTGGGGCGCGCCACCAGAGGTGCGAGCGTAAGAACCGCCTCGCCCAAATTAAGCGCGGCAGAGAAAGCCAGCCACGCTCCCGCCTTGTAATCGCCTCGGGCAAACGCACTGATGGCCGCAGATGCGTCATTCCAGCCGTCATAGACACCAATGGTTGTGCCAATACCCGGAATAACCGACAGGCCAATCTTTATGTAGCTCAGATCCCGCTGCGCAATACGCTCCATCTGACGGCGCTCGATATCCAGCGCCGATCTGGAGGAACCATAGACCTGCTCCTTGAGCCGCCCCATGCGTGCCAGGTACTGCATGTCAGTCAGCGACACATGGGACGCCTTGACCGGGTCAATCACGAGAAAACCGTAAGTTCCGACACGCAAAATGGCATTGATGTTCTGAATATTCCGCGCAACGCTCGAACCGGTCTCTGTACTGTTTGCGAAGTAGGTGAGCAGCTCCCTGTTGAGCAGCACATGATTGGAGAGACGTTCAATCAGATGCTGGAACCCGGAACCTTCGAAGAACTTCTGATTACCCGGAGCGCCCGCCAGATACATCAGCGCCAGCCCCGAGGTTTTGTCATGCACCACAGACACCCCGATCAAGGCTTGTTCGGTATAGGAACTGTCCCCCCGGTCTGGTGAGCGTAACCAGGTATAACGGTATTCGATGTCGAATTCGGCGTCAGGTTTGTGATTACCATTGCCGGGTGCGGTCGCTGCCTGCGCCAGCCTGTACCCCCGCTCTGACAGGTGGCTGCGCTGACGTGCGACCCAGGCCTCAAGGTTGATGGCTTGCCTGAACACTCCCAGTCGCCTGGCAATATCGGGAGCTCCGGGCTGGCTACCCCCTACTGTGCGACCCAGAAAAGCACGGGTGATCCTCATGCTGTAAAGCATGGCAACATCCAGATCCGGAATGGTTTTGAGCAGATACTTAAGGTCAATACCCAGCGCCTTGGTATCCACGCCATCCAGAGTGAAGTAGCTGTGCTTGAGACGCAGCATCTGCTGTTCGTCATTCACATCAATATTCTTGCGAGCAAGCTCGGACAAGCTGAAGGTGTGACGCGCAAGACTGACGTCATCCCAGGTTGAAAAGCCGGTGATCGCTATGCTTTCCGACGTATCGCCCGCCAGATGCGGACGCTCGGCCCTCTCGCTCGTTTGCAACACCTCAACGATGACCCGATCGGGCATATCGACCCTGACCGCATCCGGATCGATATCTCGTTTTAAATCGGCCTTGAGCCGCTCAGCCAGCTTATCGCGGGTAAACACCTCGAATGACGGCAGATGACGGTTAAGATCGTCCTCCAGCCAAAGGGCATTACGTGCGTAAACCACAAGTCCCTTGGCATATTCGGCCCGCTCTTCGACCGATGCCCGCAGCAACCAGTCCGGCAAGTCCTGCGTAGCCTGTGCCGTACGCAATTGTTCCGCCACAAGGTCAATGCCCTGTTCACGGGCCTCATTGCCCGGTGCCAGCAGGTTTTGTGCGGTTTCCAGACGCAAGCGCTCAAGAGACTGCGCAACCGTCGATTCGCTGTACAACAACTGGCCCCTGGCTATAAGCGAAGCAATTTCTTTATAACCGGCGATTTGATCCTCAACCCCCAGACTGAAGGCATGACCATCTAGCACACGCAGGATAACGGGGCTTTCAGTACCCTCGAGCATTATCGCTGCCCGAGCAGCAGCGCGGTTTTTCAGCGAAACATGGCCGAGCCAGAACCCGTCCGGATCGGCCCGAACGCTGCGGGCCAGTTGGGTCTTGAGCTGAGCCACGGAAGTGAATGCGTGCAAACCGCCCGCATTGCCCGGAACGAACAGAAATACGGGCCCCGGATGTTGATGGTCATCAAGCGCAGGCTGACGAGTTATCACCATCGCCCCCTGCAGCAAATAAGAGCGTTGCGAGGTGCCCAGGGACAGGTCGCAAACGCAGCTGACACTTTGCCCGCGGAGTGAAGACCAGGGTTCGCTGACAACTTCTTTTATCTGTTGATACGCAGATTCGCTCAACCGGCCTTCATACACTTGCAACTGTGCTTCGGCCAGCAAGCTGCGCGACCTGCCCGTAGACAAACGCTGCAACAGACTAAGCCCGCCGGCATCCAGCCGGGTCCAGAAGTCGGTGCCCTGAGACTCGGCCCCCTCGAGCAGCCTGTCCGTTGCCTGTTGAGTTTCGGCACACTGGGTCAGAGCCTGCTCATGAGTATCCCGGTAAGCGGCCAAGCGAGTCATCGCCTGATCAGCAGTGCCTATAAATGACTGCAGGCTTGCTTCGTAGCGTGAGACTTTTCGCTCTCGCAGAGTACCGGGCAAATTGATAGACAGGCTGCCAAATGAAAGGTACTGGTCAGCGTTAAGGGTGTGGCTGTTTTCGGACATGAAAGCGTTCATCCCAAGTGATCGACAGTCACCTGATCTGAACAGAAACCCGGAGTGCATCAGTGGTAGATATATAGTCGCAGGCTAACCCCGTGTTGCCGCGCACAAGCGAAGCACCACAGGGTAAGTGCCGTGTTACTTCTTCTTGCGCTTTTTTTCCTGCCTGTCGCGTTTCTCGAAGGCTGCTTCCAGAGCCTCGTTGATCGTGCGTAGCACCTTTACCCGTGCCCAGCGCTTGTCATTGGCTTCAACCAGGGTCCAGGGCGAGATTTCGGTGCTGGTGCGATCCACCATGTCGCATACCGCACTGCGGTACACATCCCACTTTTCGCGATTACGCCAATCTTCCTCGGTAATCTTGAAGCGTTTGAACGGGATTTCTTCACGCTCCTGAAAACGCTCAAGCTGGGTATCCTTGTCGATTGCCAGCCAGAATTTGACGACAATCGCGCCTGCTGCCGTAAGTTGTTCTTCGAAATCGTTGATTTCGCCATAAGCGCGCATCCAGTCCGCTTTCGTGCAAAAACCCTCGACCCGTTCAACCAGCACCCGGCCATACCAGGAGCGGTCAAAAATGGTGAATTTGCCCCGCGCCGGTATATGTCGCCAAAAACGCCAAAGATAAGGTTGTGCTCGCTCATCCTCGGAAGGCGCAGCAATAGGCACAATGATGTACTGACGCGGGTCCAGCGCTGCCGCCACCCGCCGGATAGAGCCGCCTTTGCCTGCGGCATCATTGCCTTCAAATACGGCAATCAATGAATGCCGGCGCATCCGTTTGTCACGCATCAGGCCCGATAGACGCGCCTGCTCAGTGATCAATTGCTCCTGGTAATCCTCTTTTTCAAGATGCCGGGTCAGGTCCAGGCAATCGAGCAGGGTCAATTCGCCTTGCTTGTCCGGTAACGGCGGCACACCCGCCGGGCGGGCTGCAACCTTGGGGGTATGCAACGCCGCCTGCAACCCTTCAAGAAGGATTTTGCCCACAGTCAGACTGCGGTAATAGGGGTCAATACCTTCGACGATATTCCACGGTGCGTAATCACGACTGGTGCGGCGGATCGCCCGCTCGCCATAGCGTACGAACTTGTCATAAGTTTTGGACTGCTGCCAGTCCAGCGGGCTGATGCGCCAGCTGTGCAATGGGTCATCCTTGAGGGTTTGCAGGCGTTCCTTCATTTGTTTTTTGGACAGGTGGAACCAGAACTTGAAGATCACTGCGCCCTCATTGCACAGCATCTTTTCCAGACGTTCGGCGCCCGTGATCGCCTGATCAAGCACGGCATTCTTGAACAGGCCGTGAACCCGGCCCTGGAGCATCTGGCTGTACCAATTGCCAAAAAACACGCCCATCCGCCCCTTGGCGGGCAATTGACGCCAGTAACGCCAGGCCGGCGGATGAGCCAGCTCTTCATCGGTCTGGCTATCAAAAGTCCGCACTTCGATCAGGCGCGGATCCATCCATTCACTAAGCAGTTTGACCGTTTCACCCTTGCCGGCGCCTTCAATGCCATTGATCAGCACAATGACCGAAGCACGCTTTTGCTGATGGAGCTCAAACTGGGCTTCAAGCAACGCTTCACGTAAAGCGGGGGCTTCCCTGTCGTAGGTTTCTTTATCGATGAAATGGCCGATTTCAGCTGATTCGAACATGGAATGCTCCCTGGCAAGATGAACCAAGCCTAGCGGATTGCTCTGCAATATGCAGGAAGAAACCGAGCAAACCTGTCATGGATCAGTCCCGGCCTGACTGATCGGCTAGAATGGCTGCCTTGCCGTTGCCGAGCCACACATGACTACTGAAACTGCCAATGCCCAGATCGACTGGGATGACCAAGGTCGCCCCCATTCACGGGTGTTTGATGACGTGTATTTTTCGGACAAGTCGGGGCTTGAAGAAACCCGCTATGTCTTTATCGAACAGAACGCCCTTGCAGAGCGTTTCGCCGCCCTGCCCGCTGACGGCCATCTGGTTATTGGCGAAACCGGTTTCGGCACCGGGCTGAATTTTTTGTGCGCGTGGCAGCTGTTCGAGCAACATGCCCACCCCGATGCGCGCCTGCAGTTCATCAGCGTCGAAAAATACCCGCTGACCCGCAACGACCTGCAACGCGCGCTGGCCCTGTGGCCGGAGCTGACGCCCCTCAGCGAACAATTGCTGGCCGTGTATTTTGCAATCCATCCGGGCTTTCAGACCCTGACCCTGGCCGATGGCCGGGTCACGCTCACGTTATTGATCGGCGATGCACTTGAACAGTTGCCGCAACTCGACGCCAAAGTTGATGCATGGTTTCTAGACGGTTTTGCCCCGGCGAAAAACCCCGACATGTGGACCCCGGAACTGTTCGCGCAATTGGCACGCCTGGCGGCACCCGATTCGACAATCAGCACATTCACCAGCACCGGCTGGGTACGCCGCGCACTGAATGACGCCGGATTCAAGATGCGCCGCACGCCAGGCATAGGCCATAAGTGGGAAATCCTGCGCGGCACCTTTGTCGGCTTGCCGGACACCGCTTCAACAGCACCCACAGTCAAACCCTGGTTTGCCCGCCCGCCCCGGGTCAAAGGCCCGCGTACAGCACTGGTCATCGGTGGCGGCCTGTCGGGTTGCGCCAGCGCCAATAGCCTGGCCCGCCGCGGCTGGACGGTGATATTGCTGGAGCGCCACGAAAGACTGGCCAAGGAAGCGTCGGGCAACCCGCAAGGCGTTCTGTACCTCAAGCTCTCGGCACACGGTACGACTTTGTCGCAGATGATCGTCAGCGGCTTTGGCTACACCCGTCGTCTGCTGGAACACCTGCAGCGCGGGCGCGACTGGGATGATTGCGGGGTCCTGCAATTGGCTTTCAACGCCAAGGAAGCCGCACGACAGGCCCAACTGGCCGCAGCCTTTCCCCCGGCGCTGGTGCATCTGCTTGACCAACCCCAGGCACAAGCCCTGGCCGGGATCGAACTGGCCCACGGCGGCCTGTTCTACCCCGAAGGCGGCTGGGTTCACCCTCCAGCGCTTTGCCACTACCAGGCCCTGCACCCCAAGGTTCGGGTGCTGACCCACCATGACATTTTGCAACTGCACAAGGTCAATGAGCAATGGCAGGCGTGCCACAACGACCAGGTACTGGCCAGCGCTCCGGTTGTCATTCTGGCTGGCGCTGCCGAGGTCAAGCGCTTCCCGGCCAGCAGCGGCCTGCCACTCAAACGGATTCGCGGGCAAATCACTCAACTGGTAGAAACCCCTGCCAGCGCCGTATTGAAAACCGTAGTGTGTGCCGAGGGCTATGTGGCTCCTGGCCGCCTCGGTGAGCACACGCTGGGCGCCAGCTTCGACTTTGATAACGAAGACCTGACCACCACCCCGCAGGGGCATCAAGGTAACCTCGAGCTGCTCGAGGAAATCTCACCGGACCTGGCCCATCGGCTCGGTGACGAACAACTCAACCCTGACACCCTGCGTGGATGGGCAGCGTTCCGCTGCACCAGCCCGGACTACTTGCCAATTGTAGGCCCGCTCGCGGATCCGGAGCAGTTCGCCAGCGCCTATGGCGTGTTGCGCAAGGATGCCCGACAGGTGCCTGACGTCCCCTGCCCGTGGCTTGATGGCTTGTACGTCAACAGCGGCCACGGCTCTCGCGGGCTCATCACCGCACCCCTGTCTGGCGAAATACTCGCCGCCTGGATCAACGATGAACCCCTGCCCGTATCCAGAGCAGTGGCCGAAGCCTGCCTGCCGAACCGGTTCGGGCTGCGGGCCCTGATCAAAGGGCTGTAGAGGGCGACCCCTCAAGGGACTTGGGCGCCAGCAGCGCCTCGGTCTTTTGCAGGCTCCAGACATCGACAGCCGCGTCCATCTGATGGCGAACTTCGCTGACCTCGCGCAGATAGCGCTCACTGTTCATTTCTGGAGATCTTTTAAGCAAGTTGCTTAACGCCTCGAAGTACGGCTCGGTCAGCGCGCCATATTGCGTCCTGTGGGTACGTATCAAGTACTCCCGCCAAAACTGGCGGGTGCTGATAAAGATGTTCAGCGAGGCCGTTTTCTCGGCCTTTTCGACTTCCAGCCGCGCAATGTCCAGATCTGCCTGAGTCACCCCGGCCAGTGATTTAAACGCCATGCTTTCAGGTTGCCCCGGCAGCTCAAGGGCTCGCGCCAGGCCCACACGGTAAGCCAGGTGCATCTCAAGCTCGTCCGGTGCCGGGCCTGCCCCCTCAAGGCGTAACAAAAAGTGCTCGTGGGCGATTCTGGCGAGCCTGTCGAGCCTGAAAAGCCCTTTGCCCAGAGTCAGCAGTTGCTGCTTCTGAGGCGAGCCCGCGCCTGAAAGCCCGGACAGTTCCATTTGCACTTCCATCTCGCTGAACGTAAAAGCCACACTGTCTGTACAGCTACGCGGCGAAGCCGCAATATCCAGCACATCACGGCGCAAGGAGGAGCTCTCGTTGGCCGCTTCAATCATTTCCCAGACACGTCGGCTGAAATCCTGACGCACTTCATGGGCGTCCGCAGTCGATGTCAAACGGCTGAGCACCGTAAAAAAATCGTCTGAAGCCGCATCGGCTCGCAAGCTGTTCCATAACAGCTCTCTTCTTCGCAATTCCTGAGCGGTAATACCCGCCGTCCAGAACTCGAACGCCGCCGCCTCGCTCATCAACTGTTCGCTGTTGATGCCCATGCTGCTGCCACCCTGCATGGCATAGCGGGCCAGACGCAGGCGGCTGGTGGCGGACAACGGGTTGCCGGCCAGGGAAATATTGCGCGTCACAGTGGGTGAGGCCTGATAGACATGTTCAGGTATGTCGATAATACGGTTTTCCCGCAGATCGGCCGACTCAAGAAACGGGCGGGATATCAGGTCTTGCGGCCATTGGTCGATCCAGGTACGACGCAAATAGACCCGACGCAAAAAACCCAGATTACTGAGGCTAAGGTTCGGACCCAGCAGGTTGTCATTGAGGTTGAGCACTTGCAGCTTGCCCAGCGAGTTCAATACCGACAGGTTGCCCGGGTTCAGATACAACAGGTTACGGGCCAGGGACAAACGCTGCAGATTGGGCATGCGCTCCAACTGCCTGGGCAGGTTGACCATGCGATTGTTATCCATTTCAAGGGCAACCAGCCCGCTGAAATGTTCAAGGAATGCATTGGCCGTGTCCCGGCAATTCATGTTGCTGAGTTTCAATTCCCGCACATGGCTGAAGTCGGCAATGGCTGGCAGATCCGGAAAGTTGCCCAATCGAAAGCCGTCCAGGCTCAGGCTGTGCAACTCTTCGTTGTGAGCCCAGGGAATATGAGCGGGGTTTTTACGCCAGCAACGCTCAATCAGCCCTGCAGCCTGATATCGGTTCTCGGGGTAGTCATATAGGGTATCGGTCGGAACAACTTCACCCGGAGTGGCATCGATCCAGGCTTGCAGGCTCGTTAGCAAGGCCCTTCTCTCGCGCTTGCGCTCACGCAGGATATTGAGCGGTTCAAGCCCCCGCTCGACCAGGGTGTCGAGGTATTCAATGACTTGCTCATCTTCAAAGTCGGAGTAAATCCTGCGCACACGGCGCTGCAATTCCCAGGAGTGCTCACCGGATGTCATTCCGCACAGGGGGTAGCCCACCTGACCATCTGCCAGGGTAATCGGCGGTTTGAACCCCGGTTTGATCGGCTGTATGCGCAACACCTGGGCGGACTCCTGACGGGCATTGGCCGCCCGCTTTGCCAGGGCCGCATTGAACGCCGGGGCATCCGTGTTTGCAGCAAAGCCCATGGCATCGCGCTCAAGATCGGTCAGGGATTCAAACACGGCAGTGGATAATGGCAGAGGACCGCCAGGCGCAAGCAAATGGACATGACCGCGAGGCCGGTAACGCTCGTAGCCCCGCAGCGTTTTGACCAGCACGTGCGGTGGGGTCGTCTGTACGCCGCCCCAATAATGAGTCATGGCGCCTGAAATCGAATCTTTGCGAATCTCCAGCGCCTTGTCAGCAGGCCAGCCGGGCAGTTGATCCAGATAATGCAAGGCCAGCCGCTCAGTGTCGTCATTGGCCTGATGCTCAAGATAAAAACCTTCGATCGCCCGGTTTATCCTGGCCTCACGCAGGTGCATGCGCGCCAGCTCGGCCAGTTCCAGAGGCACCCTGTCCCTGCGCAAATGTTCAAGCTGCGGATTACTGGCCGACTCGACCAACGCTTGCGCTACCGTACGGGGCAACCCCGGAAAGTCACGTTCGATGGGCAAAGCTTCTGCCGCAGACGAGATATTGAAAAGCCCATACAACCTCTCGAAGACCTGACGTTTGTTGTCCCGCGCATGACTGCCCAATACCAGGGCCAGTCTGCGGGCCAGTGCCCCCGGAGCAGGCAGGTCATTGCCCAGCAGTGCCCTGACCTGTGAGTCGGACAAGGCCGCAAGAACAGCATCCAGCAACTTGCCTTGTTCAACGACAGAGCTTGTCAGGTTGATATGGGACGTAGCCGGCCACATCACACTGGCATAGTGCGCAAGGCGGTTTCCCGTATCGTCGGCAACCGTCAACACCTTGCCCGCTGGCCATTTCGGCAATGCCGGCAAGAGCTGTAATTGCAGCTCGCTCCAGCGCCGGGAGGCATACTGGTCGGTACTCATCTGTGCGACAAAGGTGTCGATAAGCTGGTTGATTTCAAAGCGCTTGAGGCTGACTTTCAGCAAGGAAGGCGGCGCCAGACTTTCCAGATGCATGCGGCGCAGGACGCCCGGTGCGGTGTCAGTCAGTTCCCGAATCCGTTCCAGTGTCTGCCTGTCCAGTGCTGCTGTTGCCGACCCCAACCGGCCCAGCAGCGTCGCACTGTCTTGCCACTCCAGTGGCCGCTCATGGGCATGCTGCCAGGCCCCTTCGTTGTTATGTAGCAAGGCAGGCTTGAAAACATCGGCCCTGCGCGGATGAGGTATGCGCCATTGCCTGCGCTCGCTGTCGAATTCGACAGGATAGTGCTTGCCGTCCACGTCTACATACTGCCTGCCATGAAGGCTGAGTAAACCTTGGGCATCAGCTGTATAGCGATGCTCGCCCATTACTTTATGCTCGTAGTGCTGCAGGTTTTTATTCCATAACCGGGTGGTGCCATCATCACGACTGACGGGTTGATGGCCTTCAAAGTGCGCCCGGGTGGCTGCGCTCAAACGACTGGCAGCGGCTTTGACAGCTCCCAGCCCGACCACTACCCCTGCGTTGACGGCCAGATCCGTGGCGACATTGAGCAAGTGCTCGCGAGCATGGTCAACATCGCCCTGGGCCCAGTCTTCCACCCCCTCATAGACTTCTTTGAGCATCTCCCCAATGGCCACCGCCAGCATCAGATCGCCCAGCACCGGCACAAAAAGGGCCGCGACGTTTACCAGAAACAACCCTGCCGTTTTGTACATCTGCCAGCGCTCTTCGCGTTCGCGCTCGTCCAGCACGCCGGTGGGCACGGCCAGTTGCCGGGCATCGGCAAACATGTTCCTGAGCTGCACCGTGCACAGGTAATGCGCTGCGCTGATGGTCAGAGGGGTTGCGGTAAGGGCCAGATGCTCGGGCCTGCCAGCGACCTTTTGCATAAACAGCGGCCGTACATTCAAGGCGGTGAAGCGGGAGAAAAACCTGGCATACGCCGGATCCAGCAGGCGATGCTTCAACTCATCGGTGAATACCTGCAATGAACTGAACTCGAACAAGGGTGCCCGCGGGTCATTGGGGATATAGGCAATCAAGCGGTTGCCGGGGTGCAACAACAAGGTGTCGGAAGAGAAGACCACCACCCCGTCAATTGCCGTGTCCAGTATCGACAAGGAACTTGGCACCATCGGCTTGCCGTCCAGTTGCACCCCGTGCACCTGGGCAGTACTGGCGGGCAGAGCCAGGGCGGCAAGCAGTGTGGTATAGGCTGCCTGACTGATTTGTTTCTTGAGGTAGGCGACATGCGCGTCGACCGCCATGTCATGGGTTTTTAAAAGCCTGAGGTTCGACTCTGTCGCCAAATGCCTGGGCCCGGGAGTTCCCGACGCCGTAAGGCCCAAAGCGTGCTCCAGATACTGTTGATACTTGAGCCCCAGATCCAGCCTGCGGCATAGCGCGGCAAAGTGGCAGGGCTCAAGAGGGCTGATCTGCTGAGGATGGCCACCGTAGCGGATATGGCTTTGCGGATTAAAGCCGTTTGCAAGGGCCTCGTCGGCCGAAAAATTCTGCAGGGCTGCCCACAGCAGGGTTTTCGGCTCGTCATGCACCAGGTAATGGCGAACGGAACTGAACAACGTGATATTGGGGATCAGGTGAACATGCACCACCGCCAGATAGTCACGGTGAATATTCAGTGACGACCCGAACTCACGCCTGACCTCGGCTGCCAGCAATGCCCCGCAGTACACCTCGACACTTTGCAGCTCACCGAACTTCTTGCCGACCAGGCCATGATAGAAACGGCTACTGGCCATGGATGCATTCATGGCCGCAATGACCTGTGGATCAGCGCCCAACAACCATTTGGGCATATGGCTGTGGACCAGCTCCAGGGGTTCCAGGTCACTGAGCGTGGTGTCGCGAGCATCCAGCGGGGGCATATGGCGGGGCATATCCGGTCTTCTGCAGGTCAGAGAGCGCCTAACCTAACGTGGCGTCGCAGGGGATGTGACATAGATAAATAGTGCTCTTCAGCCAAAACCCTGCTGGCCTCCCAAGCCCCGACAAAACAACCACTTGTAACTTTTATTGAACGATCCGGGCACAGGTCACTCGATAAAACACGGTCATTTATGCCGGAGCGAGTGCCTTGTGCCTTGCACCGCAAGGGCTGGCGATGCAGTCAAAAACTGCATCGCCCTTTAAAACCGGGCCCAAAGCGCTACCAGGCGTCCTGCAAAGACGCTGACTCATCCCTGTAGCACCACATGCCGAAAGACCAAGGATTTACACACCATGTGCGGATTAGCTGGCGAGTTACGTTTTGATCAACACCCTGCCGACCTGGCAGCCATCGAACGCATCACCCACCACCTTGCACCACGTGGCCCCGATGCCTGGGGTTTTCACAGCCAGGGGCCGATAGCCCTGGGCCATCGCCGCCTGAAAATCATGGATTTGTCGGATGGTTCAGCCCAACCGATGATCGACAGCCAGCTGGGTTTGTCGCTGGCCTTCAACGGCGCGATCTATAACTTCCCCGAGCTGCGCGCCGAGCTTGAAGCCCTGGGCTACAGCTTTTATTCGGGTGGCGATACCGAAGTTCTGCTCAAGGGCTATCACGCCTGGGGCGAAGCGCTGCTGCCCAAGCTCAATGGCATGTTTGCCTTTGCCATCTGGGAACGCGATGCCCAGCGCCTGTTTCTGGCCCGCGATCGTCTGGGGGTCAAGCCGCTGTATCTGTCGCGTACCGGTGAGCGCTTGCGCTTTGCCTCGACCCTGCCGGCGCTGCTCAAGGGCGGTGATATCAGCCCCATGCTCGACCCGGTGGCGCTTAATCACTACCTGAATTTTCATGCCGTTGTACCAGCGCCACGCACGCTGATTGCCGGTATCGAAAAGCTGCCACCCGCGACCTGGTTGCGTATTGACGCCAATGGCCACACCGAGCAAAAAACCTGGTGGACCCTGCCCTACGGCCCCCGTGCCGATGAAGTCAATCTGACCCTGGAAGATTGGCGCGATCGTGTCCTCGACAGCACCCGCGAAGCCGTGGCTATCCGCCAACGGGCGGCGGTGGATGTCGGCGTGCTGCTCTCTGGCGGTGTCGACTCCAGTTTGTTGGTGGGGTTGTTGCGCGATGTGGGCGTACAGGATCTGTCGACTTTCTCCATCGGCTTTGAGGACGCAGGCGGCGAGCGCGGGGATGAATTCCAGTATTCGGATTTGATTGCCCGGCATTACGGCACGCGCCATCACCAACTGCGCATTGGCGAGCACGAAATCATCGAGCAACTGCCAGCGGCCTTCCGCGCCATGAGCGAGCCGATGGTCAGTCATGACTGCATCGCCTTTTATCTGTTGTCGCGTGAAGTGGCCAAGCATTGCAAGGTGGTGCAAAGCGGCCAGGGCGCTGACGAACTGTTTGCCGGCTATCACTGGTATCCACAAGTAGATGGCGCCAGCGATCCTTATGCCGCGTACCGCGAAGCCTTTTTCGACCGCAGTTACGACGAGTACAAGGCCACCGTCCAGCCACAATGGCTGACAGCCAATAACGCCGCTGGCGACTTTGTGCGTGAGCATTTCGCACAGCCGGGGGCCCAGGCCGGGGTGGACAAGGCCTTGCGCCTGGACAGCACCGTGATGCTGGTGGATGACCCGGTCAAACGGGTGGACAACATGACCATGGCCTGGGGCCTGGAAGCCCGCACGCCGTTTCTCGATTACCGCCTGGCCGAGCTGTCAGCGCGGATTCCAGCGCGCTTCAAACTGCCCGACGGCGGTAAGCAGGTACTCAAGGAAGCCGCACGACTGGTGATCCCCAGCGAAGTCATCGACCGCAAAAAAGGCTATTTCCCGGTGCCGGGGCTCAAGCACTTGCAGGGCAACACCCTCAACTGGGTGCGCGACCTGCTGCTGGACCCGAGCCAGGATCGCGGCCTGTTCCAGCCAGCCATGCTTGACCAGTTGCTGACCAACCCGCAAAGCCAGCTGACCCCCCTCAACGGCTCCAAGCTGTGGCAACTGGCCGCCCTGAACCTGTGGCTGAGCGAACAAGGAATCTGATCGATGAAACCTCTCGCTACGGCTTATAGCCAGCGTTTACTGCGTGGCCAGACGCCTTCCTATGAACGCCTGCAAGCCCGCTTTGCCGAGGATGGCAGCGAACTGAATGCCTGCCCCGTGGCCGTACACTGCGGCTGGGGCCGGCTGTTGATCGGGCATACCTTTCCCGATCCCTTCACCCTGGCCGAAGAGCTGCTCAACGAGCAGCCCGGCGAGCGCGATATTGCCCTGTATGTCGCCGCGCCCCAGCAGGTGCTGGCGCAGTCGCCGCAACAACTGTTTCTCGACCCATCGGATACGCTGCGCCTGTGGTTTACCGATTACCGCCAGGCCACCCGCGTGTTTCGCGGCTTCCGTATCCGCCGCGCACAAAGCGAGGCGGACTGGAACGCGATCAACACCCTGTACCTGTCACGCTCCATGCTGCCCATCGACCCGACCCTGCTGACCTCGCGCCACGACGGCGGCCCGGTGTACTGGATGGCCGAAGACGAGGACAGCGGCGCGGTGATCGGCAGTGTCATGGGCTTGAACCATCACACCGCATTCAACGACCCCGAAAACGGCAGCAGCCTCTGGTGCCTGGCGGTCGACCCGCTCTGTTCACGCCCGGGAGTGGGTGAAGTGCTGGTGCGGCATTTGGTCGAGCACTTTATGAGCCGCGGCCTGAGCTATCTCGATCTGTCGGTGCTGCATGACAATGCCCAGGCCAAGAACCTGTATGCCAAACTGGGGTTTCGCACACTGTCGACCTTTGCCATCAAGCGCAAGAACGGCATCAACCAGCCGCTGTTTCTGGGGCCTGGTCCCGAGGTCGGACTCAACCCCTATGCCAGCATCCTCGTTGAAGAAGCCTACAAACGTGGCATCGACGTGCAAATTGACGACGCGGCCGCCGGCCTGTTCACCCTTAGCCACGGCGGGCGACGGATTCGTTGCCGCGAGTCCCTCAGCGACCTGACCAGCGCCATCAGCATGAGCCTGTGCCAGGACAAGTGCCTGACCCACAAGGTGCTCAGCCAGGCCGGCCTGAACGTGCCGACCCAGCAACTGGCGGGCAATGCCGATGACAACCTGGCGTTTGTCGAAGAGCACGGCCGGGTGGTGGTCAAACCGGTGGATGGCGAGCAAGGCAATGGCGTAGCGGTGGACCTGGACAGCATCGAACAGGTGCAACAGGCCATCGAGGCAGCGCGGGCGTTCGACAGCCGGGTGCTGCTCGAGAGCTTTCACGAAGGCCTCGACCTGCGCATCGTGGTGATCGGCTTTGAGGTGGTGGCTGCCGCCATCCGCCGTCCCGCGCAAGTGATCGGCGACGGTCAGCACCGCATTCAGCGCCTGATCGAGGCGCAAAGCCGCCGACGCCAGGCCGCCACCGGTGGCGAAAGCCGAATCCCGCTGGACGCCGAAACCCTGCGCACCGTGCAGGCCGCAGGCTATGACTACGACAGCATCCTGCCTGCCGGGCAAGTACTGGCCGTGCGCCGCACCGCCAACCTGCACACCGGCGGCTGCCTGGAAGACGTCACCGCCGTGCTGCACCCGGTGCTGGCCGACGCCGCCATTCGCGCAGCCCGGGCCCTGGATATTCCGGTGGTGGGGCTCGACCTGATGGTGCCCGCCGCCGACCAACCCGACTATGTATTTATTGAAGCCAACGAACGCGCCGGGCTGGCCAACCATGAACCACAGCCCACCGCCGAGCGCTTTATCGATCTGTTGTTTCCCCACAGTCAGCCTGCTCAATAGCTGACCGGCCCTCAGGAGTTTTTATGAACCGCAGCCTCCCTGAACCCGACCTCGACTACCTGCAACGGGTATTGCTGGAAATGCTCGCCATTCCCAGCCCCACCGGTTTTACCGACACCATCGTGCGCTATGTCGCCGAACGCCTCGACGAATTGGGGATCCCTTTTGAACTGACCCGCCGCGGCACCTTGCGCGCCACCCTCAAGGGCCAGAAAAACAGCCCGGACCGCGCCGTGTCCGCGCATCTGGATACGATTGGCGCCAGCGTGCGGGCGATCAAGGACAACGGCCGGCTGGTGCTGGCACCTGTTGGTTGCTGGTCGAGCCGGTTTGCCGAAGGCAGCCGCGTCAGCCTGTTTACCGACAACGGCGTGATCCGTGGCAGTGTCCTGCCATTAATGGCTTCTGGCCATGCCTTCAATACCGGCGTGGATGAACTGCCGATCAGTTGGGACCATATCGAGTTGCGCCTGGATGCCTACTGCGCCACCCGCGCGGATTGCGATTCCCTGGGGGTCAATATTGGTGACTTCGTAGCGTTCGACCCACTGCCGGAATTTACCGAAAGTGGCCATATCAGTGCGCGGCATCTGGATGACAAGGCGGGTGTGGCGGCCCTGCTCGCCGCCCTGAAAGCCATTGTCGACAGTGGCGAACAGCCCCTTATCGACTGTCATCCGCTGTTTACCATCACCGAAGAAATCGGCAATGGTGCGGCAGCGGCCTTGCCGTGGGATGTGAGCGAGTTTGTCGGGATTGATATTGCTCCGGTGGCTCCGGGCCAACATTCCAGCGAGCATGCGGTCAGTGTGGCGATGCAGGATTCGGGCGGCCCCTATGACTATCACCTGTCGCGGCATTTGCTGGGGCTGGCCAGTGACAATGAGTTGCCGGTGCGCCGGGACATGTTCCGTTATTACTTCAGCGATGCTCATTCGGCCGTGACGGCGGGGCATGATATTCGCTGTGCGTTACTGGCGTTTGGCTGTGATGCCACCCACGGGTATGAGCGCACCCATATTGATAGCCTGGCGGCGTTGAGTCGTTTGCTGGGTGCCTACATCCTCAGCCCGCCGGTGTTTGCCAGCGATGCCCAGCCGGCGCAGGGCTCACTGGACCGCTTCAGCCATCAGATCGAACATGATGCGCAGATGGAAAGCGATACGCGAGTGCCGTCGGTAGAGAGTCTGGTGGGGGAAAATCGGAGCTGAAGCAAAGCCCTAACCCTCTCCCAGAGGGAGAGGGTTGGGGTGAGGGCAGACGTCAGACCTGAGCCTGAGCCCCTTCAAACCATGCCAGTTTCTCACGCAGCAAAACCACTTCGCCCACGATCACCAGCGTAGGCGCATGCACTTCATGCTCCGCCACCAATGTCGGCAAGTCGGCCAGGGTACCGGTAAACACGCGCTGGTTGGACGTAGTGCCCTGCTGAATCAACGCAGCCGGGGTATCAGCCGAACGACCATGCTTGATCAACTGCTCGCAGATGATCGGCAAGCCCACCAGGCCCATGTAGAACACCAGAGTTTGCGCCGGAGCAACCAGGTCGCTCCAGGGCAGGTTGCTGGTGCCGTCTTTCAGGTGGCCGGTAACAAAGCGCACAGACTGCGCGTAGTCGCGATGGGTCAACGGAATACCGGCATACGCCGCGCAACCACTGGCGGCGGTAATACCCGGCACCACCTGGAACGGAATCCCGTGGGCGGCCAGCTCTTCGATTTCTTCACCGCCACGGCCAAAGATGAACGGATCGCCACCTTTGAGCCGCACCACGCGCTTGCCCTGCTTGGCCAGATCGACCAGTTGCTGGTTGATCTGGTCTTGTGGCACCGCATGCTCAGCGCGACGCTTGCCCACATAAATACGTTCGGCATCGCGACGGCACAGTTCAAGAATCGCCGGGGCCACCAGACGGTCGTAGAGCACCACGTCTGCCTGTTGCATCAGGCGCAATGCACGGAAGGTCAGCAGATCGGGATCACCCGGCCCGGCACCCACCAGATACACCTCACCGGTGGTTTCGACGGCCTGACCTTCAATCTTGGCCAGCAGCAAGCGCTCGGCTTCAGCGCCCTGCCCGGCCAGCAAACGGTCGGCAATCGGGCCCTGGAACACATCTTCCCAAAACCCGCGACGCTGCTGCACATCCGGAAACAAGCCTTTGACCCGGCTACGGAAGCGCGCCGCAAGGCCCGCCAACTGGCCGTAGGTCGACGGAATCCAGGTTTCGATCTTGGCCCGGATCAACCGCGCCAGCACGGGCGCATCACCACCACTTGAAATGGCAATTACCAGCGGCGAACGGTCGACAATCGCCGGGAAGATCACGCTGCACAAGGCGGGCGCGTCGACCACGTTGACCGGTACGCAACGGCGATGGGCGTCGGCGGAAACCTGAGCGTTAAGTGGCTCATCGTCGGTGGCGGCGATGATCAGGACGCACCCTTCAAGGTCGGCCTCGGCATATCCGCGCAGCACCTGTTCGCCACCGCTGCTGTTTATCAACTCGCACAACTGTGGCTCCATGGCGGGTGCGACCACCCGCAGCACGGCACCGGCATCGGCCAGCAGGCGGGATTTGCGCAAGGCAATCTCCCCACCGCCAACCACCAGTACACGGCTGCCACGCAGGTTATGAAACAGCGGCAGAAACTCCATTTAGCCGATGACCTCAATACCGCCCATGTAAGGCTTGAGCACGTCCGGCACACGGATCGAACCGTCAGCCTGCTGGTAGTTTTCCAACACGGCTACCAGGGTGCGGCCTACCGCCAGACCGGAACCGTTAAGGGTGTGAACCAGTTCCGGCTTGCCGGTTTCCGGGTTACGGAAACGCGCCTGCATGCGACGGGCCTGGAAATCACCGCAGTTGGAGCACGACGAAATTTCGCGGTACTTGTCCTGGCTCGGGACCCACACTTCCAGATCGTAGGTTTTAACTGCGCTGAAACCCATGTCACCAGTGCACAGCGACAGGGTGCGGTAAGGCAGTTGCAGCAGTTGCAGAACCTTCTCGGCATTGCCGACCAGGCCTTCAAGGGCGTCCATCGAGGTGGACGGTTCAACGATCTGGACCATCTCGACCTTGTCGAACTGGTGCTGACGGATCATGCCGCGGGTATCGCGCCCCGATGCACCGGCCTCGCTGCGGAAGCACGGCGTGTGCGCCACCAGCTTGATCGGCAGGGCCTTGTGTTCAACGATTTCGCCGGCAACGATATTGGTCAGGGTGACCTCAGCGGTCGGGATCAGGTAGAAATCGGCTTCGCCTTCACGGCTGATCTTGAACAGCTCTTCTTCGAACTTTGGCAACTGGCCAGTGCCTTGCAGCGCCGGGGCCTGTACCAGATAAGGCGTGTAGGCCTCTTCGTAGCCATGCTCACCGGTGTGCAGGTTGATCATGAACTGTGCCAGAGCACGATGCAGACGGGCAATCGGGCCGCGCAGCAAGGCAAAACGGGCACCGGACAGTTTGGCGGCGGTTTCAAAGTCCAGCCAGCCGTGCTGCTCGCCCAGGGCGACATGGTCCTTGATCTCGAAATCAAAGGCAGTCGGGGTGCCCCAGCGACGGATTTCGACGTTGTCGTCTTCGTCAGCGCCTACTGGCACGGACGCATCCGGCAGGTTGGGCAGGCCCAGCAGGATCGCGTCCAGTTCAGTCTGGATGGCTTCCAGCTCAACCTTGCCATTGGCCAGGTCGCTGCCCATGGTTTCAACACTGGCCATTAGTGGCGCGATATCTTCACCGCGAGCCTTGGCCTGGCCAATGCTTTTGGAGATGGCATTGCGCTCGGCCTGCAGCTTCTCGGTCAGGGTCTGGACTTCTTTACGCTTGGCTTCCAGCGCGTCAATGCGCGCCACGTCCAGCTTGAAGCCACGGGATGCCAGGCGATCCGCTACGTCCTGCAGGTTGCTACGTAACAGTTTGGAATCAAGCATGTCGGTTTCTCGTTTATCAAAGTTTGGTCAAGGACAGGCCAGCCCAGGTTGCGAGCAGCCCGCCGAATACGCTGAGGGCCGCATAGCCCAATGCCAGTGGCACCTGCCCGCTTTCCAGCAGGCGCACCGTATCCAGTGAAAAGGATGAAAAAGTGGTCAAGCCACCCAGGAAACCGACCATCAGCCCGGCGCGGACTTCAATCGGTACTTCCGGGCGTATCAGAAAAAGTCCGTACAGGACGCCAATCAGCAGGCAGCCCACGATATTAACGGCCAATGTCGCGGTATAAAAGTGCCGCGGCCAATTGGCGTTGATCCAGTTACCCGTAGCGAAGCGCAACAATGTACCTGCAATGCCACCCACCGAGACCGCTGCAATCAATGGAATCACGGTTTTCTCCGCTGTTTGGGGCTGGCCCGGTCCAGTGCGGCGAGGTATTTCAACTTTTCGCCGATTTTGAGCTCAAGGCCCCGTGGCACCGGCTGATACAGGTTCAAGGGTTCAAGTTCGTCCGGGTAATAGTCTTCCCCGGCCGCGTACGCGTCAGGCTCGTCATGGGCATAGCGATACTCGTCGCCATAACCCAGTTGCTTCATCAGCTTGGTCGGCGCATTGCGTAAATGCAGCGGCACTTCCAGCGAGCCGTATTCTGCCGCGCTGCGCAGTGCGGCCTTGAAACCCATGTACACCGCGTTGCTTTTCGGTGCGCAGGCCAGGTAAGTGATGGCCTGGGCCACTGCCAGTTCGCCTTCCGGGCTGCCGAGCCGCTCTTGCACATCCCAGGCCGACAGGCACAGGCTCAGAGCTCGCGGGTCGGCGTTGCCGATATCCTCACTGGCCATGCGTACCACGCGCCGGGCGATGTAAAGCGGATCGCAGCCGCCGTCGATCATGCGTGCAAACCAGTACAGGGCACCGTCAGGATTCGAGCCGCGCACCGACTTGTGCAAGGCAGAGATCTGGTCATAAAAGGCTTCGCCGCCTTTGTCGAAACGACGCTGGGTATCACCCAGCAGGTTGTGCAGCAGCTCGGTGCCGATTTCGCTGTGGTCTTCGGCGAGGTCCGAAGCGTTTTCCAGCAGATTGAGCATGCGCCGGCCATCGCCGTCAGTCGCCCGCAGCAAAATCTGAAAGCTTTCTTCGCCAAGGGTCAGACCGCGCTTGCCCAGGCCCTTGTCTTCGGTCAGCGCACGCTGCACCAGCTTGCGTAGCGCCGCTTCGTCCAGGCTTTTGAGCACATAGACCCGCGCCCGCGAGAGCAAGGCGTTGTTCAGTTCGAACGAGGGGTTTTCCGTGGTGGCACCGATAAAGATCAGGGTGCCATCTTCGACGTAGGGCAAAAAGGCATCTTGCTGCGACTTGTTGAAGCGATGCACTTCGTCGACAAACAGGATGGTGCGGCGCCCATACTGGCCCGCCTGCTGCTTGGCGATTTCGACGGCCTGGCGAATCTCCTTGACCCCGGCCAGGACCGCCGAGACCGTTTCAAAGTGGGCATCCGAGACTTCCGCCAGCAGCCGCGCCAGGGTGGTCTTGCCCACGCCCGGCGGGCCCCAGAAGATCATGGAGTGCAGTGCACCCTGCTCCAGTGCTTCACGCAAGGGCTTGCCGCGGGCGAGCAGGTGCTGCTGACCGACGTATTCGTCCAGGTTGGCCGCCCGCAATCGGGCAGCCAGTGGCTGGGCTATCGGGGCACTTCGAAACAGATCCATGGGCAGCGTTTGAAACCTCTTCCAGGGCTTATTCCTGGATGACATCAGCCCCTTTCGGGATATCGAACTTGAACTTGGAAGCCGGGATCGGCTCGTTGACCTTGACCCCGGTGAACAGGATGTTGGTGCGCTGACCCACGCTGTCGATCAACTGCATGTCGTTGATCTTGCCGCCGCGAAACGACAGGCGCAGGGAGTCGAACAAGGTGTCCTTGGTCTTGGGCTTGAGGGTGAAGTCCATCACGTCACCGGCCTGCTTGGTGGTGATGTCAAAACTTTCGCTGATTTTTGATACATCACCGGACAGCAACAAGGCCGGGGTCTGGGTCAGGCGCTGATCGAGTTTCTTGATCGTAACCTGCTCCAGGTCCGGGTCCCACAGCGAGACTTTCTGGCCATCGGAGACCATCAGTTGCTCCTGGGGAGCATCGGTGTGCCAGTAGAACAGCCCAGGACGCTTTACCGACATTTCGCCGGCAGTTTCCTGCAACTGGGTGCCACTGCCGTCGAGGGTCAGCTGGGAAAAACGGGCCGTGATGGTATCAGAGCCCAACAGTTGGCCAAGACGCTTCACACTCTCGGCGTCGGCATGGGCCGACAGCGAGGAAAAGGCCAGTACCGGTAGCAACAGCATGCTGACAAAACGCATGGACATCCTCATTGATTAGTTAGAAGCCCTGGGGCTGATCAATCGCGCATCGGGGCCGGCGCCAGTACTTCGCGCGAGCCATTAGTGTTCATAGAGGTTACGACCCCGGCCATTTCCATGGATTCAATCATTCGCGCAGCGCGGTTGTAACCGATCTTCAATTTGCGTTGTACAGCAGAAATGGAGGCACGACGGCTTTCCAGTACAAACTGTACGGCTTCGTCATACAAGGCATCCGTTTCAGGGTCGTCCCCGCCTTCGCTGCCGCCGCCTTCAAAGCCGCTGCCCGCCTCTTCAACACCGTTGAGGATATCTTCGTTGTAGTCCGGAGCGCCGCGCAGCTTCCAGGCTTCAACCACGCGGTGAACTTCATCGTCGGACACAAACGCGCCATGAACCCGGATCGGCAAGCTGGTACCTGGCGGCATATAGAGCATGTCACCGTGACCCAGCAGTTGCTCGGCGCCACCCTGATCGATGATGGTACGCGAGTCGATCTTGCTCGATACCTGGAACGCCATGCGGGTCGGGATGTTGGCCTTGATCAGGCCGGTAATCACGTCCACCGACGGGCGCTGGGTCGCGAGGATCAAGTGGATGCCCGCAGCCCGAGCCTTCTGGGCAATACGGGCGATCAATTCTTCAACTTTCTTGCCGACGATCATCATCATGTCGGCAAATTCGTCGACCACTACCACGATGGTCGGCAACTTCACCAGCAGCGGCGCTTCGTCGTGAATGCTTTCGCGCTTGTACAGCGGATCGACAAGTGGCTCGCCGGCATCCTGGGCGTCCTTGACCTTCTGGTTGAAGCCGGCGAGGTTACGCACGCCCATTTTGGCCATCAGCTTATAGCGGCGCTCCATCTCGGCAACGCTCCAGCGCAAGGCGTTGGCGGCGTCCTTCATGTCCGTTACCACCGGGCACAGCAGGTGCGGGATGCCTTCGTAGATCGACAATTCAAGCATTTTCGGGTCGATCATGATCAGCTTGGCGTCTTCCGGGCCAGACTTGAACAGGATCGACAGGATCATGGCGTTAACGCCTACAGACTTACCAGAACCGGTAGTACCGGCTACCAGCAAGTGCGGCATTTTCGCCAGGTCGGTGATCACTGGCCGCCCACCAATGTCATGGCCCAGGGCCAGAGCTACCGGCGACTTGGCGTTATCGTACTCAGGGGTCGACAACACTTCGGAGAAGCGCACGATCTGGCGGTCTTCGTTGGGAATCTCGATACCGACGGTGGTTTTGCCAGGAATGACCTCAACCACCCGCACACTGGTCACGGCCAGCGAGCGCGCGAGGTCCTTGGCCAGGTTGGCAATGCGGCTGACCTTTACGCCAGCAGCAGGTTGAATTTCGTAACGGGTAATCACCGGGCCCGGGTGGATGGAATCCACCGTCACTTCGACGCCGAATTCCTTGAGCTTGATTTCCAGCAAGTGGCCAACGGCCGCCAGGGATTCGGGGGAATAATTGAGCTGTTTTTTCTCGGCCGGATCCAGAATCGAGATCGGCGGCAAGGTACCTTCAACCGCGCTGTCCACAAACAACGGCGCCTGTTTCTCTTTTTGCACGCGCTTGCTCGGCTCGGGCGCCTTGGGCGGTGCCGGGGCAATCACTGCCGGCACGTGTTTTTCACGCTCGGACATGTGCTTGCTCAACGCCTGCTCGCGCTCGATCAGGCGCTCTTTGGCCTTGGCCTGCTCACGCTTGTCGGAAACGCTTGGCGCGACCACTTCATTGACCCGGGCATCCACTTCGCGCAGCTTGGCCTGCAGTTGCTTGCGCTCGTTACGTTCGGCCCACCAACGGTTGGCCGCGCCCTGGATCAGCTCGAACAGGTCGAGGGTGATCTTGCCCGTCACGTCCATGACCTTGAACCATGACAGGTCGGTAAACACCGTCAGGCCAAACAGGAACAAGGCAATCAATAGCAGGGTACTGCCCTGGATATTCAGTGCATTCCTGGCCAGGTCGCCCAGGCTTTCGCCCAGCGCACCGCCCGCCCCCGCAGGCAGACCCGAGGCAGAGTGAAAATGGATATGGGCCAGCGCCGCACCGGAGAGCACCAGAAAAATCAGGCCGACCAGCCGCCACGAAAACAGCCAGCCGCTCCACTGCCAGGGCTGATGCCGCTCGCGGAAGATCTGGTAGGCCTTGACCGCCAGCAGCAGCGGGAAAATATAGGCAAAGTAACCCAGCACCATAAACAGGATGTCGGCACTGTAGGAGCCGGCTGGCCCGCCGAAGTTCTGTACATCGACAACCCGGCTGTTATGGCTCCAGCCGGGGTCATCCTTGCCATAGGTCAGCAGGGCCATCATCAGGAACAGGCACAGGGCGCCGATAGCGATCAATGCACCTTCCTTGAGCCGGTAGTGCAATTGCTGACGCCAGAGAGGAACTGCTTTGGGTGCTGCTGTGGATTTCTTCAAAACGGGTCTTTTCCTGCGCCTGTGGCGCGCCCAACTATTAATTGACTAATGTGACTGCAAAATACTGCTCATAGCGAGCAGACGACAAGTTCGGACTTGAAATGAGCCCTGCCCTTATTATTGCGTGCTGCAACGTGGAGCAGTTTAGATCAGCTCATACAGGCAGGCCATTGTACGGGTTTGAGCCGCTGATGCCATGCTGGCCATAACTCGCCGGGAAGCGCCAATTTGAGCATGTATTACCTTTTGTGACAAAGACTTATACCACCACCAAAACACAGCTTGTAATTAACTGGCAGATCGACTGAGACCGCACTTGCGTGACAGAGTTGCAGCCGCCCTCCCCTTCTTGTGCAAGACTCAATGCCATGCTGACCTGGTTAAAACGCGACACCCTGACATTTCCGCCACTGGCCAACGCCATGCGCGAACCCAATGGCCTGCTGGCCGCTGGCGGTGACCTGTCCGCCGACCGGCTGATCCAGGCCTATCGCCATGGCTGTTTTCCGTGGTTCAGCGAGGGCCAGCCAATCCTGTGGTGGTCGCCTGATCCGCGCACGGTGCTGTTTCCCGAAGAGCTGCATATCTCCCGCAGTTTGGGCAAACTGCTGCGCAAGCAACGCTACCAGGTGAGTTTTGACCGCGACTTCGCAGCCGTGATCCAGGCCTGTGCCGCTCCACGAGACTATGCGGATGGCACCTGGATTACCGACGACATGCAAAACGCCTATATCGAACTGCATGCCCGCGGCCATGCCCATTCGGTGGAAGTCTGGGACAACGGTGAGCTGGTGGGCGGATTGTATGGCCTGGCCATGGGCCAGTTGTTTTTTGGCGAGTCCATGTTCAGCCGTGCCGACAACGCCTCAAAGTTCGGCTTCGCCACGCTGGTCAGACAGCTGCAGGCCTGGGGGTTTGTGCTGATTGACTGCCAGATGCCCACAGATCACCTGCAAAGCCTGGGAGCGCGTTCAATCCCGCGCCAGATATTTGCTGAGTATTTGCAAAAACATCTGGATCTTCCCACAACTGCGCAGTGGGTTTAGTAGGCGACTTTTGCGCGCTGGCTTACACTTAATTTAAAGATTTTCCGAGGGTTCATCATGACCGAGTTGGCGCGCTTGAAGTTTTATGCCACTCAACCTCACGCATGCAGCTACTTGCCTGGCGAACAGGCCACCACGCTGTTCCTCGACCCCAGCCAGCCGATGGATGTGCAGGTTTATGCCGATTTGTCCGAGATGGGTTTCCGGCGCAGTGGCGACCATCTTTATCGCCCGCATTGCCTGAAGTGCGATGCCTGCACCCCGGCGCGCATCCCGGTTGCCCGCTTCCTGCCCAACCGCCAGCAAAAACGCATTTTCAAGCGCAATGCCGACTTGCAGGTAGAGGCGGTAAAACCGGCGTTCAGTGAAGAGAACTTTGATCTTTACCAGCGCTATATCGAGCAGCGCCATGCCGATGGCGATATGTACCCGCCCAGTCGCGATCAATTTTCGACCTTCCTGGTGCGCGACCTGGCGTTTTCCAGATTTTACGAATTCCGCCTTGATGGCCGTTTATTGGCGGTCGCCGTCACGGACGTGCTGCCCAATGGCCTGTCGGCGGTCTACACCTTCTACGATCCCGACGAAGAGCGGCGCAGCCTGGGGCGCTATGCAATCCTCTGGCAAATCGCCGAAGCGCGCCGCCTGGAGCTGGATGCGCTGTATCTGGGGTACTGGATCAAGAACTGCAAGAAGATGAATTACAAGACCGAATATCGGCCCATTGAGCTCTTAATCAATCAGAGATGGAGCTCTCTTGATTGAACCCTTGGCTTAACCCCCATTTTTCGGGCACAATGCACGCCGCTTTTGCCTGGCGCAGTTGCACCGGGCCATTCATTGGACACCGAGGGCTTTACTGCATGTCGAAAGAAGACAGCTTCGAAATGGAAGGCACTGTCGTCGACACCCTGCCCAACACCATGTTTCGTGTGGAGTTGGAAAATGGGCACGTCGTAACCGCGCATATCTCCGGCAAGATGCGCAAGAACTACATTCGTATTCTTACCGGTGACAAAGTGCGCGTCGAGCTGACGCCCTATGACTTGAGCAAAGGGCGCATCACTTACCGCGCTCGCTAAGCAAGTCAATACAAAACGCCCGGCTCTGCCGGGCGTTTTTGTTTGTCTGCGATTTGAGCCTGCCGTGGGAGCAAGCCTGCTCGCGAAGCAAACGACGCAATTTTTCGGGCAAACCGCAGTGATCCCTTCGCGAGCAGGCTCGCTCCCACAATCAGGGCTCAACATATAAAGTTTGAACTCCTGTAACTGTTTTGTCTTATTAGCTATATACCCAAACCTAACTTCCAAACTTCCTGAACCCTGGCTGTACCAGCCACACTTGCCGGGTTTAAACATTGACTTGCACCCGCGGCCTGAGTAGATTGCACAGGCCGGTCATTCAGGCCGCCTATAAACTTCACAAAAGAAGCCAATGGACACAGTATCTAGTCGCTGTCCGGTCACCGTCACTACGGCGATCCGGGCGCTAAATCCAGACATTGACAGGACTCGCCTGCACGGCGGGGTCAACTGCGCTAGAGCCTGACGCTCCATCGTAACGACCTCACCGGCGACAGTCCGGTCACGAGGTGTGTTATGACCTTTAAAACCCATGTACTACCCGGCGTTCAAGCCTTTGCCTCAAGCATGCGCGTGAAACTTTCACGCGAGCCCACCCTGGCCCGCTCGACCCGCTCACCCTTTTCCACATCCGTTGCCGACGCAAAACCTGCGCACCGCCAGGTGCATTGGCGCGTCAGCCCTGCCACAGGCCAACTGGAGCAGCGCTGGAGCATGGCCGACACCCAGGACCCGCAGAGTCGGTTCTTGCGCTGATTCATAATTAATTAAAACCCTGCCAACCCACTGGAGTTCCTTATGGAAGAAGCCAGTAGTCACCCGCTGCCCGCGTATTAATTACTTCGCAGCAGCGGGACTTTAAAGCGCACTTAACACTTCAATTAAACCGATTGCGAAGTTTGCGACTCGGCATACATTGGCACGCCTGTTAAAAGGCCATTCAATATATGCCCGGTCAAGAGTTGGCGACAGGAGTACTCATCATGAGCGCCGTAAAAAATACTAAAGTTCGGGACAAGAACAGCGCCAGCGACAGCAATAAACTGTCCATGCGTGCCGCTCGGGAAGCACAAAACGGCCTTTCAGCCACCCTGGCCAATGTACGCGCCACTACCGCAGGCCTGACCGAGCAGGAAGCCACTGAACGCCTGCAAAGCGATGGCTACAACGAAGTGGCTCACGACAAGCCGCCTCACGCACTGGTGCAGTTTCTGCTGGCCCTGCATAACCCTTTTATCTATGTGCTGCTGACCCTGGGTGTGATCAGCTTTGTCACTGACTACTGGCTGCCAGAACGCGATGGCGAAGAAGGCGACCTGACCAAAATCATCATCATTGGCCTGATGGTTGGCCTCAGCAGCCTGCTGCGGTTCTGGCAGGAGCACCGCTCGGCCAAGTCCGCCGAAGCCCTCAAGGCCATGGTCCGCACCACCGCGACCGTGGTGCGGCGCGACAACAGCGGTACCCGCACCTCGGTGCACGAAGTACCGATGCGCGAACTGGTGGCCGGCGATATCGTGCAGCTGTCGGCCGGCGATATGATCCCGGCGGATATTCGCCTGATCGAGTCCCGCGATCTGTTTATCAGCCAGGCCGTGCTCACCGGCGAAGCCTTGCCGGTGGAGAAGTACGACACCCTGGGCGATGTGACACAAAAGTCCGCCTCCAGCACCGCCGCCGACCAGAGCAACCTGCTGGATCTGCCCAATATCTGCTTTATGGGCACCAACGTGGTCAGTGGCACTGCTCGCGCCGTAGTCGTGGCCACCGGCCCGCGCACCTACTTTGGCTCGCTGGCCAAGGCCATCGTCGGCTCGCGCACGCAAACCGCGTTCGATCGCGGAGTCAACAGCGTCAGCTGGCTGTTGATCCGCTTTATGCTGGTTATGGTGCCCATTGTGTTTTTCCTCAATGGTTTCTCCAAGGGCGACTGGGGCGATGCCTTCCTGTTTGCCCTGGCAGTGGCCGTGGGCCTGACCCCGGAAATGCTGCCAATGATTGTCAGCGCCAACCTGGCCAAGGGCGCAACCGCCATGGCCAAACGCAAGGTGGTGGTCAAACGCCTCAATGCCATCCAGAACCTGGGCTCGATGGACGTGCTGTGTACCGACAAGACCGGCACCCTGACCCAGGATCACATCATCCTCGAGCATCACATCGACGCCAGTGGCCAGCGCGATGAGTCGGTACTGGCCCTGGCCTGGCTCAACAGCCATCACCAAAGCGGCATCCGCAACCTGATGGATCAGGCCGTGGTGCAGTTTGCCCTGCAGGACCCAAAATTCAACGCGCCGCACAACTACAGCAAGGTCGATGAACTGCCCTTTGACTTCGTACGGCGGCGCCTGTCGATCATCGTCAAGGACAACCGTGGCGACCACCTGCTGGTGTGCAAGGGCGCAGTCGAAGAAATGCTCGGCATCGCCACCCATGTCATGGAAGGCGACACCCGCGTGGTTCTGGACCCCACACGCCGCGAGCAACTGCTGGCCCTGGCCAACGAGTACAACGAGGACGGCTTCCGCGTACTGCTGGTCGCCACCCGCGAAATCCCCAAGGCACAGGCGCACAAGCAGTACAACACCGCAGACGAGCGCGACCTGGTCATCCGCGGCATGCTCACCTTCCTCGATCCACCAAAGGAAACTGCCGGGCCGGCGATTGCAGCCCTGCAAGAAATCGGCGTAGCGATCAAGGTGCTGACCGGCGACAACGCTGTAGTCACCGGCAAAATCTGCCGGCAGGTGGGCCTGGAGCCAGGCACGCCACTGCTTGGGCCACAAATCGAAACAATGGACGACGCCGCACTGCAACTGGAGGTTGAGCAGCGCACGGTGTTTGCCAAGCTCACCCCGCTGCAAAAATCCCGGGTGCTGAAAGCGCTGCAAGCCAATGGCCATACCGTCGGTTTTCTCGGTGACGGTATCAATGACGCGCCAGCCCTGCGCGATGCCGACGTAGGCATTTCGGTAGACAGCGGCACGGATATCGCCAAGGAGTCGGCTGACATCATCCTCCTGGAAAAGAGCCTGATGGTGCTCGAAGAAGGCGTACTCAAGGGGCGCGAGACCTTCGGCAATATCATGAAGTACCTGAACATGACCGCCAGCTCCAACTTCGGCAACGTGTTCTCGGTATTGGTAGCCAGCGCCTTCATCCCTTTTCTGCCAATGCTGTCGATCCACCTGCTACTGCAAAACCTGATGTACGACATCTCCCAGCTGGCCTTGCCGTGGGACAAGATGGACAGGGAATACCTGCAAAAACCGCGCAAGTGGGACGCCAAGAACATCGGCCGCTTCATGATCTGGATCGGGCCAACGTCGTCGATCTTCGACATCACTACCTTCGCCCTGATGTGGTACGTGTTCTCGGCCAACAGCGTGGAAATGCAGACCCTGTTCCAGTCCGGCTGGTTTATTGAGGGACTGCTGTCACAAACCCTGGTGGTGCACATGCTGCGCACGCGCAAGATTCCGTTCTTCCAGAGCACTGCAGCATGGCCGGTGATCATGATGACCCTCATCGTGATCGTGCTGGGTATCTACGTACCGTTCTCGCCCCTGGGCACCATGGTGGGCCTGGAACCACTGCCGCTGTCGTACTTCCCTTGGCTGGTGGCCACCCTGTTCAGCTATTGCTGTGTCGCGCAACTGATGAAAACGATCTACATCCGCCGTTTCAAGCAGTGGTACTGAGTTGAAACAACGCGGGCCGGCGCCACACCGCGCCAGCCCGCGCGCAAAAAATGAATGCGTGTTCTGTGGAGATTCCTCATGTCGGGAACCACTCTGTTACTCAACCTCGCGGGCGCCATCGCACTTTTGCTGTGGGGCACCCATATGATTTCCACGGCCCTGCTGCGCGGGTTTGGCACCCAGCTGCGCAACTGGATGGGGCGCAATCTGAATAACCGCTGGATGGCACTGATGAGCGGCATCGGCATTACCGGCGTACTGCAAAGCAGTACGGCGGTCAGCCTCATGGCCACGTCCTTTACCGCAGCCGGCACCCTGGGCCTGGCGCCCGCCCTGGCCGTGATGCTGGGGGCCAATATCGGCTCGACCCTGGTGGTACAACTGCTGAGTTTTGATACCTCGCTGGCAATGCCGGTGATTTTGCTGACAGGTTATATCGTCTTTCGCCTGCGCGATGATTCGCGCCATGAAAGCGTGGGCTGCGCACTGATTGGCCTGGGTCTGATGTTGCTGGCCCTAGGCTTGCTCAGCGCCACTCTGGGGCATATGGAAGCCACCTCAGTGTTTCGCGCCATCATGCAAAGCCTGGAAGGCGATGTGATCATCGCGGTGGTCGCTGCCGTGCTGCTGACCTGGATCTGCCACTCCAGTGTCGCGGTGGTGCTGTTGATCGCCTCGCTGGCAGGTGCTGGCCTGATGACGCCCGCCACCGCCATCGCCTTGATGCTCGGCGCCAATATCGGCGGCGCCTTGCCCTCCGTGATGAGCGCCAGTTCGCCAGTGGCGCGACGTCTGCCTATGGGCAACTTGCTGGCGCGCCTGCTGGGCTCCCTGGCGCTGCTGCCCTGCCTGCCGCTGATGGCCAACTTGCTGGCTCGCAGCGATATCGACCTGGCACATTGGGTGGTTTACCTGCATACCGCGTTCAATCTGCTGCTGGCCGTGGTGTTCATCGGCCTGACCGAACCTTGCGCACGCCTGCTGACTTACCTGTTTCCCCAGCAGGAGCCACCGGCAGACCCCGGCATGCCGCAATACCTGGACGAGGCCGGGCTTGAAGTGGCCAATATCGGCCTGTCCAATGCCGTACGCGAAGCCCTGCGCCTGGCGGACATGACCTCGCTGATGCTCAACCAGGTGTTGCAGCTGTTCGAGAAACCCGATCCGGACACAGCGGACAAGGTGCGCCAACTGGATCACTCCATCGACCTGCTAAGTGCCGCGATCCGCGCCTATCTTGCAGACATTGGCCAGGATGGCCTGAGCGATGACGATGCCGATCGCGCCCAGGAAGTGCTGATGTTCGTGATCAACCTTGAGCACGCCGGCGACATCCTCGGCAACCTCGCGCAACTGGCTGTTCGCCGCACACGCCGTGGCGAACGCTTTTCCTCATTCGAACTGATCCAGATCCAGGCCATGCACCTGGCCCTGCTGGACAGCCTGAACCTGGCCATTACCGCGTTTTTGCGTGAGGACGTGAGCGCTGCCAAGGCACTGATCGGCCACAAGGAGACCGTGCGCAAGCTGGAAGCCAGCGCCAGCCGCGAGCACTTTCGCAAGCTGCAGAACGACAAGACGGCCTGGGCCGAATCCGGGGATATCTTCCAGCGGGTGCTGCGCGACTACCGACGCGTCCATCATCATATTGCCGCACTCGGCTATACGGTACTGGAGCGCAATACCGCGTCGGCCCAGGCCGCTTGATCGCAGACAGCAAAAAGGCGCCCAAGCACCAATGCAAACCAGTCATGGGCATTGTGGGAGCGGGCTTGCCCGCGATACAGACGACGCGGTTCAACTATCAAACCGCGCTGTTCCAATCGCGAGCAAGCCCGCTCCCACAGGGATTTTGCATCCCGCCCAACTGATCGTCACTGGCCCGAAGGCGCCTTTTATGACTAGGGTGTTACATCAAGCCATTTCGACTGCGGTTTCAAACTCGAAGGTCAACTCGCCGTTTTCCAGGTCGATGTGTACCACACCGCCATGATCGGCCAGTTCACCAAAGAGAATCTCCTCAGCCAACGGACGCTTGATCTTGTCCTGGATCAAACGGGCCATCGGCCGTGCCCCCATCAGCGCGTCATAACCACCCGCTGCAAGCCAGCCACGCGCCGCATCCGACACCTCGAGCTGCACGTGCTTGTCTTCCAGCTGCGCCTGCAGTTCGGTAAGGAACTTGTCCACCACATGCTTGATAACCTCATGGCTGAGGCGACCAAACTGGATAATGGTGTCCAGACGGTTACGGAACTCGGGGGTGAAGCTCTTCTTGATCGCTTCCATGGCATCGGAAGCATGATCCTGATGGGCAAAGCCCATCGAAGCCCGAGAGGCGGTTTCGGCACCGGCGTTGGTGGTCATGATGACGATCACGTTGCGGAAGTCCGCCTTGCGCCCGTTGTTGTCGGTCAGCGTGCCGTGGTCCATGACCTGCAGCAGCAGGTTGAAGACTTCAGGGTGCGCCTTCTCGATTTCATCGAGCAGCAGTACGCAGTGAGGTTGCTTGGTGATGGCCTCGGTCAGCAAACCGCCCTGATCGAAACCGACATAGCCCGGAGGTGCACCGATCAGACGCGATACGGTGTGGCGCTCCATGTACTCGGACATGTCGAAGCGAATCAGCTCGATACCCAAAGCTTTGGCCAACTGGCGTGCTGCCTCGGTTTTACCGACACCGGTGGGGCCTGCGAACAGGAACGAACCGACCGGTTTGTCCGGCGACTTGAGCCCCGCACGGGACAACTTGATTGCCGTGGACAACGAATCGATCGCCGCATCCTGGCCGAACACGGTCAGGCGCAGGTCGCGCTCAAGGTTGCGCAACAGCTCCTTGTCCGAGACCGAGACGTGTTTAGGCGGAATACGGGCGATTTTCGCCACGATATCTTCAACCTGCGCGACTTCAATGCGTTTAACCCGGCTTTCAACCGGTTGCAGACGCTGGAAGGCACCCGCCTCGTCGATCACGTCAATGGCCTTGTCGGGCATGTGCCGGTCATTGATATAGCGCGAGGCCAGCTCCGCCGCTGCGCGCAGGGCTTCATCGCTGTACTCGATGCCATGGTGCTGCTCGAAACGACCTTTAAGCCCGCGCAGAATGCTGATGGTATCTTCAACCGAAGGTTCGGATACGTCGACTTTCTGGAAACGGCGCGCCAGGGCACGGTCTTTTTCAAAGATCCCGCGAAATTCCTGGAACGTGGTAGAACCGATGCAGCGAATGTCACCCGAAGACAGCAGCGGCTTGAGCAGGTTGGAGGCATCCATCACCCCGCCCGAAGCCGCACCGGCACCGATGATCGTATGGATTTCGTCGATAAAGAGGATCGCTTGCGGGCGTTTCTTCAGCTCGCCCAGCAGCGCCTTGAAGCGCTTCTCGAAATCGCCACGGTACTTGGTACCTGCCAGCAAGGCGCCGAGATCCAGGGAGTAGACGATGCTGTTAGCCAGCAGGTCAGGCACCTGGTTATCGACGATGCGCTTGGCCAGACCCTCGGCAATCGCGGTTTTACCCACGCCTGCCTCACCCACCAGCAACGGGTTGTTTTTGCGCCGACGCGCCAGGATCTGGGCGACGCGCTCAACTTCCATTTCCCGACCTACCAGCGGATCGATCCGGCCCTGGCGGGCCAGTTCATTCAGGTTACTGGCATAAGCGTCCAGAGGATTGCTGGAAGACGACGATTCGCCGCCCTCTTCATCCTGCATCTCATGATCGCTGTCGCTGTGCTCGCCATGCCCGGGCACCTTGGAGATGCCGTGGGCAATAAAGTTGACCACATCGATGCGCGCCACGCTCTGTTGCTTGAGCAGGAATACGGCCTGGCTTTCCTGTTCGCTGAAGATGGCTACCAGCACATTGGCGCCGGTGACTTCACGCTTGCCGGAGCTCTGCACGTGGAACACGGCACGCTGCAAGACCCGCTGAAAACCCAGGGTTGGCTGCGTTTCGCGGTCTTCGTCGTGGACGGGGATCAGGGGAGTTGTGGAATCAATAAACTCTTGCAGGTCATGCTTGAGTTTTTCGAGGTTTGCGCCACAGGCGCGTAGAACGGTTGCGGCCGCCTCATTATCCAGAAGCGCTAAAAGGAGGTGCTCAACCGTCATGAATTCATGACGTTTGGAGCGGGCTTCCTTGAAGGCAAGATTGAGGGTGACTTCGAGCTCGCGATTTAACATGGCTTCACCTCATACCCAAGTGGTCGGCGTTAACCGTCCTTCTCGATTTCACAGAGTAGCGGATGCTGGCTTTCACGTGCGTACTGATTTACCTGCGCTGCCTTGGTCTCGGCAATGTCGCGGGTATAGATGCCGCACACAGCCCGTCCTTCTGTATGGACGGCCAGCATGACCTTGGTCGCCAATTCGCGATTCAAGTTAAAAAACACCTCAAGGATCTCTACAACGAAATCCATTGGCGTGTAGTCATCATTAAACAAAACCACCTTGTACATCGGCGGCGCCTGAAGCGCAGGCTTAGCCTCTTGCACAGCCAAGCCAGCGGAGTCTTCGTCATCAAAATCGGGGTGATCCTGATTAAATGTTAGTCGAGTCTGGCTGATTGCATGCATGGAAAGAAAGGTTCGTCGTTGGTTGTGCAACTACAGTGATGGAGGCAAAGGTGTCAAATTTCAACACCGCCGCCGCGTGACCTTGACTATCGGTAAAACGGTGTTACAACCATATAGTACCCACAGTGGGGAAAAATGGTCCGCGCAGTCAACCACTTTTACTGGTTTCTGTGCGAGTTGACTGGATGATACTCCAGTGATGGAGTTGTTTGCAGCAGAGGGATATGAGTATGCAAGGCAAGGTCAAGTGGTTCAACAACGCCAAAGGCTTCGGCTTCATTAATACGCAGGCCAAGGAAGGCATCGATGAACACGGAAACCCGATCGACTTTTTTGCGCATTTTTCGGCAATCCAGATGGACGGTTACAAGACGCTCAAGGCAGGCCAACCCGTGAGCTTCGAAATAATCCAGGGCCCCAAGGGCCTGCATGCTGTTGCAATCACCAACGCTCAAGTTCCAGCCAGCGTTTCAGCGACCGCGCAAGAGGTGACCAGCCTCCCGGTCTGACCCGCTGCCCAGGAAACCGGCCGATTCGATCATGCGAATCGGCCGGTTTTTTTATGCCCGTGCCATCACGAGGAAAAATTGAGGTTGCCGAAAAAACCCGTAATCACGGGGCAAACCGCGAAAAATCAGGGCATTTTGCCGCAGGGACTTAGACCAATGGATGATTCGTGTTAGGCCGCCCCCCTCGCAGCAACCTTGGTGACCTATGTATACTGCGCCGGTGACCATGGAGTCACCTGCAAACACATGCTGGAATGAGTCTTTCAGGCCTAGAAAGGCTGGGCCGTTACCCCGGCCCGACCGCTTGACGCTCTACTGATGCATTCACATCACCGCGAAGAACCTCGACTTTCGGCTCATTGTTCACTGTGAACGAAAGCGCCTACCCTGCGCATCTCGAGTATCTGAGCACGCTCAGCAAAGAAGAGAGTTAATCCGAAATGCCCAACCGTTCGAAGATCATCTATACCTTCACCGACGAAGCTCCGGCGCTCGCCACCTATTCACTGCTGCCTATCATCGAGGCGTTTACCGCCAGCGCCGATATCGCCGTTGAAACGCGCGACATCTCTCTGGCTGGCCGCATCCTCTCAAGCTTCCCCGAGCAATTGGGTGACAAGGCTGTAGCAGACCACCTCGCCGAACTGGGCGCCCTGGCCGTTACCCCTGAAGCCAACATCATCAAGCTGCCCAATATCAGCGCCTCGGTCCCGCAGTTGCAGGCCGCGATCAAAGAACTGCAAGCGCAGGGCTTCAACATCCCGGACTACCCGGAAACCGTCACCACTGACGCTGAAAAAGAAATCAAGGCGCGTTACAGCAAAGTGATGGGCAGTGCCGTAAACCCGGTACTGCGCGAAGGCAACTCCGACCGCCGCGCACCGCTGTCGGTCAAGAACTACGCGCGCAAGCACCCGCACAAAATGGGCGCCTGGGCTGCAGACTCCAAGTCCCACGTTGCTCACATGAGCGAAGGCGACTTCTACGGCAGCGAAAAAGCCGCCCTGATCGAAGCACCGGGCAGCGTTAAAATCGAACTGATCGCTCAAGACGGCACCACCACCGTCCTGAAAGAAAAAACCGCCGTCCAGGCCGGTGAGATCATCGATTGCTCGGTCATGAGCAAAAAAGCCCTGCGCGAGTTCGTAGCGGCCGAAATCGAAGACGCCAAAAAGCAGGGCGTACTGTTCTCGGTTCACCTGAAAGCCACCATGATGAAGGTTTCCGACCCGATCATGTTTGGTCAGATCGTGGCCGAGTTCTACAAGGATGCGCTGGAAAAACACGCTGACGTCCTCAAAGAAATCGGTTTCAACCTGAACAACGGTATCGGCGACCTGTACGCCCGCATCAAGGCGCTGCCAGCCGAGAAGCAGGCTGAAATCGAAGCCGACATCGAAGCCGTGTACGCCAACCGCCCTGCGCTGGCCATGGTCAACTCCGACAAAGGCATCACCAACCTGCACGTGCCGAGCGACGTAATCGTCGACGCCTCGATGCCGGCCATGATTCGTGATTCCGGCAAGATGTGGAACACCGAAGGCCAGCTGCAAGACACCAAGGCCGTGATCCCGGATCGCTGCTACGCCACCATCTACCAGGCCACCATCGAAGACTGCAAGAAACACGGCGCCTTCGATCCGACCACCATGGGCAGCGTGCCAAACGTTGGCCTGATGGCGCAAAAAGCCGAAGAGTACGGTTCCCACGACAAGACTTTCCAGATCAAGACCCCGGGCGTTGTGCGGGTAACTGACAGCAACGGCAACGTGCTGATGGAACAGAACGTCGAGGAAGGCGATATCTGGCGCATGTGCCAGGCCAAAGACGCGCCGATCCGCGACTGGGTCAAGCTGGCCGTCAACCGTGCCCGCGCCAGCAACACTCCGGCCGTGTTCTGGCTCGATCCAAAGCGTAGCCACGACGCCGAAATGATCAAAAAGGTTGAAACCTACCTGAAAGATCACGACACCAGCGGCCTGGACATTCGCATCATGGCGCCGGTAGAGGCCATGAAGTTCACCCTGGAGCGCACCCGCGCTGGCCTGGATACCATCTCGGTAACCGGCAACGTGCTGCGTGACTACCTGACCGACCTGTTCCCGATCATGGAACTGGGCACCAGCGCCAAAATGCTGTCGATCGTACCGCTGATGAATGGCGGCGGCCTGTTCGAAACCGGCGCCGGCGGCTCGGCCCCGAAGCACGTTCAACAGTTGCTGGAAGAAAACTTCCTGCGCTGGGACTCGCTGGGTGAGTTCCTGGCACTGGCGGCTTCCCTGGAGCACCTGGGCACAACCTACAACAACCCGAAAGCGTTGGTGTTGGCCAAGACCCTGGACCAGGCTACCGGTCAGTTCCTCGACAACAACAAATCGCCATCGCGCAAAGTCGGCAACATCGACAACCGCGGTAGCCACTTCTACCTGGCGCTGTACTGGGCACAAGCCCTGGCTGCCCAGACTGAAGACAAAGAGCTGCAAGCCCAATTTGCTCCAGTAGCAAAAGCCATGGCCGAGAACGAGGCAAAAATCGTTGCCGAACTCAACGCCGTGCAGGGCAAGCCGGTCGATATCGGTGGTTACTACCACGCCGATGCCGACAAGGTAAGCAAAGTAATGCGCCCTAGCGCCACACTGAACGCGATCATCGCTTCGGTGTAAGGGCAACAGGCAACACCACAGACCCCGGCCCACGACGCCGGGGTTTGTGTTTTTACGGCCTACACAAACCCGGTGGGAGCGGGCTTGCCCGCGATAGCATCACCGCGTAAAAAGCACAGACCGAAGCGCCTGCATCGCGAGCAAGCCCGCTCCCACAGGGGATATGCATCCACCTATAAACCGAGACCCACCCCATGGAATGGAAACCCCACATCACCGTCGCCACTGTCGTCGAAGACAATGGCCGCTTCCTGATGGTCGAAGAACTCAAGCGCGACCGCGCCGTGCTCAATCAACCGGCCGGTCATCTGGACCCCGACGAAAGCCTGATCGAGGCCGCCATCCGCGAAACCCTCGAAGAAACCGGCTATGACGTCGAACTGACCGGTGTGATCGGCATTTACCTCTACACCGCTCCCAGCAACGGCGTGACCTACCAGCGCATCTGCTTTGCCGGCAAGGCGCTCAAGCACCACCCCGACTACCAGCTGGACACCGGCATCATTGGCCCGCTGTGGCTGACTCGCGACGAACTGCTTGCACAGCGCGAACGCTGGCGCAGCGAGCTGACCCTGCAGTGCATCGATGATTATCTGGGCGGCAAACTGTTCGACCTGACGTTAATCCGCCCTTCGGTTTAGCCTTGAGCGCTCGGGCCTGCTAGAATCGCGTCCTTTTTCAAGACACTCATTGAATCCTTATGCGTGATCCAGCCCTAGTCGCCCCCGAAAAACAGCGCGTCATCGTCGGCATGTCCGGCGGTGTCGACTCTTCCGTTTCCGCCGTTCTGCTTATGGAGCAGGGCTACCAGGTGGAAGGCCTGTTCATGAAGAACTGGGAGGAAGACGACGGAACGGATTACTGCACCGCCATGGATGATCTGGCAGACGCCCAGGCCGTGTGCGACAAAATCGGCATCAAGCTGCACACCGCCAACTTTGCTGCCGAGTACTGGGACAACGTGTTCGAGCACTTCCTGGCCGAATACAAGGCCGGTCGCACGCCGAACCCGGACATCCTGTGCAACCGCGAAATCAAGTTCAAGGCTTTCCTGGACTACGCCCTGATGCTGGGCGCCGACCTGATTGCTACCGGCCACTATGTGCGCCGTCGCGACATTGACGGCCGTACCGAGCTGCTCAAGGGCCTGGACCCGAACAAAGACCAGAGCTACTTCCTGCACGCCGTCGGCGGCGAACAGATCGCCCGCACCCTGTTCCCGGTAGGCGAGCTGGAAAAACCGGAAGTGCGCCGCATTGCGGAAAAACACGATCTGGCCACCGCGAAGAAAAAAGACTCCACCGGGATCTGCTTTATCGGCGAACGCCGCTTCAGCGACTTCCTCAAGCAATACCTGCCGGCACAGCCGGGCGAGATCAAGACCACAGAAGGTGAAGTGATCGGCCGCCATCATGGCCTGATGTACCACACCATCGGTCAGCGCCAGGGCCTGGGCATTGGCGGCCTCAAGGACGCCAGCGACGAGCCGTGGTACGTGCTGGTCAAGGATCTGGAGCACAACGAGCTGATCGTCGGCCAGGGCAACGACCACCCGTGGCTGTTCTCCGGCGCCCTCCTCGCCTCCGAGATCTACTGGGTCAATCCGATCGACCTGAGCACCCCGCTGCGCCTGACGGCCAAGGTTCGCTATCGTCAGAGCGATCAGCCCTGCACCCTGGAAAAAACCGCCAACGGCTACCGCGCCACCTTCGACGACCCGCAACGCGCGGTCACCCCCGGCCAGTCCGTGGTGTTCTACGACGGCGAAGTCTGCCTGGGCGGCGGCGTGATCGAAGTGGCCGAGCCCTGGTCGAGCAAGGGCAAACGCCCATGAACGCCACTCAGGAGCAACTGGTAGCCCTCGGCGGCGTATTTCTGGCCGCGGTGCTAGTGGATAAAATTGCCAAGACCGGCCAGGTCAGCGAAGCCGACCTGAGCTGCATGCTCGGCAGCCTGCTGGTGCGTGACCCCAAGGACACCCTGGAAGTCTTTGGTGGCGACGACATCAACCTGCGCGAAGGCTATCGTGCCCTGATCGGTGCCCTTGAGCGCGATCCCAACACCCTGCAGCGCGAGCCCCTGCGTTACGCACTGTCGATGCTCGGCCTTGAGCGCCAACTGGCCAAGCGGGACGACATGCTGGAGCTGATCGGCAAGCGCCTGCCGCAGATCCAGTCCCAGGTCGAGCATTTCGGCCCGGCCCATGAAAACGTGGTGGCCGCCTGTGGCGCGTTGTACCAGGACACCCTGAGCACCCTGCGCCAGCGTATCCAGGTGCACGGCGACATGCGCAACCTGCAACAACCGAACAACGCGGCAAAAATTCGCGCCCTGCTGCTGGCCGGTATCCGCTGCGCAAGGCTGTGGCGCCAATTGGGCGGCCACCGCTGGCAGCTGGTCATCAGCCGACGCAAGCTGCTCAAAGAGCTTTACCCGATGCTGCGCGGCAACTGAAACACGCCGGCAGGCACAGAATTTAAAATCGATACGCGTATGACGCCGGTCACTTGGCAACGGACCGGCCGTTTTTTCATGTATGATACGCGCCCCATTTCGTTGCCCGACTGTCCGAGAACACCCCATGAAGCTCTCTTCGCTCACTGCGGTTTCCCCTGTTGACGGCCGCTACGCCGGCAAAACCCAGGCCCTGCGCCCAATTTTCAGCGAATACGGCTTGATCCGTGCTCGCGTTCTGGTTGAAGTTCGCTGGCTCCAGCGCCTGGCCGCCCACGCTGCCATCCCTGAAGTCCCGGCCTTCTCTGCCGAAGCCAACGCCGTTCTGAATGAACTGGCCGAGAACTTCTCTCTTGAGCACGCCGAACGCGTCAAAGAGATCGAGCGCACCACCAACCACGACGTGAAGGCCATTGAGTACCTGCTCAAAGAACAGGCCGCCAAGCTGCCTGAACTGGCCAACGTCAGTGAGTTCATCCACTTTGCCTGCACCAGCGAGGACATCAACAACCTGTCCCACGCTCTGATGCTGCGTGAAGGTCGTGATGACGTGATGCTGCCGCTGATGCGTCAAACCGCAGAAGCCATCCGCGAACTGGCGATCAAGTTCGCCGACGTACCCATGCTGTCCCGCACCCACGGTCAACCGGCTTCGCCGACCACCCTGGGCAAAGAGCTGGCCAACGTGGTCTACCGTCTGGAGCGTCAAATCGCTCAAGTCGCTGCTGTACCGTTGCTGGGCAAGATCAACGGCGCCGTGGGCAACTACAACGCCCACCTGTCGGCCTACCCGCAGATCGACTGGGAAGAAAACGCCCGCGCCTTTATCGAAGACGAGCTGGGCCTGGGTTTCAACCCGTACACCACCCAGATCGAGCCGCACGACTACATTGCCGAGCTGTTCGACGCCATCGCCCGCTTCAACACCATCCTGATCGACTTCGATCGCGATATCTGGGGCTACATCTCCCTGGGCTACTTCAAGCAGCGCACCATTGCCGGCGAAATCGGTTCTTCGACCATGCCGCACAAGGTCAACCCGATCGACTTCGAAAACTCCGAAGGCAACCTGGGTATCGCCAACGCCCTGTTCCAGCACCTGGCCAGCAAATTGCCAATCTCCCGCTGGCAGCGCGACCTGACCGACTCCACCGTACTGCGCAACCTCGGCGTGGGCTTTGCTCACAGCGTGATCGCGTACGAAGCCAGCCTCAAGGGCATCAGCAAGCTTGAACTGAATGCACAGAAAATCGCTGCTGACCTGGACGCCTGCTGGGAAGTCCTGGCCGAGCCGATCCAGACCGTGATGCGTCGTTACAACATCGAAAACCCGTACGAAAAGCTCAAAGAGCTGACCCGCGGCAAGGGCATCAGCCCTGAAGCACTACAAACTTTCATCGACGGCCTTGAAATGCCGGAAGCGGCCAAAGCCGAGCTGAAGCTGCTGACTCCGGCCAACTACATTGGCAACGCCGTCGAGCAAGCCAAGCGCATCTGATCGCTGCAACGACCTATTAACGCCCGGCCGTGCCGGGCGTTTTTATTCCCGATTACAAAGTGCAATTTTTCAATAGGTTACACATGAATCCTGACATTCCTCTTCAACTTCTGGGCGGCATCACTGCGCGCGAGTTCATGCGCGACTACTGGCAGAAAAAACCGCTGCTGGTGCGCCAGGCAATTCCTGACTTCGAAAGCCCGATCGACGCCGACGAACTGGCCGGTCTGGCCCTTGAAGAAGAAGTCGAATCGCGCCTGATCATCGAACACGGCGAGCGCCCATGGGAACTGCGCCGCGGTCCGTTCGCCGAAGACGAATTCGGCAAACTGCCAGAGCGCGAGTGGACTCTGCTGGTGCAGGCCGTTGATCAGTTCGTGCCTGAAGTCAATGAACTGCTGGAAAACTTCCGCTTCCTGCCGAGCTGGCGTATCGACGACGTGATGATCAGCTACGCCGCCCCAGGTGGCAGTGTTGGTCCGCACTTCGACAACTACGACGTGTTCCTGCTGCAGGGTCATGGCAAGCGTCACTGGCAGATCGGCCAGATATGCGACTCCGACAGCAAGCTGCTGGAGCACGCGGACCTGCGTATCCTCGCTGATTTCCAGGCCACCGACGAGTGGACCCTTGAGCCCGGCGACATGCTCTACCTGCCACCGCGCCTGGCCCACAGTGGCGTAGCCGTAGACGACTGCCTGACCTACTCGGTGGGCTTCCGTGCACCGAGCGCCGCTGAAGTACTGACCCACTTCACCGACTTCCTCAGCCAGTACCTGCCGGACGAAGATCGCTACACCGACGCTGACGCGCAACCGGTCAGCGACCCGCACCAGATCCAGCACGACGCCCTTGATCGCCTCAAGAGCCTGCTGACCGAGCACATGAGCGACGAGCGCATGCTGCTGACCTGGTTCGGCCAGTTCATGACCGAGCCACGTTATCCGGAACTCGTGGTCGGCCCTGAACTCGAAGAAGAAGACCTGTTGGGTAGCCTGGAACAGGGCGCGATCCTGATCCGCAACCCGAGCGCACGCCTGGCATGGTCCGAGGTCGATGACGATCTGTTGTTATTCGCCAGCGGCCAAAGCCGCCTGCTGCCGGGCAAGCTGCGCGAACTGCTGAAAATGATCTGTGCCGCCGACGCGCTGCACAGTGACAACCTCGGCACATGGCTGGCCGATGAAGATGGACGCAACCTGCTCTGCGAGCTGGTTAAACAAGGAAGCCTGGGGTTCGCTGATGAATAGCATTCACGTACGTGTCGCCGACTGGCAAAAGGACAACGCCGAACTTCGACGCATTCGTGAGGCGGTATTTATTGCCGAACAATCTGTACCTCCAGAACTGGAGTGGGATGCAGACGATGCCGATGCCGTGCATTTTCTGGCCTATGAAGGCGACTTCCCGATTGGTACCGCCCGGCTCCTGCCGGACGGCCATATCGGCCGCGTATCGGTTCTCAAGGACTGGCGCGGCCTGAAGGTTGGCGACGCACTGATGCAGGCCACGATTCTTGAAGCCGAAAAACGTGGCCTCAAGCAACAAATGCTCAGTGCCCAAGTGCATGCCACACCCTTCTACGAGCGCCTTGGCTTCAAGATCGTCAGCGATGAATTCCTCGAAGCAGGGATTCCCCACGTTGATATGGTGCGGGTGAGCTAACTGCCACGCCGATCTCTGTGGGAGCGAGCCTGCTCGCGAAGGCTGCTAGCGCGGCACTCTTGAGAATTTCGCGAGCAGGCTCGCTCCCACAGCAGTTTTGCAAAACGCCCTGCCATCCCCGGATCGCAGGGCGTTTTGCTATCTGGCACACTCAGACCCAGCCCTTTCAAGCATTGCGGAGATAATGGACATGTCCCTACGCCCCTTCATCGCTGGCCTGCTGCTGATCGCTAGCTTCAGCGCGATCGCCGACACCCGCGTCATCACCCTGCAAAACCGCACCAGTGCAGAATTGCTGCCCATCGCGCAGAACTTTATCGGCAAAAAAGGCAAAGTCAGCGCCTATGGCAACCAACTGATCGTCGAGGCAGGCGCCTCGAAAATCCAGAACCTCGAAGACCTGCTGGCGCAACTCGACACACCCGCCCGGCGCCTGCTGATCACGGTCGATACCAGTGACAACAACCTGGCCACTAATGATCCGGACACCCGGGTGATCAGCACCGCCAGCCGCGACGGCGGCACCCAGCAAATCCAGACCAGCGAAGGCACCCCGGCATTTATCCAGATCGGCCAGAGCGTACCGCTGACCAGCACCCAGACCGACGCCTACGGCCGCTTGCTTACCCAGACCGACTACCGCAACGTCACCCGGGGTTTTTACGTGACCGCCAGCGTCACAGGTGAAACGGTACACCTGGCGATCAGTACGACTCGCGATCGCATGAGCCAGGAGCAACCCGATGTAGTGAACACGCAAAGTACCGACACACAAGTCAGCGGCCCTCTGGGGCAATGGATAACCGTGGCGGGCAACAACGCTCTTAACCAGACTGACAATCCGCCGCAAACCCGCAGCTACTCTACGCAAAGCCGGGATGACATGACCATTCGGGTCAAAGTCGATGTACTCGACCAAAAGGGCCAAAACTGACCGACGAGTCGTTTTTCGCAAATTATGTAGTGTTGTAAAAAAAGCACTACAAAACATTTGACGCCTCAAAAATGCAAAGGCATGATGGCCCCGCTCCCGCTGATCAGAGGCCCCGCAAAGGCCCTGGGGCCTTTACTGCCCGTAGCGAGCCGCCATTCACGCACTTATACAAACAACAGTGTTGTGTGCCTGGTGGAGCAACCATTTTTCAACCCAGACCTATGCGACGAGGTTTATCACCATGGCACTGACACGCGAACAGCAAATTGCAGCCCTTGAGAAAGACTGGGCCGAAAACCCACGCTGGAAAGGCGTGACTCGCGATTACTCCGCTGCTGACGTGGTCCGCCTGCGCGGCTCGGTTCAACCCGAGCACACCTTTGCAAAAATGGGTGCCGACAAGCTGTGGAAACTGGTGACACAGGGCGCACACCCGTCCTTCCGTCCTGAGAAAGACTTCGTCAACTGCATGGGCGCCCTGACCGGGGGCCAAGCGGTACAACAGGTTAAAGCCGGTATCCAGGCTATCTACCTGTCGGGTTGGCAAGTGGCGGCAGACAACAACTCTGCCGAATCCATGTACCCGGATCAGTCGCTGTACCCGGTGGACTCCGTTCCAACCGTGGTCAAGCGCATCAACAACTCATTCCGTCGTGCCGACCAGATTCAGTGGAAAGCCGGTAAAAACCCGGGCGACCAGGGTTATATCGACTACTTCGCACCGATCGTGGCTGACGCTGAAGCCGGTTTCGGCGGCGTACTCAACGCTTACGAGCTGATGAAAAGCATGATCGAAGCGGGCGCTGCAGGCGTTCACTTCGAAGACCAACTGGCCTCGGTGAAAAAATGCGGTCACATGGGCGGCAAGGTACTGGTTCCGACCCAGGAAGCTGTGCAAAAACTGACAGCAGCACGTCTGGCAGCTGACGTTGCCGGTACGCCGACCATCATTCTGGCTCGTACCGACGCCAACGCGGCTGACCTGCTGACTTCCGATTGCGACCCGTACGACCAGCCATTCGTGACTGGCGAGCGCACCAAGGAAGGCTTCTATAAAGTACGTGCCGGCCTTGATCAAGCCATTGCCCGTGGCCTGGCTTACGCGCCGTATGCCGACCTGATCTGGTGCGAAACCGCCAAGCCGGACCTGGAAGAAGCGCGCCGCTTTGCCGAAGCAATCAAAAAGGAATACCCGGACCAGTTGCTGTCGTACAACTGCTCGCCTTCCTTCAACTGGAAGAAAAACCTGGACGACGCGACCATCGCCAAATTCCAGCGCGAGCTGTCGGCAATGGGCTACAAACACCAGTTCATCACCCTGGCGGGTATCCACAACATGTGGCACAGCATGTTCAACCTGGCGCACGACTACGCCCGCAACGACATGACCGCCTACGTGAAACTGCAAGAGCAGGAATTTGCTGACGCAGCCAAAGGCTACACCTTTGTGGCGCACCAGCAGGAAGTGGGCACTGGCTACTTCGACGACATGACCACCGTGATCCAGGGTGGTTCGTCTTCGGTTACCGCCCTGACCGGCTCTACAGAAGAAGAACAGTTCCACTGATAATGGAACCACGGCCATTGCCCAGCCTGTAAAGAACAAACGCAATGCCATGCCCATGACGCCCCGACTGGTTCGGGGCGTTTTTTTGCCCGGCGACTTGTACACCCCTCCCCTGTGGGAGCGGGCTTGCTCGCGATGGCATCACCGCGCCTGCCTGGAGGACCGAGTTATCAGCATCGCGAGCAAGCCCGCTCCCACAGAAAGACATCCCGCTGCCCTGCCCATCCGACAAAACACTGACCCAGATCCATGCTTCGATCGCCAGACCGGGTTAAAAAGCCAAGTTCCAAACTTGCTAACAGCGCTTATATAAGCCAAGTTCTACAGGCCTGCGACATAGCGACACAACAAATAACCACTCAAACGATATTAATTATCATTACGAGTTGCTTTTGTTGAATACATGAACACTGAAAAACAAACACTGAAAAACGCTGTAACGCCCACAGTTCAAGGCCTGCATAGACATTGATGGAGGTTCTACAACTAAAGGACTGAATTAATTCATCTTAGAAAATTTACTTGCTGGGTGTTTAGCCATAAAATCCCGGCAATCAATAGCACTGCGACATAACGTCACTGCTTTATCACCTTTTCTAGCTCAGAGACCTTTGCTCTCTGTTAAGGATTTCCAGCATGCCCGAAGCGACAGGACTCATAGCCCACAACTGGGGCTTTGCCATTTTCCTTCTCGGCGTTGTCGGCCTCTGTGCCTTCATGCTTGGCGTCTCCAGCCTCCTTGGGTCAAAAGCCTGGGGTCGCAGCAAAAATGAACCGTTCGAGTCCGGCATGCTACCTACCGGTGGCGCCCGCTTGCGGCTCTCAGCCAAATTCTATCTGGTCGCGATGCTGTTCGTGATCTTCGATATCGAAGCCCTCTTTCTCTTTGCCTGGTCTGTGTCTGTTCGCGAAAGCGGCTGGACCGGATTCGTCGAAGCTCTCGTTTTCATAGCAATTCTGTTGGCAGGCCTTGTCTACCTATTTCGGGTGGGTGCTCTTGATTGGGCACCGGAAGCTCGTCGTAAGCGGCAGGCCAAGCTGAAACAATGAGGCTTTGGCGATGCAATACGAACTCACCAGGATCGACCCGGATGCTCCTAACGAGCAATACCCGATCGGCACACGGGAAACCGTTGCCGATCCGTTAGAAGATCAAGTCCACAAAAACATTTTCATGGGCAAGCTCGAAGACGTGCTGAACGGCACGGTCAACTGGGGACGTAAAAATTCCCTGTGGCCGTACAACTTCGGCCTGTCGTGCTGCTATGTGGAAATGACCACCGCCTTCACGGCGCCCCACGATATCGCGCGCTTTGGCGCCGAGGTTATCCGGGCTTCGCCGCGTCAGGCGGATTTCATGGTTATTGCCGGGACCTGCTTTATCAAGATGGCGCCGATCATCCAGCGTCTCTACGAGCAAATGCTTGAACCTAAATGGGTCATTTCCATGGGTTCGTGCGCCAACTCCGGTGGCATGTACGACATCTACTCCGTGGTTCAAGGGGTCGACAAGTTCTTGCCTGTGGACGTTTACGTACCCGGCTGCCCGCCCCGCCCTGAGGCTTTTCTGCAAGGCTTGATGCTCTTGCAAGAGTCGATTGGCCAGGAGCGTCGCCCACTTTCCTGGGTCGTTGGCGAACAAGGCGTGTACCGCGCCGAGATGCCATCGCAAAAGGAACAGCGCCGCGAACAGCGTATTCAGGTAACCAACCTGCGCAGCCCCGACGAAGTCTGATCCAGCGCCGTTTCTACTCAATAGAACGAATCACTGGCTTCATTCTTTACGTTGACCGAAAGCGATAAAAAACCATGACTGCAGGCTCCGCTCTGTACATCCCGCCTTACAAGGCTGACGACCAAGATGTGGTTGTCGAACTCAATACCCGTTTTGGCCCTGAGGCGTTCACCGCCCAGGCCACGCGCACCGGCATGCCGGTGCTTTGGGTTAGCCGCCCAAAACTGGTCGAAGTACTGACCTTCCTGCGCAACCTGCCAAAACCCTACGTCATGCTCTATGACCTGCACGGTGTGGACGAACGTCTGCGTACCAAGCGTCAGGGCCTGCCATCGGGTGCAGACTTCACCGTCTTCTACCACCTGATGTCGCTGGAACGTAACAGCGACGTCATGATCAAGGTGGCCCTGTCTGAAAAAGACCTGAGTGTCCCTACCGTGACCGGTATCTGGCCGAACGCCAACTGGTACGAGCGTGAAGTCTGGGACATGTTCGGCATCGATTTCAAAGGCCACCCGCACCTGTCGCGCATCATGATGCCGCCGACCTGGGAAGGTCACCCGCTGCGCAAGGACTTCCCGGCCCGTGCTACCGAGTTCGATCCGTACAGCCTGACCCTGGCCAAGGTGCAGCTGGAAGAGGAAGCCGCGCGCTTCCGCCCGGAAGACTGGGGCATGAAACGCTCCGGTGAAAACGAGGACTACATGTTCCTCAACCTGGGGCCGAACCACCCTTCGGCTCACGGTGCCTTCCGCATCATCCTGCAGCTGGACGGTGAAGAGATCGTCGACTGCGTGCCTGACGTCGGTTACCACCACCGTGGCGCCGAGAAAATGGCCGAACGCCAGTCCTGGCACAGCTTCATCCCGTACACCGACCGTATCGACTACCTCGGCGGCGTGATGAACAACCTGCCGTACGTGCTCTCGGTCGAGAAGCTGGCCGGTATCAAAGTGCCTGACCGGGTCGACACCATCCGCATCATGATGGCCGAATTCTTCCGTATCACCAGCCACCTGCTGTTCCTGGGTACCTATATCCAGGACGTGGGCGCCATGACCCCGGTGTTCTTCACGTTCACCGACCGTCAGCGCGCTTACAAGGTGATCGAGGCCATCACCGGTTTCCGTCTGCACCCGGCCTGGTACCGCATCGGCGGCGTTGCCCACGACCTGCCGAACGGCTGGGATCGCCTGGTCAAGGAGTTCATCGACTGGATGCCCAAGCGTCTGGACGAGTACCAGAAAGCCGCTCTGGACAACAGCATCCTGCGTGGTCGTACCATCGGCGTTGCCGCCTACAACACCAAAGAGGCCCTGGAATGGGGCGTCACCGGTGCCGGCCTGCGCTCCACCGGTTGTGACTTCGATATCCGCAAGGCGCGCCCGTATTCCGGCTACGAGAACTTCGAATTCGAAGTCCCGCTGGCAGCCAACGGCGATGCCTACGATCGTTGCATCGTGCGCGTCGAAGAAATGCGCCAGAGCCTGAAAATCATCGAGCAGTGCATGCGCAACATGCCGGCCGGCCCGTACAAGGCGGATCACCCGCTGACCACGCCGCCGCCTAAAGAACGCACGCTGCAGCATATCGAGACCTTGATCACGCACTTCCTGCAAGTTTCGTGGGGCCCGGTGATGCCGGCCAACGAATCCTTCCAGATGATCGAAGCGACCAAGGGCATCAACAGTTATTACCTGACGAGCGATGGCGGCACCATGAGCTACCGCACCCGGATTCGCACCCCAAGCTTCCCGCACCTGCAACAGATCCCTTCGGTGATCAAAGGTGAAATGGTCGCGGACTTGATTGCGTACCTGGGTAGTATCGATTTCGTTATGGCCGACGTGGACCGCTAAGCATGAACAGCACGCTTATCCAGACAGACCGTTTCGCCCTGAGCGAAACCGAGCGCTCGGCCATCGAGCATGAGATGCATCACTACGAAGACCCGCGCGCGGCGTCGATCGAAGCCCTGAAGATCGTTCAGAAGGAACGCGGCTGGGTGCCGGACGGCGCGATTTACGCCATCGGCGAACTGCTGGGCATCCCTGCCAGCGACGTTGAAGGCGTGGCTACGTTCTACAGCCAGATCTTCCGTCAGCCGGTCGGCCGCCACATCATCCGCGTGTGCGACAGCATGGTCTGCTACATCGGTGGCCACGAATCCGTGGTCGGCGAAATCCAGAACAAGCTGGGCATCGGCCTCGGTCAGACCACCCCGGACGGCCGCTTTACGCTGCTGCCGGTGTGCTGCCTGGGCAACTGCGACAAGGCGCCGGCGTTGATGATCGACGACGACACATTCGGTGACGTGCAGCCTGCTGGCGTCGCCACGTTGTTGGAGGCCTACCCATGAGCCTGACTTCTTTCGGTCCTGCCAACCTGATCAAGCGTTCGGCAGAAACCCACCCGCTGACCTGGCGCCTGCGTGACGACGGCGAGCCCGTGTGGCTCGACGAGTACCAGGCCAAGGACGGCTACGCCGCTGCGCGCAAGGCCTTCGCCGACATGGCCCAGGACGATATCGTCCAGACCGTGAAAGACGCAGGCCTCAAGGGTCGCGGCGGTGCCGGCTTCCCGACGGGCGTGAAGTGGGGGCTGATGCCCAAAGACGAATCCATGAACATCCGTTACCTGTTGTGTAACGCCGATGAAATGGAACCCAACACCTGGAAAGACCGCATGCTGATGGAGCAACTGCCCCATCTGCTGATCGAAGGCATGCTGATCAGTGCCCGCGCACTGAAAACCTACCGTGGCTATATCTTCCTGCGTGGCGAATACACCACTGCAGCGGTGCATCTGCGCCGTGCCGTCGAAGAAGCCAAGGCAGCAGGCCTGCTGGGCAAGAATATCCTCGGTTCGGGTTTCGACTTCGAACTGTTCGTGCACACCGGCGCCGGGCGTTACATCTGCGGTGAAGAAACCGCACTGATCAACTCCCTCGAAGGCCGTCGCGCCAACCCGCGCTCCAAGCCGCCGTTCCCGGCCGCTGTGGGCGTATGGGGCAAGCCGACCTGCGTGAACAACGTGGAAACCCTGTGCAACGTACCGGCCATCATCGGCAACGGCGTTGACTGGTACAAATCCCTCGCCCGCGAAGGCAGCGAAGACCACGGCACCAAGCTGATGGGCTTCTCCGGCAAAGTGAAGAACCCTGGCCTGTGGGAACTGCCATTCGGCGTGACCGCTCGCGAGCTGTTCGAAGACTACGCCGGCGGCATGCGCGACGGCTTCAAGCTCAAGTGCTGGCAGCCAGGCGGCGCCGGTACCGGCTTCCTGTTGCCCGAGCACCTGGACGCACAAATGTATGCCGGCGGCATCGCCAAGGTTGGCACCCGTATGGGTACTGGCCTGGCCATGGCCGTGGACGACAGCGTCAACATGGTCTCCTTGCTGCGCAACATGGAACAGTTCTTTGCCCGTGAGTCGTGCGGTTTCTGCACCCCTTGCCGTGATGGTCTGCCGTGGAGCGTCAAGCTGCTGATGGCGATCGAACACGGCGAAGGTCAGCCTGGCGATATCGAGACCCTGCTGGGTCTGGTCGGTTTCCTCGGCCCTGGCAAGACGTTCTGTGCTCACGCACCGGGCGCCGTGGAACCGTTGGGCAGCGCGATCAAGTACTTCCGTCCAGAGTTCGAAGCCGGTATTGCGCAAGCAAAACCCGGTGTTCCACCTCTGGCACGCCCGATTGTTATCGGCGCGTAACGCTCTGAATGAAGGGGGTCCGTGCCCCCTTCTGATCGTTCGATAACGCCGTAAGGCTGGGTTGCTTCGAACGCATAACAAGATTCCATTAGCCACGCCCGCTGACACCGGGCCAACGAAGACCTTTGAACCATGGCCACTATCCACGTAGACGGCAAAGATCTCGAAGTCGATGGGGCAGACAACCTGTTACAGGCATGTCTGTCGCTGGGCCTCGATATCCCGTATTTCTGCTGGCACCCTGCCCTGGGCAGTGTTGGCGCCTGCCGCCAATGCGCCGTCAAGCAGTACACCGACGAGAACGACAAGCGTGGTCGTATCGTCATGTCATGCATGACTCCGGCCACCGACGGTAGCTGGATTTCCATCGACGACGAAGAAGCGAAAGTGTTTCGCGCCAGCGTTGTTGAATGGCTGATGACCAACCACCCGCACGACTGTCCTGTGTGCGAAGAGGGCGGCCACTGCCATCTGCAAGACATGACCGTGATGACCGGCCACAACGAGCGCCGTTATCGCTTCACCAAGCGTACTCACCAGAACCAGGAACTCGGCCCGTTCATTTCCCACGAAATGAACCGCTGCATCGCCTGCTATCGCTGTGTGCGTTTCTATAAAGACTACGCGGGCGGCACTGACCTCGGTGTATTCGGCGCCCACGACAACGTGTACTTCGGTCGCGTTGAAGACGGCGTGCTCGAAAGCGAGTTCTCGGGCAACCTCACAGAAGTCTGCCCGACCGGTGTGTTCACCGACAAAACTCACTCCGAGCGTTACAACCGCAAATGGGACATGCAGTTTGCACCAAGCATCTGCCACGGTTGTTCCAGCGGCTGCAACATCAGCCCGGGCGAGCGTTACGGTGAACTGCGTCGCATCGAAAACCGTTTCAACGGTTCGGTTAACCAGTACTTCCTGTGTGACCGTGGCCGTTTTGGCTATGGCTACGTCAACCGCACCGACCGCCCACGTCAGCCATTGTTGGCCGACGGCAGCAAACTGAGCGTTGACGCTGCACTGGATAAAGCCGCCGATCTGTTGCGCGGTCGTAACATCGTCGGTATCGGATCGCCGCGCGCCAGCCTCGAAAGCAACTACGCGTTGCGCGAGCTGGTCGGTGCCGAGCACTTCTACTCGGGTATCGAAGCCGGTGAGCTGGAGCGCATCCGCCTGGTGCTGCAAGTCTTGAAAGACAGCCCGCTGCCCGTCCCGAACATGCGCGAGATCGAAGATCACGACGCCATCTTCGTACTGGGTGAAGACCTGACCCAGACCGCCGCCCGTATGGCGCTGTCGCTGCGTCAGTCGGTCAAGGGCAAAGCTGAAGAAATGGCCGACGCCATGCGCGTTCAGCCGTGGCTCGACGCTGCGGTGAAAAACATCGGTCAGCACGCGCTGAACCCGCTGTTTATTGCCAGCCTGGCTGAAACCAAGCTCGACGACGTGGCTGAAGAATGCGTACACGCTGCGCCGGATGACCTGGCCCGTATCGGTTTCGCCGTGGCTCACGCCATCGACGCCAGCGCCCCTGCCGTTGCCGGCCTGGACGCTGAAGCCCTGGAGCTGGCCAAACGCATCGCCGACGCCCTGCTTGCAGCCAAACGCCCATTGATCATTGCCGGTACCTCGCTGGGCTCCAAGGCCCTGATCGAAGCCGCAGGTAACATCGCCAAGGCGCTGCACCTGCGTGAGAAAGCCGGCTCCATCAGCCTGGTCGTGCCGGAAGCCAACAGCCTCGGTCTGGCCATGCTCGGCGGCGAATCGGTAGACGCTGCATTGCAAGCAGTGATCGACGGTAAAGCAGACGCCATCGTGGTACTGGAAAACGATCTGTTTACCCGTGTCGATGCGGTCAAGGTCAACGCAGCACTGGACGCGGCCAAAGTGGTGATCGTTGCCGATCATCAGAAGACCGCAACCACCGACCGTGCCGATCTGGTTCTGCCAGCGGCAAGCTTTGCTGAAGGCGACGGTACGCTGGTGAGTCAGGAAGGTCGTGCCCAACGCTTCTTCCAGGTGTTCGAGCCGCGCTACCTCGATTCGAGCAACTTGATCCACGAAGGCTGGCGCTGGTTGCACGCCCTGCGCAGCACCCTGCTGAACAAGGCGGTTGACTGGACCCTGCTCGATCACGTGACACAGCAAACAGCGGCAAGCACGCCAGAACTGGCCGGCATCGTTGATGCGGCACCGTCGGCAGCATTCCGTATCAAAGGCATGAAGCTGGCGCGCGAACCTTTGCGCTACAGCGGCCGTACTGCCATGCGCGCCAATATCAGCGTGCACGAACCGCGCACCCCGCAAGACCCGGACACCGCGTTCGCCTTCTCCATGGAAGGTTACTCGGGCTCCGTCGAACCGCGCCAACAAGTGCCGTTCGCCTGGTCGCCGGGCTGGAACTCGCCACAAGCCTGGAACAAGTTCCAGGACGAAGTGGGTGGTCATATCCGTGCGGGCGACCCGGGCATCCGCCTGATCGAAAGCAAGGGCGACTCGCTGAATTGGTTCGCCAATATTCCGGGCGCGTTCAACCCGGCTCGCGGCACCTGGCAAGTCGTGCCGTTCTACCATCTGCTGGGCAGCGAAGAGAACTCTTCGAAAGCCGCACCGGTGCAAGAACGCATTCCAGCCGCTTATATCGCACTGGCCAAATCCGAAGCCGACCGCCTGGGTGTCAACGATGGCGCCCTGCTCAGCCTCAACGTTGCCGGTGTGACCCTGCGTCTGCCACTGCGTATCAATGAAGAGCTGGGTGCCAGTCTGGTGGCACTGCCAGCAGGCCTGGCCGGTATCCCGCCAGCGATCTTTGGCCTTACCGTTGACGGTTTGCAGGAGGCAGCCCAATGACCTGGTTTACGCCTGAAGTGATCGACGTGATTATCTCGGTGGTCAAAGCCGTGGTAATCCTGCTCGCCGTAGTGGTGTGCGGCGCGCTGCTGAGCTGGGTTGAACGTCGCCTGCTGGCCCTGTGGCAGGACCGTTACGGTCCGAACCGCGTGGGCCCGTTCGGTGCGTTCCAGATCGCAGCCGACATGATCAAGATGTTCTTCAAGGAAGACTGGACCCCACCGTTTGCCGACAAGGCGATTTTCACCCTGGCGCCGGTTGTGGCCATGAGTGCCTTGCTGATCGCCTTTGCGATTATCCCGATCACCCCGACCTGGGGCGTGGCGGATCTGAACGTCGGTATCCTGTTCTTCTTCGCCATGGCCGGTCTGTCGGTCTATGCGGTGCTGTTCGCCGGCTGGTCGAGCAACAACAAGTTCGCCCTGCTGGGTGCCTTGCGTGCCTCGGCGCAAACCGTGTCCTACGAAGTGTTCATGGGCCTGGCGCTGATGGGCATCGTGGTGCAGGTTGGCTCGTTCAACATGCGCGACATCGTTGAATATCAAGCGCAGAACCTGTGGTTCATCATCCCGCAGATCTTCGGTTTCCTGACCTTCTTTATCGCTGGCGTGGCCGTGACTCACCGTCACCCCTTCGACCAGCCGGAAGCGGAACAGGAACTGGCCGATGGTTACCACATTGAATACGCCGGCATGAAATGGGGCATGTTCTTCGTGGGTGAGTACATCGGGATCGTGTTGATCTCGGCGTTGCTGGTGACTTTGTTCTTCGGTGGCTGGCACGGACCTTTCGGTCTGCTGCCCCAGATTCCGTTTATCTGGTTCGCTCTGAAGACCGCGTTTTTCATCATGATCTTCATCCTGCTGCGCGCTTCCATTCCGCGCCCACGGTATGACCAAGTGATGGACTTCAGCTGGAAGTTCTGCCTGCCGCTGACCCTGATCAATCTGCTGGTGACCGCCGCAGTCGTGTTGTTGAACACGCCTGCCGGCGCGGTTCAGTGAGGATAGAGACCCATGTTCAAGTATCTGTTTGACATCGTGCATGGCACCTACACCCAGCTTCGCAGCTTGGTGATGGTGTTTGGCCATGCCTTCCGCAAGCGTGACACGCTGCAGTATCCGGAAGAACCGGTGTACTTGCCGCCGCGCTACCGTGGCCGGATTGTCCTGACCCGCGACCCGGACGGCGAAGAGCGCTGTGTAGCCTGCAACCTGTGCGCCGTGGCGTGCCCGGTCGGCTGCATCTCGCTGCAAAAAGCCGAAACCGAAGATGGCCGTTGGTACCCGGAATTCTTCCGCATCAACTTCTCACGCTGCATTTTTTGCGGCCTGTGTGAGGAAGCCTGCCCGACCACCGCGATCCAGCTGACACCGGATTTCGAGATGGCCGAGTTCAAACGTCAGGATCTGGTGTACGAGAAAGAAGATCTGCTGATCTCCGGTCCCGGTAAGAACCCTGATTACAACTTCTATCGTGTTGCGGGTATGGCCGTGGAAGGCAAGCCGAAAGGCGCTGCCCAGAACGAAGCCGAGCCGATCAACGTGAAGAGCTTGCTGCCTTAAGGAAGAACGATGGAATTCGCTTTCTATTTCGCATCGGGTGTCGCTGTCGTGTCCACGCTACGCGTGATCACCAACACCAACCCTGTGCACGCCCTGCTCTACCTGATTATTTCGCTGATTGCCGTGGCGATGACGTTCTTTAGCCTGGGCGCACCCTTTGCCGGTGTGCTCGAAGTGATCGCCTACGCCGGTGCCATCATGGTGCTGTTTGTGTTCGTGGTGATGATGCTCAACCAGGGCCCCGCCTCGGTGACGCAAGAACGCCACTGGCTCAAGCCGGGCATCTGGATCGGGCCGAGCATTCTGTCCGCCATCCTGCTGGCCGAATTGCTCTACGTGCTGTTCGCTCACCCGAGCGGTGCGGCAATCGGTCAAACCACCATTGATGCAAAAGCCGTGGGCATCAGCCTGTTCGGCCCGTATCTGCTGGTGGTCGAACTCGCCTCGATGCTGCTGCTTGCTGCAGCTGTGACGGCGTTCCACTTGGGCCGTACTGAGGCGAAGGAGCAATAACATGCCAGGAATACCTCTCGAACATGGTTTGGCCGTTGCCGGCATCCTGTTCTGCCTCGGTCTGGTTGGCCTGATGGTACGTCGCAACATTCTCTTCGTATTGATGAGTCTGGAAATCATGATGAACGCCGCTGCTCTGGCCTTCATCGTTGCCGGTGCACGCTGGGCGCAGCCGGATGGACAGGTCATGTTCATCCTGGTGATCACCCTGGCAGCCGCCGAGGCCAGTATCGGCCTGGCGATCCTGCTGCAGCTGTATCGCCGCTTCCATACGCTTGATATCGATGCTGCCAGTGAGATGCGCGGATGAACCTTCTCTTTCTGACTTTCGTATTCCCCCTGATCGGCTTTTTGCTGCTGTCGTTCTCCCGTGGACGCTTCAGCGAAAACCTCTCGGCGCTGATCGGCGTCGGCTCCATTGGCCTTTCGGCCATCGTGGCCGCGTTTGTGATCTGGCAATTCAATGTCGCGCCGCCACCCGGCGGCGAGTACACACAAGTACTGTGGCAGTGGATCTCGGTAGAAGGCTTCAAGCCCAACTTCGCCCTGCACCTGGACGGCCTGTCGGTCACCATGCTCGGTGTCGTGGTCGGCGTGGGCTTTCTGATCCATGTCTTCGCCTCGTGGTACATGCGCGGTGAAGACGGCTACTCGCGTTTCTTTGCCTACACCAACCTGTTTATCGCCAGCATGCTGTTCCTGATCCTGGCCGATAACCTGCTGTTCGTGTACTTCGGCTGGGAAGGCGTGGGCCTGTGCTCGTACCTGTTGATCGGTTTCTACTACAGCAACCGCAACAACGGCAACGCGGCACTCAAAGCCTTTATCGTGACCCGTGTCGGCGACGTGTTCCTGGCCATCGGCCTGTTTATCCTGTTCCAGCAACTGGGCACGCTGAACATCAAGGAACTGCTGGTGCTGGCACCGCAGAAGTTCCAGGCCGGTGATTTCTGGATCGTGCTGGCAACCCTGATGCTGCTGGGTGGTGCTGTCGGTAAATCCGCGCAACTGCCGCTGCAAACCTGGCTGGCAGACGCGATGGCCGGCCCTACCCCGGTTTCGGCACTGATCCACGCCGCAACCATGGTAACCGCCGGTGTGTACCTGATTGCCCGTACCCACGGCCTGTTCACCCTGGCACCTGAAGTGCTGCACCTGGTGGGCATCGTCGGCGGTGTGACCCTGGTACTGGCCGGTTTCGCCGCACTGGTACAAACCGACATCAAACGTATCCTTGCCTACTCGACCATGAGCCAGATCGGCTACATGTTCCTGGCATTGGGCGTGGGTGCCTGGGACGGCGCGATCTTCCACCTGATGACCCACGCCTTCTTCAAGGCGCTGCTGTTCCTTGCCTCCGGTGCGGTCATCGTTGCCTGCCATCACGAGCAGAACATCTTCAAGATGGGCGGCCTGTGGAAAAAACTGCCATTGGCCTACGCCAGCTTTATCGTCGGTGGCGCGGCGCTGTCTGCCTTGCCATTGCTGACGGCCGGTTTCTACTCCAAGGACGAAATCCTCTGGGAAGCCTTCGCCAGCGGTAACAACGAACTGTTGTATGCCGGTCTGGTCGGTGCGTTCATGACCTCGCTGTACACCTTCCGCCTGATCTTCGTCACGTTCCACGGTGAAGCCAAGACTGAAGCCCATGCAGGCCACGGCGTGACCTACTGGCTGCCACTGAGCGTGCTGATCGTACTGTCGACTTTTATCGGCGCCATGATCACCCCGCCACTGGCCGGTGTACTGCCACAAAGCGTTGGCCATGCTGGCGGTGAAGCCAAGCACAGCCTGGAAATCGCCTCGGGTGCCATCGCCCTGGCCGGTATCCTGCTGGCTGCCCTGCTGTACCTGGGCAAGCGTCGCTTTGTAAGCGCCGTCGCCAACAGCGGCATCGGTCGCTTCCTGTCAGCCTGGTGGTTCGCTGCCTGGGGCTTCGACTGGCTGTACGACAAACTGTTCGTCAAACCGTACCTGTTGATCTGCCGCTTGCTGGCCAAAGATCCTCTGGACCAGACCATTGGTTTGATCCCGAAGATGGCCAAGGCCGGGCATAACGCCCTGAGCCGCAGCGAAACCGGTCAACTGCGTTGGTACGCTGCATCCATGGCCGCCGGTGCTGTACTGGTCATGGGCGCCATCGTGCTGGTAGCGGTCTGATATGAACCTTCGACTTTGCGAAAGGAATTGAGCCCGTCATGATTCTGCCTTGGCTAATCCTGATCCCCTTTATCGGCGGCCTGCTGTGCTGGCTGGGTGAGCGCTTCGGCTCTACCCTGCCACGCTGGATTGCGTTGCTGACCATGTCCCTTGAGCTTGCCCTCGGCCTTTGGCTGTGGTCCCAGGGGAACTACTCATTTGCACCGGCGCCTGGCGCCGACCCGACCTGGGCCCTTGAGTTCCAGCACACCTGGATTGCCCGCTTCGGTATCAGCGTGCACCTGGCGCTGGACGGCCTGTCGCTGCTGATGATCCTGCTCACCGGCTTGCTCGGTGTGCTGTCGGTGCTGTGTTCGTGGAAAGAAATTCAGCGTCACGTGGGCTTCTTCCACCTGAACCTGATGTGGATCCTGGGCGGTGTGGTTGGCGTGTTCCTCGCCATCGACCTGTTCATGTTCTTCTTCTTCTGGGAAATGATGCTGGTGCCGATGTATTTCCTCATCGCGCTCTGGGGTCATAGCTCGTCGGACGGCAAGAAAACCCGTATCTACGCCGCCACCAAGTTCTTCATCTTCACTCAGGCTTCCGGCCTGATCATGCTGGTGGCGATCCTGGGTCTGGTGCTGGTCAACTTCAACAACACCGGCGTGATTACCTTCAGTTACGCCGAGTTGCTGAAAACCAAGATGTCGCTCACCACCGAGTACATCCTGATGCTGGGCTTCTTCATTGCTTTCGCCGTGAAGCTGCCGGTCGTACCGTTCCACTCCTGGCTGCCGGATGCTCACGCACAGGCACCTACCGCAGGTTCTGTGGACCTGGCCGGTATCCTGTTGAAGACCGCTGCGTATGGCTTGCTGCGTTTCGCCTTGCCGCTGTTCCCGAATGCCTCGGCCGAGTTTGCGCCGATCGCCATGACCCTGGGTCTGATCGGGATTTTCTACGGTGCTTTCCTGGCGTTCGCACAAACCGATATCAAGCGTCTGATCGCGTTCTCCAGCGTTTCCCATATGGGTTTCGTGCTGATCGGTATCTACTCCGGCAGTCAGCTGGCCCTGCAAGGCGCCGTGATCCAGATGCTGGCCCACGGTGTTTCGGCAGCTGCGCTGTTTATCCTCAGCGGCCAGTTGTATGAGCGTCTGCATACCCGTGACATGCGTGAAATGGGTGGTTTGTGGTCGAAGATCGCTTACCTGCCAGCCATTAGCCTGTTCTTCGCGGCGGCGTCCCTGGGCTTGCCGGGCACCGGCAACTTTGTCGGCGAGTTCCTGATCCTGATTGGCTCGTTTGCCAGCTTCCCTTGGGTCACCGCGATCGCCACAACCGGCCTGGTGTTTGGTTCGGTCTACTCGCTGATCATGATTCACCGTGCCTACTTCGGCCCATCCAAATCGGACGATGTACTGGCCGGTATGGATGCACGTGAACTGATCATGGTGCTCGGTCTGGCGGTATTGCTGGTGTTTATCGGCGTGTACCCACAACCGTTCCTCGATACCTCCGCTGCGACCATGCATGGCGTGCAGCAATGGCTCGGCACCGCCTTCACTCAACTCGCTTCGGCCCGGTAAGAGCGCTATGGAATTCACGATCCAACACTTTATCGCGCTTGCTCCACTGCTGATTACCAGCCTCACCGTTGTTGTGGTGATGCTGGCAATCGCGTGGCGCCGCAACCATTCACAGACCTTCCTGCTTTCGGTGGCGGGTCTTAACCTGGCCCTGTTGTCGATCTTCCCGGCGTTGAAAGTTGTTCCACTGGCTGTCACCCCGCTGTTGATGATGGACAACTTCGCCTATCTGTATATCGGCCTGATCCTGGTCGCGACCCTGGCCTGCGTCACCCTGGCGCACGCCTACCTGGGTGAAGGCGGCACGGGCTATCCGGGCAACCGCGAAGAGCTGTACCTGCTGATGCTGCTGGCAGCGACCGGCGGTATTGTGCTGGTCAGCGCGCAACACCTGGCCGGTTTGTTTATCGGTCTGGAACTGCTCTCGGTACCGGTTTACGGCCTCGTGGCCTATGCCTTCTTCAACAAGCGCTCCCTGGAAGCCGGCATCAAGTACATGGTGCTGTCGGCAGCCGGTTCCGCGTTCCTGTTGTTCGGCATGGCCTTGCTGTACGCCGAAGCCGGCAGCTTGAGCTTCAGCGGTATCGGTCACGCCCTGGCGGCCACTGGCGCTCCTAGCGCCATTGCCCAACTGGGCCTGGGCATGATGCTGGTGGGCCTGGCCTTCAAACTGTCGCTGGTGCCTTTCCACCTGTGGACGCCGGACGTATACGAAGGTGCTCCGGCGCCGGTCGCCGCGTTCCTGGCTACCGCGTCGAAAGTTGCCGTGTTTGCCGTGATGGTGCGTCTGTTCCAGATCACCCCATCGGCAACCACCGGTGTGATGAGCGATGTCCTGACCGTGATCGCGATTGCCTCGATCCTGTTCGGTAACCTGCTGGCACTGACCCAGAACAACCTCAAGCGTCTGCTGGGTTACTCGTCCATCGCTCACTTTGGCTACCTGCTGATCGCCCTGGTGGCGAGCAAAGGCATGGCCATGGAAGCCATCGGCGTGTACCTGATCACCTATGTGCTGACCAGCCTGGGTGCATTCGGTGTGATCACGTTGATGTCCTCGCCGTACAAAGGCCGTGACGCCGACGCCCTGTACGAGTACCGCGGCCTGTTCTGGCGTCGTCCGTACCTGACTGCGGTGATGACCGTGATGATGCTGTCGCTGGCGGGTATCCCGCTGACCGCCGGCTTTATCGGCAAGTTCTACATCATTGCCACCGGTGTTGAAGCTCACCAATGGTGGCTGGTGGGTTCCCTGATCCTGGGTAGCGCCATTGGCGTGTTCTACTACCTGCGTGTGATGGTGACCCTGTACCTGGTCGAGCCGAAACTGCATCGCCACGATGCACCGCTGAACTGGGAACAGAAAGCGGGCGGTGTGATGCTGCTGGCGGTCTCGGTACTGGTGTTCTTCCTGGGTGTCTACCCGCAGCCGATGCTGCAGCTGGTGCAACAGGCAACCCTGGGCCTGGTTGGCTAAGCGTTAACAGTGGTACCCAAAACCCCGTGGAGGCCTGGCCTTCACGGGTTTTTTTGTTGCACCACAAATCATGTGGAAGTTGTAAATACTCAGGATTTCTATGCGACGCTAAACCTGTGGGAGCTGGCTTGCCTGCGATGCAGACGGCGCGGTGTTACGGTAAGTAAACGTTGCAAAACAACTGACCCACAGCGTACATATCCAGCATCCGCGTCCAACTGAAATAGTGGTTTCGCCCTTACGGCGAGTCCCTTTTTGAAGGACCAAAAAGGAACCAAAAAGTCCTCGCCCTACCATACGGCCGCCTCGCCCAGGCTCGCCGGTGCCCTCACTCCGGCACTGTTATGGGGGCACGCCGCGACGGGCCATCCATGGCCCATCGCGGCTGGCG